>JACOYI010000009.1 GCA_016181935.1 Candidatus Niyogiibacteriota bacterium | reverse complement strand
CCAGCGGCCCGACAAAGAGAGCATTAGGATGGGTGAGGTTCGCCCTATCATTCGATAGGGCGCCCCGTCGGATGACGGGGCGATTCCCAGCGGCCCGACTGAGCGAAGACGAAGGAGGTGCTGAGCGCAGTAGCGCGAATGTACCCGACAGGTATAGTAAAAATATGCGCATCGGCATCATTCGTTTTCCCGGTTCGAACTGCGACTATGACGCGCTGAAATTTTTTGCGAAAGCAGGTCACGCGCCGTTTTTTGTTTGGTATAAGGAACACCGGATCCCGAAGTGTGATTTTCTTGTATTGCCCGGCGGATTTGCGTTTGGCGACCGCGTCTATGAAAAAGCGACGGCGAAATACACGATAGACCCCGGCGTTCTCGCGCTTCGCTCCCTGATCATGGCCGCCATACGAAAATGGGCGGCCGCCGGAAAACCGATCCTCGGCATCTGCAACGGATTTCAGATCCTCGTGAAAGCGGGATTACTGCCGGGCGCGCTTTTGCAAAACGAATCAAAACGATTTTTTTGCGATTGGACGACCTGCCGAGTTTCGGGTGCGTCGGTATTCGGCGATATGCGATTGCTCAAGAAAAAATTGCGGCTTCCGGTCGCGCACGGGTATGGACGATATCACGCATCCCCCGCGCTACTCCGCGAACTTCAAGCGAACAGGCAGATTTTTTTGAAGTATGATGGTATGAATCCGAACGGATCGGTCAACGATATCGCGGGTGTTTGCAATAAAGAAAGAACGATTTTCGGTTTGATGCCGCATCCGGAGCGAACGCCAGATGGCACTCATTTTATTCACGCCATCGAACACTATGTTGGGAAGCGATAAAAATGCACTCGCACGGCGTCTCGCAGATGCGATGGCGAGCGAGCACACGAGCTACAAAAGCACGAAGAAATTTTTGAAACATCTGCCGACCGCGGGCTCAGCGGTCATACAAGGGCCGGGCGAAAATGCAGGGATTTTGGATCTCGGCCGCGGCTGGGCGCTCGCATTGCGGATCGAGAGCCATAATCATCCGACGTTCATCCGTCCGTATCAGGGCGCGGCGACCGGCGTCGGCGGGATTCTGCGCGATATTTTTACGATGGGTGCGCGGCCGATCGGCCTTTTGGATTTTTTGCGGTTCGGGACCGATGCGAATTCCGGGCGCCTATTCCGCGAAGCGGTGCGCGGCATCGCGGATTACGGGAATTGTATTGGTGTGCCGGTGGTGGGCGGTGATATTTTTTTCGATAAAACCTATAACAAAAATTGCTTGGTCAATGTGGCGGCGTTCGGGCTCGTGAAAAAATCGAACATCATTTACGGAAATGCGCTCACTGCCGGAAGCGATCTTATTTATGTCGGCGCACGCACGGGACGGGACGGTATTGGCGGCGCAGAAATGGCGTCGGCCAATCTTGAAAGGCTCGACGAATGAAGCATGCTGGGAGCTTGCCGATACGAAATGGATCGAGGGTATGCAGGATATGGGGGCGGCGGGACTTCTCTGCTCCACGTCGGAGGTCGTACTGCGCGGGCGCAAAAAAACGGGCCTGAATCTCGGTGCACGCGTATATTTGAACCGCATTCCGGCGAAAGACGCGAATCTGACGCCAGCCGAGTTTTTGCTGTCGGAGTCGCAGGAGCGGATGTTGATCGTGGGAAAGCGCGAACATCGGAATAAAATTTTGAATCAATTCAAAAAATGGGACCTCGAAGCGCATGTTATCGGAGCGGTGACGGATGACGG
The DNA here is from genome assembly GCA_016181935.1 of Candidatus Niyogiibacteriota bacterium. GTDB lineage: Bacteria > Patescibacteriota > Minisyncoccia > HO2-45-28 > HO2-45-28 > JACOYI01. Next base: position 52,800 of record JACOYI010000009.1, on the reverse strand, counting down.
AAATTATACGGTCGTCTATGATGACGGCCGGAAGAAAAATATCCGCCTCGGCTCGCGCCGGGCGAAACGGGTCGAGGCCATCATGGATTTTGAAGAGATATTTCCGGACGTTCATGAGGAGCATGAACCGAAGCCTTGGCAGGCGCAGGAAGCCGCGCATAAAAATCCGCCGTCAAAACTCAAGCAATGGATCTGGCGCCAATACGATTGGATGGTGGGAACGCGGACGATCAAGGGACCGAATGAAAGGGGGCGCTACGCGGTTCTTGATATTCCGGAACTCAAGAGCGAACTCATCGTCAGTTGGAGTTCGGACGAGGGGCGCGCCAATAAAAACCCAGCGCATGGTATCGAATATGCGTTTGACCGGTGCCATTCCGTGATAAAAAAACTCGGCGGAACGCCGCTCGGGCTTACGAATTGCCTGAATTTCGGGCATCCGCGGGATTCGATGGGCGCATTCGCCCAAACAATCGATGCGCTTTCTGCGCGGTGCCGCGAGAAACGCGTGCCGATCGTGAGCGGAAATGTGAGTTTGTATAATGCGGCGGGCGCTCATTCCATCAAACCGACTCCGGTACTGGTGATGGCGGGGATTCGGAAAAAATGATATAGAAAGATAGAAATCCTTTGAAAGGAGGTGCGGTATGGATGTGCGGATGGGTGAAGTTATCGCCGAGGGAAAGACGAAGATCATCCGGAGCATTCGACAGCGGCCCGACCTTGTTCTCGTCGAGTCCAAAAATGACATTACGGCGGGTGACGGCAAAAAGCACGATGTGATGGAAGGGAAAGCGGAATGGTCAACGGCCACGACGTGCAACGTGTTCCGCCTTTTGAAACGCGCCGGCATTCCGGTCGCGTTCGTGGACCGGCTCGACAAAACCCATTTTTACGCGCGCAGATGTGAGATGCTCCCCTACGAAGTGGTGGTTCGCCGCGAAGCGCACGGGTCGTATCTGAAGCGGCATCCGGACGTTGCGAAAGGATTCCGGTTTTCGGAATTGGAAGTCGAGTTTTTTCTCAAAACCACGGAAAAACGATGGGGGGACTACAAACTTCCGAAAGATGACCCGTTGATTGTATTTTCAGCATACGGCAGCGCGATGTTATTTCCTCCAGATGTTCCAATCTCGAGTCAGCAGCCATTTCTCGCAGGCACGCTTCCCTATAGCAATAAGCGCGACTATATAGAGTTTATTGCGCGGCAAACTTTTTTGATTCTTGAAAAAGCGTGGGATGCGCTCGGCTTTCGTCTCGCGGATTTCAAAGAGGAATTCGGCATTGATGTCGAAACCGGCGAACTGCTGCTCGCCGATGTCATCGACAACGATTCGTGGCGCTTGCTAAAAGGCGATCGCTATTTCGATAAGCAGAATTATCGCGATGGCGCTCTGCTAGACGCAGTGAAAGCGGATTACGCGCGCGTTGCGGAATTGAGCGCTCAATTGGGGTGCGACTCATGACCGGAAAAATAAAAAAACGTGTCATCGTATTCGCGTCGGGAACCGCGACCGGCGGAGGGTCGGGATTCGAAAACTTGGTTGCGGCGATGCGCGCAGGGCGGTTGAATGCCAATATCGTTGCCGTCGTTTCATCGCATGCCGGCGGAGGCGTTCATGCACGCGCCATAAAACTCGGTGTTCCGTTCGTCTTCATGCGGGAAGCAAAACAGGCGGGCGCACAGGATTACCAACGCATCGCGAAAGACACTCGAGCCGATTTCGTTTTTCTGTCGGGATGGCTACACCGGACGCAGGGACTGGATCCGCGCACGACCATCAACATTCATCCCGCCCCACTTCCGGACTTCGGCGGCAAAGGAATGTACGGGCACCATGCGCATGCGGCGGTGCTCGCCGCGTATCACGCAGGGAAAGTGAAGATGAGCGCGGTCTCGATGCATTTCGTCACCGATGAATATGATCGCGGTCCGGTATTTTTCCAGTGCCCGGTCGCGATCCTTTCAGGCGATACCCCGGAAACGCTTGCGAAGCGGGTGAATGATGCCGAGCATCAGTGGCAGCCGTATGTCAGTGATCTGGTGGTACAAGGAAAAATTTTATGGGACGGCAAACATCCGCACACGCTCCGCGTGCCGGCAGATTACCGGTTCCATACTCCGTTCGATCAGCAATAATTCAACCGTCTCTCGGGACGGTTTTTGTTTTGAAAACAAAAACCAAAAACACCCGTGAGGGTGTTTTTGAGTGAGTCCCAGATTAGTAGGATCCTCGGTCGCCGTAACCTCCACCGCCTCCTCGGGGTGCGCGCTCGGTCATCGGGCGGGCCTCATTGACCACAATTGCCCGATCACCCATCTTCTGGCCATTGAACATTTCAATGGCTTTCTGCGCCTCCGCGTCTGAACTCATCTCAACAAATCCAAAGCCCTTGGAACGGCCTGAGAATTTGTCAGAAATGACATTCGCGGAATCCACGGAACCGGCTTGAGCAAACATGCTCTTCAGCTCTTCGTCCGTGGTCGAGTACGGAAGGTTTCCGACGTAAAGTCGTTTTGCCATCGTATCGCACTGTCTTGTAAAAATTCTCCTTTTCGACGCTGCACTCTCACGAGATGCAAACTTAAGGGAACTTCGAAGCGTCCTAGTTGCCTATTGGCTTCGCGTCCAGTATAACAGATACAGCGTTCTTTTGCAAGAGGTGGCATTTATGATCCGATTTTCGAACGGACAGGAAGCCATGTTTTTTGCCGCATCGGGCGCGCTGGGGTTTGACGGCCGCGGATGGTGGCATGAGCGGCTGTTGTCAAAGATTTCAAAGAAGTTGCTCGATCCGTCGCTTTTCTGGGCGGTTGGAAAGACGTTGACGCCGTCGCTACGCAAAGGAAACGGGTGGTTCAAGGCGCAGCCGATCATTGATTGGACCACGTTCCGGATCGTCGGCTGGGTCAATGCGCTCGGCATGCCGAATGACGGCTGCGCGGTATGGTTTTTGGAGCATATGCGGGACGGCCTTCGTAATTTTGTGCTTTCGGTTGCGAGCGTAAATGGCGATGCGAAAAAACGGTTTTTAGATTGGGAAATCATGATGGCGTCGATCGCGGCATGGTGCGACGGATTGCACATTGATTTGGCGGCGCTTGAATTGAATCTTTCGTGTCCCAACACGGAACACGGGAAACTTCCGGATGTTAACGAGGTTGTCGAATTTTGCCGCGCGGCAAAAGCCCGCATAAAAATTCCGCTCATCGTGAAGCTCTCGGTAGCGCAGGATTATTGCGAGATCGCGCGGCGGCTGGAAAAAGAAAAACTGGTCGAGGCGATTTCCATCAATTCGGTTCCGTGGCGCTTGGTTTTTCCGGACCGCGTAAGCCCGTTTGCCAAATTCGGCGGCGGGGGCGTTTCAGGAAAGATCGCGCAGGATCACACATGGGATATGGTGCGGAAACTTTCCGAAGCATCATCGATTCCGGTCATTGCGCCGAGTATCTGGAATTACGAGGACATTGATCATGTGATGCAACTGGGCGCGCAAGCGGTGCATTTCGGTTCCGTGTTCATGGCGTCGCCGTGGTTCCCGACGCGGGCCGTGCGGCGATGGAATGAGGAACAGAAATTGTTCGTGCATTCGGATCATGCCGACAAGGATCCTGTTGGCCGAGGTATCACTATCCAGCGATGGCTAGAAAAAGGCCCTCAATTGACCGAAGAGGTCGGAAAAGTGTTTCGAGCCATAAAAAAATAAACCGAATTAGGCCCCGCTTCGCGGGGCTTTTCTTTTTGGCGATTTTTGGTAAATTTATGATGTCTAGTTTGGGCCTATGGTCTAGTGGTACGACGCGGCATTCGCATTGCCGAGGCGGGAGTTCGATTCTCCCTAGGTCCACAGTCTGGCGAAAATTTTACTTTGGGGTTGTCTAAGCGCCTGCAGGCGCTTGATTTTTTTACAATTTGTGTTATGTTTCTCTTGAACCGCTCTTTGATTTTCTGAAAGGAGGACTCCAATGTCCAAAGTCCTAATGGTCATCATCAGCGTCCCTATGTCCATTTGGCTATGGTTTTCATTGAGCCAGAGTTGTGTCGAACAAAGGGAGTGGTTCTGCTTGGCAGAACCCGTTAAGTATTCTGCCCCTCGCGTTTCACATGAAACGGGCTTAAAGCCTGCAAAATATTATCTATTCTCTATCCCTTCTCACCACGTCCAAATTTTGTTGAAGCGTGGATATAGTCGCGAAGACATCTTCATGATCAATAAGGCCTTTGAGCGGCGCCGTGAAACGCACGCCTATCAGCGGCTTGTCAACCCCATTCCTCTTGAGGACCTTTACCCTCTTGCGGTTTGGGCAAGTGAGATCATGGGTGGTGGCATTGACCCTCTGATTTTGGTGGGAATCCACCAGATAGAGACGATTCGGCTGACCGGAGTTGGTGAGTGTGCATTCATTCCGGATAAGCATGGCCAAGTGCCGCTGGTGCTTGGCGCCAATCTGAACATTCCGGATGGGTTTAACGATGATGAAGAGACGCAAAAGCTTGTGAAATGGCAAAAAAGGGTAAAAAGCCGGTTTGAACGCGAAAGCAAAGCGTTTTTAGTGATTTTTCGCTCCATTAACGAGAAAATCCGCCATCCGCGGTATCGCTTGCAGGGGCATTACCTTCTTGCGTCTTGTGGGGCCGGCGCCTTGGGTCCCATGCAGTTCATGCCAACCGTGTGGAACTCCTACGAACGCGAGGTTTGTCGCGAGCTTTGCGCGGTTCTCCATGCGGAGTACGTTTCCCCGTATCATCTGGTTCCCGCTATTTTTGGCGCTGCGGCGCTTTTGAAGGATAACTCACGAAGTATGGGGCATGAGCCGTCGGATGTCCGATTGGGCGCCGAAGAGGAGTTCAAACTGGTTTCCGCCGCTTATTATGCGGGCTCCAAGTATGCAGAGTCCTACACGAAGGAGTACGGGAAGCCGGTCTACAAGAGGGCAATGATGGCTTCAGAGCGCATCATTCTCTTTTCTCCCGAATAACATTGAGTTGTTTCACGTGGCACAACCCGTCCCGCTAGTTGGCAGGACGGGTTTTTCTTTCACGTGAAACATTTGGCTAGCCCTGAGTGACCATCTATACTAGAGATATGTTCCATGTGAAACAGTGGTGGTTATCCACACAACCCACAGGTTATCAGACATTTTTGGACGTCTTTTTATGTTTTGTCTTTTAGTTTAGTTGTTTTCACATGAAACAAAATAGAACAGAAAAGCAGAGAGTTGGGGATATTGGGGAAGATATTTATGAGAAACAAATCGTGAAACGCGGATATAATATAGCTTTGAGAAATTATAGAAAGCCGTGGGGCGAAATCGATATTATTGCAGAAAAAGACGGCGTTTTGCATTTTATCGAAGTAAAGACCGTTGGACATCCGTTTTATGAAACGGGGGACGGGTATGCTCCGGAAGACAATGTTCATCCGTGGAAATTGAAGCGGCTTTCCAAGGCGATCCAGACCTATCTAATGGAGAAGGACATTGATGACGACAAGGTGTGGCAGGTGGATGTGGCGGCGGTTTTCCTTGATTTTGAGCAGAAAACCGCTACTATTAGGGAGACATTTGACATAGGATTGTAGATAAAGCGTAATAACGGGCTGTGGTGTAACGGTAGCACGCATGCTTTGGGAGCAGGTAGTCTGAGTTCGAATCTCAGCAGCCCGACCAAGTGAAGACGAGGGAGGTACTGAGCGCAGATTGAGGAGCGGAGGCGACGAAATACTGAGCACAGTAGTGCGAATGTAAGTGCGAACGTGCCGACATTGATGTAAGGGGATTTCTATGTAGGATTGGAGATAGCTTGTTGTTTTGATCCAGAAAGGGAGGAAAAATGCGTTTCACGAGGTTCACGAACATATCACCGCTGGATTTCCGGTATTTGGACGCCGGTATTCGCGGTCATCTTTCGGAAGAGAAGTTCATCGAGTACAAACTGATGTTCGAGAGGTCGCTTGCCCATGCGCTATTCCGGCGGGGGTTGATGACGGAGGCGGTCTACAAGGAGATAGAGGCGGCATGCCACTCGGTGACCCCAGACGAGGTCTACGCCGAAGAGGAGCGCGTCGGGCACGATATTCGGGCTCTTGTGAACTGTATTCGGGCGAAGGTGAGCGATGCGGCCAAGCCGTTCGTGCATTTGACCGCGACATCGCAGGACATCAATGATTCCGCGAATGCCTTGCGGTATGTGCTCACCTCGGTCTCCATTTTCATTCCCGAGCTGATCGAATTGGAGCGAACGCTTATTTCATCGGCCGAGCGAACAGCGAGCCTCGCCCAAATCGGCCGCACGCATGGACAGCACGCGATTCCGACCACGTTCGGGTTCATGATCGCGGGTTATGTCAGCCGGTTGGGGGAGTGCATTGTGCGGGTGGATGCGTGTGTTCGCGAACTTCGGGGGAAATTTTCTGGAGCCGTCGGCTCGTGCAATGCGGCCGCGCTCTTGATGAAGGACCCGAAAGCGATGGAGCGGGAGATATTGAAGGAATACGACTTGGAGCCCGCCGAACATGCCACGCAGATAACGCCGCCGGAGCCGCTCATGCGATTTTTCCACGAGACGATGCTTGCGGTGGGCATCATGGCGGATCTTGCCGACGATATGCGACATTTGGCGCGGTCGGAAATTCGCGAGGTTCGCGAAGCGTTCGGTCCCGAGCAAGTGGGCTCCTCCACCATGCCGCAAAAACGGAATCCGATCCGTTTCGAGCGTGTAAAGGGATTCTGGAAGCAGGTGATGATCCGTCAGAATCTACTCCTGATGGACCAATTGAGCGAGCACCAACGCGACGGAACGAACTTTGTCTCACAGCGAACCTATCCCGAAATCCTTGCCTACGCGATCCTTGCGACGGTGGAATTGAAGAACGCGATGCAGACCGCGAGAGTCGATCAGGCGGAATTCGCGCGGAATCTCTTGAGCGGGCAGGGATCGATCGCAGCGGAACCGCTCTATATCATTCTTGCCTCGCTGGGTCATCCGGACGCGCATGAGAAGGTCCGGCAACTGACGCTTCGGGCCGAGGCGGAGAAGTGTGAGTTGTATAGCGTGATTCGAACCGATTCCGATATTTTTTTGTATTGGGGGCGCATGACGGATGCCCAAAGGAACATCGTGAAAAATCCGTTGTTCTATGTCGGCGTCGCGTCTTCGGAGGCCTCCGCCATCGCGAAGCGGTGGCGGATAACTATGGATGAGCTGGATGCAAAATAAAAATCGCGCTAACCCCTCGGGGTTGGCGTGTTTTGTTTAGTGTCCGAAAAATCCGCGGCATTTGGCATCTGGCAGGGTCCAGAGGACGATGCCGCGTTTGTTGCACTGTTCCGCAATCTCAGCATCGCGCTTAAGGTGGTTAGAACGGCGCGAGGTAAAGATTATTTTTACTCCGGCATCAGCCAGAACATCAATGCCGTCCGTGAACGGGAAAAAGCTGTCGGAGTAGGCGAGGGCGCCCGCGATATCGTGTCCGCTCCGCTGCGCCCGCTCCACCGCAAGCTTGCAGGCGCCCACACGGTCTTGCTGGCCAACGCCGTTACCGATAAGTTTTCCATTTTTCACAAGCGTGATGGTGTTGCTGTTCGAGGTCGAGCCGATGGCCCATGCAAGGATGAAATCGCGATCATCGTATTCGAGAATCTTGCCCGTAATTTGAAGTTCAGCGTCATCAAGATCCAGAACGTAGGTGTAATTTTGCTGGACAAGCATGCCGCCGCGCACATAGCGGATTCGGGGTTTCAGGTCGAGCGGTTGTTCATGGAGCTCGGTGAGGGCGGGATTCGCAAACATTCGACATTTGCCGTCTTTGCGCGACAGGATTTTTTTGGCTTCGCTCTCGAAATCCGGAGCCGCGATGCCATCCAGGATCCGGCGCGCTTTCAATTGCGTAAACGGGTATCCGGACAAAAGATCCGCCATTCTTTCGCCGATCGAAAAATTCGTGATGACGAACCCGCCGAAGAGCGAAAGCGGATCGCCCTCGATCATCAGGCGCAGCGCTTCTCGCGGATCATCCGCAATGGCCGCACCGCACGGATTCCCGTGTTTGATGCCGACCGCGATTGCCGATACCCGATCGAGATTTCTTGAGAAGGCCGCCGCGATATGCGTGATGGTCTGGAGCGCACGGTCGAGATCCGTGAAGATGTTGTAGCTCGGTTCTTTTCCTTCCATGAGTCCGAATTGGTGAAGTGCCAGCGGGTCGTCTTTTCTGTACGGATTCTGTTTGTACTCTGCGTCTTCCTGCCATGGATTTTCGCCGTATTTCAATCTCAATATCGTCATAATGCCTCCCGAAATGTGAAAGTTTCCGCAGTGAATGTATCATGCCAAGCGTATTCCGGCAAGGGAAGTGATACACTGGAATTAACTACGCTTTGTTCCTTGAGAGGCGATTCCCATGAAAAAAATCGGCGTTTTCGTGGTTCTTGTTTTTATTGCGATCGTTGGCATCGGCGCATATTTTTATATTCCGTCTCCGGATGGCGAGTACGACAACAACAATGTGCTGGTCGATCCGGCGGCGATGGATCGCATCAAAGCATCGGTGGTCCGCATCGTTTCCGCGACGATGTTCGAGACACAGGACGGCGCGCATTATCCCGATAGCCGGTCCGTGAGTGGGACGGTCGTCGCGGAGAAATACATCCTTACGGTCGCGCATGTGGTTGCGCCGGATGGCGAATTTGAGGTCATGGTGCCTTTTCAGGGTCGCGTAACGATGCCGGCAAAAAAAGTTTCCGAGTGGTTTTTTCTGTGGTATGCGCATCCGGGTATTCCGATAAAACTGATCCACGTTGATCGGGTAAAGGATTTTGCGATCTTTGAATTGCCGCCAAATGTCGTTCTTCCCTCGTTTCCCTACGCAATGGGGAAAAGTGTGGATCTGAAAACCGGCAATTTTTTGTACGTATTCGGGTATCCATTGAGCTTAAGCGATGTCAATGTGCGACCGGGGATCGTAAGCGGGCTTTCTTTGCCGTTCGAATGGAATCCGCCGGGCGGGGAGCTTTTACGAGAGGATTTTTTCATGGTATCGAACGGCATCATTTCCGGCGACAGCGGAGGGCCGCTCGTTGCGATCCGCGATGGCGCGTACGAATTTGCCGGCCTTTCTTCCAGCAACGCCGATCCGTATGTTGTTTTGGGCGCCGCAGGCCGGATCGACGCGATCCGCGAAGCGATCCTCAACGACTGTCCGGAATGTCCGGATGAGCTGAAAGATTTTTTCAAAACAGATGAGCCGGCAAAACCCGCCGAATATTAGGCGGGTTTTATTTTGAATGAAAATACGGTACAGTAATGCCGTACTGCGGCTGTCGTATAACGGCTATTATGGCTGCCTTCCAAGCAGCAAACGCGGGTTCGACTCCCGCCAGCCGCACAAAAACAAAAATGAGCGCTCTGAGCTCATTTCAAAAAACAAAAAAACTGACGAGAATGGCCCCGACGATGGCGGTGCCCGCGAGATTCGGCCAGAAAATTTTCCGGTCGCCGATGAGCCATCCGTAGAGCATGTAACTTCCCCACGTCCATACGGAGAGCAGGATCATCACGAATGAAAGTCCTGCGGTGCTTTTGTTTTGAATGATGAGGCGCAACTGGTCAGAATAGCCGAACGCCGCCATCAAAAGAGTGGAAACGAATGTGGACCAGCGGATGATGCCGAGAAGGTTCATGATGCCACCATCCTATCAAACAATTGACAGGCGCGCGCGGTTTGATAGGATGGTGGTGGCTTTGAAGCAGGTTCCTTTTCAAGGAGAGGAAGCGGTATGAAAAACTTCGTCATTGCCATTTTTTCCGCACTTCTGCTTGCGGTCCCGTTCGGCGCGTTCGCAGAGCAAGTTCCGGCAAACAGCGGTCCTTCGCCCGACACGATGTATCAGAAGCTCGCAATGCACTACGTATGGCATGTTGCGCCGTTGGTGGGCGAGGCCGGCGTGGAAAGGCTTCGCGCAAAAGTCGCGTTCTATCCCTTCCACGGGATCGGTATCACTATGACGACGATGCGTCTCGGTACCTCCGCCGACCCCCTCGAAGTTGTGATCACGGGTTTGTGGAAGGACTCGCCCGCGGCTGTAGCGGGGATTCATGGGATGGATCGGATCGTTGCCGTCAACGGCCAAGCGGTTTCGTGTTCGGATACGGGCGACGAATGCACCGAATCGGTAAGAACCGCCATCCTCGGAGCTCCGGAAACGTTCGTACTCGAGGTTTTGCGCGGCGACGAAAGGCGTTCATTCACGCTGACGAAGACGATGATCGGTTTGGAGATCTTGAGACTCGCTGGTCCCCGTATGCTCAAATGGAACGAACACATCCGCGCGCAGGAAACGGCGGCCAAAGAGTTCGTCACCAGAATGGTCGCGTCCGCTGGGAACCTCGACGAATCATTCGATGCACGCTCCATGGAGCTCAGCGAATTGAGCACGGCGGTCAACCAGCCGTTCGACGAATTCCAAGAAATCGTAGATTCCTTTCTGATCCGCGAGTGAGCAAAGCAAACAAGTCCCGACCCCGTGTCGGGATTTTTTTAATGGCACGAAACACGCCCCTAGTGCGCGCTCGGCGTCCCAAAAAGAAATCCACAGGTTGACGATTTGCAGGAGTTTCCCATACTACATTCATTGCGATGATCACCAAGCGATTCCATTGGATTTTTGACGCCGAAGCGATCGACGGAAAATTCACGGACGATGAAAATCATTTACGTCGCGTTCTGGCGGAGATTGCAACGATTTGCGAAATGACCATTGTGGGCGGGCCGTGGGTGGTACAGGGCGTTCCCGAAAATCCCGGCCTCACCGCTATTTGCATCGTGGATTTTTCGCACATCTCCATTCATACATTTTCCAGGCCGCGGGAAATTTGCGTGGATGTTTTTTCCTGCAAGCCGTTCGATCCGGAAAAAATCCGCGCCTATCTGACGAATGCATTCGACATAGACGCAGGACACGTTCACTATTTTGAAGTGGCCTATCCTATATAAATCAAAGTTCCCGCTGTTTTAACAATTCTTCGGCTGTTTTCAGGTCCTCGGGGTAGCCGATGGGGTGCCAGAATTCCGTTTTGATCGCGATCACGTCGTGCTCACGGAGCATTTGGCCGATCATATCCGTTAAAAAATACTCTCCGGACGGCGAGCGCGCAGGTTCATAATCGAAAATATGGGAGTCGAGCACATAGACGCCGGCCGCGACCCGATGCGATTTCGGATGTTCCGGCTTTTCCTCGATGTCCACGATCCGGTTTCTGTCGTCGGTGACGACGACGCCGAATTTCCGCGGGTCGTCTCTGTGCGCGACGAGCAGGGCGCGCTCATAAGCCAGACATTTCTCAATGCTTTCGCGGTGGTGCAGATCGTCGGCGTAGAGCAGTAAAAAGCGTTCTTCTCCGAGCGCCTCGCGGCATAACTGCAACGCCCGCGCCGTGCCGGTTTTTTCGCTCTGCACAATATAGGTTATTTTTTTGCCGAGATATTCGTTGCCGAAATACGCGCGAATGGCGTCGCTCTTGTAGCCCACAACCACAATCACCTCATCAATGGCGGACGGGAGCGATTCCCAGATATGGACGAGAAGCGGTTTTCCCGCGACCTCCAACAAGGGCTTCGGTTTGTCGAGCGTGAGCGGCCGCATGCGAAGACCTTCTCCGGCGGCCAGAATAACGGCTTTCATGATATGCGGACCCGCGAGTCCGCCCGATTATTTAACGGCGTCTTTCAATCCTTTGCCCGCTTTGAATTTCGGGGCTTTGGTTGCAGGGACGTGCACGGCTTCCCCGGTGCGGGGATTGCGCGCGACGCGGGCCTTACGGGCGATGACCGAGAATGTTCCGAATCCGGAAATGGAAACTTCGCCGCCGCTTCGAAGGGTATCTGCGATCGTGTCGAATATCAGAGCGACGAGCTCTTCCGTTTGTTTTTTTGTGTCGCCCGTTTTCTCACGAACAACATCAACGAACATTTCTTTATTCATGGTTTTTTTACTTAATAATAAAATTCGGCTTTACTGTAGCACGTTTCACGCCGTGTTTCTATCGCGCATATTCAACCGCGCGCGTTTCGCGGATGGCATGCACCTTGATTTCACCCGGATATTTCAGTTCTTGTTCGATGCGGTTGGCGATGTCCCGCGCGATCTTTTTCATATCAAGATCCGATATTTTTTCGGGTGTTACGAAAATGCGGATCTCGCGGCCGGCTTGGATCGCGTAGGCCTTCTCGATCCCGTCAAACGACAGGGAAATGCGTTCAAGGTCCTCGAGGCGCTTCAAATAATTTTCCGTGCTGTCTCTTCGCGCTCCGGGGCGGGACGCCGAAAGGGCATCCACCGTCTGCACAATGACGGATTCGAGCGTCTCATACGGATATTCCTCATGGTGCGATTGCATCGCTTGGATCACGCGATGATCCGCGTTGAATTTCTGGAGGATGCGCCGTCCGATCTCCACATGCGTTCCCTGAATTTCATGGTCCACGGCCTTGCCGATGTCATGAAAGAGCGCGCCTTTTTTGGCGATCGCGACATCCGCGCCGAGTTCTCCCGCGAGCATTCCCGCCAAGTGCGTCATTTCGATCGAATGCTGCAAAACGTTTTGTCCGAAACTCGTGCGGAACCGCAGACGGCCCAACAGCATCGTCAGCCGCGGATCGACATCAAAAATACCGACCTCGTAGAGCGCCGCTTCCCCCGCTTCTTTGATCATTTTTTCGATTTCCGCTTTTGCTTTTTCCACCATTTCCTCGATGCGCGCGGGCTGGATGCGTCCGTCGAGGATCAAATTTTCAAGCGCGATCTTTGCGGTGTGGCGCCGCACCGGATCAAAACTCGAAATGACAATGGCGCCCGGCGTGTCGTCCACGATGACCTCAACGCCCGCCGCGCGTTCGAGCGCCCGGATGTTGCGGCCTTCTTTTCCGATGATCTTTCCCTTGATGTCTTCGGACGTGATCGCGACATTCGTTGTCGTCAGTTCCGAAGCCGTGGACGATGCGAGGCGCTGAATGATCGCGGCCAGGGTTTCACGTGCGCGCTGTTCGAGCCGTTCATTTCCGAAATTTTCGACCTTTTGAATACGCGCGAGAATATCGGATTCATAATCCTGTTCCACGCTTTTCAACAGTTCGTTTTTTGCTTCCTCTTTTGTGAGCGCGGAAAGTTTTTCGAGCTCCCGCTGTTTTTGAGTTTCGATGGCGGCTAGCGCCTCGGTCTTGGCGTGCACGTCCTGTTTTTGTTTTTCGAGGGTGCGAGTTTCTATTTCGAGCGAGGAGCGCCGTTTTTCGATCGCCTCATCTTTTTGCGCGACCCGTTCCTCCAGTTTGCGGAGCGTCCCCTCGCGTTCTTTTTCTTCGCGCTTCGTCTGCTCGAGAATTTCGTTTGATTTCGCTTTCGCTTCGTCTACGGTTTTTTGCGCCTCCGTTTTAGCGTCGAGTAACAGCTGCTTGATCTTGAGTTCGATGGAGTTGCGCTTCTCGAGGCCGATGATATGGCGCGCAATATATCCGATGATTGCGCCCCCGACCACCGCCGCAAGAAGCGTCGGTGTGAGAAATGACATAAATAAAACGAAAAGGTTTCATAAAATGAATAAGTAAGAACGGATTTAGTATAGCAAAACGCATCTCGGATGTCAAATAAAAATCCCCGCGTAAAGCGGGGCCGGTTCGGTTATTGCGATTCAGCGCGGAGCTCTTTCTCGATTCGTTTTTTGATTTCAAGGGATGGCACGAAGAGCTCGGCGGTGTCAAGAAAACAAGCGCGACCATCACAGCTCCGAATGATATCCCCGTCGGGCGAGGAGGCGTTCACAAAAAAAGTGCCGCTCACCATCATCGTTCCTTCCGGCATAGTATTGTCAACGGAAATGCGCAGATTTTCAGGCCCGCTAATGAACGCATCTTTTCCCAAACGAAGCCCGGTAACGTCGGTAAAAACAATGAAAAGTTCGTTATCGAGGGTCTTCTTGAGTTCGATGCCCGTGATCGCTGATTTTTCAAGAGGAGTGCTACAGCCCGCAAGCACGCCAGCGACGAGGACTCCGAGGAGCAAAGCGAATTTCGCTTTCATTTGACCTCCATATCGAGAAGTTTAATGTGCAAAATCCGGAAAAATCCAGGTTAAAATTACTCTCTTTTTCTTTACTTGTCAAGTATCGTAAAATAACCGTATGCCGTACAAACCAGTCGTCCTCGCGGTCCTCGACGGATTCGGCGTGAATATCGGCTCGCCCCAGTCCACGTGGCGGTACGCAAAGCGCCCGACATTTGAGATGCTCGAAAAACATTGCCCGTTCACGGTCTTGCAGGCGTCCGGCACGGCCGTCGGTCTGCCGTGGGGGGAGGAGGGGAATTCCGAGGTCGGGCACCGGACCATGGGCGCGGGGCGCGCGATCTATTCGCACCTTCCGCGGATCTCGCTCGCCATCGAGGACGGCAGTTTTTTTTCGAATCCGGCATTCGAGAAAGCGGTCGGGCATGTCCGGAAAAATCAATCGCGTCTTCATGCCATGGGGCTTTTTTCGTCCGGCTCCGTGCACGCGCATGCCGACCATTTGTACGCCATGCTCGAATTCGCCCGCAGAGCCGGCATTGCCGAATTGTATCTGCATCTTTTTACGGACGGACGGGATGCGCCCCAGCAAGAAGCGGCGGGCTGGTTCATGGAACTCGAAAAGCGGCTGGTCTCGGACTTTGCGTTCGCCAAGATCGCCTCGGTCATCGGCCGCCGCTGGGCGCTCGACCGCGATGGGCATTGGGATTTTATTGAAAAAACCTACCAATTATTGACCATTGGCAAAGGGGCGCCCTACGCGCATCCGTCGCTTCATATTGAGGCGAATTACGCAAAAAAAATCACCGATGAATTCATCGAGGCGGGATACCTAGAAGAGTCGGGACTGCCGGTGGGACGCATCCAAAAAGGGGATGCGGTTCTGTTTCTCGATTTCCGAGAGGATAGCGCGCGGGAGCTGACATCCGCGTTCGTGCTCGATGGATTCGACCGATTCGGGCGCCGCAAGATCCCGAACCTGTTATTTGTGACCATGACGCAATACGATCAGTCGTTTCCGGCCGAAGTCGCGTTTGAGCCGATTTTGATCGAGCAACCGCTCTCTCGCGTCGTGTCCGAAGCCGGTTTGCGGCAATTGCATATCGCCGAGACCGAAAAATATGCGCACGTCACCTATTTTTTCAACGGCGGACGCGAGGAGCGCTATCCCAATGAAGATTGGGTCCTGATCCCGTCGCCCGAAGCCTCGCCGGAAAAAGCGCCAGAAATGTCCGCTCCTCAGATCACCGAAGCGGTGATCGCCGGGCTTGGAACGTACGACTTCATTCTCGTAAATTACGCCAACGCGGATATGGTGGGGCACACCGGAAATTTCACCAGAACGGCGGAAGCGCTGGAAGCGCTGGATCGGGCGATGTCGGTGCTTGTTCCCGCCGTGATCAAGAGCGGCGGGGCGCTCGTCATCACGTCTGACCACGGCAATGCGGAGGAAAAACTTTACCGTCAAACAGGCGAAGCGCGCACCAAGCACACGTCGAACCCCGTTCCTTTCTTTCTCGCGACACCCGAGGTTCAATGGAACAGGGAGCGCACCGGAGCCGAAATCGAGAAACAGTATCGGAATGTGCAGGGTGTGCTTGCCGATGTTGCGCCGACCGTGCTCGAACTGTTGGGTCTGCGGTCGGCTCCGGATATGACCGGCGTTTCGCTTATTCCTATTCTTTCCAAACCATGATCCGATGGGTTCGCGCGCTCGCCCGCCTAAATTTTATGCCGAAATTTTTTAGCGGGCTTTCCACAGCGCGCCGCGATTTCCGCACGCTTCCCGCATCCATCAAATGGGTCACGCTCATTTTGAGTTTTTATTCCCTGTTCTGGGGATTGTGGGACCCGTTTCTTCCGATCTATTTCAACAAGATTCTCGGCGGTTATACGGAAACGGCGCTCGTGACCGCATTTTTCTATCTATTTTTTGCCATATTGTCCGTGCCGATCGGGCGCATCGCCGATATTCTTTCCAAGAAGAAACTCATTGCGTTTTTTTTGCTTTTGTATCTTCCCTTGGGACCTCTTCTTGCGTTGATGCGGACGATCTTCCAGTTCACGCTGTTCCGGTTTTATCACGCGTTTCTTGCGTCGGGGCTCTGGTCGGCCAGCGAAACCTACATCCGCGCGCATAGCCCGCCGCATCAGCGCGCGGAAGCCATGGGATTTTTGGATACGGGACTGAACGCGGCGATCGTGGCCGGAGCTCTTCTTTCCGGTTTTATTGTTGCGGCGGTCGGCATCGAACCCTTGTTTTATGTGGCGCCCGTCATGATCGGAGGCGCGCTTCTCCTGACTCTTTTTTATTTGCCGGATCACAGCGGTTCTTCGGACTGGTCGCGCGCGCTCCCCGCGTTCCGTGTCGGTGCATTCAAAGAAAGCGTGCGCGATTTTTTGAATAACCAGCGGCTGTTTTTTTTAGGACGGCTCTCCTTTTTATTCGGTCTGGCGAGCGCCGGAGTGGGCGCGGTTCTGCTTCCGCTCTTTTCAGAGGCGCTGGGCGCAACGCCGATCCAGATCGGCGCGATCTTCGCGTTGTCGCTTGTCCCGTTTGTTTTTGAAGCGCCGTTCGCCGTTCTTGCGGAGCATTTTTCGAATCGCGCGATCGTTCTTTCAAGCGGTATTTTCTCGACCGTCACTCTGGCTCTGTTGTATTTCATCCAGGATCTGCGCTTGCTTTCTTTACTCGCCTTTTTTCTTGGATTGTCGTTCGCCATGGTTGTGCCGATCCTGGGCGGCCGCGCGACGGGATTCATGCCCAAGCGCCACATCGGCGAATTGAACGGCGTGTATCGCGCGGTCGGGGCGCTTGCAGGGGGCATCGGGATCCTGATCGTGGGGCCTCTTGCGGACCGCTACGGCATCAACGCGCCGTTTCTGCTGTCGGCGGTTTTAATGGCGGCCTTTACTCTGGCCGCGTTCTGGGGGTGGAAACAAATTGAAGGTTGACTTTTTGGCGAAAACCTTGCTATATTCTCCGGTAGGGAAGGCATGGAGCGCCTTCGGAACGCAGTACTCGCGAGTTTTTTAACAGGAGAAACGCGATGGGATTTTCAGCACAAGCAAGCGAATACGAGTATGAGCGGCCGGATTTTGAGCCCGCCGGACCACCGCCGAATCATCCGTATGTTCAAGTGGTTCCGCATGATTGCGTCGGTTGCAATGAGCATCGGCATCACGCGAGCGCGCCGAATCATCCGCGGTGCTGGCGGAAGGGATGCAGAACGAACGTGCATCGATTCAGCCGCATTGCGAACGAGCAGTTGAAACGGGAGGCTTTTCTTGCATTCCCGCATGCGGAAATCGTTCTCTGCCAATGCCACCAGAACGAGGCCGCCATCCAAATGGCGGGCATGTCGGATTCGGAATGCGCGGAATGGCTTCGGAAGAACCTGGAACGGCCGCAACCGCGGCATGATGCCGCATAAAGCACGAACCCCGCAGGGATTGCGGGGTTTTGTTATTTATTTTTTCGCCTCTTTTGATTTGATGATCTTGTCCACGATGCCGTATTTTTTCGCTTCTTCCGCGTCCATGAAAAAATCGCGATCCGTATCGCGCTCGATCTTACCCGTGGATTGTCCCGTTTCCTCCGCGAGGACCGTATTCAATTTTTCTTTGATGCGAAGGATATGTTTTGCCGATATCTCGATCTCGGTCGCTTGCCCTTCGGCGGCGCCCAAAACCTGATGGATCATCACTTCCGCATTGGGAAGGGCGAACCGTTTGCCCTTCGCACCCGCCGCAAGAAGGATCGCGGCTCCCGATGCCGCAAGCCCCACGCAGATCGTGGAAACATCGGGCTGGATGTGTTTCATCGTATCGTAAATGGCAAGCGTCGAACTGACCGCTCCGCCCGGCGAATTGATATAAAGCTCGATGTCTTTTTTGGGGTCCTGCGATTCCAAAAACAAAAGCTGGGCAATGACGGTATTTGCCACGGGATCCGAAATGGGGCCCGTCACAAAAATGATGCGTTCTTTCAGGAGACGCGAATAGATATCATACGCGCGTTCCCCGAATTGCGATTTTTCGATAACGGTCGGGATGAGATAGTTTTCTTCCATAGGATCAGGCATTTTCGAGTAATTCGAACACTTTTTCGTTGCGGAGCATGCCGTAAGCGTACCCCGCGAGGCGTGCTTTGTCAATCTTCGCGCGGTCGGCTTCCGGATAGCGCTCAAGCATTGTGTCGGCTTCTGCGGTAATCTCTGTTTCCGAGGGGTCGATTTTTTCTTGATCCGCGATCGCGCGGAGCACAAGTCCGAAACGTACGCGCTTTTCGGCCTCATCCGACCATTCTTTTCGCAGGTCTTCCTCGGATTTTTTGATGTGTTTTAAATAATCGTCCCACGGGAGCGCCATTTGGGCGAGCGATCCTTTGAGTTCCGAGAGCATTTTTTCTTTCTCGCCCTCGATAAGGATGTCGGGAAGGGCGATCGCGGATCGTGCGGCGATGGCATCCATGATCTCCATCCGCTGTTTGTCTTTCGCTTTCTCGACTTTATCGCGCCGGATGTTTTCGGAAAGAAGCTTTTTCAGGTCGTCCATCGTCTTTTGCCCTATTTTTTGTGCGAATGCGTCATCCAAGGCCAGCTTTTCCTCTGTTTCCCCTTTTTTGACGGAATGCGCGCTTCGCAGATACTCAAGGGCGTCGGTGATCTCTTTTTCCTCGACGGCGACCATCTCCTTTTTAGCGGCGAGGCCGTGCGCGAGCGCTTTATAATCGGGAAGTCCGACCTCCGGAACAACGGCGGTAACGGCTTTGAATCCCAGAGGATTGTTTCGCGCGAGCTTGGTGATGGTCACTTTGGGGTGTCCGATGGCGTCGATTTTATGTTCGTCTAAAATTTTTGGGTATGCCTCGGAAAGTGCGAGCTCGGCTGCGCGTTCAAGGATGGCCGTCTCGCCGACTTTTTCTATTAAAATTTTTTCCGGAATGTTGCCCGAACGGAATCCGGGGAGTTCGACTTTCTCGTTCCATTCTTTGGTCGAGCGCGTTATGGCGCGGTCAAAATCCGCGGCAAGAACCTCGCCCGCTATTTCCACCTCAGATTTGGGAAGCTTTTTGATCTCCACGGGAAATGACACCGGCCTAGGATGCCACGGTTTACAGGGTTTTGCAATACGGGACTGTTCATGGTATGATGAAATTTCACGTCGTTTTTGGCGCGATTTTGCTTGGCTTAACCTCTAACCGGTAAGGGCTGAATGTCCAGAAAACCCCGCAAGACCCCGCCGTCCCCCGAAGTCATTTCTCCGCGGATACGCATCCCCATGCCGCCGCCGCAAAAGTGGCATTCGACCCGTAAAGGGCGGCGGGGTTACCGGCGGCAGGAAAACGGGCGCGTACGACGGCAGGCCGAGCAAGCCGCTCATTCTGTCAAAAGCTCGGATTTTGACACGGAAGAGGAAAGCATCATTCGGGAATCGAAGCCCTAGCACGAACGGTGACCCTTACGGTCGCCGTTTTTTGTTCGGGTCGGCATTATTGACTTTTGCAGTAAACTTGGTATAATGAGCTTTAACCGTGAAGGCATGCGGTTGGGCAGTTCTTTCTCAGGGGGTTTTCAAGACAACTTTTGCAGAAAGGAGGGAGTCATGAGCTATCGGATCAGGAAATTGGCGTTGGCGCCCGACCCGCCGCAAGAAACAATGGATGCGGCGAAGAAAGGCCTCGAAGAAGCCACGAAGTTCTGCGCAGAGCGCAAGGCGCTTCAGGAGCGCCAGCAGCATCGGTTCGAGCAAGCATGCCGGATCTTCGGCTGCGAGCACTCGTTCCTTCCGCCGACCCGGCCGCGCAGTCGCACCCTCATCCGCCCCGAGTTCGGCAATGGGGGTGGCGAGAACATGCGCAAGCATCGGCGTAGAGAGCGCATTTTCTGTCGCGAGCACAAGGGTCTGAAAGGTGGCCTGCCCAAGGGGCTCTACCGGCAGGTCAAGAACGACCCCATGCTCCGCGTCGTCGTCGAGTAGTCGAACAACGGCGAGTCCGCATTTGCGGACCCGCCGTTTTTTATATTTTGGAGCAATTTTTACAGAATCAACCCGATGAACAGGAGCGCCACGATGTTGACCACTTTGATCATCGGGTTGATGGCGGGGCCGGCGGTGTCCTTGTACGGGTCGCCGACGGTGTCGCCGGTGACGGCCGCCTGATGCGCTCGAGACCCCTTGCCGCCGTAGTTTCCATCCTCGATGAATTTTTTTGCATTATCCCACGCCGCGCCTCCGGAGGTCATCGCGAGCGCCATGAAGAGTCCGGTGACGATGACGCCGACCAATAGTCCGCCAAGCGCGACCGGCCCGAGAATAACGCCGACAAGGATCGTAATGATGATGGGCAGGAGTGCAGGCAGGATCATTTCGCGCAGAGCCGCCCTCGTCACAATGTCCACGGCGCGCCCGTAGTCCGGCTTATCGATGCCCTCCATGATTTTTTTCTCGCGGAATTGACGGCGGACCTCAGCAACGATCGAACCTGCGGCCCGTCCGACCGAGGTCATGGTGAATGCGCCGAAAATGTAGGGGAGCATGCCGCCAATGAAAAGTCCGGCGATCACAAGCGGGTCTTGGAGCCCGAATACGATATGTGCGCCGGTTTTCTCGATTTCCGCGATGTAGGAACCGAAGAGCACCATGGCCGCGAGTCCTGCGGACGCGATGGCGTATCCTTTGGTCACGGCCTTGGTCGTATTGCCGACAGAATCAAGAGCGTCCGTATGAGCGCGCGCGGACTTTTCAAGCCCCGCCATCTCCGCAATGCCGCCTGCGTTATCGGTGATGGGGCCGAAGGAATCAATGGCGACGATAATGCCGGCAAGTGAAAGCATGCTCACGGATGCGATCGCAACGCCGTAAATGCCGAAAAGCCAGAACGAGGCGAGCATTCCTGCCGCGATGACGACGATGGGAAGCGCGGTCGCTTCCATGCCGATGGCAAGCCCCGCAATGACATTCGTGCCATGTCCGGATTCGGATGCTTTGGCGATGGCGCGAACGGGCCGGAATTTTTTGGATGTATAGTAATCGGTGAAAAGCACCATGAGGACGGTGATGGCGAGCCCGATGACGGTCGCGAGATACATATTCATCCAGTCGCCCGTGAGCGGCTCAATGATGTCGCCGAAAAAATTCGACGGGATCGAGGAAAGGGAAACGAATGCTTTGGTGATGGGAACGAAAAGGATGAGCGCCAAAACCCCCGCGACCAACAGGCCTTTATACAATCCGGCCATAATGTTTTTGGAGCTCTCTTTTATAGAAACGGCGAGCGCGCCGACCAAAGAACCCAAAAGCGCTACGGCGCCGAGCGCCAACGGATACAAAAGCGCGCCGTTCGTGTTTGGAAAGACGAGCGAACCCAGAAACATGGCGCCGATGAGCGTGACCGCGTAGGTTTCAAACAAATCGGCGGCCATGCCTGCGCAGTCGCCGACGTTGTCACCGACGTTATCCGCAATGACCGCGGGGTTGCGGGGGTCGTCCTCCGGAATGCCTGCTTCCACTTTGCCGACAAGATCCGCGCCCACGTCCGCGCCTTTCGTATAAATGCCGCCGCCCACGCGCGAGAAAACGGAAATGAGCGAGCCGCCGAATCCGAGACCGATGAGTGCGGCGACATCTTCCGTCAAGAACCAAAAACCGGCAACGACCAAGAGACCGAGCCCGACCACAAGGAATCCGGTGACGGAACCGCCGAGGAATGCGAGTTTAAATGCGGGGGAAAGCCCTTTTTTGGCCGCTTGGGCCACGCGGACATTCGAGAGAACCGAGGTCATCATGCCGAGGTATCCCGCAAGCGCCGATGCGGAGGCGCCCACGAGGAATCCGAGGGCGAGCGTAAAGCCGAAGAAAAACCACAATACCGTCGCAAGAACGACGGCGACGACCGCGACATAGGTGTATTGGCGTTTAAGATATGCCTGTGACCCTTCGCGGATGGCCGCGGCAACGGCCTTCATTTTTTCGTCGCCTTCCGGAGAGCGCGCGATTTTGTACCGTGCCCAGAGCGCGAATAGAATCCCGATCATGCCCGCGCCCATAATATAGGAAAGGGAAACAGCCATGGATTTTTTATTCGTTGGTAATGTGTTCACCCTCCACCTCGCCTTCCTCGGTCGCGTGCGCTACGGATTTTCCGGAGCGGGAGCGGATGTCGATCTTCCAGCCCGTGAGTTTGGCGGCAAGGCGCACGTTCTGGCCTCCTCTGCCGATGGCGAGCGACAGCTGGTCTTCGTCCACGGTCACGAGCGCGGTTTTTGTATTTTCACGGGTTTCGACATCCATGATCCGCGCAGGGGAGAGCGAGTGCGCAATGAACGACGCGGGGTCGTCCGACCATTCGATGATGTCGATCTTTTCGTTGCCCAATTCCGAAATGACGGTATTGACGCGTACGCCTTTTTGTCCCACGCAGGAACCCACCGGATCAATGCCGGGCGCGGTGGATGCAACGGCGATTTTTGAGCGGCCGCCCGCTTCGCGCGCGACATTTTTGATGATGACGCTCTCGTGCGCGATCTCCGGCACTTCGAGCTCAAAGAGTTTTGACAAAAACTGCGGGTGGGTGCGCGACAGAAAGAGCGATGTTCCGCGCGCGGATTTATCCACGAGGAACAGGAGCGCTTTGACGCGCTCCCCGATCCGATAGCGCTCGCCGCGGATCTGCTCTTCGGCCGGCAGGACGGCGGTCGTGCGGCCCAGGTCCAAGAATACGGTTTGGCCCTCGACGCGCTGTACGATGCCGGAAACGATCTCACCCTGCTTGTTTTTGAATTCGTCGAACACGGATTCGCGTTCGGCTTCGCGGATGCGCTGGATGATCACTTGCTTCGCGGTTTGCGCCGCGATCCGGCCGTAGTCCTCTTTGGCTTCGAGCGGAAACACCAATTCGTCGCCCGGAGCGACCCCCTTTTTGATTTTTTTCGCCTCGTCGATCATGATGTGCCGTTCGGGATTGAATCGGACCTTATGCTGGAGTTCTTCCTCGAGCGACACCTCCTCTTCGGGCCGCGCCGTCTTTACGGTTTCCGGTTCTTGCGCCGGCATTTCCTCCCCTTCTTCTTCGGGTTTCAACATGGTTTCATCCACGACGATCTTCACCTGGGTGAATTTGGCGTCTCCCGTTGACAGGTCGAATTTGGCGCGAATGATCTGACCGCGTTTTCCGTAATCTTTTTTGTAGGCGGCCGCGAGCGCCATTTCGATGGTCTCGAGGATTTTTTCCTTTGAAATGCCGCGCTCGGCTTCGAGTTCGCCGAGAGCCGCTTGGAATGTTTTGAGGTCGGATAACATGGTTTTTATAAAGAATGCCCGCTTTCGGCGGACAATCAGGATGATTCTAGGATAGGGGGTACGAGGGCGATTGTCAAGGTCAATAGGTAATGTGCAAGCACATTTGGCGGTTTTTAAAAAAGCAGAGCGGACCGCCATATGTGCCTGCCTAAAACAAATAAAAATCCCGCAGGAGGACTTCCGGCGGGATGCGAGAATGACTTTAGGCGGCTTTTTTTGCGGATTCCGCGTGCGCGCAGGGGCAGCGCGGCACGCTGATCCAGAGGTAGAACGCCCGCGCCATCAGCCAGAGGGCGAGCATGACGCCAAAAATTTGGATAAAATAAATCCCCGCGTGTTGTGACGACGGACTTGTCAAGGTAAAGATGGAGAACGCAACGATGGCGCTCATTACGAGCGTAGGCATCGCAACGACCATGTAAAATCCTGCCAACTTGTCTCTTTTCTCATCATCTACGAAGAACGAGATGATGAGAAAGAGGCCGGACACAACCGTCAGAACAAAACTGCTCAAGGCGATCGTTGCAAAAACGGTTTCCGCGGTCATGCACGCTCCTTTTGTGGGTCATTTTGTGGGTGCGGGGAGAACGATGAACTTCGACCACTATAAAGCATCCTTGCATTCTTGTCAATCCCGTAGCAAGAGTAATCCCGAGGGTAGTCCAAGCACCAAGGGTAATCCTTAGGAATCAGAAAAGGGTTACCCTTAAGACTACCCTCGGGGTTACTCGTAAAGCTTCATGTTACTATATAGTATATGGCGGATCGATTTTTGGCTGCGTTGAATGTAAAAAAACGTTGTAATGCGGCGGGCGTCGGTTTGTGGCAGTGCCCGCATTTTTTGTTTCCGGTGATGGGGTTCATTGTCATTATTTCCATTGTGGCGACGTATCTGGTCACCAGCCGTGTGGCCGAACCCGAGATCACCGCGCTCATCGTGCTCGCGGTTGCCGCTGTTCTTTTTGTCATCGGTACGGTCATTGTTCGTTCGTTCGAAAATGTCGTGGAGGCGGCGCGCCTTAAATCGGAATTTGTCAGCATCGTGTCGCATGAATTGCGCTCCCCCCTGTCCGCGATCCGATGGAGCATGGAATTATTGCAGACCGGCACATCCAAAATTCCCATGACGCCGGATATGAACTCGGCGTGCGAAACGATCACGGAGCAAACGCGGAAAATGGGGCGCCTCATCAACACGCTGATTGAGGTTCGCAAGGTTGAGGACGAGACGCTCGAACTCCAGCCCGAAGCGTTTTCGCTCAAAGCCGTGACCGAGGAAGCGCTTGCGAATTTGTTGTCTTTTGCGCGCGCCTCGAACGTGGAGATCCAACTCGAAGCGCCCGCGAGCCTGCCGGATGTCCGCGCCGATCTCAAAAAGATCCAATTGGTCATCGAAAACCTGATCGATAATGCGATCCGTTACGGCGGCGGCGGCGAACCGGTCCGGATCCGGATATGGGTGGACGGAAAGCGCGTCCTCTGGAGCATCGAGGACCGGGGCGCGGGCATTTCCAAAGAAGATGTCCAGAATATTTTCCAGATGTTTTATCGGGCGCATAATGTGTATCGGTATCGCGCCGGCGGATTGGGTGTCGGGTTGTATCTTTCGCGCGCGATCGTAGAGGCGTCGGGAGGGGAGATGCATTTTGAATCAAAAGAGGGGCAGGGCAGCACGTTTTGGTTTTCATTATCCATTAACAATCATTAATATTGTATGGCGCGCTCAAAAACGATCGTGATTTTGGAGGATGATGCGGCATTGGTGAAAGTGTTGTCGCAAAAATTAGAGGAGGAAAAATTCACGGTGGTGTCGGCGGTCGACGGAGAAACGGGCCTGCGTCTGATCGAGGAACATAAGCCGGATTTGATCGTTCTCGACATCATTTTGCCGCGCAAATCCGGATTCGAGGTCATGGAGATGATCCGCCAGAAACCGGAACTCTCTTCGATCCCGGTCGTGGTGCTCACGAATCTGGAAGGGAAGCAGGACATTCAGCGGATGACGGAGCTCGGGGTCAAGTGTTTTCTCGTGAAAGCCGAATATTCGCTCGAAGAAATCGCTGAGCGTATCAAAGAAATGGTCGCTCCGATAGAAATTTCGAAATAAATTTGACATGATGCAGATCGATCCCGAACGGCTGAAACTTTTTTTACTCGATTCGGGAATTGTTTCCAAAAAAGAATTGGATGAATTTGCGGCGAAGGCGGCCGGATCCGGCCGGTATCTAGGCGATCTTTTGGTGGAGGCGGGGAAGGTCACGGAGGACGATCTGCGGCGGCTCCAAGGGTATATTTTGGGGTTTCCGTTCGTTGATCTGGAAACCGAAAAGGTGGATCCGGCGGTCTTGGCGCTCATTCCCGAGCCGATCGCGCGCAATCACACCATTGTTCCGTACCGCAAAGAGGGCGATACGCTCGAGGTCGCCATGCTCGATCCCGAAGACCTCGAAGCCATTGAATTCGTCAAGAAAAAAGCGAATTTAAAAATTAAGGCGCGGCTTACGAGCCGCGAGTCCATCCAAAATGTTTTGCGCCAATATCAAAAAAGTCTGGAGGCGGAATTCGGCGATATCATTCAGAAAGAAACGGGCGAATTGAAGGCGATCACGGAGGAAGGGAAGGCGGTAGAGGGGGAAGATCTGAAAAAGATCGCGGAAGAACTGCCGACCATCCGCATCGTGGATACGCTTTTAAAGCACGCGATCGTCCAGCACGCATCGGATATCCATATTGAGCCCACGGAAAAAGAGGTGCTGGTGCGGTATCGTATTGATGGGATCTTGCATGATGCCATGGTGTTGCCCAAGCAGATCGCGCCCGGCATCATTGCGCGCATCAAAGTGCTCGCGAATTTGAAACTCGACGAGCATCGTCTGCCGCAAGACGGGCGGTTCCGGATGGAAACCGAAAGCGCGCGCGTATCGTTCCGCGTTTCCATTCTTCCGATCTACGACGGAGAAAAAGCGGTCTTGCGTCTTCTTCTTGAGAGTACTCATGGATTCACGCTCGAACAACTCGGTTTTCGCGGTGAGGGCTTGGAACAGATCCAGCGCGCGATCCGGAAACCCACGGGCATGGTGCTCGCGACCGGCCCCACGGGATGCGGCAAGACCACGACGCTCTACACGCTTGTCGAAATGCTGAATATCCCGGGCGTGAACATTTCGACGATCGAAGACCCGATCGAATACCGCATTCCGCGCATCAATCAGTCGCAAGTGAGGCCGGATATCGGATACACGTTCGCCAACGGCCTCCGCAGTTTGTTGCGCCAAGACCCCGACATTCTCATGGTCGGCGAGATCCGCGACAACGAAACCGCATCACTGGCGGTGAACGCCGCCCTCACCGGCCATGTGGTGCTTTCGACGTTACATACGAATTCGGCCGCCGGCGCTTTGCCGCGGCTTTTGGAAATGGAAGTGGAGCCCTTTTTGATCGGGTCCACCGTGAATATCATCATTGCCCAACGATTGGTGCGGCGGCTTTGTAAAAGCAAGAAGCCGTATACGCTTTCGCCCGATGAGATCCGCGCCTTAGGCGAAGGATTGGATCCGGACCGCCTGCTCGAAATGCTGCGCCGCGAAAAGATCGTGGAACCGAAAGCGACATGGAAAGACGTGAAATTTTACCGGCCCGAGGAATCGTCGGAATGTCCGGACGGGTATCAGGACCGGATCGGCATTGTCGAGATCCTTTCGATGTCGGATGCCATCAAGGGCATGGTCGTGCGTAAAGCCACATCGGATGAGATCGAAGCCGAGGCGCGCAAAGAGGGGATGGTCACGATGTTCGAGGACGGCATCATCAAAGCCGCAGGAGGCATTACGTCGCTGGAAGAGGTATTGCGCGTGACGAGCGAATGATATGGCTGTTTTTACCTATCGTGCGAAAAAAATAACAGGCGAAGAAACCGAGGGCCGCGAAGAAGCGGCCGATCGGTTCGCGCTTGCGGCCGCGCTCCGGAAAAAAGGATATTTTTTAATCTCTTCTCGCGAAGCGAGGACAGCGGCATCCCGCGGTCCCCTTCTTTCGTTTCTGGGCCATGTGTCGCTTGCGGAAAAAATGATGTTCGCGCGGAACTTGTCGGTGATGTCGGGCGCGGGCGTCAGTATCGTCAAAAGTCTGGACGTGCTCGCGCGCGAGACGCAAAGCGGCCGTTTTTCAAAAGCGCTCGCGGATCTTTCGGTGGCGGTCACCAAGGGAAAATCGTTGTCGCAGGCGATGGAAGAGAATCCGGCGCTCTTTTCGAAATTATTCCGCGCCATGGTGCGCGCGGGCGAGGCCTCGGGCCGGCTTGAGGAATCGCTGAAATTGGTGGCGATGCAGATGGAACGCGATTATGACCTGATCCGCAAAGTGCGGGGGGCATTCATGTATCCCGCGATCATTCTGGCGGCGATGGTGGCGATCGGTATTCTGATGCTTATTTTTGTTGTGCCGACGCTTTTGCAAACATTCGAAGAACTGGATGTTGAGATTCCGGCAACCACGCAATTCATTGTGAGCGTGAGCTCTTTCTTTTTGAATCACAGCATCCTCGCAAGCGTTCTTTCGCTTGCGGTTATCGGCGCAGGCGTCGGAGCCGTGCTTTCGGCGCGCGGCCGGCAGATCGTCGGGATCGTGTTGCTCCGCTTGCCGGTTATTTCCGGCATTGTCAAAAAAGTGAATGCCGCGCGCACGGCACGCACGCTTTCATCCCTCATCGGCTCGGGCGTCGAGATCATGGAGGCGCTTTCCGTCACCACGGACGTGGTTCAGAATCCGCGTTTTAAACGGGTGCTCGAAGAATCGCGTTCGGAGATCCAGAAAGGCAATCCGATCTCCGCGGTATTCATCAAGCATTCCCACTTGTATCCGGTCGTCGTGGGCGAGATGATCGCGGTGGGGGAGGAGACCGGAAAACTTTCCGAAATGCTCGAGCGCCTCGCCGTGTTTTTTGAAGAGGAGGTTGCCGAAGAAACAAAGTCGCTTGCCACCGTTATCGAGCCCTTTCTCATGATCATCATCGGGGCGATCGTCGGGTTTTTTGCGATCTCGATGATCCAGCCGATCTACTCGGTCGTAGGCGGGATTTAATTTATATATGACCAAGGGATTTTCTATTCTCGAGTTTGCGATCGCGATGCTGATCCTTTTGCTTATCGCGACCATGGGTACCGCGGCGTTCTTTCGTTTTCGCGACTCTCGGGAATTGGAGCGCGCGGCGGACGACGTCATGAATCTCGTGCGCGAAGCGCGGGAACGAACCCTCGCATCCGAAAGCGACAACCAATTCGGCGTGTATGTTGAATCCGGAAGAGCCGTTTTATTTCAAGGCGCGTCGTACACGGAGGGCGCGGCGGGCAATGAGGAATATGGTTTTTCCACGCGCGTGGAGGTCTATTCCATTACGATTCCCGCGAATACGGTCCTCTTTGAGCGCTTAACCGGCAATGCGTCAGGCGCCGGGAGCGTATCGTTCCGCTTGAAAAGCGATACCGGCAAAACACGCACGTTTGCCATAACGGCAACAGGACTTATCTATGCGGAATAACAAAGGATTCGCCGTCCTCGAAATCGTTGTATCGGTGAGTTTGATCGCCGTCGCGCTTTTTGCGCTCTCCGGTACGGCGCGGCTCGCCTATCGCGCCATTGGAGAAGCGTCCGATCGGATTCGGGCCGGATTTTTGCTGGAAGAAGGATTTGAAGCGTTAAAAACGATCCGCGACGATAGCTGGTCATCTATTGAGAATTTGGCGCTCGATCAGCCGTATTATCTGGAATTTTCCGGCGGCCGCTGGAACGCGACGACGAGTCCGCAACTGGCGGATTCGCTCTTTACGCGTTCATTTACGGTGCGTGCAGTGTTTCGTGATGGCACAGAGAACATTGCGCCGTCCGGGACGAGCGATCCGAATACGAAGAAAGTCGAGCTTTCGGTCGCGTGGTCCGAACGCGGCCGCAATCTTCAAGTAAGCGGCGTTGCATATTTAACCAATCTTTTTCTGGAATGAAACCGAATAATACTGGTTTTACGCTCGCGGAGATCGTTGTCTATATCGCGATCTTGGCCGCGCTTTCGGTATTTGTCGTTCAAGCGATCCTCGCCATGGCAGCGACGCTCGCCGAGGCAAAAACCGTGCGACGATTGACGCTGGACGGCGAAACGGCGCTTGAGCGCATTACGCGCGAGGTGCGTTTGGCATCCGCTGTGGATGATGCGGCAAGCACGCTTGGTGCGCATCCCTCGCGTTTATCGCTCGATACGGTCCGAAGTTCGACCGATCCGACGTTTTCCGATAAAGATTTTTATGTATTGCAAGGCCGCATCGCATTCGCAGAGGACGGCGGAGCGGCCGACTATCTGACGTCGCCGACATCGTCCACTACGCAGTTCATCGTTACGAAAATCACGACGCCCCGATCGCAGGCGGTGCGGATCCAATTGGCGCTGCAAGCGGGGAGCGGTTCGAAACTCGTGTCGCGGTCGTTTTTTAATACCATCGTTTTGCGCGGCGGCTACTAACGATGAATAAAATTTTAACTTCCAGCTTCCAGCTTCCAGCTTCCAATTCTCGAGGTCAAGCGGCCTTAACGGCGGTTCTTTTCTTTATTTTTATTTCACTCGCGCTCGTCGGCGGATTTGGGGGGCTGGCCGCGAGCGAACTCCAGCAGGTCAAAACATTCGAACGATCCAAGCGGAGTTATCTATTTGCCGAAGGCGCGCTCGAAGACGCGATCTACCGGCTGAAGTCCGGAAAAAATATGCCATCGTCGGTTTCGTATACGGACGGCGATCTCTCCGCAACAACGGTTGTGACGGACACCGTGGATGCCATCGAGATCGAAACGCGCGGGGCGGATTCAACTGCACGCCGTGCGATCAAGGCGTCGCTCGCGGACGGGACCGAGGTCGCGTTCAATTACGGGATGCAAATAGGCGATGGAGGACTTGCGATGCGGAATACCGCATCCGTTCTCGGCAACGTCTACTCGAATGGCCCCGTAACGGGAGAGAATAAAAATATCGTATACGGCGACATCATCTCGGCCGGAGCGGACGGGTTGGCGGATGGGACGCACGCGACGTCGAGCATCTATGCGCATACGATACGGAATTCCGAGATCGACAAAGATGCGCACTATCAAATAATTTCCGGAACGACGGTCGGCGGGACGTTGTATCCCGCGAGTCCCGACCAGCCGGACGCGGATTTTCAGATCTCGGATGGAACCATCGAGGGTTGGGAACAAGCGGCGACAACGACGATTTTGAGTTCGCCGTGCCCGCGCGTGATCACGGGAACGGTGACGCTGGGGCCCGCCAAAATCACCTGCGATGTTGAGATCGGGGGGCATGCGGACGTAACGCTCGGCGGCACCCTTTGGATCACGGGAAATTTGATCGTGAAAGATCAAGCCAAGATCCGGGCGCATTCGTCGTTGGGGCAAAAAAGTGTGATCATCATTGTGGATAATCCGTCCAACCGAATATCATCGAGTAAGATCATTCTTCAGAATCAAACATTATTTTTCGGATCGGGCGCAGAAGGATCGTATGTGCTCGTTATTTCCATGAATACGAGCGCCGAAGGGGGCGGTGGAGAGCGCGCCATGGAGATCAAAGATGACGCGGACGGCGCCCTTCTCGTATATGCGCCGCACGGGAAAATTTTACTTCAAAACAGTATCGAATTGCGTGAGGTGACGGGATATGCCGTCGAGATCAAGGACAGCGCCATGATCGTTTATGAAACCGGTCTTGCGAGTTTGCTTTTTGAATCCGGTCCCGAAGGCGGCCTTTTCATCGATTCATGGAAAGAGATCCCGTAGCGATGTGATACGATAATGATATGTTTCTCGCACGCTTTTTTCCGCCGCCGAACTATCTCGATATGCCGATGGTTGCCGTCGACATTTCCGATCGTTCCATCAAATATGCGGAATTGATTCGAACGCGCCGGGGATTGCGTTTGGGGCGGTTCGGTTCAAAAAAAATAGAGGCGAATATCGTGGAGGCGGGCGAGATCAAAAAACCGGCTGATCTGTCCTCGATCCTCGCATCTATTTTTAAACCGCAAGGCGCCGACTATGTCATCGCGTCGTTGCCGGAGGAGCGCGCCTACGTCGCGACGCTGCAACTGCCGCATCTGGATCCCGCGGCGCTCGCTGGCGCGATCGAGCTCGAGCTTCCAGAACATATCCCGCTTCCAAGAGCCGAAGCATTGTTCGATTACCACAGGATACCTGTGGAGGATCGCATCGCTCGCGACGGCATCATGGCCGATGCGCCGACGCATACGGATGTCGTCGTATACGCATTTCCGAGAGTGCTTGCGGAAACGTACGTGCGTGCATTCTTGGATGCGGGACTCCGTCCGGCGATATTCGAAATGGAAACGCAGGCGCTTGCGCGCTCTCTCTTGCCGGCAACCGGCTCTTTCGCGCCCGTGATGATCGTGGATTTCGGCAAGACACGCACCACGTTCGTGATCGTGGTCGGCTCCGCGGTCCGGTTCGCGTCGACCGTCAGCGTCGCGGGGGAATCGCTCGAGGGGGCTTTGGTAAAGGCGTTGGACATGACGGCGACCGAAGCGGAAAAAACAAAAAAAGAAAAAGGGATGATCAAAGGAAAAAAGAACGAGGCCGTATTCAATGCGCTCCTGCCCATTGTGTCGGCGGTGACGGACGAGATCGAGCGCCATTTGCTTTTTTGGAATACGCACGCGGAACACGCGCATCAAGCGCATCCGCAGATCTCCAAGATCATTCTCTCTGGAGGCGATGCCAATCTGATCGGTTTTAAAGAATATGTGGCGCAAAAACTCCGGCTTCCGGTTGTCTTGGGGAACGTGTGGATGAATGTCAGCGCGTTCGACGATTATGTGCCCGAAATCCCGTTTGCCGATTCATTGGGATTTGCCGCTTCTGTCGGGATGGCGCTCCGCGCCGTAAAGGGAGAGTGAAATGAATATAAATTTGAAATGATGGCGATCAATTTATTGCCGGACGAACAAAAAGCGGTCATCCGCGCCGAATATCGCCGGCGCATCATCGTTGCGCTCGGATGGTTCGCCGCCCTCATGATTGCCACGAACATCATTTTGCTCGTGCCGGCATGGTTTGCGTTCACGGCGCAGGAGCAGGAACTTACGCGGCAACTGGACGCGATCGAAAAGGGGTCGCTGTTCACTCGGGTCACCGAGATCGAATCATCGATACGGACGCTGAATTCCGAGATCCGGCAGTATCGCGCCGAGGAGCGGAGAGTCGAGCACGCAACACCCGCGTTTGACGCGGTTCTCGAAAGCCGCGGAGCGGGCGTCGCCATCACAACATTATCATTTGCGGCGAGCCCGAAAATGGCGGATGGCAGGGCGCGCCTCGTGATCCTGGGAAACGCATCGGATCGCGCGTCGCTTCTCGCATTTTCCGATCGCTTGAAGGCCCAGCCGGGCGTGGAAGTCGTGGAATCGCCGATCTCCAATTTGTTGCGGGAGACCGATGTGGATTATCAAATAACGGCGGTCCTTCGTCCGTATGAACGCTAGCGCCGCCCGAACTCTTGTTGTCGTTCTTCTGGTGAACGGTCTTCTCGCAGGCGCCTGGTGGTATGTGTATTCGCAGATCGGCCGCCGGGCAGAGGAAGCGGTCCGGTTGGCGGGGGCGATCTCGGATGCGTCAGCGAAACAGGACAACATCCGGACGCTCGCGGTCTTTTTATCGGATATCGAAGCGGATCAGAAAAAAATTTCTGGCGTTTTCACAACCTCGGAGACGCTGGTTCAGTTCATCGAGAATATGGAGCGATTGGCAGGACGAAGCGCTGTGGAACTCACGATCCAATCGGCGACGCTTCCGCAAACAGCGGACGGCCTCCCCTCATTTCGGATACACGCGGCCGGTAGTTTCGCGGGCCTGTATCGTCTGCTCGCGCTTTTAGAAACATCGCCGTATCATATCGCATTGGATGACGCGCGGCTGGTAAAAAATGCGGAGAAGAAAAATTGGTCGGCAACGCTCCAATTCCAATTAGCAAGTTTCATTCGGTAAAATGAACCCCATTTGGACGCGATTAAAAATAATTTTCCGGTCGTGGACATCCCGTCTCCGCGATTTTTCTCCTGCGCCGATGCATCCGAAGCGATGGTGGCCCGGAATGCTGATCGGGGCGGCCGTATTGTTGGTTTTGACATTCGCATTTAATGTCGGGTTCTTCATCATCCGAACGCGCGCGATCCGTTCCGCATCCGAAGCCGGTTTTGATCTGGCGCAGGTGGCGGTCAACCGGACGGAACTCGCCGATGTGATTCGGATCTTGGACGGCCGCGAGGCGGAATTTCAAAAGGTTCTTTTTGCGCCGGCGCGAAGCGATCCGTCGTTGTAAAACCCGCGATTTTTCGGTATACTGCGTTTCTCGCCCTCGTAGTTCAATGGACAGAACTGCGGACTTCTAAGCCGCTGATGGGGGTTCGATTCCCTCCGAGGGCACACTCTAAACAATCCCGCCGTTAGCGGGATTGTTTTTCTATTGCGTCGATGACAATGTAGTTAAAAGATGGTAGTGCTCGCAGTATTGGAGTAACTCGAATTGCCTATTAAATTAAAGGCTCTAATTCGATAGTAATAGGTGTCGGGGGATAGATCGGGGTCGATGTGATTTGTCACGCCAATTCCTTTTGTAGCAATTTCAGCAAAGTTTAAGTTATTAGTACTTCGTTCCACCTTAAAACCTTCTTCGTTTGTAGAATTATCCACCCAATTTAGAGTGGCAGTCGAAGAAGCCGTGATTACCGTAAGGTCGGATGGGGCATTTGGAGCTACAGTAGCTGTTATCGCGTGGTCTATATTGGAATAGTCTGAATTTCCGCCGACATTGAAGGCACGAACACGATAATAATAGGTTTGATCTGCAGTCAGATCGGCATCATTGTAAGAAACAACGTCTGTTATAGTACTTGCAATTTCTGAGAACGGCCCCTCTTGGTTGTTAAGACTTCGTTCTATCTTAAAACCATCTTCATTTGAGGAATTATCTACCCAACTTAAATTATTTTGACTTCCGGATACATTTATCGCATCAAGATTTGATGGAGCAGAAAGCAATATATAGGTGATTTTTGCGGCAATACGACTGAGTCGAGCGCCTTTACTGCCGCTAGAGAGAACAGCTCCTATTTGAAGAGTAGTTTGCGAGCTTTTTACTACAGAAAGCCCGCTAAATGTTGACGGAGTTAACTCGACCGGGACTGTTCCGCTCAACATATAATTACCTGTATCCGAACTATCAACATCATTCAAACGATAAAAAATATTCATCACGCTATTCGATCCGCCAGTTTTATGATGAGATGCGCACGGCGCGATTTCTATATCTGTAATGGTTGAACCATCCGGAATGGAAGTAAGATTCAAATCATACGAATCTCGGTTGTCCTTACCTGTAGTCCAAACAAAAGATGAGCCACCA
Source organism: Candidatus Niyogiibacteriota bacterium (assembly GCA_016181935.1). Taxonomy (GTDB): domain Bacteria; phylum Patescibacteriota; class Minisyncoccia; order HO2-45-28; family HO2-45-28; genus JACOYI01. The sequence goes on along the minus strand of JACOYI010000009.1, from coordinate 17,989 downwards.
TCGCAGTTTGGTTCGTCTACACTAACATAATGTGCGCCTGTGGTACTCCATTGGAGATAAGTACCATCGGATATTGGTAAAAGCGAACTAGTTACATCGGCAAAGACGATTTGGCCTATTGTAAGCACAAGCGTGAGTAGAATCGTTCCGCCAATGACTAGATTCTTACGAGAAAAACTAATGGTATTTGTCATGGGATTTTTATGATTCGCCAATTATTGTTTTTATCGACCCTTGTGATATCAAGACGTGATATCTTTAATAACTATAGCAGGGAGGCGTAAAAAAAATAGATTATTCACAAACTGGCACGTGCGATATACTTGACTCCTATAATTCCAATACCCCCTATCTATCTCGGAACGATAAGTTGTTTTTTTTGGTTTGGATGGTAGGGTTCGGGAGGAGAACTTTGCAAAGGAGTCGCGGATGGATGCGAGAGACCGGATCATTGTGTCGCTCGATATGAGCGATGGCGAACGAGCACGGCGTATGGTGAACGAGCTCTGCGATTGCATTCTGTGGTTCAAGATCGGCCTTGAGTTGATGAATGCCATTGGGGCTCCGCAGGCCGCCGGACTGGTAAAGCAGCGGAAAAAGAAATTGCTGCTCGACGGCAAGTTTGACGACATTCCGACCACGATGATAGGCGCGGTGAGAGCGGCCGCGAGCCATGGTGCGGACATGCTGACGATCCACGCGAGCGCGGGGTGGGAGGCGATTCGCGCGGCTGTTGAGGCGCGCGGCTCGGCAAAAATTTTGGGGGTCACGGTTTTGACATCGCTCGCCGGAACCGAGTGCCTCTCGATTTTCGGCGATACGCCGGACCGGAAGGTTCTACAATTCGCACATATGCTTTCAGATTCCGGCGCGGACGGCATTGTGTGTTCTCCGCAAGAGGCGCGAGAGATCCGTCAGCGCTCCAAATTCAATTCGATGATCATTGTGACCCCGAGCATTCGGCCGGCGTGGGCAACGGCAAACGACCAAAAACGCGCGGCGACTCCGGCCGAGGCGATCCGCGCGGGCGCCGATTTCTTGGTCATCGGCCGCCCCATTATGCAACCGCCCAAAGAGATCGGGCGGCCTTCTGATGCGGTCGCAAGAATCGTCGAAGAGATCACAAGCGTTAAATGAAAAACCCCGTCCGCCAAATGGCGAGACGGGGGTGTTTTTTACGGAACAAGGTGCGCGATGGCGTCCTGACGGAGTTCCTCCAAGAATTGGAGCGCCCATTTCATCGTGCCCGATCTTTCGCCGTAGGCGGCGATGTATTCCTCCGCGAGCGCCTTGTGTTCGGTTCTCCAATCAATGACCGCCTGAACAAGTTCGTTATGAAGGGTCCGGAGCGGTTCGCGTCCGGTGAGCGCGATCTCATGGATCTTTGAATCTGCGCGTGTCGAGGCGATGACCGCGCGTTCCTCATGGGTGCACTGGCTCCGGTTGCGGATATGATAGTCCGTATCCTTCATGCCGAGCGCGGCGAACAAAAAATGAAATGTCGGATTTTGCCCGCCGGTCTCGCCCGGAATATTCAGCAACTGTCCTTCGAGCTCCGGAACGCCTTCGAATTGGATGTTCGGCGGCGGCGTATAGAACATCCGCACGGAGTTGAAATAAACGCCCGTGTCACAGCGTTCACGGACGCGCGCGAGCGTTCGGACCGCGCGCTGGACCGGTTCGATAGCCATTGCGAGTTGTTCTTCGATGTGTGCGATGGGCGTGTCGGGAGGCAGATGCCGCGAAAGCTTGAATTGGTCTCTGGGACTCCAGAAACGGCTCCAAAAACATCCTTCAAGGAGCGGCGTAATGGCGGGAGTGAATTGAAAATCAATGACCTGATGGATCTTGATGAACCATCGCTCGTCCTCCGTGCCGGTAAAAGTATGAAGAGGGGTGATGGTATCGAGCGAAATGTCATCCGGCGAAAGTCCCGACCGAACGAATTTCCAGTTGTGTTGGGCGTAAAGGCCGTAGGACATGGATGGCTGGCGTCCGGTGATTCTGGAAAGCCGCCATAGCGGGACCGCGATCGGTTTTGGTAACGGTTTCGGCCGCGCGTCGTTCCGGAGCTCGTCCACGGTTTTGTAGGGATAGCGCTCGCGCCAGAAGGCGTGGGCCAGCATCGCGTATGCGAGCTGGAGCCGCTCGATATCAGGGCGCGAGAATATATCGAATCCCCCGCTCCATTCCGGCATTTCCTGCGCCGCCTCTTCCATTTGGCGCTCGGCGACGAGCCGTTCGAGGCAATAGAGGGTACTGTCGAGTTTTCCGAGGAACAGATTGAACGCCATGTTGCTGAATGAATGCGGAAGAAAGGCGGGCGGATGTTCCGCCAGAAATCCTGTCTTAGGCGATACGCCGTGTTTGCGAAGAAATTGCTCGCGATATGTAAGCTCCATTTGTTTGCTCCTCTTAGTGTGAATGAGCCGAAATCTAGCGCCAGAGTACGAAGAAATCGGCTGTTTGTCAACGTATCATTATAAAAAATTTTCCTGCGCCTTGTAGTCAAGGCGCAGGATGAGGGATCGTTATGAAATCAAATATCGCGTTCGGACAGGGTCCCACGAAGCAACGGCTTCCGTGAGGCCAACATAGAGTATTTTTATGTGCAATCCTTTATCAGTGGGCAATCCTTTATTAGCGAGCGCGAGTTTTCGAAGGCGCGAACAGGCGCGGATGCGCGCAATCAATTTTTCGATCGGCTCCTCCGGCGCGGTAGTGTCTGGTTTTTTGATATCCGGTTGGCCAAGGGCGGCAAGGAGCAGACGGAATTCCGGTGTTTGTTCGCCGGTCTCACTGGGACCGATTAGATGTATGTAAGGGAAAACAAGCCATAAAAGTCGCTCGACCTGCAAAACATCGCAAGATTCGGTTTCGGACAACAGGCACGCCTCCACGAGGGGCACGAGCACCGTATATGAGTTCGGATGACTCGGTGCGCGCCTCGTGAAGCCGCGGGGAAAACCGGCTTCATGCAGAAGCGTTTGTGCGGGAGTCATCGGATTTTCTCCTGTCAAAATACGGCCTTATATTGAATTTTACGCTACCTCCGCTATCGATTCCCAAGAATGATGTAAGTATACCATTAAAATAGACGCGGTTAGCTCAGTGGTAGAGCGCTTCGTTGACATCGAAGAGGTCAGAAGTTCGATCCTTCTACCGCGCACCAAGGTGAAGGATGAAGGCCCCTGGTTTGAGTCCAGGCGCGCGCACAAATAAAAAACTGCCTTTATTGGCAGTTGTACTCGGCCCTGTGGTCGGGCCCTCTCATGTAGGCTTCGGTCATCGGAATTATTCCCTTGAGAAGAAATCCGTCGAAATCTCCAACGACCAGACGTTTAGAAACCTTGTATCTGTATTCGTCGTCGTTTCGGTCCAGACCTTTGAAAAGATCGTCCACTTCGGCCGTAGTAGTCCGGCAGAATACGTCGGCCAGTTCCACATAATTCGCCTCTTGGACGTTATCTTCTTTGTCCAATTTGCCGGCGTAAGCGCACGCCAAAGCCATTGCTCCCAAATTGATGGCAATGCGCGAGAACCGGTCAAGCATCAACTGCTTCTGAGCCAGCTTCGCCTGATACTTGGCAGATTTCGTGATGATTTTTCTGGCCAGTTGGGCCGAGCGGGTGTTTACATATTCCAGGTGAATCATTAACCGTTTGTTCGCACTGGGAATGTTTCTGGAAACAAACGTGCCTGCGTAATACCCAGCCATTTTCATGATTGCGCCGAACTTCTCGGCCATGGAACTCGACTTGGAAATCAGTGGAAGTCCAGTTTTGATATACCGGTCGGTGCCTTCACGGAAGATGAACTGAACCATGATCTCATTTGCCCCTTCAAAAATTCTATTGGGCCTCGCACCGGTCCACATCAGTTCGTCCGGCGGGGTCAGCTCTCTTCGCGACAATGACTGCCAGGTCTCATATCCCCTGCCGCCGCGAATCTGCATCATATTGTCAACGATCTGCCAGGCCTTCTCAGCGGCAAACGTTTTGGCCGCCGCTGACTCAAGGCGCACATCCTGTCCGCTGTCGAAAGCTACGCAGGCATAGTTGGTCATGGCTTCCATAGCCAAAATAGTGGTCGCGGCGTAGACCAACTTGTCTCTGACCAGTTCTTTCTGAATGAGCGGTCCACCAAGCTGGCTGCGCTTGTTTGCCCACCACCGTGAGATGTTCAGGGCTTGTTTAGAAACGCCGATACAGCCTTTGGCGATTGCGATGCGGCCGGTATTCAGCGATTCAAACGCAATCTTCAGGCCTGCGCCTTCTCCCCCGATAAGATTGAAGGTCGGAACCAGGACTTTATTGAATCTGGGATTGGAATTGTGTATTCCGCGCATCCCGACAAAATGGTTTCGGGTTCCGATATCAACGCCGTTAGCGTCAGTCGGAACAATGAATAGGCCGTAGCAGGCCTTTCTGTTCGCATCATTCAGCTCATCGGAATGATTGACGATCCGAGCCACCACAGCCAGATACTTTGCCAGGGGCCGCCCGTTCTCAAGAATGCCATTTGTGGTAAACCATTTTTCTCCGGTGATCTCATAGCCGGCCAGGCCTTCCCGTCTCACCCTCTTGGCGTAGGTCCTGATATTAGACGCGTCGGAGCCGACGTTCTTCTCCGTCAGACAAAACCCTGTCGGCCACTTGACCAGCTCCGGCAGGAAGTCGTCTTTCTGCTCGTCGGTCCCGTAATACATCACGGGGAATTTGCAGCCAATGGTGTTGTCGGCCGAAAGCACGATAACAATGGCACTGCACCAACTGGCGGCAACGCTCAAGGCCTCGACATAGCTGGTTTGGGAAAGGCCCCTGCCTCCCCAATTCTCCGGCACCTTGATGCCGTAAAGCCCGAGTCGGGACATTTCTTCGAAAACTTCCATCGGCACGCTCGACGTGCTGTCGATGAGATAGGGGTCGACTTTCCTGATAAGAAAATCGGTCAGTTCCCCGATCAGCTTGTCACGTCTTCGGATCTCTTCGGCTGAAGGCTCGGGCCAGTCGGAAAATACTTGATCAAATGGCGGATTGCCGTTAAAAATTCCGGCAAAAAGATTGTCTGCCGATCTTTCGTTCCTTAACTCCTCGACCATCTCGATGCCCTTGCCTAGCCCTTTTGTGATGCTAGAGTTTTCTGGACCGTCTTTAAAAGACATAACCCTCTCCTGTAAAAGAACTCGAATTAAGCACAAAATACCATCAATTCGAATTTAGTTAAAACGTATGTGGTTTGGTATAGTAAGTGCGTTTCGCGCGCGTAGCAAAAAGTTATCCCCGCGTTGCGGGTTTTTCATTTTTCGTGGGCGCGATAGAATGATGGATATGGTGAATTTTCTTAAATCTATCGCGTTCGGTCTTATCGGCTGGATCGTTTCCAATTTCGCCCTCTTTTTCGGCGCCGGATTTTGGTATGCCTATATCGGGCGTCCCGATGTGCCTGCGGAACTTGCGGTGATCTTGCGTTCCGTGGCCGTTGCGTCGGGCGCGGCAACGGCCGCGATCACGTTCTTTCGAGGCATGCGCCACAAGGCGGTCATTACAGAAACAAAAACGCCGGGGAGTATTGTTTTTCGCGGAGGCCCTCCGGCGACATTGCCGAAGCCCGCGACGCCGTTTAAACCCGTTATTCCTCCGGTCGTTTCTCCAAAGCCCATCACCCCTCAACCCATTGCGCCATCGTTCCAGCCAAAACCCGCAACACCTCTGCCAACTGGCGGAGCTGCTCCTAGGCCCGCGGTTCCGTCTCCGTTCGCAGGAGCGCCCATTTCAAAACCTCCATCAGTTCCGATGGCGCCGGTGAAACCGGTGGGCGGATCGCCGGTTCCTCCGAGCGGCATATCAACCGCGCGGCCATCTGAATTTTCGTTGCGCCCATCCGGAGCGGCGCCGTCTATGGCCGAGCCGCCAAAACCGATGCCGCCACTCGGTAACGCGCCGGCGATTCCACCGAAGCCGCCCGCACCTCCGGTTTTTTCGGCGCCGAAGCCCCCAGCGCCTCCGCCTCCAAAACCTTTTACTCCTGTATTCGGAGCGCCGCCTGCCTCGGCGATGCCTCAGCGAGACGGGCCGTCTGCCGGCGCGCCCTCAAAGCCCGCAAGCGACATCCATTCGACGTGGCCTCCCCGTTCGGCCGCGCCCCGTTAGAAATTCATTTTCTATCGGGGTATAGTTGGGGCGTGGAACTCGATATCATCTACGAAGATAGCGATCTCGTCGCGGTCAATAAACCGGCGGGTGTCGTTGTGCATCCGGACCCGCGCCATGCGTCGGGAACGCTCATCCAAGCGCTTGCCGAGCGCTACCCCGAGATCTGCGATGTCGGCGAGGACCCGATGCGTCCGGGGATGGTCCACCGATTGGACCGCGATACGTCCGGCATTTTGATCGTTGCGCGAAATCAACGCGCATTTTCATTTTTGAAATCCGCGTTTCAGGGGCACGACATCAAAAAAACATATCTGGCGCTCGCGGTCGGCCGCATCAAAGACGATTCCGGCGTTATCGAATTGCCGATCGGGCGGTCGCGCAAGAGTCCGATGAAGCGGATCGCAGGAAAAGGGGCGATCGGAAAGACGCGGGAAGCCGTGACGCGGTACCGCGTACGCGAGCGGCTGGAAGGTTTCACACTGGTCGAAGCCGAACCGCTAACGGGCCGGACACACCAAATTCGCGCGCATTTTGCCGCGCTTGGGTATCCGTTGGCATGCGACCGGCTCTACGCGGGCGGCGAGCGATTCCAATGTCCGGCGGGACTCACGCGCCATTTTTTGCATGCGTGGAAGTTGGAGTTTACGGCGCCATCGGGCGCGAAACTCCGTTTGGAGGCAGATCTGCCGCCGGATCTGGAACACTCACTCGTTGCGCTCGGCGGAAAAATTTGATACATTCAGGCTGCTATCCTCAGTATTTCCTCGCCTTCGCTCGTCAATATATTCGAGAGGTAAAAGCGGGTATGGTTTAGTGGCAGAATGCGTCCTTGCCAAGGACGAGACGCGAGTTCGATTCTCGCTACCCGCACACAAACTAAAAGAGCGGCCTAAGCCGCTTTTTGATTTGTCTTGGTTGGGTTTAGAGAATCGAACTCCGATTCCATACCTATTGCGTCTCGGTTTTGCGTTTGCTACCCTTGGGAGAGATTTGAAATTTTTGGATGGGGAGCTTCGATATGCACCCGCGGAAACTGGCGACGACGCTAACGCTCGCCCTGCTTTTCGCGGGGGCGCCGGCGTTCGCGTATGAATGCGAGCAAGAGCCGAAGACCTATACCCGCCACGCATTTTTCTTCGATCGGACGGATTTCTATTTGGCGCAAAAGGACGCCAATCCGGTCATGGAGCGGATCGAATCGCACGAAGGGCAATTGAGAACGACGACGTTCGATGTGCCATCGGTCCTGATCGCACCTTTGGGTTGGACGAGCGAGCTTTTTGATGCGCCGGCGCTCTGCGATTGGTGGCCTCGGAATCTCGCAATGCCGTTGGGCATCGCCTATCAGGCGTTCATGGGAAAACTTACGGTGGGCGGTGACTACGGCGCGACATTCAACGCGCACGATTACAGCGCAGTCATCGCCTTCCGGTGGTATATCCCAGGTGAGACGCTTGGCGATCCCGATTCACTCGCGTTCATTGGCCTTGAGGATGCTCATTGGTCTTGGCATCCGGGCCAGCCGATCACGGTGGACGGGAAAAAAATGGATGTTGTGGAATACGCGGCGGTGAACGACATCGATACCTCCCGAGTTTCCGTCATCGATGTTTTTTCGCTCCAGTGGGCGCATTATCTCCGGCCGTATCCGAAGATGCCGCTCGAATACCGCGTGGGTTACAACATGTTCCAGTCGGCATTTTCGGATTTTTTCAAAAGCGAGGAGCATCTTGCATATCCGTATCGCTGGTTTTTCGAGGGACGGGCCGCGTATGAGCCAACGTCCTATCTGTCATTTCCTGTTACGATTCAGCTCGAGACGAACGGCCGTGAGACGCCCTTTCTTGGTAGCGATCGGCCGCGAAATGGTCGCGAAACACCGTGGATGATTGAAGTGGCAATGGAAACAAGGATGTCGAAAGATGGCATCGGCGGGTTTCGGTTTTTCTACCGTCTGCTGGGCGGAATTGATGAAAATGCGTTCGTCAGTACGCGGTTCGGCGCTTGGTCTTCGTCTCCGATTATCGGATTCGGATGGTCAGGCCCCCCGCTCGGATGGCCAAGCTCCCCATTTTAATCAAATCCTAGGTTCGCCTAGGATTTTTCTTTTTCCGATAGAATGATATATATAGGGACCATGCGTATTTTGGGCATCGAAACATCCTGCGACGAGACCGCACTTGCGGTCGTGGAAGCGGACGGCGGCTTGGAGCGGCCGCGGTTTCGTATTGAATCGAGTTTAGTGGCGTCGCAAGCCGAATTGCACGCGGAATTCGGCGGGGTGGTTCCTAACATAGCTAAGAGAGAGCACGCGAAAAATTTACCCATCCTTTTTAAACAACTACAAACTATAAATGATAAACTACAAACTGACATTATCGCTGTGACCGTGGGGCCGGGGCTCGAACCGTGTCTATGGGAGGGGATCACATTTGCGCAATCATTGGCCCGCGATTTAAAAAAGCCGATTGTTGCGGTAAATCACATGGAAGGACATATCGCTTCCGTTTTGCTTTCGCAAAATGGAAGCGAAATAAAATTGAAAAAAGAAAATATAAAATTTCAATTCCCGGCATTAGTATTACTTGTTTCGGGCGGGCATACGGAGCTTGTATGGATGAAACGCTGGCTTGATTACGAAATTCTGGGCGAGACGCAGGACGATGCGGTCGGCGAGGCATTCGATAAGGTGGCACGATTGTTGGGGTTGCCGTATCCGGGCGGGCCCGAGATATCGCGCCTCGCCGAAAAAGCGCGAACCCGCCCGCCAAAAATGTCAAAAGCCGAGCTTTTGACATTCCCGCGGCCGATGATAAAGTCGCGCGACCTGAGTTTCAGTTTTTCCGGCCTCAAGACCGCAGTTTTGTATGCGCTCAAAAATCCGCCAGCTGGCGGACCGGAACTCGACAAAGCCGACGTTGCACGCGCCTTCGAAGATGCCGCGGTGGAAGCGCTTGTTTTTAAAACGATCAAAGCCGTAAAAGCCAAAAATCCCGAAACGGTGCTTGTTGCGGGCGGAGTATCAGCGAACCGCCATCTCCGCCGCGAGATGGAAACGGCGGTCGTGGACATCAGCGCATCGATTCCGGTTTTGTACCCCGACCCCGCGTTCACGGGGGACAATGCCGCGATGATTGCGGCCGCGGGATACTTTCATACATTCAAAAAAGATTTCGTAAAACCCGAAGAGTTGAGAGCGAAGGGCCGCCTTCGCTTGACAGCTTCGGCGAGCTAAACCGCCTTTCAATCGAGTCGGAAAAACGGTTCGACAGGCTCACCGCAAGGCGATAAAATGGGGTGATGAAGCTCGATTTTTCAAAACCGTACGATCCTAAAATGATCGAAGATGCGATCTATGCCCGATGGGAAAAATCGGGCTATTTCAATCCCGATAATCTTCCGCCGCGGCACAAAAAAGTATTTTCGATGAGCATGGCGCCTCCGAACATCACCGGGTCGTTGCATATGGGGCATGCGCTCGAGTATACGCTCTCCGATGTTTTGATCCGGTTCAAGCGCATGCGGGGTTCAAGGACGCTGTGGCTTCCGGGAACGGACCACGCGGGGATCGCGACGCAAAACGCCGTTGAAAAAGAACTGCGCAAGGAGGGGGTGACGCGCCATCAATTGGGACACGAGGAATTTTTGAAGCGTGTTTGGCAGTGGAAAGAAAAATACGGCCCGATCATTTTGAATCAGCTGAAAAAGATCGGCGTTTCCGCGGATTGGTCACGAGCGCGTTTTACGATGGATGAACGCTATCAACAAGCGGTCGCGGAAGCGTTCCGGCGCTATCACGAAAAAGGGTGGATCTATCGGGGCCGACGCGTGATCAGCTGGTGTCCCCGGTGCCGTACCAGCTTGTCGGACCTCGAACTCGAATACATGGAGGAAAAGGGAAGTCTGTGGTTCATCAAATATCCGTTCGTTGCCGGCGGTTTTATCACGGTGGCGACCACGCGGCCGGAAACGATGTTGGGTGATACGGCGGTGGCCGTGCATCCGTCCGATCCGCGCTATAAAAACGCCGTAGGAAAAGAGGCGTTTGTGCCGATCCAAGAACGCCGGATCCCGGTGATCGCGGACCGCCGGATCGAAAAAGAATTCGGAACGGGCGCCGTTAAGATCACGCCGGCGCACGATATGCTGGACGCCGAGATCGGCCGCGATCACAAGCTTCCCGAGATTCAGGTCATCGGAGAGGACGGCAAAATGACGCCGGAAGCAGGACCGATCTGTGCAGGGCTTCCGATGGCGGAGTGCCGTGTTAAGGTCGTTCAAGAACTTGAAAATCGCGGACTCATTGAGAAGATCGAGGAGCATACGACACGCACGCCGCGGTGTTATCGGTGCAATTCCGTGATCGAAACGCTTCCGTCCGAACAATGGTTTTTGAAAATGGACGAGCTCGCGAAGCTCGCAGAGGGCGCGGTGAAAACCAACAAGGTCCGGTTTCACCCCAAGCGATTCGAAAAACCCTACTTGGACTGGCTTAAAAATATCAACGATTGGACGCTCTCGCGGCAGATCTGGTGGGGGCATCGCATTCCGATCGAGGGTGAAACCGACGTGCTCGATACATGGTTTTCGTCGGCTTTGTGGCCGTTTGCGGCGCTCGGATGGCCGGAGAAGACGCGCGACCTTAAAATATTTTACCCCACGAATGTGCTTACGAACGATCGGGGCATCATCAATCTTTGGGATGCGCGGATGATCTATTCGGGGCTTCTATTCACGAAAAAACCGCCGTTTCGCGATGTGATCATTCACGGGACCATTCTTACGAAAGAGGGGAAGCGGATGTCGAAATCGCTCGGGACCGGCATCGATCCTCTTTTAATGATCGAGCGGTACGGTGCGGATGCGACGCGATTCGCCGTTATCTGGCAGGCGATGGGCGGGCAGGATATCCGGTGGTCGGAGGATGCGCTCATGGCAGGCAAGAAATTCTTGAACAAACTGTGGAATGCGAGCCGGTTCGTGCTTTCGCAGCTACCAGCTACCAGCTATCAGCTACCAGCTCAACAAAAACCGAAAACATTGAAAGATAAAAAGGTTCTCGCCGCGCTTAAAAAAACGAAACGTATTGTGAGTCGCGACATTGAATCGTATGAATTCGGAGCCGCGCTTCACGAGGTCTACGAATTTTTTTGGCATCAATTTTGTGATACCTATCTCGAAGCGGCCAAGGATCAGCTTGTGGACGAAAATCAGCGCGCCCCCACAGCCGCGATCTTGGGCGGCGTCCTGTCCGATTCCTTGAAGCTTTTGCATCCCTTTATTCCGCACATCACGGAAGCGATCTGGAACGAGCTCCCGACACCGGACAAAAAATTGCTTATCATTGAGTCATGGCCTCGATCCTGAACGCGCCGTTTTTAAGCGTTGCGGCGATCACCGGAGGATTTTTGACCGGCTTTGTATGGCTCGTCTTTTGGTTGCGCGAGGATCCGCATCCCGAACCGCGGCGTATCCTGATGCTCACGTTCATCGCGGGCGCCGCTGCCGTGCCGTTATCGCTCGTGCTTGAGGAAATGGTCTATACGACGGGTTTGGGCGCCGGGCTTTGGGCTCCCGGGCGGCCCACGTTTTTGCTTCTCGTGCTGTGGGCGGTCATTGAAGAGGGATTTAAATTCGGCGCCGCATGGTGGGCGGCATTACGCAGGCCCTATTTTGACGAACCGATCGATGCGCCGATCTATCTCATCACCGCCGCTCTCGGGTTTGCCGCGCTCGAAAATGCGTTCATGCTGTTCAACGTGTTCAGCCAGGAATTCGCGAACGGATTCGTCACCGCGAATCTCCGGTTCATCGGAGCCACGCTTCTTCACATCATTACGGCGTCGATCGTCGGGTTTTCGATCGCCTATTCTTTTTTTCACACGGAAAACCGCGCCCGCAACATCGCCGGCGGGCTGTTCCTTGCCGTCGCATTGCATGCTTTGTTTAACTTTTTTATACTGAAAGGAGGCGGAACGAACTTACTCTCGGTATTTTCTGTCGTATGGCTGGGGATCATCGTGGTCATTCTTTCTTTCGAAAAAATTAAAAAGATCATCTATTGAATGCATATGCCCAAAGACCGACGTCATTTTTTTGAGCGGCTCACCGGCTCTTTTTCGGATTCGAACGAGGAGGTGGATGTGGAGTCGGAAGAGGCCGGAAACGGCATTATTGCCGATTCTGCGGTAGCGAAATCCGGCCTGTCGCGCAAACTCTCGCTTCCCTCGTCGCTCGATCCCGAGGGACAGCTTTTGGTGGATGTCCATCAAACGCCGGACGAGATCACGGTTCAAGCGGTCGTTGCCGGGGTCAAGCCCGAGGATCTGGATGTTTCGATCACAAGAGAAATGGTGACGATCCATGGAAAGCGCGAGCGGCACCGCGAAATCGCGCGCGATAATTATTTCTATCAGGAACTCTATTGGGGCGGTTTTTCGCGCTCCATCATGCTACCGCAGGAAGTGGATGTGGATGCGGCGGAGGCGACGATCAGAAGCGGCATGCTGACGCTCCGTTTGCCGAAACTCGATAAAGACCGTACGCAGAAATTGAGAGTGCGGCAGGAATAAAAAAGACCGCCGGACGGCGGTTTTTTTTGGATTCTGACTAATTCACTTGCGCTGTTGTGAGCATATGGGGAGGAATTTTCTCGCAAGGGACTTCAGAAAGACCCCGGCTTTCATAATGAACTAAAATGGAGAAGCAGAGATTGGTTCGCGGGTCTTTGATGTATTTGAGACGAGAAATAGAGTGATCTGCCTTGCTTTGAAGCCAGCGCGCTTCCCTCTCTTCTTTTTCAGTGCGCTGTGCTTCCGAATCCTTGCAACCGGCAACGAAAAATATAGTCGCGACCACGCAACACAGCATTGCGATCCATCGTTTCATCGTTATCTCCTTGGTTGATGGAACGAACTTCGATTAGGATGTTAAAGCAAAGAACTAATTTAGTCAAGGGGTTCGCAGATGGTGCCGCGGGAGCCTGCCTGCCGGCAGGCAGGGGAATCTCCCTCGACTCTCGGCTCGCCGCCGCTCGCCTCGGTCTGGGCACCGCCTCGCGGTTCCGCCTGCTGGCGGAACACCGCTCCGGCGTTCGATTCCCTCCTCTCCGAGTGTATCCACCCAACATAAAAACAGTGGATTCACCACTGTTTTTATGTTGGGTGTGCCGCGGGAGGGAATCGAACCCCCGACGCCTGCTTCTTCAGAGCAGCGCTCCACCACTGAGCTACCGCGGCGTAGGACTATACTACCCGATTTTCTGCTAAAATAAAAGTGGATTGATTTGCGTGGAGGAAGCGGATGGACCTTGTAAAACAGGAGCAAAAATTTTCGTTTTTGGCGCTCATGGCGCGTCCGCAGGGCGTTCAGCCGTTCGGCGTGGATGTTCGAAATGATCCAGCACGTGGAATATATCGCGGCAAAGACCTCTCTTCCGCTCATGGTGGATATCGACGATGGCCACGGGAACGCGAACAATGTGAAGCAGAATGTCCGGCGAATGTTGTCGATTGGCCGAGGCCGGCGTGTGAAGGCGATTCATATCGAAGATCAGCCGTTTCCCAAGCGATGCGGCCACCATTCGGGCAAGCGGGTAATCCCGATGAAGGAATTCATCGGCAAGCTCGAAGCCGCGATCGATGTGCGCAACGACATGGAAGCGGATTGCATCATCATTGCGCGGACGGATGCGTTCAGCGCGGCAGGCGGGAGAAAAAACGAGCGCATCGGCGGAGATGTCGAAGAATCCATCCGTCGGCTGGCGGCGTATCTGCATGCGGGGGCAGATTCGGTGTGGTGCGAATTTCCGAGCGCAAGTTTGGCGAGCGCTGATGTGATTTCAGCGGGAGTTCGCTCGATTTTTTCTGATGCGATGCTGTCGTTCAACGTGTCGCCGTCTTTTTCCGCCAAGAATTGGGATTTGTCGGAGCTGACGAGCGTGCGTTTGAATGAGCTGGGCTACAAAAACCGGTTTTCCACGTATCCCTCGCTCGTGGCGGCCATGAAAGCGGTCTATGATACGGCGCTCGCGTTTTGCGGGGATCCCATCGAGGCGATCCGCACGCTCAAACGCTCGGTCGCTGGATGTCCCACGGAAATCATCAACGAATTGGTTCGCCTCCAAGAGTATCAGAACTGGGAGATGCGCTATGACCCGAGCGCGGAAGATCGTTTTCGCGCGTCCGAAGGTTTCGGAGAGATCAAGCACTAAGCAAACACCCCCACCTCGAGAGATGGGGGTGTTTTTCATTCAGAGAATCAGTATCGTCGCTATTCGGATAGTGCCGTGTAGGTGATGATGGTGGCGATGCGGGAAAGCCGCGCTCCTCCGATTCCCGATGAGAGCACCGCGCCGATCTCAAGTGTCGAGTCGGAGCGGCCGGATGCCCGAGGAGCGGATGTTATCACCGGAAGCAAAAGCCCGTCGAAGGTCGTTGCATACAGCGTGCGGGGCGTCGTGCCGGTAAGGACGTAATTTCCTTTGTCGGCGCTTTGGATATTGTTAAAACGGTAGAAAACATTCATAGCGGTCGGCTCATCGGAAGGTAATAGTTGATTGAGCGATGCGCACGGGATGATGCGGATCTTTTTGATGACCGAATTGTCCGGGATGGAGGAAAGATCGACCCGATAAGAATCGCGCGCCCCGATCACATTCGCGAAATCATAACTGCCGGTCCCGTTGCAGGCCTGTTCATTGACGAGAATGCCTTCTTTAAGATTTTGTCCCCATTCACGATAGATCCCCGGAAATTCCGGAAGAAGCGTGTCGGTGGTGCGGGTGGTGAAAAAGGCCCCGTTGAACGCCAATGCGGCAAGTCCGACAAGAATCCCACCGCCGAACAACGCTTTTTTATTTTTGTGAAGCGTAGTGAGCATTTTTTTAACGATAATTAAAAATTCGACCCTTTTCTAAAGGATACCACACAACGAGTATTCGAGATATTCAAGTGTGGACAACGGGAGTTGGTGGGCGGTGAGGGATTTGAACCCCCGGCCTTCGCTGTGTAAAAGCGTTGCTCTACCGCTGAGCTAACCGCCCTATCGTATTGGTGGGTAAATGAACAAGTTACTACTGGTGCGGATGGGAGGACTCGAACCTCCAAGGGTTTCCCCACACGGTTCTAAGCCGTGCGCCTTTACCAATTTGGCTACACCCGCAGAAATGGTTGCGCGACCTCGTATTTTCTCTTTAAGAAGCACTCTGCTTTAGGATAGTACATAAAATTGAGCAACTTAACGGAGTCGCTTTTTGCATATACCAAGACGGGTATACCATGCTTTCGCACTTCAATCCAGCCCCCATTTATCTTAGCAAGGCGGTAAATCTTTTGCTTCACCCACCTCAAAAATGGCGGGCTTGCGGATACAAGCCGTGTGCGTAATTGTGGATGCCGGCTTTCCGGATGAATGAAAACATTTATATTGCCATCCCCATCAATACAACCGCGCAAAAAATCACGAAAATAGTGATCCGGAATTTTTAACCCATCAAGTATTTTTGATTTTGCTGGTTTCAAACCGATGGATAAAAGAAATGCATAAAAGTTTTTGTCACCGAATTGAATACGGAAATACTCCCTTGCTTTTACCTGTCCACGGGCTTTTTTAGAAACCCTATTTTTAATTCCTAAGCATTTTTTAAAAGTTGTGATAATTTCCCGATCTTTTGATGTTAATTCCATATGGCGCCCATCTTTTGATAGATTTCCGTCGGTCGTTAAAAGGCCTATTGCGTAGGCAAATGCCGGAGACCACACGATCCCCACTTTGTTTTGGCGTTCCCCAGACATACCTTGTATTATACCAAGCCATGTAGCGCCTGCCAGTTTCACCACGAGGGCTTTATCAAGGCACAAAAATCATACCATATTTTTTGAGCTTTTGCAAAAGAAAGCCCCGCTTGAGCGGGGTTTAGCAATGACGGTTATTCTCCGGGTGGAGGCAAAATGATGTTTTCGGGCTCGAAAATGACCCTTCGATCGCCTTCTTCGACGCGCCCGACTTCTGTGAGTTCGTAACCGGCTTTTTTGGCGACTTCAATTGTCCGCTCGACTTCATGGGGCGACACGAACACGTAATAGCCGCCGCCCCAGTTGAATGTTTCGAAACAGTCCTTCAGCGAGACGCCGAGTGCGCGGAAAAATTGAAACAGATGCGGGACCGAGATCCAGCTATGAATCCGGTAAGTGAATGGCCGTTTGTCGAACGCGATTTTGGCGATACCACCGCCGGTTCCCGGAAGGAGCGCGTGGATTTTGATCTCTGCATCGAGGAGCGCTTCAACCAACGCGACATACGAGCGCGTCGGAATCAGGGCTTCCTCGCCGAGCGTGTTTCCATTTGGGAGTTTGGTGAGGAATTGTTCGGGCAGGGAAAGCGCGCGTTTGATGACGAGCGAAATTCCGTTTGCGTGCAATCCGGATGACGGAGCAACGAGGATCCGGTCTCCGGCGCGGATATCCGTATTTGTAACGAGCCGTGTATGTGGAACGATGATTCCGGTGACAGAGCCGGACAATGACGGGGCGCTTTTAACTGGCGGTTCGGATTTGATGAGATACCGGAGCGCCGGCGACTCGCCGGCAGGGAGAGCCATCCAGAGTTCTTTGCAGACCTCGTAAAATCCTTGCGCGAGCGCGCGCGCGCGTTTTTCATCCGCAAACCATTCGCTGTCGCCGGCCGCGACCTCGTCTTCGTACAGAACCGGCATGGCGCCTTGCGCGATGACGTCGTTGACCGCCATGAGTGCGGCATCGATGCCGATTCCTTCATAGTACGTTCTTCCGGTTCCCGAGAATTGATACATCCATTCAGCGATCCAGTTTTTGTTTCCTAGCCCTTCTTGGGTTTTGCACCAGATATGTGAGTGTTTGCCGCGATATTCGTAAAGCGCGCCATGTGCACCTTGTTCTATAAAAACGTTGTGTCGATTGGGGAACGCAAGGGTTTTTTCCCCGACTTCCATCATGGCCCGTTTGAATGGCTCGATCTTGGTGTAATCAACGCCCGCTTGGGCGTATTCGCTTTTTTTCGTCATTCGTTTCTCCTATGGGTTTGTGGGGTCAGAAAAGACCGATATCGGTCCGGTATTGCATGCCGTCAAAATGAATTTTCTTGACGGCTTCGTAGGCGCACTCGCGCGCTTTCAAAAATGTCGGCGCGGTGGCGGTAACGGTCAGCACGCGGCCGCCCGATGTGATGAGTTTTTTCTTTTCATCGTAGGCGGTTCCGGCATGAAAAACGACAACACATAAGGGTACCCTTCAGAAGCGAGGACGACGCTGACGCAGGCGCGCGGTTCCCATTCGATCGATTGCGACGCGATCGTCCCGTTAATGCAGGCCTCGATCAGATCCAAGAGATCGCTTTTCAAAATACGCATGTAGCACTGGGTTTCCGGATCGCCGAAACGCGCATTGAATTCAAGCGCCATCGGGCCGTTTTTGGTGAGCATGATGCCGGGATAAAAACATCCGACAAACGGAGACCCGCGTTCGCAAAGCGCAGCGAGCGCGGGATTCGCGATGTCTTCGCGGATGCCGTCCATCAAAAATTGGCCGAATTCCGCGGACGTGATCGCGCCCATGCCGCCGGTATTCGGTCCTGTATTGCCATCGCCGAGCCGTTTGTAATCGCGGCTGGCGGGAAAGAAAGCGGCGTCTTTGTCATCGGAAAGAGCGTGAATGGAAAGTTCAAAACCCGCGAGATACTTTTCGATGATGACGCGCTCTCCGGCTTCTCCATGGATGCGGTCGACCATCAGGAGATGGAGCGCCTGCCGGGCCTCTTTGCGGCTGTCGCACACATAGACGCCTTTGCCGAGCGCTAAA
>JACOYI010000008.1 GCA_016181935.1 Candidatus Niyogiibacteriota bacterium | reverse complement strand
ACGGGACGACAACAAAATTGCAATTCGCGACGAAAGTGGGAACTTCAGCTTGCAGAATTGGGGGCAGTGAATCCTACAGCGACCTGACGACGGCGACCGCCATCCGATTTTTTAATAACGCATCCCTTGCCGACAACCTCGCCATCGGCCCGCACCCGTCGTTTGATCCGCGCCACTCATCCACAACCGCCGGTAGCAAATTAGACAACGCCAAATATCAAAACTTCAACGACGGCGGCACGGACACGACCTTCACCAACGCCCAGTCCGCGATTCCGATTGACGAAGACGGCATCTGGGATTTTTCTCTGACTGATTTTTCCGCCGCCGCCAATACCAGTTTTTGCATCCGTGCGGTCCAGAACGGCGGGGGACTCCTCGCCAGTTACGGCTCCTCAACTCTTCCGGAACTGCGCACCGCGCAAAAGCCCAAGGTCCGCCTCCGCGGAACCGTAATCCTGCGCACCGTCCGCCTCCGCTAAAACCCCCAGCATTGAAATCTATGAAAATCAAAATCGCAATAGGGACAGTCGTCGTTGTTTTGGTTGTTGGGATTTTTGCAACTTGGAAATTCGGTTTCCACGTTGAGGGGGAGGTGGTTTCTGCTGATACTCAAAGCGCGGCGGCGATCCTTGGCGATGATTACATTAAATATACGCATCCGGAGATCGGCTTTTCGTTGGAATATCCGCGGGAGCTTGAAGCGCGGCGATTTTCCGAAGGCGATGACACGGAAACCATCGTATTTCAGCGCCCGGAAGACGAAGACCGGGCGCGCGAGGAGCGGACAGGATTCCAGATTTTCATCGCGCCGTTTGATGACGAGGGGACGATGATAACACCCGAGCGGATTTTGCGTGACCTGCCGGATTTTGATATTGAGCAGGCGCAAGAGGCGATTTTGAGCGACGGGACTCGCGCGTTGATTTTCTGGACCGATGATTCGACGGTCGGCCGGACGCGGGAAGTGTGGTTTACCGGCACGGGTGTCCGACTGTATCAGATCACAACCTACGCGCATCTCGACTCGTGGCTTGCGAAAATCTTATCCACATGGTCCCGCAATGCGCTGTGATTTGTTTTTACACAATGATACGCTATGGTAATAGGAGAAGGAGTGTCAGGATCGCTATGGCGTTATTTTATTAAACTAAAACAAGCGTATGGTATTACCTACTAAAATGACCGAGGGGAACGATGAGATGAATGAAGATATTTCTTCTGATGTAGAGACAACGGCGGAGGCGGCTCCGAGCAAATCAAAAAAACGGTGGAATATGCGAAAAATGGCGTCTTTGGGTATTTTGCTCGCAATCGTCGCGGTAGGTGCATGGACATTTTTTTCCGGTGAGGGTGGATTGGCGTTGAGTTCCGGCGCATATCAAGCCGTGTTTTTGGATAACAATCAGGTGTATTTCGGGAGGCTGACAAATGTCGCATCCGCCTATCCGGTGCTCAAGGATATTTTTTACCTTCGCGTGACGCAGGGGCTGCAGCCGCCGGAAGGGGGCGATGCCCAGCCCAACATCAATCTGGTGAAATTGGGGACGGAATTGCACGGGCCCTCCGATGAGATGCGCATCAATCGCGAGCATATTTTGTTCATCGAGGATCTCAAGGATGATTCGGAGGTGACGAAAGCCATCCGCGCATTCAAGGAACAGCAAGGTAACTAAGTTATCCACACAAAGGGCCACCCTTTGGGTATCCCCAAGGGTAGTCCTTTTGATTTTGATATACTGAACGTAGTGGCTCACCGCTTTCTGATCGTACTTGGCGTTGTTTTTTTCTTCATATCCATCGCACACGCGACGGAATTTACGTCGTCCAATTTTCAGGTGTTAGACCCCGTGATTCAACCCGGTGGGTTTTCGACGTCGTCTGGATTTCAGTTGACGGGCGTTATCACGCAGATCGGCATTGGCACCAGCACCGCGTCGAGTTTCGGTCTGCGCGGCGGATTTTTATTTTTTCCAACTGTGACCACGCCGTCGTTGACGGCAACCGCGGGCGATGCGCAAGTGAGCTTGAGTTGGACCGCGGCGGAGGCGTTTCAGGCGGTTGTCGATCATTATGATGTCGGACAGTCCACGACCGCGGGCGGCTCGTATACCTTCACCGATGTCGGCAATGTACTTGCTTCCACGCGCACGGGCCTCACGAACGGCACGACGTATTACTTTGTTGTTCGCGTCATGGATGAGCAGAATTTTGCGATGGCGACCTCGAGTGAGGTTTCAAAAGCGCCGGTTGCAGGGGAGGCCGCGCCCACGCCAACGCCGGCGGCAGGCGGCGGAGGCGGCATTGTCTTGTCATTGCTTGCGCTATTTCTCCCGCCGGTTCCCGCGTTGCCGCCGCCTCCGATACCGGATGTCGCCCGAGTTGCCGATCTCAATAACGATGGCCGCATCGGCCTTCGGGATTTGAGTATTTTTCTGTATTTTTCGGTCACTGAACCACCGCGGGTTGATTTTAACAGAGATGGAAAAACAGGCGCGGGCGACATTTCGATATTGTTTTACGGCTGGACTCCGCCTGCATATCCTCTTGCGCTTGTTGAGGCGCGCCGAGATGTGGCGGCGTTAGGGGATGAAGGCGAACTCTTGGGCAGTTTTAGTGACAGGAGCCAATTGGCCATCATCAGTCCGGTAGCGCCTGAAGGGACAGCAAAAGAGGCGCCGGTGAGCGCAAGGGGCATGTTTTCCCGTGCCGCGGACGCGGCAAGGCGATTATTCCACGCTGTTATCAACTTCTTCCGTTAAGTTAGATGTGGATAACTGATGTGCGGGGGGGGGGGGGCGATTCGGGGGTTAGGCTGTATAATAAAATTACGCATGCGCACATTTTACGCGCTTCTATTTGGTGTAGTGTTCAGCATTGCGGCGCCTCTTGCGAGTGAAGCCGCGAAATTGACCGTGAGTCCTTCCACGGGCGCATTTGCGGTCGGCGGCACGTTTTCGATTTCGATTTTTCTGGATACCGAGGATCGGCCGATCAACACGCTCGACGTGATCGTGCGCTTTCCCTCGGAAAAGCTTCAAGTGATATCGCCCGCCATCGGACAATCCATTATCGGTGTCTGGACCGCCCAGCCCTATGTCAATAATGCGTCGGGTGAACTTCGGTTTCAGGGCGGGATTCCCGGCGGCATCAATGTCTCGAAGGGACTCGTCTCAACGATCACCTTCCGCGTGCGCCAGACCGGAAGCGCGATTATCCGTTTTGACAGCGAGTCAGAGGTTTTGGCGCACGACGGTCGAGCAACGAACGTGTTGGGAGATGCGCAAAGCGGCGTTTATTCGCTCACACTTCCGCCCCAGCAGGGCCCCACGGTCATTTCCGAAACACATCCGGACCAAATCCAATGGTATCCCAACGCCTCCGCCGTCCTCCAATGGTCGCCGTTCGCGCTCGCCGAATATAGTTATATTTTAAACACGGAGCCGATCGATATACCGGACAACATTTCCGAGGGTGCGCGAAACGGCGTCGTGTATCGCGATCTGGCGGACGGCATTCACTATTTTCACATAAAAGCATTTTTGTCGGGCGTGTGGGGCGGCAACAGCCATTTTGCCATCAATGTGGATACGACGCCGCCCGCCGAATTTCCGGTGAAGATCATCCCGGGGAAGCGCACGACCAGCAAAAGTCCCGTGATCCAATTTGTAACGACCGATCAATCGTCCGGCATCGGACACTACGAATACGCCGCGATCCCCTTGGAAAGGATTCCGGATTCGGCGAGCGTGAAAAAGCCGCTTTTTGTGGAGGCGGAAACGCCGGTCATCACAGAATTGGAGTACGGCACGTACGATATTATCGTCCGAGCGTTTGATTTGGCAGGCAACATGCGCGAGGCAAACACTCGTCTCCGTGTGATGACCCCATTGCGATTTGCGGTGACGAGTATCTGGACGTGGATCGCGGCCGCGATCTTGCTTTTAGCGCTCTGGTACGGCACGGTGCGGGCGCGCGCATGGCATTTTCATGTTGCGGGCATGCGCGAGTCGCGCCGATTTCCGGATTATATCCGCCGCCATCTTGAGCGCCTGAAGGATTTTGAAAGCAAATATCGCAAAGTGCTCATTTTTGCGATCATGACGTCCGTTTTATTTGCGAACGCGGCGTACGCGCAATCGGTTGAATTTTCGCCGCCTTTTGTTTCGACCGTATCGCGCAATATCACCAATGAGGAAATTTTCTACATCGGCGGCAAAACCGACGGCGGCAATGTTCCGGTGATCATCTATCTCCAGAATTTGAATACCGGCGAGACGCGAAGCGCGCAGGCGTCATCCGATCGCACGGGCGATTGGTTTTATCGCCACTCGGGTTTTTTGCCGAGTGGAGAGTATCTCTTATGGACGCAGGCAAAACTCGGGGATGAATTAAGTCCGCCGTCCCCGCAGATCCAAATGAAAGTTGAGCAGACTGCGCTTCAATTTGGCGCCTCGCGGGTCAGTTACGAATTGTTTTATCTGGCGCTCGCCGGCATTTTCTTCGCGCTTCTTTGCATTACCGGCGCATATTTTGCATTCCATTTGTATCACGGCCGTAAGCATCATAAGGCATTCTGGAAAGAGGTAAAAGAGGCGGAGGAAGCCGTGAAGCGCGGTTTCTCTGCGCTCAAACGCGATATTGAACGCGAATTGCAATTGATCCAGCGCTCGAATGCGGGGCGCGAAGTTTCTCCCGAGGAGCGTGCGCGCGAGGAACAATTGCTGAAAGACCTATCGTGGGCGGAACAATATATTTCAAAGGAGATCCGCGATATCGAATACACCGAGCATCATCACTAAGGGTAGTCCTTGTCTGATTCCTAAGGACTACCCTTGGGGATTCAGTTATCCACACAATACCCGCCGTATCATTGCGGCAATCGCGGAATTTTTTGATAATTGAATCAGATGAACATTACGAATTTTGCGTAAAAAAACTTTCGTAATTTTTTTACGCTCTGCACAATTTACTGGACCAACGAGCATGCACGCGGTCGATGCTGGTTGGAAATAACAGCCCCAAGTTGGTTTTCTATTTGGGACTACCCTCATTAAAATGCCCCTTGATAGGGGCATTTTTGTTTCTATACTAAAGGCTATGCGGACGCATCTGAAAACAACCCGTTTCGAGCATACGGACGCGAGCGACGCGCTGGCGGAGGAAAAGCTCATCCGGCCTGTGCAAAAATTGTTGGCAGAGCTCGACCAAAGGGCGGATCTGCTGCTGGATATCGAATTCGAGCGGACAACGAGGCATCATGAACACGGCAAGATCTGGCGGGCGGAGGCCCAGCTTTCATTACCCTCGCGCTCGCAAGAACTTCGGGCAGAGGCGGTTGGCGAAACATTACGGGAGGCCGTGGACATTGTGAAAACGACATTGCTCGATGAAATCAAAATGTATAAGGAAAAATTGCGCAAAGGGTAGTCCCCCGTTATCCACACCTTGCGTTTGCGGCGGAATGTTGTAAACTTTTTCACTAGTTGAACTTTATGATCTTCTGCGTCCCATGCTCCGAAAGGGGGTGAGAGATGGAAAAAATGATTGATCTGGGACGGTCGATCTTCGCGACATTTTGCGGGTGCACACAGGTTCCCGATGATCTCATCGCGTTTGAGCAAATTCTGAAAGATGCATGCCGAATCTCGGGTGCGGTCGTCCGCAAGGTCGGTTCCGTGGGTGATGAATTCACACCGCAAGGGGTGACGGTCGCCGCCATTCTTCAGGAATCGCATGCGGTCATCGATACATGGCCGGAATATGCGACGCTGACGTTCGACATTTTCACCTGCGGGGACCACGCGGATCCGGCGAAGGCGGTTCGATATCTGTGGGAAATTTTCCATCCGCGAAAAATCCTCTACATCAAGGGCGAAATGACCGAGGAAATGTCTGTCATTGAGCGGAAAACCATTCTTTTCGAGTGAAAAAATCGGCGCGAGTATCATACTCGCGCCGTTTTTCATTCTTCAAGAACAAGCGTGGCGCACTTGACGCCTGCGCCGGATTTTCCGAATTCCGAAAAATCGTGGAAAACGACCTCGACGCCATCTTCCGAGAGCCACTCGTAAAGGCCACGTGGAAAGCAAAACTTCGGAAGACCCCACGGAACGATGATCTGCGAGCCGAGGTCAACGGCATTCAATGGAAAATTGCGATTCAGCTCAAGGTCGCGCGGGGTTTGGGGGCAGGCGAATTCCGGCGGTACCGCCCGCTTGTCGCAATCGAGCGACTCCAAGATGCCCAAACTTTTCGCGCTGAATGCATGGGGGCAATACAGCAATTTTTTGGTTCTGCGGATGAAAAAGAGCGCGAGATCGCCGTGATAAAAATCCGTTCCGACGAGGTCAAGGGTGAGCATCGGGCGGTCGAGTTCCGCCGCTTGGCCGAGCATTTTCGGCACCTCGCGCGAATTACGCGCTCCATGGCAGTAGAGATAAGCCTCCGGCGTCGTGATGATATCGCTCTGACCTTCGAATAGGAGATCAAAAACCACGCTATATACCACGTTAAACTCTTTGAGCCGCATGAACCATGCATAGTGCGACGTCTCGGGTTTTCGTTCATCAGGCGCCATATGACTCGCAAAAAACGTGTCGTTGTAAACCCAGCCCGCATTGGCTGCAAACACCATGTCGCCGAGTCCTGAAGCCGATGAAATGAACTCGACATCAACGCCGGCCTGCCAATACAACGCGACAAGTTTTGCCCATTGAGTGAGTTTTCCCGCGAAATCCGGCTGAACATCCTTTTTCATATGCGGATTTTTTTCCTTGTCCTCCCATCCGATCTCGTAATAGAGCGGGTCGCACATGAGAACGCGCATGGGATATCTCCGTGTAGATAGAAAGGTTCTTTCATTTCACCCTATCGCGCCCGCCGTCTTTCGTAAACGGGAAAATCGTGATACAATAAGCCCTAAAGCATGTCAATTTTCTCCAAGATTTTCGGCTCGTCGGAGGCGCGCCTGCTCCGGAAATTCAGTCCCGAGATACGCGCCATCGGCGAAAAAGAGGCTGCTCTCAAGGAATTGAGCGCCGGCGATTTTCCCGTAAAAACCGCGGAATTGAAGGCGCGTCTCGCGTCCGGCCGGGCGCCGAACGATGTTCTTGTTGACGCGTTTGCGCTCGCGCGCGAGGCCTCGCGCCGCACACTCGGCCAGCGCCACTATGACGTCCAGCTGTTGGGCGGTATTCTGTTGAACCAAGGCGCCATTGCCGAAATGCGTACGGGCGAAGGAAAAACACTCGTGGCAACGCTTCCCGCATATTTAAACGCGCTTACGGGTAACGGAGTTCATATCGTGACAGTCAACGATTATCTGGCGCGCCGCGATACGGTGTGGATGGGGCAGATCTATCATGCTCTTGGCCTTTCGGTCGGATGCATCACGCACGATGCGAGCTTTCTGTACGATCCGGCGCATGTTTCTTCACCCGTGAGCGACGACATTCGCGATACGGAAGGCGGTTTTCGCATCGTGCACGAATTTTTACGTCCCTGCGCGCGCCGCGAAGCATACGCGGCCGATATCACCTATGGCACGAATAATGAATTCGGATTCGATTATTTGAGGGACAACTTGGCGTATCGCGCCGAAGACCGCGTCCAGCGCGCGCATCACTTCGCCATTGTGGACGAGGTGGACTCGATCCTGATCGACGAAGCGCGTACTCCGCTCATCATTTCCGCGCCCGATGCCGAATCCAGCAAGCTCTACCAAACGTTTGCGCGCATTGCCGAGGGGCTTCAAGACGCGCGCGATTTTACGGTGGACGAAAAATTGCACGCCGTCAGTCTGACCGATGACGGCATCACGCGAGCCGAAAAAGCGCTCGGCATTTCCAATTTATACGGGGAGGGCGGGATCAAACTGGTGCACCATTTGGAACAGGCGATACGCGCCAAAGCGCTTTACCGAAGAGACAAGGATTATGTGGTCAAAAACAGCGAAGTCATCATCGTGGATGAATTCACCGGCCGTCTAATGCCGGGACGGCGATGGTCGGAAGGCCTTCATCAGGCCGTGGAAGCGAAGGAGGGGGTTGGGATCCAGCAGGAATCGCGCACCGTGGCATCCATCACGTTCCAGAATTACTTTCGCCTGTACGAAAAACTTTCCGGCATGACCGGTACGGCCGCGACGTCCGCGGAGGAATTCCATAAAGTGTATAACCTCGAGGTTTTCGCGATCCCTACGAACCGGCCGCTCATCCGCCGCGATCATTCCGACCACGTGCTTCAGACCGAGCGGGCAAAATGGAAGGCGGTCGTGGAGGAGATACGCGAGCGAAACAGCCGGAATCAGCCTGTGCTTGTGGGCACGGTTTCCATCGAGAAAAACGAACTTCTGTCCGATCTGCTGAAGCGCGCCGGCATAGCGCACCGGATGCTGAACGCCAAAAATCATGAGGAGGAGGCAAAAATCATTGCGCAGGCGGGGCGCGCAGGTGCGGTGACCGTTGCCACCAACATGGCGGGCCGCGGCGTGGACATTATTCTCGGTGGTAATCCATCAAGCCCCGAGGAGACCCGAGGGGTTGTGGAAGCCGGCGGCCTTTTTGTGTTAGGCACCGACCGTCATGAGGCGCGACGTATTGATAACCAGCTTCGCGGCCGCGCCGGCCGCCAAGGCGATCCGGGCGAGACGCAGTTCTTTGTTTCGTTCGATGACGACCTCCTCCGTATTTTTGGCGCGGAAAAAATGAAAACCATGATGAAAGCGTTGAAAATACCCGAGGATGAGTCGGTGGAGAATAGTATGGTGTCGAGGGCGATCGAGTCGGCGCAATCGAAAGTCGAGGGATTCAGTTTTGATACGCGTAAGCATTTATTGGAATACGATGATGTGATGAATAAACACCGGCAGGTGATCTATCGCCGCCGGAATGAGACCCTGACACGGGACGATGGCGACATCATTGCCGAGATGCGGGGAATGCTTGACGATCCGACGCGCGAAAAATTCGATGCGCGCGAAAAAGGGCTGGGAAGCCGGGATTTTGCGCGCGTTCTGCGCGCCGCGTGGCTTCAGACCATTGACCACTTCTGGATGGAACATTTGGAGGTGATGGAATACATGCGCTCATCCGTGCGGCTTCGCGCTTACGGCCAGCGCGACCCGCTGGTGGAATACAAAAATGAGGGCGCGCGGCTTTTTCATGAGTTGGAGGATGTTATTGATGCGCACGTGAAAGATCTGGCTCTGCGGGCGGTGAATGCGCCGAAGCCGGAGTTCGGGGCAATGAAGCCGGTTCACGCCGCTCCTGCCGCGCCAACCCCGCAAGGCGCGGGCATCGGCCGCAACGATCCCTGCCCGTGCGGGTCAGGAAAAAAATACAAAAAGTGTCATGGGGCGTAAAAAGTCCCGCCTCTTTACGGGGCGGGACGGCATTCTCAGTATTTTCTCTCGCGGAGTTCCCGCTCGAGATGATCCGCATCGGCACAGGTGTGATGTTTTGGGAATTCGGACGCCGGGTAGCTGTCCGGTTTTTCCGGATCGAACTTTGAAGGGCCGCGATCCTCGATGAAGATGCAATCCTCGAGCGCCTTCACCTCATGGAGAATCCACGGATGGATGACGAGTTCAACCGGCCCTCCGGAGGCATTCAGGAACTCTTCCGAGATCCGTCCGTCCTTGTCGGTAAGTTTCACTAGGATCACTCCGGAAAGAAGCAAAAAAAGCTCCGGGTTTTTCGCTGGATCATCACCTTTGTGGAAGTGTCCGCCGAATTCCTCGCCTTTGCGCCGACGGTAGACGGTGATGTAGCGGCCGAATGAATCCCAATTCCATGTACGCTGGCCTTTGTCGTTTGTCGGGTTCCCCGGCAAGAGCGTTCGAACCGAAAAAGAATTTCCCATCGCCACTCCTTTTGGTTGAAGCCGATGTAATGAGCGACTGCCTGAACCATTCAAATACAGAATGCATCCATCCGTCAAGGGTGCCAGCGCGCCACCCCAAAACCCCGAGGGTAGTCCTTTGGGTGGATAAGTGGTTGACTTTTTCTGCGAATCTGCTATACTATCCCTTAGGTGCAGATTGAGTTTTTCTGCAGTCCTGAAGCGTTCATTTCAATACGATGAGGCGCTATGAAAGCGCTACTGAGTGTGGTATTGGCCGTTGGTTTGCTCGGCGCTTGCCTGATTCCGCTGGCTCACGCCGAAGAAACCGTCCCCGTGGCGGAATCCGGCGAGGTGACCTTCCAGATGAATCGGCTCGAATCCGTGCGCGACTTCTGGGCACGTTTCTACGGGGAGGTTCTGCCCTATCGTGAGAGCGGCGAGGAGGATCTGCAGGATTCGATCGCCCGTTGCGTGCTCGCCTACCTCAAGTACAAGGCGAAGCATCTGGACGCGGTGATCCTCTACGCCGGGCGCGAGCCGGGCGATGCGACCCACCTCATCTGTCACGTCTTCCCCGTCGACGAGCCCACCTACGCGCGCATGTGCGCGGGGATCGGCATGGCCTATGTTTCCGCGGATGAGAGCAACTATACACTCACCTGCGATTCCAAGTCGCCGACCGTCGAGGTGGTCAGCGAACCCGTAGAAACGGGAGACGCGCCATGACGACGAGCTCAAGCGACCAGTGAAAAGCCCCTTTGCGAGGAAGTTGCAAAGGGGCTTGAATTTTATGCGGTCATTTGAATTGCCGACGGCATTTTGAATTTTCGAAGGAAAAAATAGATCGCAACAAGCGGCACGACAAGGCCGATGCTCCACGAGATAATGAGCAACAAACCGACGTTGTGATAATCACCGCGCTCCACGGGAAACATCTGATTCAGGTACTTGGTTCCGAGTGCGCTTGCGGAAAGCGCGAGATTCATGAGCGAGGCCATCAGCGCAAACCATGTTCCCGCTTTTCCTTCGGGGCATGTTCGGGCAATGAGCGCCAAAAGCGGGATCATGGAGAGCATGCCGAGCGGTGCTGAGATGGTGGTGTCGACCAACGCAACGGTCCGCGCAGAAACCCCAAGCCAGTCATGAACTCCATAGAAAAGTCCGATGGTCGGCAAACTAAGAATGGCGCCCGCAATTGTGAGCCACGTCAGCGTAAATGCGACCGGACGCTCGGTGATATATTTTCGAAACAGAAAGAGTCCGGCGAGTGCGAGTAGTGAGCCGATTTGCGAAAGGGTTCCTTGAAACGCCTTGTCAAAACCGAGCACATCGATCATCCACCAGCCGACACCGGCTCCGGTTCCGGGCGTCGCACGGAACATGAATATCGCGATCGCGGCGAGCGCGAGCGACCATTGGATCCCCACTTGCCAGATGAGACCGGCGATAACGCAAAGTGACACCACGAAGACGATTTCCTCGGCACCCGCGATGTCCGAGAGGTTGAGCGCCACGACAAGGGCGCCAAACAGCAAGCCGCCGCCCAATATTTTCCAGTTGATCGGGGAGCGGGGAATGGGATTCAGCCGCACACAGATGGCGCCGGTCACCGAAAGGATCGGGACAAAAAGCGCGATCGTGAACATTTGTGGATAGGACAGGACCTGCGCAAGCCATCCGCCCAAGCCCGCGACCGCCATACCCGCGGTCATCAGGGCGACCCGTCCCAGCCACTGTACTTGTGTGAGTTCTGCGTTGATCGCGTTTTCGTCGCGCGGCGTCCCATCCGGATTTTTGCGCTCCACCACTTCTGTACTCATTGCGTCCGCAACGACATCCTGAATGACGAAGCCCAGTACGGAAAGGATCGCGGCGAGAAAAAACAATTTTTCGGGACTTCCGAATTGGAGAAGCCACGGCATTTTCGAGGCGAGCCCGATGAGGATCAACTGACCGGCGATCAACAAGGATGCTCCAAAAAAAATATAGATGCGCCGGCCCGAGCCGAAGATGCGGATACTATCCACGCATTGGCCGAATATCATCTTGATGGTCCACGGTATTCCCACCCAAAATCCGATGACCGCGAGCGCAACGACGCTGAGTTTGAGTTCTTCTTTGACCCAGAAACTTTCCGCGATGGAGGAGAATCCGGATGCTCCGTAGGCGAAATACACCATCAGGAGCGGGATATAGCGCGCCCGGAAATTGCCGAAGAGGCGCTGGGCAAGTTTTTGCATTGAACCTCATGTCAAAGGCCGAATTCGGCTCATCCTTGCACGGATTGGCGTCATCGGCAATGCGCGCTAGGATAACGGGATATGTCGGAATATTACGCGGGCCAACGAAGCCGCGGATTGTATGCGCCGGATTCCACGGAGCCGTTCAAACTGTCGCGGACGAAGATCGAACTCTTCACCGAATGCCCGCGGTGTTTTTATCTGGACCGGCGGCTCGGAGTGGGCCGCCCGCCCGGATTCCCGTTCGCGCTGAACGCCGCCGTCGATAAGCTGTTGAAACTGGAATTTGATATTCACCGCGTCAAAGGCACCAGACATCCTCTGATCGAGAAATACGGCGTGGACGCCCAGCCGGTGCCGCACAAGGATTTGGATGATTGGCGGAACAATTTCGTCGGCGTGCAATTTCTCCATAAACCGACGAATTTTCTGGTGTTCGGAGCGATCGATGACTTGTGGCAGAACTCGCGGGACGAATACATCGTGGTGGATTACAAGGCGACCTCGAAGAGCGAGGACATCACGGAATTGAACAAAAAATGGCAGGACGGTTACAAGCGGCAGATGGAGGTCTACCAATGGCTGCTTCGCAAAAACGGCTACACGGTGTCGGATACCGGATATTTCGTCTATTGCAACGGCAGGACCGATCGCGCGGCGTTCGACGGCAAACTCGAATTCGACGTGACGCTTATCCCGTATGAGGGCGATGATTCGTGGGTGGAGGATGCGCTGGAAGCGGTGCATCAATGTCTGAATGACTCAAAAATTCCGGAATCAGGTCCGGAATGCGATCACTGCACGTATTTTGCGGCGCGCACAAAAGCCGAAGCGGCGGAAAATCCGAAACGTTTGAAAATAGGTGACTAACTGATTCCTGACGGCCGTCAGGAATCAGTTAGTTGCCCGTTATTTTTGTTTCTCAACGCGCTCAACGTATTCGCCGGAATCCGTGTTGATGCGGAGCGTATCGCCCGCATTGATGAAGAACGGCACTTGGAGCGCGAGCCCGTTCTCCAACACCACTTCTTTGGTGCCGCCCTGCGCCGTGTTCCCTTTTTCCGTGGGCGGCGCTTCTTTCACAATGTAATCAATTTTGATCGGCATATCCACGCCGATCACCTCATCACCGACCTTCTTGAATTCAACGGGGAGATTCGCCTTTAGGTATTTTGCGTTCTCGCCGATAATATTTTCCGCAAGCATCATGCGCGCCGAAGGGTTGCCGGGCGGATGGAACGTGTATTGTCCGCGATGAAAAAATAAAAAGATCATGGGAGAGCGCTCCACCTCGATCTCCTCAAAGGTCTCGTTCTGACGGAAATTACGTTCGATGACCTTGCCGTTTTTCAAGTTGCGCATCCGGACCTGCATGACCGGCTTTCGCATCTGCATCCGCAGAAAATCCGAATCAATGACCTGATACGGTTCTCCTTCGAAGCGGAACGTCACGCCCTTTTTTAAATCGCTGTAAGAAAGCATAAATAGTATGGTAAAGTGTAGCCTATGGAACGGCAAGCAACAATAGGACTCGAGATCCATGCGGAGCTTGCGACCGCAAGCAAGATGTTCTGCGATTCATCGAACGACCCGTCCGAAAAGCATCCCAATATCAATGTATGCCCCGTTTGCATGGGGCATCCCGGGACGCTTCCGGTCATCAATAAGGAAGCGGTCAAACATGTTTTGCGGGTTGGGCTGGCGCTGGGCGGTGAGGCAAATCGGCATTCGCAATTCGACCGCAAAAACTATTTTTATCCCGACCTGCCCAAGGGGTATCAGATATCGCAATACGAGCACCCATTGATCGTGGGAGGCGGCATCACTCTTGCATCCGGCAAGCGCATCCGCATCCGGCGCATTCATTTGGAAGAAGATACAGGGCGGCTGTTGCATGAAATTCCCGCCGGACTTGGAAACTCGCCGCGCGGAGCGCCTTCTCTTTCCAAGTCGCGGAAAACATCGCGCTCGTTCGTGGATTTCAACCGCGCCGGTATTCCGCTTATGGAAATGGTGACCGAGCCCGATATTTCGAGCGCTGGTGAGGCAAAGGAATTCGCCGAGGAATTTCGCAGAGCGCTTTTGTATCTCGAGGCATCCCGCGCGAATTTGGAAAAAGGGGAAATGCGGCTTGAGGCGAATGTTTCGCTCAATATGGGCACGAAAACCGAGGTGAAGAATATCAATTCTTTTGCCGCGCTTTTTTCGGCCATTGAATACGAGATCGAGCGGCAAACGGAAGCGCTGAAAAATAAGAAAGAATTGAAGCAGGAAACGCGCGGGTGGGATGACGTGAAGCAGAAAACATTTTCCCAGCGCCTGAAAGAATCATCCCATGATTACCGGTATTTTCCCGAACCCGACCTACCGCCGCTCAAAGTGTATGAGGACGCGGAGTTGAATCCGGACACGCTTCGCCTCGAACTTCCCGAGATGCCATGGGATAAACGCGCCCGATTCGCGCGAGAATTTGGGCTTGATGCTAAGGCGTGCGCGATGCTCGCGTCCGATAAAAAACTCGGCGAATTTTTTGAGGAGGCGGTTTCCGAACTCATGGAATGGGCGGGGGAGTCGCCTCATGGGCACATTCGGCTTCTCTATAACTACCTTTCCTCGGACCTCGTTGGATTGATGAAAGCCAAAGAATTGGAATGGGGTGATATCTTGATGACGCCCGAGAATTTCTCGGAGCTCATTAAAATGGTCGCGCATAGCGAAATTTCATCCCGCGCGGCAAAAGACGTGCTCGCGGCGATGCTTGAAGAGTCATCCGACCCGTCGGATATTGTGCGTGACAGGGGACTTGCGCAAGTAAGCGGGGAGGAGGAATTGCAGAAAATCGCGCAAAAGATCATCGAGGCGAACCCCGCCGCCGTTGCGGACTACAAGGCAGGAAAACAGAATGCCCTACAGTTTTTACTCGGCCAAATGATGCGGGAAACCAAGGGAAGCGCGAATCCCGAGAAAGCGAAAGAAGTGTTGACAAAAGAGTTGGAATAAGGTAAAAAGATCGTGGGGGTAGAGTTCAAAACTCTGACAAGGAGACCCGTATGGAAGTATTCTTCGTCTGTGTACTTGCTGCTTTTATTGCAGTGATGGCCTTTCTAGGCGGTTCGGTTCCACCACAGGACGCTAATTACGAGTGACGCTTCGTTGTTGGCGATGGAAGGTTTGAAATCCAATGAATCTCGCGATTCCGGCGGAACCACGTCATTTGCCGCTTTGAGTAACGCCAAATGGCGTTCTCGAGGCGGTAGAGCATCTGTTCTTTCGTAACTTTGCCTTGGAGATAGCGCGCGATCCAGCGCGGCTCGAGGCCCAGTTCATCCAGCCGTTTCCAACTGACTCCGCTTCGGCGGAGTTTTTTTATTTCCGCGACCATTCCGGCTTTCATCCGCGCCTTCAATCGAGCGCGAATTTTCTCTCGAAGCGCCTCGCCGGTATGCGCTATCCCGATCCATTCTATATCTACCCCCTCCAACCCAAAGGGTAGTCCTTTGTAAAGGGTAGCCCTTAAGGGAGATTTTGCGATCTCAATGGCGCGGATCAGGCGGACCTTATTTTTGATCTCATTCTTTGCGGCAATGTCGAGGGCGCGTTGAGGGTCAAGTTTTTGAAGCATCTTAAAAAGAGCGTTCACCGTTTTTTTGGCAAGGGCGCGGCGCAGTTGTGGGTTCGGCGGAGCGCCGCCCGTGCCCATCCGTCCAAGCGCGGCATCAATATAAAAGCCGGCGCCGCCGACAACGATAGGGACTTTTCCGCGCTTTTCGATTTTTTGAACTGCATCCCAAAAGCACTTTTTGTAATCATCCGCCGTGAAATTCCTCTTGGGCGATACCAAATCAAGGCAATAATGCGGCACGCCCTGCATGTCGCGTTTGGTGATCTTGCCGGATGCGAGATTCAATCCTTTGTAAACCTGCCGCGAATCCGCGGAAATGATCTCGCCCCCGGTTTTTCGTGCAAGGCGAACCGCGAATACCGATTTTCCGGACGCCGTTGGTCCGACAATGACGATGAGTTTCAATTTTTTCATTAGAGCATATTCGCTAACACATTTCTGACGGCCGTCCGAAATGTGTTAGTCGTCGTCATGGAATTTGATGGTGGACGAGCTCGATGAAGTCCTCCGGTGAGAGTGATTTTTGAGCATCGGTATCGCGTTCACGGACGTTCGCCGTGCCGGTTTCGGCCTCCTTGGGTCCGACGACCAGAATATAGGGGATTTTCATCACTTCGGCATCGCGGATTTTTTTATTGAGCGTATCCGAATCCGCATTCAGTATTGTGCGGATCCCGGCTCCTCGCAGATTTTTCACGACCTTCGCCGCGTAGTCCACGCTTTTATCGCTTACGGACAGAACGGCCGCTTGAACCGGCGAAAGCCACACCGGCAAATTGCCGCCGGTTTCTTCAAGTAAAATGCCCAAGAAGCGCTCGAATGAACCGAAAATGGCGCGGTGGATGACCCACGGCATTTTCTTGGAACCATCCTCATCCGCATACGAAAGTTCAAATTGTCTGGGAAGCATGACGAGATCCAATTGCGCCGTGCCCAGTTGCCAGTCGCGTCCCTGCGAATCTCTCATGTGGACTTCGATCTTAGGGCCGTAGAATGCGCCCTCGCCTTTTGCGACTTCGAATTTCGCGCCGGCGGCGCTGAGCGCATTTTCAAGCGCCCGCTCCGCGCGTTTCCATTCGTCTGCGGTACCGAGCGCGAATTCCGGCATCGTGGCAAGGACATAGCTCGGCTTGAATCCGAAAAGCGCATAAAACTCTTCGATGGTTTTTAAAACCGAAATAACCTCGCCCTCCACCTGATCGGGCCGCACATAAATATGTGCGTCATCCATGGTGATCTGGCGCACGCGGAACAGACCCCCGAGCGTTCCCGACAATTCATTGCGGTGCAATCGCCCGATCTCGGCGAGCCGCAGAGGCAGGTCGCGATAGCTCCGAATCGTCGAATTGTAAACATAGGTGGATTCGGGGCAATTCATCGGCTTGATCACCAGCGTTTCGTTTTCATCGCGCGGATTCACGAACCAAAACATGTTCTCGCGGTAATGGTCCCAATGGCCCGACTGTTTGAAA
This sequence comes from Candidatus Niyogiibacteriota bacterium, assembly GCA_016181935.1. Taxonomy (GTDB): domain Bacteria; phylum Patescibacteriota; class Minisyncoccia; order HO2-45-28; family HO2-45-28; genus JACOYI01. The sequence goes on along the minus strand of JACOYI010000008.1, from coordinate 13,304 downwards.
ACCGTGTCCTTGACCATAATGGGCGTCGAGATCTCATCAAAGCCATTTGCATCATTAATCTTGCGCGCATAGCGCTCGAGCTCGCGAAAAACGATCATCCCGTTGGGATGCCAAAAGGGCGCGCCGGGCGCCACGTCATGGAAAGAAAACAAATCGAGCTCGCGCCCGATATCGCGATGGTCAGCAGATGAGGCCATATTAAAAGGCGTAATCAAATCGCTTCATGGTATTATTCTAAAAGCTTTTGAGATCGTTCGCAATGATGGAAATCCGGCCGTTGCGGTAGGAAAGCCGGCCGCGGAATTTGAGCCCCACATCCTCGCGGATCAAGTGGCCGTATTTCTGCAGGGTTTTCGGGAAGATCACGGCCTCTATCGTTCCGGTGTGATCCAAAAGATTCAAAAAAAGCATCGGATCGCCCTGTCGGGTCTGGATCTTTTTCATGCTTTCGATGAGCCCCGCGACGACAACGGGCGCGCCTTCGCCGAGTTTTTGCGCGTCCGCAATGGTCTTATGGTACGCCTCGAACGCCGGACGGATCCGGTCCAGCGGATGCCCCGAAACGTACAATCCCAGAAGTTCCTTTTCCCAGCGCAATTTTTCATCGAGCGTCGCGGGGGTCGCGCTCGAAAGCGTCAGCGACGGCGCCGCATTCACGTCCATTAAACCAAAAATGGATTCCTGATTTTGACGGCGCGTTTTCACGCCATCACGGTGATGATCCAAGATCCGCTCCAAGTTCGCGAGCATCTGATTGCGCTCTCCGATCGAATCCAAGGCGCCCGATTTGATCAACGATTCGAGCGACTTTTTGTTCAGATCCTTCGAATTCACACGACGGAGCAGATCGCCGATGTTCGAGTACGGGCCGTTCATCCGGCGTTCCTCGATCGTCGAAGCGACGACATTGGCGCCCACGTTTTTGATGGTGCGAAGACCGAACCGGATGGCATTCCCGACCGGCGTGAAGCCCTCGTTGGATTGATTTACGTCCGGCGCCAAGATCGGGATCGAGAGTGCGCGCGCCTCCGTGACAAAAAAGGCGATGCGTTCGACATCCTTTTCGTCCGCATTCATGAGCGCGGTCATGAACTCAAGCGGGTGATGATATTTGAGCCACGCGGTTTGGAACGCAACAATGGCATAACAGGCGGCATGCGACCGGTTAAAACCGTACCGCGCAAAGGGTTCGATCAGATGCCACATGTCGTTGCCGAGCGCGCGGCTTTGGATGGTTTTTTCTACGCCAGAGACGAACTTATCCTTTTGCTCGTCGAGCAGTTTTTTGATCTTTTTGCCGACCGCCTTGCGAAGCGTATCGGCTTCGGCGAGCGTGAATCCGGCGAGCGCCTGCGCCGACTGCATCAATTGCTCCTGATAGATCATGATGCCGTAGGTTTTTCTAAGGATCGGTTCGAGGCGCGGGTGCAAGTACCGGATCTCCTCTGTGCCGTGCTTGCGCGCGATATATTGCGGGATCAGTTCCATCGGGCCCGGGCGATAGAGCGAGATCATCGCGATGATATCTTCGATGTTCGTCGGGCCGAGTTCGACCAAATACCGCGTCATACCGCCTCCTTCGAGCTGGAATACGCCGAGCGTTTTTCCTGCCGCGAGCATCGCATACACGGCCGGATCGTCCACGCTCATGGAATCAACATCGACCCGCGTTCCGGTTTTTTCTTCGATCAGACGGATGGCCGCTTCGATGACACTCAGGTTTTTGAGTCCCAAAATATCCATTTTCAAAAGGCCCAAGTCCTCCACGGCGTGCATTTCAAATTGTGTCACGATAGAGCGCGTGTCCGAGCCGTCGCGCGACGCCGCATATTGCAAGGGAACGGTCTCGACCAACGGATCGCGGGTGACAACGACGCCGCAGGCGTGTACGGACGCATGGCGCGCCACGCCCTCGAGCTTCCCGGCGGCCTCAAGCAACCGGCGCGCATCCGGGTTCGCATCGCGCGCCTGTTTCAATTCCGAGGAATGCTCAAGCGCTTCCGCAAGCGAATTGCCAAACGGGATCATTTTGGCGATCTCGTCGCAAACGGCATACGAAAATCCGAGCGCGCGTCCCGAATCGCGGATGGCCGCGCGGGCGGCCATCGTGCCGAACGTGATGATCTGCGCCACATGATCCTCGCCGTATTTTTGCGTCATATAGGCAAGGACTTCGTCGCGGCGGGTGTCGGCAAAATCCAGATCGACATCCGGCGGGGAAACGCGGTCCGGATTCATGAACCGCTCAAAAAGCAGATCGTACGTCAACGGGTCCACATTCGTGATGTTCGTAAGATACGAAATAATGGAGCCCGCGGCCGAACCGCGACCCGGCCCCACCACGATGCCGTTTTTCTTTGCCCAATTCGTGATGTCTTGGACGATCAAGAAGTACGATGCAAAGCCGGTTTTTTGAATGACGGTAAGTTCGAAATCGAGCCGCTCGCGGGCCGCGTCGGGAATTGTGGGGCCGTATCTTTTAATGAGCCCTTCCTCGCAAAGTTTGCTCAAAAAACTGTCGGCCGTCTCTCCTTCGGGAACATCAAAATAGGGAAGTTTGAGTTTGCCGAGTTCGAGGTCAATATGAACGCGTTCGGCGATCGCGAGCGTGTTTCCGGCGGCTTCGGGGATATCTGCAAACAATTGCCGCATTTCTTCAGGTGGGCGCATGGAAAAATTGTCCTCGCGCATGGTGAGGCGGTCCGCGTCGTCGAGCCGCGTATTGGTTTGCACCGCGAGCAGAATATCCTGCGCCTTGGCGTCTTCGAGCAGGAGATAGTGAATATCCTGCGCTGCCACGACCGGAATGCCGGTCTCCATTGCGACGCGGCGCAGGCCTTTTTGAATTTCCGCGTGATTCGGAATGCCCGGATGGTACGAGAGTTCAATATAAAAATTGCCGCGACCAAAAATCTCTTGATACTCGAGCGCGATCGTCTTCGCTTTTTCAAAATCGTTCACGGCGACCGCCCGCGCCACTTCCCCGCCCATGCAGGCGGAGGTCGCGATCAGGCCTCGGGAATATTTCCGCAACAATTCCTTGTCCATCCGCGGCTTATAATAGAATCCTTCGAGATGCGATGCCGTGACCAGACGCAGAAGATTTTGGTAGCCATCGTTATTTTCTGCGAGCAAGATCAGATGGTAGCGTTTGTCATCGATTCCCGCGTTCTTCGAGAGCCGCGAACCCGTCGCGATGTAGGCCTCGACCCCGATGATCGGCTTGATGCCCGCCCCTTTGCATGCTTTGTAAAACTCCACGGCGCCGTACAAATTTCCATGATCGGTCAACGCAAGCGCGGGCATTCCGAGTTCTCGGGCCCGCTTTACCAGACCCTCCACCTTCGCAAGCCCGTCCAGCAGCGAATAGTGGCTATGCGTGTGGAGGTGGACGAAGCTCATAATGTTTTGCATTTTATCACGTCCTACGTCAAAAATGCGAAAAACTTGACGCGTTTTTTGAATTATGATATGCTTACTTTAGGTCGTAGATGGGCAGATAATCATCATTTCACAAGGAGGTAAGCCATGGGTTCTCGTCCGTACTGTGAATACAAGCCGGACTTTCCGCCGCCGATGATGGGATATTCCAGGCCGGCGATGACGCCCGAGCAACGCATTTTCAAGGCCTTCGCCAACTGGCTGAAGAAGCTCGTGAAGAGGTAGTCGGATTCCCGCGCCACCGCCCCAAAACCGAGGCGGTGTTTTTATTTGAAAATTCGCTTGCAAGCGCTACTATTATATATGCCGAAATTCGTGATTCAGGGAGGGAAAACGCTCAAAGGACGGGTGGCGGTCGGCGGGGCGAAAAACCACGCCTTAAAACTGCTTGCCGCCTCCATTCTATTTGATTCGCCCGTGGAACTGACCAATGTCCCCCAAATTGAGGATGTCTTCCGTATGAGTGAGCTTTTGGAGAAACTCGGCGCTAAAGTGAAAAAAGCGAGTAATCATACGCTTACGGTTGACCCCCGCGGAATCAAAAAATCGGAACTTGACCGTGAAATCACCAAACGCTTCCGCGCGTCCGTTGTCGCCATCGGCCCTTTGCTCGGCCGCTTCGGCAAGGCGGCGCTCGCGCATCCGGGCGGATGCGTTATCGGCGAGCGACCCATTGATATTTTCATCGAAGGACTCACCGCCTTGGGCGCGACATTCAAGGAGAAAGACGAAACATATTTTTTTGAGGCAAAAAAACTCACGGGCGCCGACTTTACGTTCCGCGTTCCGAGCGTGACCGCGACCGAAACGCTGATGCTCGCGGCGGTCGCGGCTGACGGCAAAACCGTTTTACGTAATGCCGCCTCTGAACCCGAAATTCCGGCGCTTGCCGAATTTTTGAACAACGCAGGAGCGAAAATTGCGGGCGCAGGAACCGCGACCATTGAAATTACCGGCTTGGGTCGGGACGCAAAACTCATGGCAAGCGCGCCGTTCGAAGTCATTCCGGATCGCATCGAGGCGGGAAGTTTGGCGATCCTTGGGGCGCTTATGGCATCCGAACTTACCATCGAGAAATGCAACCCGGAACACTTGGGAAGTTTGCTCGAGCATTTGAAGACCGCGGGCGCTTCTGTAAAAACCGGCCCCGATTGGCTCCGCGTAAAGCGCACGAAAAAAATAAATCCCGTAAATATCAAAACACGCGAGTATCCGGGATTTCCCACGGATCTGCAGGCGCCCTTTTGTATTTTGCTCACGCAGGCCAATGGGCGCTCCGAAATTTTTGAAACGATCTTCGATAACCGCCTTGAATATCTGAAAGATATCGAGCGCATGGGCGCGGATATCACGTTTTGCGACCCGCACCGCGCCATCATTGCGGGGCCCGCGGCGCTTCGCGGGCGCGTGATGGAAAGTCCGGATCTGCGGGCGGGACTTGCATTCATCATCGCCGCGCTTGTCGCCGAAGGGGAGTCCGAAATTCATAACGTCTACCAGATTGACCGCGGGTACGAAACCATCGAAGATAAGCTTGCGCGACTGGGCGCAAAAATTAAACGTATCCGTGAATGAGCGCGGTATATGCCCATATTTGTAAAACAACTGGGAATCGACCTTGGAACCGCCAACACCTTGGTGTATGTGCCCGGGCGGGGGATCGTATTGAATGAACCCTCGGTCGTGGCGGTTTCAATACCCGAAAATAAGGTTGTCGCGGTCGGCAACGACGCCAAAGCCATGGTGGGCAAAGCGCCCGACAGCATCAATGTGTACCGCCCCATGAAAGACGGCGTCATCGCCGATTATCGCATCACCGAGGCGATGCTTCGCTACTACATTTCAAAAGCGTTGGGGCGCTGGAACATGTTCAAACCGGAGGTTCTGATTTCGGTGCCGGCGGGGGTCACTTCCACCGAGCGGCGTTCGGTCATCGAGGCCGCCGGCAAGGCCGATGCCAAACAGGCCTATGTGATGAAGGAGCCGATTCTTGCGGCCATCGGCGCCGGCATCCCCATTCACGAACCCACGGGACATATGGTGGTGGATATCGGCGGCGGAACAACGGATGCGGCGGTGATATCGCTCGGCGGCATTGTGGCGGCGACCTCGGTCAAAATGGCGGGAAATAAAATAGACCAAGCGATCGCCGACTACATCAAGCGGACATTCAATCTTGCGATCGGCGACAAAACCGCCGAAGAGATCAAGATTGCCATCGGCTCCGCCATTGCCGTGGATGTTGAGGACCGCCACACGATCAAGGGTCGCGATTTTTTGACGGGGCTCCCGCGCGCGGCCGAAATTTCGACCAATGAAATAACCAAAGCCATTGAAAATGAATTGCGCGAGATCGTGCGGGCCATCAAATCGGTTTTGCAGGAAACGCCGCCCGAGCTCGCGGCGGACATCATCGATCAGGGGATCGTCATGACCGGCGGCGGATCGCTTTTGCGTAATATCACGGAACTCGTCTACAAAACCACGGGGGTCAAGGCGTATGTCGCAGAGGATGCGCTCTATTGCGTCGCCAAAGGAACCGGCATTGCGCTTGACCATCTCGATGTTTACAAAAAAAGTCTGCTTGGGAAGCGGTGATGCACCCGATTTTAGAGCAACACAAAAAAAGCGGTTCTTTTGCAAATGCCTATATCGTGCTGGATGCGACACCCGATGCGATCTCCGAATTTTTGAAATCCGAAGGCGTTGTGGAATCGTATGCCGGCGGGGCGCTAAGCGCCCCCGATAGTCTCGCTAGGCGGGGCGGCATTGATAGCGTCCGCGATATTCGCGGGAAGGCGCATCTAGCGCGCCAAGGACGGCTATTTTTCGTACTCGATGCCGATACGTTCAATTGGCAATCCTATCCGGCGCTCTTGAAACTCATTGAAGAGCCGCCATCGGGATGTCATTTCTTTTTTGCCGCCTCCGCGATCGAATCGGTTCCCGAGACCATCCGGTCACGCGCGATCGTGGTGAGAACCCAACAACCGAATGAGTTATCCGAACGAATCCGCCCGCCGACAGACCTTGTCAAAAGCCGGGCCTTTGACACTTTGGGAGGCTGGGAATTGAATGGGAAAGCGCGTGCGCAATGGATCGAATCGTGCGCAGAAAATGAGGAGCAGTTTTTAAAGTTTTTGGATGACTACGAACAATGGGCGCGGTTCCGGCCGAACGCGGCGGCACTCCTGAGCCGCGCTTACGAGGTTCGTTCATCCGAGCACGTCTTGAATCTCGGACGCAAAATGTGTTTAGAATATCTTATATCATTCAAAGGGTGATCCCGAGGACCTATGCCCTATCCATTCACACAATTCGACACTGAGCTCAAAAAAACCAAGGAATGGTTTTCGAACGAACTCTCGACGCTTCGCACGGGCCGCGCCAATCCTGCGATGGTAAAAGACGTCCTTGTGGATGCGTACGGCTCCAAAATGAAACTGGAGGGCGTTGCATCCATTACATCGCAGGATGCGCGTACGCTCGTCATTCAACCATGGGATAAAAGTATGGTCGGAAGTATTGAAACAGCCGTCCGAAATTCAAATTTAGGGCTCCAGCCCGTGGTGGACAAAGAGGTCATCCGGGTCATTCTGCCCGCGCTCACCGGCGAACGGCGGGAGCAATTGATGAAGGTTGTGAATGAAAAATCGGAAGAGGCGCGCATCGCATCGCGCAAAGCGCGCGATATCGTTTGGAAGGATGTTCAGACGCAGGAGCGCGACGGCAAAATTTCGGAAGACGAAAAATTCCGCGCGAAAGACGAGCTTCAGAAAAGGATCGACCATTTCAACCGCGAGCTGGACGAGATCGCCGAGCGAAAACGCGTAGAAATAAAATCTTGATTTTGTGATTGCTGAACTTGTAATCATGGAGGGGGATTAACACATTCCTGACGGCCGTCAGAAATGTGTTAGTGATACCATTGAGGATTGCGGTAGAGAGTTGACATCATTGCCAAAACCGTTAGCATTAAGGCATATCAGATGGGTCGAATTTCCGATTACCAATAATTCCGTCGCTACCATGGCAGAACGATTTCAGGACCAAGAATTTCTGGATTTTGTCGTGAAGGCGCTGGTTGATAACCCGTCGGACGTGAAGATCGACCGCAAGGTCGATGAAATGGGGGTTCTCCTGACGATGAAGTTGAACTCCGCCGATATGGGCAAGATCATCGGCCGCATGGGCAATACCGCAAAGGCGATCCGGACGCTCCTCCGCGTGGTCGGACTCAAAAACCGTTCCCGCGTGAACCTAAAGATCGAGGAGCCGGAAGGCGGCCGCATGCAAAGTCCGCCTGCGAACGAAGCGCCCGCTGTCGGATCGGATTCCGTGATGGATGAATTGAAGTTTTAAGCGTAAGGGGCGGTCCTTGGCGACAGGGACCGCTCTTTACGTTTCTTATGGATTTCTACGTTATCACACTATTTCCGGAGGCACTCGGATCCTATATCTCGAGTTCGATCATCGGCAGAGCGCAAAAAAGCGGGCGTATCCGGATCCACATCATCAATCCGCGCGATTTTGTGCGCGATGCCCATAAGATCGCGGACCTGTCTCGCCGAGGGCGGGCCGAGGTGGACGACAAACCATTCGGCGGGGGGCCGGGAATGGTGCTCCAAGCCCTCCCGATACTCAAAGCCGTAGAATCGGCGCAAAAGCGCATCCGGGGCAGATCAACGATCATCATCTTTTCGCCGTCCGGTGCGCAATTTGCGCAAAAAACGGCGCGCAATTTGGCAAAACATTACGATGCGTTGATTTTGATTTGCGGACGCTATGAGGGCATTGATGCGCGCGTCCGAAAAATTTTAAAAGCAAAGGAGGTTTCGATCGGGCCTTACGTATTGACCGGCGGAGAACTTGCGGCACTTGCCGTTCTTGACGTAACGGCGCGCCACGTTGCCGGTGTTTTGGGTAAATCGGAATCCCTTGAGGAACATCACGGATCGCATCCGGTATACACGCGCCCCGAAATTTTGGAGTGGAAAAGCAAAAAATATCGCGTGCCGAAGATTTTGATGTCCGGTGACCATGCCGCGATCGCGGCTTGGCGCAAACGCAAGGGTAGTCTTTAGAACCCATCCCAAAACCGTTGATCGGAACGAGCGCATGCTGCGAGTAGGATTCTCGGAGCGCGACGGCGCGAGAGTAAGCAGATTTTTCAGCAGAAAAATACGGCGTGCCTACTCGCAGCATGCGTGAGTGAGGTTTTGGGATGAGTTCTAGTCGGAACATTATGATAGAATAGATACATGGGAATTGTATTCGGCGCCGCCGCTTATGCGCTCTCCGGCGTTGCGGCCGCGATCGATAAATATCTTCTGGGCGAGCGCATCCCGAGTGCGTCTGCGTACGCGTTTTTTGTCGGGATCCTCGGACTCGCCGCCTTGGCGCTGACCCCCTTTGGTTTTACGGTGATTCCCGCCGATGATCTGGCGCTCGCTCTTCTTTCCGGAGTCATTTTCATCGGCGCGCTTCTCGCATTTTATGAGGCGCTCCGCAAAAGCGATTCGAGCCGCGTCGTGCCGACGGTGGGAGCGCTCATTCCGGTTTTCGTGATCCTTTTTACATGGATCGGATACGGCGTCGTCCCTTCATCTCCGCAGATAGGCGCCATCGCGCTTTTTGTCGCTGGCGGGCTTTTTTTGGCGCCCCGCCGCGAACGCGCATTTCAAATTCCCGCGTTCATCCTTGCGGCCGCGGCCGGCGGCCTTCTTGCGTTTTCTTTTTTACTCTTGATCGAGGTTTTTAAAAGCTCTCCGTTTCTTTCCGCGTTCATCTGGTCGCGATTGGGAGGCGCGCTTGCGGCCGTGGGCCTGCTTGCGTTTTCGAACGTAAGAGACGCGGTCGTTGCGATCACGCGCACGGCGCCTCACTCGTCCTACGCGATCTTCTTTTTGAACAAAGGCATCGGGGCGTCCAGTTTTTTCCTATTGAATTATGCGTTGGCGCTCGGTCCCGGAAGCGTGGTTGCGGCGCTTAAAGGTGTTGAATATCTTGCGGTTTTTCTGATCGCCGTTGCCGCAACCCATGCGGCGCCATGGTTCATCCGCGAGAGATTCGACGTTCGCTCCCTTATCGCAAAGGGAGCAGGTATTCTTATGCTCGCACTGGGTTTTATCGTTCTGACGCTTACATGATGCGGATTGTAAAATGGCTTATTCTGTTCGGTGTTGCGGGTACCTTCGCCGGTTTTTTTCTTATCGGACGCGTTCCGGTCCGAGACATAAAAGCATATGGCGCGACATTTGCGCCGAATCATGCGGAAAATTTGGGACTCGATCCGCGCGAGGTCTACCGCGCAATGCTCGACAACCTCGGCATCCGCAAGATCCGCATCACGGCATATTGGAATCGCATCGAACGCGAACGCGGGATCGTTGATTTTTCGGAACTGGATTGGCAGGTTCAGGACGCGGAGGCGCATAACGCGGAATTGATCCTTGCGCTCGGGTATCGCGCTCCGCGCTGGCCCGAATGCCATATCCCCGAATGGGCGAAAAAATTGCCTACAGACGAATTTCGCAGCGAACTCATTCGACATATCGAACGAGTTATTGAACGATATCGGGATTCGAAGGCGATCAAGATCTGGCAGGTTGAGAACGAACCGTTTCTGGATTTCGGCATCTGTCCGCCGTTTTCGGTTGAACTTCTGGATGCGGAGATCGCGAGAGTCCGTGAACTCGACGCACCAGCCTCGCCGGGCGGTCTAGGCGGGCGCCCCATCATGATCACGGACTCCGGCGAGTTATCGCTTTGGATTCAGGCGCATAAACGCGCCGATGTTTTTGGTTCGACCTTGTACCGCACGATCGGACATCCAACGTTGGGCGTATTTACCTACCCGCTCCCACCCGCCTTTTTTCGCGCAAAGCGCGCCATCGCGGAACTGGCGAATGGACCAAAGCCCGCCGTCATCATTGAATTGCAGGCGGAGCCGTGGCAAGAAAAAGCTCTTTTTCAAACCGAGCCCTCGGAGCATTATAAAACGATGAATCCGGAAAAATTCCGCGCATTGCTTTCGTATATCCGCGGCACGGGTTTTGACGAATTTTATTTCTGGGGCGTAGAGTGGTGGTATTGGCTAAAAGAAAAGCATCAAATGCCCGACATGTGGAATATCGCGCGCGAAACGATTCAAAAAACAAAATGAAATTTCCTCGAAATTTCTATTGGGGCGCGGCATCGAGCGCCTATCAAGTTGAGGGCGGTATCCGAAATAATTGGACGCCGTATTTTGATGCGGAGCGCGCGACGGATCATTACAATCGGTTTCGCGAGGATTTTGATATTGCAAAATCATTGGGGCATAACGCGCACCGGTTTTCCATCGAATGGTCGCGCATCGAACCGCAGGAGGGGGAGTGGGACGTGCACGAGATCGAACATTACCGCATCGTCATCCGCGCACTTCGCGAGCGAGGAATGGAACCATTCGTTACGCTATGGCATTGGACGCTTCCGCAATGGCTTGAAAAAAAAGGCGGCTGGCTGAATACCGACATCGCAAATTATTTTTCGCGTTTCTGCGAAAAAATGGCGGAAGAATTCAAGGGCGATATAACATTCTGGATCACAGAGAATGAGCCGATGGTGTACGCATCGCATGCGTATTGGCGGGGCGATTGGCCGCCCAAGTGTGCCGGAATTTTTGCGTATTTAGGGGCGATCCGAAATCTTGTCAAGGGCCATCGGGCCGCTTTTGCCGCCATCAAACGCACTCAGCCAGAGGCCAAAATCGGTATCGCAAAAAACATGATTTTTTTTGAGGGGAGCGGCGCCGACGCCGTGCTCGCGCGACTTGCGGATTGGTGGTGGAATCAAAGATTCCTAAACCTTATCAGAGATTATCAGGATTTCATCGGAGTTAACTACTATTTCCATGATCGGATCCGGAATTTCCGGTTCAATCAGAACGAGAATAAGGTCGTGTCAGATATTGGATGGGAGATCCATCCCGAGGGGATTTATAAGGTTTTGAAGAGTTTGGAGAAATTCGGGAAGCCCATTTACATCACGGAGAATGGTATTGCGGATGCGGCGGATTCAAAGCGCACCGCATTTATCCAAGAGCATCTTCGGTTTGTAGAAATGGCGATCCGAGACGGAATTGATGTCCGAGGGTACTTCTATTGGGCGCTGACGGATAACTTCGAGTGGGATAAGGGATTTGGTCCGCGCTTCGGACTTGTAGAAATCGATTACGAAACAATGGAGCGCCGAATTCGGCCAAGCGCTAGGAGTTATCGCGTGGAATTATCCCCATAATTCCAAATCCATCTCAATGAGGCGGGCTATACTGAATAGGTATGGCGCGTCAAGCGATTGCGCAAATTTCACGCAATGGAAAAACCTATTTTTCCATTGCACATATTGCATTTCTTTCGGGTTATCACCGCGAGCGTATTCGTCAATTGATCGCGGAAAATAAATTGCCGGCCGAACGCATCGGCTCGGCATGGTTTGTTGCGGAAATCGATGCGAAAAAATTTTTTGCGAAACGAGAAAGCGCATCGGCGCCTATTTTGGCGCCGATACCGACGCCGCCACCCCCGAAATCGGCGGCGGAGCGGCCATCGCTGTTTCGTTCGTTTATCTACGGCCTTGTCTGTGCCACGCTTTTGGCGGTTGGGATCGCTAATCGCGCCGCTGTCTTCGCCGAATTTCGCGCGTTAAAAAATACCTCGGAACAATTTGCGGCGGCCGGCGCCTCGACATTTTCGTCATTTGAATCGCTCGTGAAAACTCTCGGACAAAAAGCCGGAACCGCGATCCGCGCCCAGACGCCCGATATTCAACATGCGATCGCAACGTGGGTGGAATTGGCTCCGAAAAAATACGGAGAATATATCGCAGAGAAAATTTCAGAATCATTTGAGAAAAAAGAAATTGTTGTCGCTCCGCCCCCGCAACTAAATGTTCCTCCGGAGGAATTCGGAACCCCTCAAGGGGAGCCCGTTAAGGGGAGTCCTTTTCCGACTCCTAAGGACTCCCTTTTGGTTTCTTCTCCCGAACTCTCCGTTTCCTTGACCCTTCCGCGCCATTGCATTGACCAACAAGATCGATACCTTGTCCGGAATCACGTTGAGTTCCATTACGGTCTCGTCGGTTTCGGGCCTTACGGATGCGGATATTCCCAACGACATCACCATCGCGAGTTCCGCGGGACTCTCGGCGACCACGGGTTCGTTTTCTTCGACGCTCGGAGTGACGGGACTCTCGACATTCACCGGAGGGTTTTTGTCTCAAGCATCAAGCACGGTTGCCGCGAATCTTTCGATTCAAGGTCCGTTGTCTGCATCCTCATCTGTCAGCATTGCCGGAAATCTGTTTGTAGACAGCACGGGAACAAGCACGTTTGCGGGAGGTCTTCAGATCCCCCGCATTGCATCGTGGTCATATCTCGAAACTCCCGTTTTCTACGCCACCTCCACTTCCGCAACCTCCTCCATTGCCTATGGACTCACCATCGCCACCTCGGGAGGGCTCGTCGGCATCGGAACGAGCACGCCGGCATCGAAACTGCATGTGCTCAATACCATCAGCGGTTCCCAGTTCCGATTGGGGTATGACAATGCACTATTTTCCGACTTCTCCGTGAATGCCGCCGGAGATCTCACTCTCGATCCATCGGGCGATGTCTATATCAATGATGACAATCTCTTTGTCTGTAGCGGGGCCTGTCCTACCGGAACTCCCGCAGGCGATGGAAACCTCATTGTGGAAACCCGATTGGGTGTGGGAACAAGCACTCCCAACTGGGCATTGCAGTTGGCGGGAACCCGACCCTTCCTGACCTTGAGCGATACGAGTGCAGGCACCGATCTCAAACATTGGTTCTTCTCAAGCCA
>JACOYI010000007.1 GCA_016181935.1 Candidatus Niyogiibacteriota bacterium | reverse complement strand
CAAGGCCGCATTCATTGCAACGGTAGCCGCGGCCGGATTTCTCATTGATACGGCGCGGCTTGCGACCTATGTGTGGAGCGGAGCGGCGATGGATCGGGCTCTCGCGGAAAATCTCCTTTTTTATATTCCCGCGTCCTTTGCGGGCGTCTGGATCGGCGAGCGAATCCTGCAGCATATTCCCCAAGAACGGTTCCGATTCATCGTGGCCGCATTTTTGGTTCTGGTCGGAATAAAATTCGCGTTTTTCCCGTAAAAAAACCCGCCTAAGGCGGGGGAATGCGTTTTGCAAGTTCGAAAGAGCGCTGGTTTCAGGATAGGGGAGCCGCGCGGAGCGAAGTTGGCGCGCCGAGAGCGCAGGGCGGCGTCCTGCGCTGGCAGGACGAACGACCGGTTTGAAAAAGCAAATGGCGAGCCGCCCAAAACCGCCAAATGTGCGTGCATATTACCACAGGAACTTGACAGAACTATTTAGATATGCTAATATTAAGTTGTTCTTTTCCAGCGACCAAGAAGGGCGCCTCATTCAGAGGAGGAGGTTTTATGCCGCAAGAGATCCGTGTCGGTTCGACCGTCGCGCTGAAAAACGAAAGGGTCGTCGGATTCGGCTACCGGTTGCCGAAAGGGATGCCCGGCGTCGTGAAGGCGATCCGACTCGCGTATGCGTGCGTGGAATTCGTCTTTCCCCTCGGGGAAAAACTCAGCGACGTCAGGATCCGCCTCGAGGACCTTGAGCTCGTTCCCGAGTAATTCCGCGGGCTTCGCAGTTTCCGTCCCGCTTCGTCCTTCGGCGAAGCGGGATCCTGTTTTTTACTTTGGCTCGAAATTTCCAATGGGATACAATAAAAAGATGTCCGGCGCAATGTCAAGAGTGCGTCTTAAATCATTGACCATATTTTTGGTCGTTTTAACGCCGGTTCTTATTTTAGGCATTGTCAATTATTTTCAGGTGCGTGAGGATCTGACCGATGCCGCAATGTCGAGGCGCGCCTCGATCGCATTTTTGACCGCAACGCTCCTACACGAACGGCTGGACCGGCTGGTTGACGTGGGGACCGCGCTTACCACGCGCGTGCGGTTTCGGGAGCTCGTCGAAGCCGGCGATTGGCCGGGAGCCGCGGAAACGTTAAGAGACGCGCCCGTTAATTTTCCTTACATCGAGCGCATCATTCTTGTGGATACGGCGGGGACCGTTCATGGGGATACGGAGATGTCTTCCGATATCATCGGAAAGAATTTCGCGTTCCGTGATTGGTACAAAGGCGTTTCCGCGCAATGGGAGCCCTATGTTTCAGAACTATTTGAAGCCGCCGCCGCTCCATTTTATACGGGCGTTGCCGTTGTGATCCCGGTCAAGTCCGAAAACGGGACTGTGCTGGGGATCGTTGCGATGCAGGTGGTGACGGGCACGCTGTTGGATTGGGCGAAAGACATTGAGGTCGGATCCGAGGGATTCGTCTATTTTACGGATCAGCGCGGCCGGTTGTTGGCGCATCCGAAATTCCCCACTCAAACCGAGATCGTCGATTTTTCTTCCATGTCCGCCGTGGAACGGCTCTTACGGGGCGAGACCGGAACCGGTATTTTTTATAATTCTCTGGAGAATACGAATAGCGTTGTCGCCTACACGCCGGTATCGGAATACCGGTGGGGTGTTGTTGTCAGCCAGCCCGAAAGGGCGGCATTTGCCGAACGGGACCGCAGTTTGTTTTTCATCACCGCGATCTACGCGGTCATCGCATTTCTTGCGTTTTTGCTTGCGTATTTCATGCTGCGGCTGCGCCGCAACGAAGAAGAAAATCTCGAATTCCGCGAAGGAACGCTCTTGCAGATCGTGCATGACTTGCGCGCGCCGTCGAACGTGATACGGCTCATCGTGTCCCGCTATACGCCGGAATTCCTTGAAAAATATCCGGAGTTAAAACAGGACGCCCTGCGCATCGGGCAGGCGAATGCGCGGATGCTCAATCTCATTCAATATCTTTTCGAGATCGTCAAAGGCGAGCGTGAAGGGCTCGAATTCCGGCGCGATCCGGTCGACCTTCCGGCAGCGGTCGAGAGCGCGCTTCGCGAAATGGAACCCGCGATCCGGGAACGCGGCATTGCCATCGAGCATAAAAAGCCGGTAAAAACCCCTCCGATCATCGGCGATTGGGAACGCCTGAAAGAGGTCTTTGTGAATTTGATCGATAATGCTGTCAAATATAACCGCGAGTCGGGCTCGATCACGATTTCGTATGAAATGAACGGGGCGGGAATTGCGACGCGTATCCGCGATACGGGTATGGGGATAGCCCGGGAAAATCTGCCCAAAATGTTTTTGCCGTATTTTCGGGAAAAACCGGATGGCGCGCCCGGAACAGGACTCGGGCTTTTCATCGTCAAGAATTTTGTGGAAAAAATGGGCGGCTCCATTTCCATTGATTCAAAAATCGGGGAGGGGACAACGTTCATCGTCCGATTCCCCGTCGCGTCGCCGTAGATGGATTTTTGCGGGAAAAGGAGATAGTATGGGGTATATGAAGCCGGTATTTGCGCTCATTGTTTTAGCGGGGTTCACGGGAATCGCTATTTTTGGTTTTATGGGCATGGACCATGCGCAAAGCGGGGGACATGGCGATTGTATCGCGTCCGCCGCACTCGGCGCGTGCCAAGATTTGACGCGCGCGGATCTTGTATTTTTGCATATCTCGGCATTTCAGAGTTTTTCGGAAGCGGTCGTCAATGGCGCCGCAGGGATCGGCTGGTTTCTTGCGTTATTCGCGACCGCGCTTGCGGCATCCATCGTTTTGCTTTTTTTGCCCGAACACCCCCGGAATTTTTGGCGGCAATTGGAATCGGGCTTTTTGCGTTTCAAGGAGGAATTTTTGCGTTGGTTAGCGCTTCACGAAAATAGTCCCTCATTTGCAGGAGGCGCCGGCGTCTAAGCCGCTTGTCGAGCGGTGAGCGTCCGAGCGCGAGATCCCTTACGAAGGGATTTTTTGTTGTCTAACCATTATGAATTCAAAGATCATTATCGGTGTTTTCGCGTCAGTTCTATTGCTCGCCGGGCTTTTATGGATCGCGCGTTCCGATTTGCAAAATACAGCCGCCGTATCGCTTGCGTCCAGAAGCGCATTAAGCGCAGAGGAGGCCGATTTCGATTTTGGGACTATCTCCATGGCCGCCGGCAACGTAAGCCATGCCTTTCGGGTGAAAAACGCGGGTTCAGAGCCGATCGCTATCGAAAAAATGTACACGTCATGCATGTGTACGACCGCCACACTGACAAAGGGCGCTCAAACATTCGGTCCTTATGGGATGCCGGGCCACAATAGTTTCATTCCCAGAATGAACGAAACGCTCGGTCCGAATGCGGAGGCGGTTATTGAAGCCGTTTTTGATCCGGCGGCGCACGGCCCTGCCGGCGTCGGTCTTGCGGAGCGGTCCGTTTATATCGAAACCAATTCGGCTGGAGCGCCGACGCTCGAGCTTACATTCCGGGCGGAGGTAACGCGCTAAATCCATGGATATCATTTTTTCCGCTTCGATCATCGCGGCATTTTTCGCGGGGCTCGTCGCCCTGTTTGCCCCGTGCTGCATCACGGTGCTTCTTCCCGCGTATCTCGCATCCGCGTTCCGCGAGAAAAAACATGTGTTGAAGATGACGCTCATCTTTTTTGCCGGAATCGCGGTTATTCTCGTGCCGGTCGGCCTAGGCGCGGCCGGGCTCGCGCGCGTATTCCGCGATTTTCACCGCGAAATGTATTTTATCGGCGGTTTTCTGATGATCGCGCTTGCCGGCATGGCGGTGGCCGGCAAGAGCATCGCGCTCTTTCCGATGCCGAAACGAATGGCGCTTGCCGGCACGCATCCGCGTTCCGTGTTCTTGCTCGGCATATTTTCGGGCGCGGCGACCTCGTGCTGCGCGCCCGTGCTTGCCGGCGCTTTGACGCTTGCGGCGATCTCCGGCGCGTTCTGGAAGGCGCTCGTGGTAGTTTTCGCTTATGTGTTCGGGATGACATTTCCGCTCTTTATTGCCGCGTATTTCTATGACCGGTTCAAAATAGAGAATTCGCGGTTCATTCAGGGCAAACTTCTGGAATGGAAAATCGGCGGGCGGACTCTTCTTATCCATTCGACCAATCTTGCCGCAGGCGCGGTCTTTCTCGTGATGGGCGCGACACTCATCGGTCTTGCGCTTTCCGGCAACGCATTCTGGGCGCCGTCGTTCCAAGCCGAGATTGGCATGACGGCGAACCGCTGGTCGAATGCTCTGTTCAATGCGCTATCCGGCGTTCCCGAACTTGTGGGCGGCGCCATCATCATCGGAATTTTCTTTTTCTTCCTGTACCGGATGAAAAAGAATTCCGCGGCGCCTACTCGATGACGATACGGACGAGCCGCTTCGGATGATGCCGGAGAACGCCGACTTTCGCTGGATCTTCTCCGGGCGTTGGGGCTCGGCACAAAGAATGATAGTTTGGAACTAGGATATTTTCATTAATAGGATCATGTATGAATGAAGAACAACAACCATACGAATTAAGAAAAGAGGAGCGGCAAAGGCAAAAGGAACAGGAACGGCATGCCGCGCGGAGTACGCGCGTTATCGGCAGATTCAGAAGGTATGCCATCATCGCCGCCGTGGCCGTCGCGGTATCCTACGGAATCTATCTTTGGGCGGGGAGCGCGGCGCCGAAGGGGGAGGATTTCAGCCGCGCCGTCCCTTCAATGGGAGAAAATCATGTCGCCGTAGGCAGCGCATTGCCCGAGTACAATTCTATCTGGATCGCGTATCACCCCCGTATTGCGGATGAAATAAAAGAGGAGTTAAAACAATTCGCGGCCGCGAAGGTCATTATTACGCCGCGCGAAGCGAATGAAACGGATATCGCGCTTGCCGCGTGGGGCCGGCTCGATGCGTTCAATGTGGAAAACAACGGTTTGCCTGCCCAGAGAATCAATGATTTCATCACGCGCTATATCAACAAAGGCCCGGAGAAAGTATCCGGAGCGAGCGGGGGCGTATAGACGTATGGATCACGAACCTTCCCTATCGGTCAGCTATACCTGTCCCATGCATCCCGAGATCCGGCAGGAAATGCCCGGGATGTGTCCGGAATGCGGGATGCAGCTCATTCCCCAAAAAACAGGCGGGCATAAAAATCACGGGAATTCGGAGTACGACACTTCGACTTCGCTCAGTGCAGGCACACATGCGGGGCATAGCACGCGGATGTTCTTGCGCAAATTCTGGGTGAGTTTAGCACTCACGATTCCGGTTTTACTGTATGCGGATGTCGTTCAGGACCTCATCGGATGGTCGCCGCCCGCATTCGCGGGTTCGGCGTATCTGCCGCTCGCGCTCGGTTCCATTGTCTTCTTTTACGGCGGGTGGGTGTTTCTTGCAGGGGCGGTTCGGGAACTTCGGGCGCGTCTTCCCGGCATGATGACGCTCATCGGGCTTGCGATAATAGCGGCCTATCTCTACAGCGTGTACGCCGTTTTCGCCGGAGGACACACGCTGTTTTGGGAACTGACGACGCTCATCACCGTCATGCTGTTGGGCCACTGGCTCGAAATGCGCGCGGTTTCAGGCGCGCAGGGAGCGCTGAAGGAACTCTCGAAATTACTGCCGGATACGGCGGAAGTTCTGCGGGACGGGGCGCATACAACCATTCCGCTCTCCGGCCTCCGCGAAGGCGATCAGGTTCTGGTGCGGCCGGGCGGACGCATTCCCGCCGACGGCATCGTTATCGAGGGCGCATCCGACGTGAATGAAGCCGTGGTCACCGGCGAATCCGCGCCGGTCGCAAAAACGAGCGGGAGCGAGGTCATCGCGGGGACGATAAACGGCGACGGGGCGCTTACGATCCGCGTGACCAAACTCGGCGAGCGCACATTTCTTGCGGGCGTGATGCGCCTGATCCGCGAAGCCGAGGCCTCCAAGTCGCGCCTGCAGATCCTGTCCGACCGCGCCGCTTTTTATCTCACGGTCGTCGCCATCGGCGCGGGCGGCCTGACATTCATCGCGTGGCTCGGGGCAAAAGCCGGCGCCGGTTTCGCGTTCGAACGGCTGGTCGCGGTGCTCGTCATCGCCTGCCCCCATGCGTTGGGGCTTGCGGTGCCGCTCGTCGCCTCGATCTCCACGACGCTTGCGGCGCATCATGGATTTTTGGTGCGCCAGCGCTTGTCGTTGGAATTGGCGCGCAAGGTCGGCATCGTGCTCTTCGATAAAACCGGAACGCTGACAACGGGGGAATACGGCATCACGAATATCTGGACGGTCGGAGCGTCCGACGAGGCGGAATTGTTGCGGACGGCGGCATCCGTGGATGCCCGTTCCGAGCATTTCATTTCCCGCGCGATCGTCACGAGGGCGAAAGCGGCGGACATCGCGCTTCGGGAAGTTCGCGATTTTTCCCGCATCGCCGGCAAAGGGGTTTCGGCGGTCCTCGACGGGGAGACGATATTTGTGGGGGGCGCCGCACTGCTCAATGACCATTCGTTGAGCGTACCCGAGGCGCTCGGGCGCGAGATCGGGGAGGAAAGCAAAAAAGGAAAAACGATCATTTACGCATTCACGGCATCGCGGGTCCTCGGGGTTTTTGCGCTCGCCGACCTTATTCGCGAGGAATCGCGCGAGGCCGTTCGTGGCCTGAAAGCGATGGGGGTCAGGGTCGCGATGATGACCGGCGATTCCGAGCATGTCGCGCGCTGGGTCGCTCATGACCTCGGCATCGACGAGTATTTCGCCAAAGTTTTGCCGCACGAAAAATCGGAGAAGGTGAAAGCGCTGCAATCGAAAGGGTTTGTGGTCGCGATGGTGGGCGACGGCATCAATGACGCGCCCGCGCTCACGCAGGCCGACCTCGGCATCGCCATCGGCGCGGGGACCAATGTTGCCATCGAATCGGCCGGCATCATTCTGGTGCGGAACGACCCGCGCGACATTCCGAAGATCATCCGCCTGTCGCGCCTGACGTATACCAAAATGCTCCAAAATCTTTTCTGGGCATCGGGATACAATGTCGTGGCGTTGCCGCTGGCGGCGGGGGTTCTCGCGCCGTGGGGCGTGATGCTCCAGCCGGCCGTGGCGGCGCTCCTGATGTCCGCGAGCACCGTTATTGTCGCCGTGAATGCGGTGCTTTTGCGGCGTGTGAATATCTAAAAACATGCCGGGTGTATCATGAAGGCATGAATACAAAATATATCGAGTGGGTTCTGCGTATCGCGGTTGCCGGAGAATTTATCGGGCATGGCGTTTTTGCTCTGCAGGGAAAGCAAGCATGGATCGGCTGGTTTTCCACATTCGGGATTTCGGGCGGAACGGCCGCCCAGTTGCTGTTCGCCATCGGCCTTCTCGACGTTTTGCTTGGAATCCTTATATTGGCGAAACCGGTCCGGCTTGCGCTTTTATGGATGGCGTTTTGGGGATTTTGGACCGCGCTCGTGCGCCCCATCGTGGGAGAGCCGGTCTGGGATTTTGTCGAGCGGTGGGCGAATTGGGGCGCGCCTCTCGCATTGCTCCTGCTTGTGGGCTGGCCTCGCACATTAAAAGAATGGTTTAAGTAAATCGCATGTTTGAATTGAACGGAAAAGTTGCGCTGGTGACGGGCGCTCGGCGCGGGATGGGGCGGACGCATGCATTGGCGCTCGCCGGACAGGGGGCGACGGTCATTATCACCGATATCGACGCCAAGGAGTGCGCGCCGGTCGTTGGAGAGATCGAAGCGGCTGGCGGGAAAGCGGTTTGTTTCAAAATGGATGTATCGGATAAAGCCGATGTGGACGCCGTGTTCGACAAGGTCATCCGGCAATTCGGCCGTCTTGATATTCTGGTCAACAACGCGGGCATCCTGACCATCAAACCGGCGCTTGACATGGGCGAGGACGAATGGGAGCACACCATCCATATCAATCTGAAAGGCGAATTTCTTTGCGCGCAGCGCGCGGCGAAGGAGATGGCGAAAAATAAATGGGGGCGCATCATTAACATTTCCTCCATCGCGTCGGGCGGCGTCGGCATGGGATTCGAAGGTGCGGTGCATTATACGGCATCCAAAGGCGGCATCATCGGCATGACCGAAACGCTCGCCATCGAATGGGCGCCGCTCGGCATCACGGTCAACGCGATCGCGCCCGGCGCCATCGACACGCCCATGATGCAGGCCGCCCAAATGCCGGAAGAGGAAATGGACGCGACGCTCGCGCGCATCCCGCTCGGGCGCATCGGCCGGCCCGAGGAGGTATCGGCCGCCGTTGTTTTTCTCGCATCGGAAGAGGCGAGTTACATCACCGGCGCGACGTTCGTCGTGGACGGCGGGTGGCTTGCGGCGTGAACGGAGGCCGGCCCTGTTGATATCTTGAAGCGCGGCGTATTCCGTGTCGTGCTATCATCATGGATATGGACCAATATCAAAAATATTCGCTGTTCGCGTTGCGGGTGGTGATGGGGGTGTTCTTTTTTTACGCGGGGATCACCAAGGTCATGGATCCGGCATGGTCGGCGGCCGGCTATCTGAAATCCGCCAAAACATTCCCCGCGCTCTATCAATGGTTCGCAAGCGCGGACGTCATTCCGGTCGTGAATTTTGTGAACGAATGGGGATTGACGCTTTTGGGTATTTCGCTCTTATTCGGTATCGGCGTCCGGTTGAGTTCTATCTTGGGTGCGGTTTTGATGGCGCTCTATTATTTCCCCATCCTTCAGTTTCCCTTGGTCGGCGAGCGCGCGTATCTGGTGGACGACCACATCATTTTCATTGCCGCGCTTCTGGTGCTTGCGGCATTTCGAGCAGGTCGCTACTGGGGGCTTGAAAAGCGGTGCGCAGGGCTTTCGATCTGCCGGCAGTTTCCGGCGCTTCGGGAGTGGATCGGTTGACCCCGTACTACAACCCCCAATTGTGCGATTGAGTGCTTAAAAATAAAAGCGAGTTATGAAATACGAAGTTGTAGTACGGGGTTGATTATTCGCTAAAACCTATTTCAAAATTGTTAAGGCGAGCATATGCTGTGAAAAAGGGCTTTCGGAGCGCGACGGCGCGAGAACGAGCCGATTGTTCAGCAGAACAATACGGCGTACCTTTTTCACGGCGTATGCGAGACCAATTTTGAAATAGGTTCTAATCATTAAAAAATCATGGGTGCAAATATCGGATACGGCATGATGGGCGATTGGGGAGCCGGTTGGGTGGGTTTTTGGGGCTCCGCATTTTTCATCGTCTGGCTTGTGGTGGGTATTTTTGCCGCGATCTGGCTCTGGCGCCAGATCAAAAAATAGGAGTTTACTTCTTGCTCTAATTGAGCTATTCTAACCCTAGAAAAATCGGGCCTGTTTTTTGGTATCCGAAAGGAGAAAGTCATGGGTAGAATACTAGCGTCGTCGCGCGCCGAGAAAGAAGCCCTTTTCATTGAATTGGGCGACGAACTGTTCGCGGAGTACGCCAAGGACGGCGAAATGCCGCCCGACATGTTCCATTGGATGTGCCGTACGCTTGTGACGACCGCCTACGAACTTTTCGTCCTCGACATCCGGCGCTTGGAGATCCTGCTCATCCGGCGTCCGGCGGACGATCCGGAGTGGCCGAACCAACTACATTCGCCGGGCACGGTCATCCTGCCGGGAGAGACGTTCGAGACGGCGCGCGACCGTCTGATCGCGCGCGAAATCAGGATCGGGCTTTCGGCGCCGATCTTCGTGAAAGCGCACCGGTTCCCGAAGTCCAATATCCATCCGCGCGATGAAGTGAATCTCCAGCATGTTGCGGTCGCGCACTCGCAGCCATCGCACGGAGCGTTCTATTCGCTCGACGATCTTCCCGAATCCGAGATGGTCTCGCACCACGTCGTGATGGCGAAATTCCTCCGGAGATGGCTCCATGTTCACAGTCCGGCCCTGTTTTAGTTCGGAGACAAGCGGGACGCTTACGCGTCCCGCTTTTTGATTTTTAGGCATATATGCACATATTGACGCGGAGATCGGATCAATATATGATAATATCATATTACATTATCATACATAATCTATGACGACATTATCTGTACCGCTTCCGGCGCATCTGGAAGAATTGGTAAAAAAATTAGCAAGAGAGCGGGGCTCGAATAAAGCCGCGATCGTTCGCGAGGCGCTCGAGCGTTTTGCTGAAGAAGAAGCGATTGCTGTCGTGCTTAAAGCCGAGCAAGAGCTTTCCGAGGGAAAGTTGCTAAGGGGGGACTTGAGAACATTGGTAAAGAAAATTTCTTAACCACTCGTGTTCATGAAAGTTCATTTCTTGCCGATTTTTATCAGGCATTTTAAAAAACTCGATTCAGGCATTCAAGAAGAGGCTTTAGAAAAAATAGAACTGTTCGGGGACGCAAAAAATCATAAACTTCTTAAGATTCATAAATTGCATGGGCCGCTCGCGGGCCGATATAGTTTCTCTGTAAATTATAAAACAAGAATTGTTTTTTCCTACATAAATAAAAAAGAAGTCGTGTTGCTTGCGATCGGGGATCACGCCGTATACGATAAATAACTTTTCCGTTTAAATCATGTCCTTATCCATCGGTATCGAGCGAACGCAATTCGACATGGATTTGAGATATTGATCCCGTTTGAATTTATGATCGAGCTTCCGGTTACGAGACCTTGACGACTTGATGTTTTATTGTTATACTGTCTGCCAGTACCTTGATGGCGAGCCTGGGGCTTCGCATGGGGCGGAGTGAGGGGTGAGCCGCGGATAAGGAGAACAGCAATGGCAACGAAAGATAGGTCCGCGATTGTGTCCGGCATGGGAGTTGGGATGTCGATCATTCAGACCCTCGTGGGGAAGGCACAACGCCGCGGCGTGCCCGACGAGGTCGTCCATTCGCTTGCGACGCCCGAGGGCGACGCCCTGCTCGACCAGTTCGTCGAAATCATGGCGAGCACTCGGCGCGGCGCGAACGATTCCAATCTCTACCCCATCACCGTCGACTATACTCTCTCCCTCGAGAGGATGATCGCGGCCGGTCACTATGACTGGAAAAACGACGACATCACAGCGAAACACTTTCCCATGAAGGGCGAGGGCTCGGCGAATGTCGAGATCCAGCTCGTGCATTTCAATCGCGTGATGGAATCGGAGACCGTCATTCGTGAACTCGACACGATGGGTTTGCGTCCCGCAACGCTCGAAGAACTTCTGGCTTTCGGGGCGAAATACCCAGACATCCAGCGCGAATTCCCGATTGTGGCTCTCGGGTCAGTTTGGCGGTACGCGAGTGGCTTTCGCTCCGTCCCGTTCCTTGGCAGGAGCGGCGCTCAGCGGCATCTGGGCCTCGGCTGGTTCGAGGTCAGGTGGGACGAGAACTATCGTTTTGCTGCTGTTCGCAAGTAGCTTCGGTCCTTGGAATCTCGGGTTCTTTGTAACACAGACCCTCGATTCCTTGGATCCTTTGACTCTCCGACGTTACGTCGGAGAGTCGTTTTCATTTTAAATCTCAAATTTTCTTGGTATGGTATTTTTGGATACTAGGTTCGTATGTCCACGGTCACGGCTTTGGACGGCCGAATTCCAGATTAACAAACGCAGAATGAAAACGGAAACGTCTTTTTTCAGTGCCGTTTATTAATCTCTCAAAAATGAAGCTATTTGGTACAGAATATTAGCGGGCTTTGAAGCCCCGAATGAGATACAATCCCGAGAGTATTCAAGGGGTGGTGGTACAGACGATATTTTGTACAATCAGTTTGGCGGAACGCGAATGGCAATCGCAACGTCCCGTTCCTTAACAGGAACGGCGCTAAGCGGAATCTGAACCTCAACTGGTTCGAGAACAGGTGGAACGAGAACTATCGTTTTGCTGCTGTTCGAAACTCGCTTCATTCTCTTCCCTAATTTATTGGGGAAAAGTTTGTTTTTGTATGCCTCGCGTCCATCCTCCCAACATTTTTCCGATCTCATCCAGCTGTTTTGAGAGCGCGATGTATTTTTTATTGTCGAGCGCCTTCAATTCCCATGCGATCTGCAAAAAGAACTTCAGCAAATCAAGTTTACTGTTTGCTCTTTGCAAATAGGGCAACTTTTGTTCTTTACGCAAATAACCCGCCGTAAAAAGAAGCTCGACAGTATCGATAAAAAGAGAGCCGATTTTTTCACCGAGCGTATATCGCGATTTTTTTGGGAAATGAGTTACGAATTCATCCCAACACTTGTATGCTGAAATAAACTTCTGAATGATAGGTAAAATTCCATGAGGGGGGGGGCTTAAAAGAGGAATCTGTATGAAAATTCAATTGTTCCATATATTTGAAGATATTATCGAGATTGAAAACCTGCTTGAAGCATGGAAAGAGTTTGTCCGTGGCAAAAGAGCAAAAGCAGATGTTTTAGCATTTTCCCTTCAACTGATGGACAATCTTTCCGAATTAAACGGCGATCTTAGCAATCATATCTATCATCACGGACCATATCAAGCATTCTCCGTTCACGATCCTAAGCCGCGGAGCATTCACAAAGCTTTCGTACGCGACCGTCTTTTACATCATGCTGTCCATCGGATTTTGTACCCATTTTTCGATAGAACATTTGTTGCCGATTCTTATTCCTGCCGCGTCGGAAAAGGAACGCATAAAGCGATAAAAAGATTTAGAGAATTTGGCAATAAGGTCGGTAAAAATAATACCAGGACATGCTGGGTTTTGAAATGCGATATTAAAAAATTTTTTGCAAGCGTTGATCAAAAAATCTTGTACGCCATTCTTGCTAAGTACATCTCAGACGAAAATATTCTCGCGTTGCTTCAGGAAATAATTGAAAGTTTTTATAATATTGTGCCTAGTAGGGGCTTGCCGCTCGGCAATCTCACATCCCAGCTTTTCGCAAATGTGTATATGAATGAATTTGATCAGTTCGCGAAGCACAAATTAAAAACGAACTATTATATTCGCTATGCCGATGACTTCGTGATTTTTTCAGCCAATCGCGATTGGCTGAGAGGGCTCATTCCTCAAATTGGCGAGTTTCTTAGTAATCAACTGAAACTCGAATTGCATCCCGACAAGCTATTCATTAAAACGCTTGCTTCCGGAGTCGATTTTCTCGGATGGGTACATTTTCCAGATCATCGCGTTTTACGGACTACGACTAAAAAGCGGATGATGAAAAGAATTGTTGAGCATCCAACGCCAGAGACGCTCACTTCCTATGTTGGTCTCTTGAGGCACGGCAACGCCAGAAAATTAAAATCTCTTCTTCTCAAAACCAATGAATTCTAGTATTCTTATTTGTGCATGAAAACTTTATCCATCGGCATTGTCGGGCTTCCGAATGTCGGAAAGTCCACGTTATTTAGCGCACTCACTCAAAAGCAGGTGGATTGCGCCAACTATCCTTTTTGTACCATCGACCCCAATGTCGGTGTCGTTGCGGTTCCGGACGCGCGCGTAGATGCATTAGCCGAACTTACGAAGTCCGAGAGGAAAATTTACGCGACCGTGGATTTCGTGGATATCGCGGGGCTCGTCAAGGGTGCGCACAAAGGGGAAGGGCTCGGTAACCAATTTTTGATGCACATTCGAGAAACGGACGCGATTTTGTATCTGCTCCGCGCATTTAAAAATCCCGACATCATCAATACCGAGGGGTCGGTGGAGGCGTGGCGCGACAAGGAGACGCTCGAAATGGAATTAGCGCTAAAAGACCTTGAAACGCTGGATAAGCGGGTATCGGGACTCGAGCGCGAGGCACGGACCGGCAAAAAAGAGGCGGTCGCGGAATTTTCGACGCTCACAAAAGCGAAAAAATTGTTGGAGGAAGGGAAGATTTTATACGGCGAGCCGTGGAGCGCGGCCGAGACAGAGATCGTGGGGCGCTATCAATTACTCACGATGAAGCCGCGCCTTTTTGCTCTGAACGCTTCATCGGAAGAAGCCGCGCCATGGGTGGAGGAATTTAAAAAACAGGGGTTTTCGGCGCTGGTTCTGGATGTAAAATCGGAATCCGAAGCCGGGGGACTCACTCCGGATGAGCGCGAAGCGCTGGGGCTCGCGCGCGAATCGGGACTCGATATGCTTATCCGAAAATCCTACGAACTTCTGGGACTGATTACGTTTTTAACGACCGGGCCGGACGAGACGCGCGCGTGGACCATCCGGCAAGGCGCAAAAGCCCCGCAGGCGGCCGGCGCCATCCACTCTGATTTTGAAAAAAAGTTCATCCGCGCGGATGTTATTGAATGGAATAAACTCACGGAAGCGGGCGGGTTCGCAAAGGCGCGCGAAAAGGGGTGGATACGTACGGAAGGGAAGGACTATGTCGTCGAGGACGGGGATGTGCTCGAAATAAAACACGGCGCGTAAAACGGCGCGTAAATAAAAAGAACCCCTGTGCGCGTTCTTTTCAGTATTCACTCGGCGGTCGGAGCGCGAGTTCAGCAAGTCCTGCGACCATCTCCATCGCTTCACGGGCGGTGGCTTGGCGGACGGCCGCGAAGGCCGTGCCGGCGGGCCAGCAGCAGCCCATCCATTCGACATCGGCCACGCGATAGCTGCCGTCCGAGGAAAGGACGAAGAGGAGGTTGGCGCCGTCGTTCCGACTCTCGATGGGCTTGTCGAGCGGGAAGACGATCGCGCGCTTCTTCTGCTCGTCGGGGTAGTAGGCCCCGAAGCGAAGCGACGCTTCGATGGTCGGGCGCTCGAGGCCCATCTCTTTGAATCGGTCGAACACCTCGCCCATATACAGGTCTTCGTCGAACTCGTGAATTTCGACCATGTAGATTTTCGGGGTGCGGAACTCGGGGGAGCGGATTCCAAACAGCCCTCTCCGTCTCAACTCCCGATGGACCCAGTCGTACTTTCCCAGGGCCAAAAGCTCGCCACCGGTGAGCGACTCGTCGCAAGCGACGGGAAATACCGTCGTTTTTTTTATGACGCCACCTCCAATAAGGAATGGCGGTTCGCTGCTTTCCTTCATTAAAGAACTGCTAAGAGTATAGCGCATTTAGCGGTATTTGTCAAGCCCTGTGGATAGCGCAGGTGGCGGGCGGAATAGGGGGGTAGTATAATAACGGTGCACGCTTTTTAGGCATTTTTGCAAAGGTCGAAGCTAATTTTTGACTTTTTGAACATTATGAAATGGCTTCACATGACAGCGTTCATTCTCGTCATCATCGGCGGTTTGAACTGGCTTTTGGTCGGTGTTCTGGGCTGGGACATCAGCGCCTTTTTGGGCGGGATGGGCTCGCTCGTTTCGCGCGCCATCTATATTCTCGTCGGTGCCTCGGCGATCTGGCTTATCGTGTCGCATAAAAAAGATTGCAAAATGTGCGGAATGGGTATGGGCGGAGGCATGGGAATGGGCGGAATGCGGCAGGGGGGAATGTAATTCCTGCTTGGCTCAAAAACACCCCCAAGGGTAGTCCTTTTCTGATTCCTAAGGACTACCCTTGGGGGTGTTTTTGTATTGACAAAAATTTTGAAATATGGTAACATTGCTGTCATGCGGTAAATAAAGTGCTCTGTTCCTTGCGAAATGGAGGCAATATGAACGGCAACGCGTATCTCGTCGCAGACCATGTTGCTTTGGCGTGGGGTTCGCTCATCAGCGAATTTGTCGAAGCGGTTTGCGAAGGTCTCGGGGTTGAAAAACCCAGAGACAGCTGGACCGGTTACCTGAGGAATGTGGAAGACCCGTGGGTCCGATGGCGGTATGACATTCCCTGTTTCGGTCTGCGGCTTTGCATCGCCGTGAACGGCTACGAAGTTCGGGCGGCGCGGGTGGTGCTCGTTCCCTGCCGGAAAGCGAACGAGGGAGCGGCGATCAGTCACATCATCGGCTTCGCAAAAACGGGTGAGGACCTTCTCTGGCTGGTCCCCGAAGTCATCGCTCGGCTCAATCTGTCGCAGAAAGCGGCTTAGCATATACCCGCCTTACGTCTTTTTTGAAGATGTAAGGCGGCTTTTTGTTTTTTATATTGAACGATACCAATAACTATGGAAGTTGAACCTCAATAGCAAGGCAACCCAAAGGGTAGTGCTTTTAGTGCTATAATTAACTTGTTGAAAATCAGAGAAAGCGTAGAGTTCCGGATAGATAAACCAAAGAGCGGAGGTGCGCCACGACCTCTCTTCAAGAGGATGTCGTGCTGGAGTGGGGCGCGTTCATCATTCGATTCGCATCGAAAATCGCCGATCTTCGCGGCGAGCGCATGGAGACGAAGGATCTGGGGACCACCGGAGAAGGGTTCGTGAAGTGGCATTTTGAGTTCCCCCATGTCCATCGCCGTATATGCGTCCATGTTCGCGTGTTGGAAGGGGATGCGCGCGTGTTCTTGATCCCGACGAGGACGTTGGCATCGGCCATCCCCGATTCCCACTGGCACATCGGGGATGTAAAAACCCCCGGCGAATTGAACGCGCTGATTCCCGCGGTTCTCGCGCGTTTCCCGCATCCGCCATGCAAAGCGGCATGAGGTTTGCCGTCCCGAGTCCTTCGTAGATACTCAGGATCTACAATATGTCGAGGGGCGGCGTGAAGCTCGTTGCCCCCTGCATTGCAGGGGGCAGTTTTTTTAAAGGAATGGTATAATAATATAGATAGTATGTACGGTCGTATATTATATTTTAATTTTTTATGATTTCCCGACTTTCTTCCAAAACTTTCTTTACCGTCGTCATCGGCATTTTTACCGCGATCGCCGTTTTGCACGGTCTCCGGGTATTTTATCAGTGGCCGGCCGTCATCGGCGGGTTCGAAGTCCCGATGTGGCTCTCTTATGTCGCGGTCGCGATCGCGGCATATCTGGCATATCAAGCATCCCAGATCGCAAAGCATTAGGCCGCTCGCAGGTACGATTGCATTTCATTCTCATCCGTGATAGAGTGACGGCGGATTTTTTGTAGGAGATTTCCATGAAAAACGTTCACCGGCTCATCTGCGGGGCTCTGTTGGTTCTTTTTCTTGGCGCTATTGCATGGAATGCGATTCCGAGATTTCTCGCGAGCGGAGAGATCATAACGGCTGAGGATATGCCGTTCCGGTCACCGATGGCTGATTTGAGGGGAGCGGGGAGTAACGAGCGCTTTTTTACATGTCAGGTTTCTATCAATGGCGTCATGCGGCGGATCGTTGTTCCGCTTACGAGCGTGAAGATCGTTGCCCGCGAGGATGGGCAGGCGATCACGACCATCTCCGGAAAATATCGCGGGTATGATCTGCGAAACTGGCTGGAAGCGACGATCCATGTTCCACCGGAAGACGTCGAAATGTGGGAAGAACGGTTCCGATTCTATGATCCCGATATTCCGGTTCGTATCGACCCCGAACTCGAACTTCGATAGTCCCGCCCAACGCGGGACATTTCTTTTTTCCCGTGATGCTGTATCATAAGGACATGAAAAAATGGCTTCTTCCGGTTTTGGTTCTCGGCGGTTCGATTGCGGGTCTAGCAGCCGTTGTTTTTATGAATACGGGCTCTACGGGCACGGGCGGCCCGGCATTGGTATTTGAGTCCGCCGACTGGCGGAGCGGCGCGACCACCTCTCGAGTGACGCTTGCGGAATATAGCGATTTTCAGTGTCCGGCGTGCGCCGCGTGGGAACCTCAGCTTCAAGTGATCGTTCGGGATTACGGAGAGCGTATCCAGTTCATTTACCGGCATTTTCCGCTTCCCCAGCATGCGCAGGCGGAGCTTGCGGCTTATGCTTCCGAGGCGGCCGGCCTTCAGGGAAAATTCTGGGAAATGCATGACGTGATCTTCGAGCGCTCTCGCGAATGGGCCGACAATCGTAATGCGCGCGACATTTTTATGGACGCGGCGCGCACGCTGGGACTCGACATGGCGAAATTTGAGGCCGATCTGAATTCGGACGCGGTACGTTCCGAAGTGGATAAGGACAAGAAGAGCGGGCTAGCGGCAAGCGTGAATTCAACCCCGACATTTTTTGTGAACGGGCAAAAGGTCCAGCCGCGGAGCCCCGATGAACTCCGGACCCTTTTAGATGACGCTCTCGCGCTCTAAGACGCTCATTGCCGCGATCGCGGTCTTGAGTTTTCTCGGATTTTTGGACGCGAGTTATTTGGCGCTCGAGCATTATCTGGGCGCGGTTCCCGCGTGCTCTATTCTTGAGGGGTGCGAAATCGTAACGACAAGCTCCTATGCGACGCTCGAAGGAACGATCGCGGCCATCCGCGGCGGAGAGCCGGTTTTTCTCATTCCGCGCGGCATTTCGGTCGCACTGGCAGGGGCGGCGTATTATGGAGTGTTTTTTTTGGCGGCAGTCCTGTCTTGGAGGGCGAACGGACGCTTTTTGCTGCAGCTGGCGCCTTTTTCCGGGCTCGGCGTTCTTGCGGCCGCTTGGTTCCTGTCGCTTCAGGCATTCGTTCTCGATGCGTTCTGCGTGTATTGTATTGCCTCCGCGGCCGTCTCGACGCTTCTTTTTCTTACGGCGCTCGGTCTGATACAATGGAAGAGGTCGCGCATCGGCGCGGCGATTAACGGCTAATAAAATTCAACCATGGGATTTTTTAATTTCTTTTTAAAAAAGACAGAGGACGGAAAGGAGGAAGCATACACGTGTTCGAAGTGCGGCAAGGAAAAAGATAAATCACAGGGAGTGTTCATTCAGGGCGGTTCATCCTTTTGCTGCAAGCAGTGCTGCGATACGACGGGTGAAAAAAAAGAGGGGACATGCGAATTTTGCTGACACGCGGCGAGTGGACGGCTACGCGTATTGCGATCGCCATTCTCGCGCTCGCGGGGATCGGCATCATGGCCTATTTGACGTACATCCATTATGCGAATGCGCGGTCTTTTTGTGATCTTTCGCGGGAGGTTTCGTGCGATGTCGTGACCACCAGTTTGTATTCGGAGATATTCAAAATCCCGATCTCCATCGGGGGGTTGGCGTATTTTTTGCTTGTTCTTTTTTTGGCGGCGTCGAACACTCCGAATGCGTTCCAGCTCCTGTTTTTGGCGACGCTTTTTATGCTCATCCCGTCGCTCTTTTTATCGCTTCTCGAGATTTTTGTCATCAAATCCGTCTGCATCCTTTGCGAAACATCGAAGGTGCTTATGGCCGGTATTCTTGGTATTTCGGTATTCACCCTGCGGCTCCCGGCCGCAAAGCTTATGCGTTTGGCGGCGCCGATTCTGATCGCGGGAGTGGCGGCATCCGGCGTCATGTATTTTGCCCAGACCGGCACGATAGCAAAGAAGGATTACAGCGCTTTGGTCGTGTGCCTGAACGAAAATGATGTCGTCTACTACAAATCCGTGCGCTGTAGTACCTGTCGCCGGCAGGAGAAACTGTTGGGCGATGCTTACAAACAATTGAATTCCGTCGAGTGCCATCCGGACGGCGAAAATCCCCAGCCGGAATTGTGTTTGAATAAAGGCATCACAAAGACGCCGACCTTTTTGATCGAAGAACAGGGGAGGGAAATAAAACGGGCCGAAGGCCTTCAGCAGACGGACGAACTTGCGGTATTCGCAAATTGCCCGTTGGAATTAGCGGAATAATCATGTTTGGACAAGAACTTACGTTAGGGGTCATCATTGTTGCCGCGCTTCTGGACAGCATCAATCCGTGCGTGCTGGGAGTGCTCATTTTTTTGATCGCGTTCATGCGGCGGTTTTTCCGCAATGCGCGAAAAATGCTTTTGGGCGGGTTATTATATACGGCCGTTGTTTATCTCACGTATCTGGCGCTCGGCCTCGGAATCTTGCAGGCGACGCTCTCCATCGGCATTGCGACGGCGGTGTATTGGGTCGCGGCTTTGATCGCGATCGCCGCAGGGCTTCTCGAAATCAAGGATTATTTTTGGTACGGCAAAGGATTTTCTTTGCAGATGATCCCCGGAGCATCCGAACGCATCCGGCGGTATACGGCATGGATCGAGAGTTTGGAGGGACGCCATCCGATCGTTTTGTACGGCGTCACGGCGGCTTTGGGCGTTTTTGTCGTGCTGGTGGAGCTTCCGTGCACGGGGGCGCCGTATCTCGTGATTCTCGGGCTTTTGGCGAAAGGCGCGTATGCCACGGCGGTCCCGCTTCTTCTTTTCTATAACTTTATTTTTGTTCTGCCGCTTCTGGCCATTCTGGCGCTCGCGTATTTCGGGGTCGCGTCTGAACGGCTGGAGCGCTGGCGCAGTCGGCATCGCGAATGGATGCGGCTTGCGGTCGGCATCTTTCTCTTGTGCCTTGGCTTTTACATGATCTACTCCTTAAACCCCATTTTTTAATAAAACCCAAAGGGTAGTCCTTTGGGTGCATAAGCTGTGGATAAGTGAAAGTTATCCACACAAAGGACTACCCTTTGGGAGCTTTTTAACTAGTTATGACACCCCATTCGATTCTATTCACGCTCTCGGCGATCGGCATTTCAGAGGCGGCATATTTGATTCGCATGCGCCGCGCGGCGCAGGCGCCGGTCTGTCCCATCGGCGAGAATTGCACGACAGTTCTTTCATCAAAATACAATAGGATTTTCGGCGTCGTTCACAATGATGTTGCGGGGCTCGTCTCGTATATTTTAATCGCGCTCGCGGCGGCGTTCTTGGTCAATGGCGTGGAGCCGGTTATCTGGTGGAGCCGCATGGTTCAGGTGTTGGTCGCATCGGGCGCGGTGTTCTCGTTTCTTCTTTTATATCTGCAATGGCGGGTCATCCGCGCGTGGTGCTTCTGGTGCATCATGTCCGCCATTACGCTTTTTGGAATGCTCGCCGTGATTTTGACGCAATCATTAATCATCTAAATTTCCCAAAGGGTAGTCCTTTGGGTGGATAACCTGTGGAAAATTATGGCTAATCAATCATACGGCTTCCATATCGTTCGGGTCGGGCTCGGAATTACGTTTCTCTGGGTCGGCGTCCTTATTTTTCAGGACCCCGTGGGATGGGGAGGGTTTGTTCTGCCGTGGGTGCGGGACCTGTTGCCGGTTCCTGTCGAGCAGGCGATGCTCGGAACCGCGGTTTTTGATATTGCGGTGGGTGGGTTGTTGCTCGTGGGCGTGTGGGTATGGTGGGCGGCGATTTTGGCGACGATCCATCTTGCAAGCGTTCTTACGGTCGCGGGCATTGATCCGATAACTGTGCGCGATATCGGATTGCTCGCGGCATCTTTCGCGCTTGCGGTTGCGACATGGCCGGAAAAGTGGAAGATGAAAAAAGCCGCCCTACCAGTTCGGTAAGGGCGGTTTGCTCGCGCGTTCAATTCATAGTGGCGCCGTGTATTCGCGGGAAATCGTGCTCCGCACATTCAATTCGTCCGTCATGTCCGTGGG
The DNA here is from genome assembly GCA_016181935.1 of Candidatus Niyogiibacteriota bacterium. Classification (GTDB taxonomy): domain Bacteria; phylum Patescibacteriota; class Minisyncoccia; order HO2-45-28; family HO2-45-28; genus JACOYI01. Next base: position 27,082 of record JACOYI010000007.1, on the reverse strand, counting down.
GATAGGTGAGCAGATAGTGGTCTCCCTTTTTGCAGAAGAGAATGAAGAATTTCATCGGCGCCCTGAATCCTTTCGGCTGGCGATATCCGATGGAAACATACCCGCGCTCATGCAGAAGAAAGCGTTTCCACCACGGGAGTCGTTCGAGTTCCTCCCGCAGCGTGTTAAAGTCGCGATAATCGAATTCAGGCGGTAGAACGGCAGAGTTTGGTGTTTCCATGAGCTCCTCCGGGCGTGGGGTGCAGAGTTCTTGATTCGTCACTGTTTCATTCCGTGTCCAATTCTTCCGCGTCGAAACAAAAATCGTCTCGAAAAAGAACCAGTGTGAGCGTTTCCTGATCGAGTTTGAAATCCTGGAAACGCGGGCAATAGGCATACACTTCTTTTTTGTGCGGATCGGCCCGATGGCGGACGAAAACGATTTTGTATCGGCCGTACGGCATCCCCTCGATTGTTGATTCGCCAGCCGGTTCAAAACCATTCCAGCTAGTAATTCCAAAATAAACCAACTGCATGTGCGCATAGGATGAATCGCCGTCCTTTGGGATGCCTACCGCCAAAAAAGAATGGGGGTGAATAAGGATCATCTGATTATTCACTAGTTTGTATGGTTTTTTGTCTGGAATCACGCTTTGATCCGCTGAATCGTTCATCGCGGCTCGTTCTTTCACGATGATGGTCACCCGGCCTCGTTCCATTGAAGACAGCAGATTTAGCTGGAGAAATATTCCAACCCCAAGCCCGGCAAGCACAAGGATGATTGTTATCCATACAAATTTTTTCATGGCAACCTCCAAAAGGCAGTTCGATCTGTAAAACAACTCCATCGACAATTAAGCATATTCAAATGGTTGCGTCAAGAGCATTTTGAATCAAAAGCCCCGCCTCGCCGGTTGGCGAAGCGGGGGCGCTACGTTTACAGCCCGTTTTCTTTTTTGAATTTTTCCCAGAGCGGCGTCCAGTCGTCGCGGAAAACGGCGGTTACGATCGTGTCGTGATAGGCCCCGTTTTTGAAGTGATGCGCTTTCAGGAGACCCTCCTTAACGAAACCGCATTTTTCTTGACATCGCAGACTTCGACCATTGAATGCAGAAACCGATGCGCAAATTTTGTGGAGATTGAGCGCATGGAATGCATAATGCAGGACCAACATCAGGGCTTCGGTTCCATGTCCTTTGCCCCAGTGATCCTTTTCGCCGATCATGAAACCCATGGTGGCGGTTCGATCTCTCCAGTGGATAGCGTGGAGTCCGATCGTGCCGATTGGTTTATCGCCCGTTACAATAATGAAAATCGTATTCGTTTCTCTTCGCTTTGCGAGGCCTTCGAACCATTCGATTTCGCCGGTTTCCGTCATAGGAAGATAGGCGCCGATGTACTGAAGGATTTCCATGTCGTTGATCCACCGAAGAAGCGTGGGGATGTCGGCGCGTTCCGGCGGACGCAGGACAACGCGTTTTCCGCGTAAGAATTCAACGGGGGGCATTAGTTTCGGCATGCGGAACTCCTTTCTGGTTGTAAGAGAACTGATTCAATTTATAGCATGAATAGCAAAAAAGTCAATAATCGCATCATCGCTCATCTCGACCTCGATGCCTTTTTCGCGGCGGTGGAGGAGCGCGACCACCCGTGGCTTAAGGGGAAGCCGCTCGTGGTGGGCGCAGACCCGAACGGCGGGCGCGGACGGGGCGTGGTCGCGACCGCGAGTTACGCCGCGCGCGCTTACGGCATCCGCTCGGCCATGCCGATTTCGAAAGCGTGGCAATTGTCCGAGGCGGCGCGGCGCGCCGGAAAAGAGCCCGCGACCTTTTTACTCGGCAATCACCGACGATACTCCGAGGTTTCCGGTGTGGTGATGATTTTGATTGGAAACCGAGTTTCCAATCAACTTGGAAACTTAGTTTCCAAGTTGGCGACGGAGCAGGCGGGAATTGACGAGATGTACTGCGATTTGAGTTTTACGGGGTCGTTTGAAAACGCCGAGGCGCTCATCCGTGAAATAAAAAAGGAGATACGCGGGAAGGAACGGCTGACGATCTCCGCGGGTATTGGGCCGAATAAACTGATTGCGAAGATCGCATCGGAACGGCAAAAACCGGACGGCTTGACGCTCGTGCGTCCAGAAAATGTTCAGGATTTTTTGGACCCGCTTCCGGCGCGCGTCATCCCCGGCATCGGGCCGAAAACGGATGCGGAGTTAGAAAAAATGTACATTCGCACGATTCTCGATTTGCGCGCATTAAGCCGCGAAGAACTTATCGAACAGTTCGGCAAATGGGGGTCGGATCTGTATCGCAAGGCGCGGGGCGAGGATGATTCTATAGTCGAAGAATCGGATGAAATAAAATCGGTGGGCGAGCAGGAAACATTCGAAATCGATACGCTCGAATTAGCGTTCGTTTGCGAACGGTTGAATGCATTATGCTCGGATGTTTTTCGCCGGTTCCGGCGCGATGGATTCAAAACCTTCCGGACGGTTGTCGTGACCGTGCGGTTCGCGGATTTTCAAACGCAGAGCCGTGCGCACACATTGAAAGCGCCCGCCGCGACCGGATCCGTTTTGCGATTTGAAGCGTTAAAATCGCTCCTGCCGTTTTTTGATAAACGCGAAAATCCGGAGAGCAAGAAAATCCGCCTCATTGGTGTTCGAGTGGAGCGCCTGTCTAAAAGAATGAACGACCGTTCAAAGTTTTAGACAGATGAATTAAGATGCGGATGAAAAACTCCAAAGTATTGCATTTTTCCGTATTTATGCTATAGTATTCTGAACGCTTGGTTTGTATATTAACACAATCGAACAGGGGAATTATGAGCGAAGAAACCGTGCCGCGTTTTGCATATTTTTTTCCTTTTCATGGAATGCCGCAGAAACTCAAAACAGTTTCGACGGGCAATGGGATTCTATCATTACATCTTCCTGATGAGGCCGGACCCCGCTTCTTGGCCGTTGATCCCAAAGATCGGCGCGTTCTCATTGTTTTCGATGGCGCAATTCCTTCCGGCGGTCTGCCGCAAGCATGTTCGGTTTTAGATTCTGCTTTGTGCCGCGTTGTGCGTATTCCAATGGAGAATGCGTATAAACAACGGCATTCCGCTGAAGAGCCGCTAACCTATTTTGTGCGAGAAATTGACGGTCGAATGTACGCTGAACAGGAAATTATTCGCTATATTCTGCTTTCGCCGCACAAAGAATCCTGCCTTCGGCGGTACCATGACAAAACTCTTCGCCCGCATTATGTTTGTTTGGAAATCCTGAATGGCAAAAAGGACGGATTGATCGTGCGATTGAGGCGCGTTTCGACGTATTAACCCTATCGAGGTTCGACCTCGGTAGGGATTTTTCATCGGCGTGCGTGTAGAGAAGCTGAAATGAAAAACGCCCGCAAGGTGCGGGCGCGACGTTGAGATCAGCGGAAGCGGACAGTGACGAAGTATCCTCTGTTGATTCCGTCCAGTCCAGTTCCGTCGCCCGCCATTGCTTCGATCTCAATTCCGGGGTTTCGTTCTCTGAATTGGCGGAGCGCATTTCCGAAATCGGCTTCGATACAGGGGAAATAGTAAACGCCTTTTCCGTAGTCAATAAGAGCGCAATCATTTGGTTTCCCGACATTTGCGGGATCATTGGCCTGGTTGCATGCGGCAAGAATCGCGCCGAGCATGAACGACACTATCACGAAATTTCGCAACATGGCATCTCCTTTCACAAATATCAGGTTCGGGCATCCGCGCTATTTTTAGCATATTTGCTGCTATTTTGTCAACCCGCGGGGGCAATCCGTTGTTTGTCGGGAAAATTCTATGAATAATGGGCGCATGATGACTCCGCGGAAGTTTCGGAAAACAATCTATGATTTTTATCGCGCGAACGGGCGCGATCTGTCGTGGCGCAAAACGCGCGACCCGTATCATATTTTTATTTCCGAGGTGATGCTTCAGCAGACACAGGTGGAGAGCGCGATTCCAAAATACGAACGCTTTATCGCGGCATTTCCGGACTTCAAGGCGCTTTCCAGGGCACCGCTTCGCAAAATCTTGGCGCTCTGGAAGGGGCTCGGGTATAACCGGCGGGCGCTTTATTTGAAAAAGGCGGCCGAGGCCGTGATGCGGGAACATGGCGGTGTTTTGCCGCGCGATGCGGAAAAACTTTTGGAGCTGCCAGGTGTTGGCCGCGCAACAGCCGCCGCAATTTGTGCGTATGCATTCAATGAGCCCGTTGTTTTTATTGAAACGAACATCCGGCGCACATTCATCCATCGTTTTTTTCCGGAGCAAGAGGATGTTCCAGATAACGAATTATTGCCACTCGTCGCGCGTATGCTCGATCGCAAAAATCCGCGCCGATGGTACAACGCTTTGATGGATTACGGAGCGATGCTTAAAAAACGGTATCCAAATCCCAATCGCCGAAGCCGGCATTACACGAAACAAAAGCCGTTCGAGGGGTCGGACCGCGAAATTCGCGGGAAAATTCTGGAAATTTTGCTCCGGAAGCCGGAGCAAAGCCGGCGCGCGATTCAAGCCGCCCTCGAGGTTGACAAAAAACGCATCGAGCGGTGTCTCGCAGGGCTTGTACAGGAGGGGATTTTGCGTTATGCACAGCGATTCTTTACGATTACATAGGTCGGGATTAGGATGGGAGAACAATGAGCACCAAAAATATTTTCATGATCACGGGAGTGATTGCGATCGCGGCGGCGGCAAGTTATGGGTTGTATCGCCTGACCGGCGGCGGATCGTTGCGCGCGGATCGGGAAACCGCCGAACGCTCCACGGCCAGCGTGGCGGACTCGAACGGCTTGCATCGCATTGCATTGAAGACGAATTATGGCGCAATCCAATTTGAAACGTATGACGCCGATGCGCCCAAAACCGTGGAGAATTTTTTAAAACTTGCGCGCGAAGGTTTTTATGACGATCTGACGTTTCATCGGGTTGTAAAAGGATTTGTGATCCAAGGAGGCGACCCGAATTGCAGTCCGTCCGCATCATCCACGGGCCCTTGCGGTGCGGGCGGGCCGGGGTACGCGTTCGAAGACGAATTGAATCCGGAGACCGCATCCTATAAAGCGGGATACAAAAAAGGCGTGGTTGCGATGGCCAATGCCGGCCCCGACACCAACGGAAGCCAATTTTTCATTGTGCTTGAGGATTATCCTCTGCCGCACAACTACACGATCTTCGGCAAGGTCGTGAAGGGGCAGGAGATCGTGGATACGATCGGCCGATTGAGCGTGGATTCGAATGACAAACCGCTTTCTCCCGTCGTCATCGAACAGGTGACGGTGGAATAGGATTTGCGATATAATTCAGGGAGTGTCGAAACGCGCGATCATCGTCGGTGTTGCGGCTCTTGTGGTTGCCGCTTTTGTTTTGGACGTCACCGGATCACTGGATCGGTATTTGGCATTGGTATTCCCGCCCAGTGCATTGAGTCCGGCGTATCTCAAAGGGAAATACAACCAAGGTCAGCCCATCCGGCTCTTGATCGTGCCGGGGCATGAGGTTGCGGTCGGGGGCGCTTTTTACCGCGATTTTTGGGAGCGCGATCTGAATATCGAACTCTCGGAAAAATTGGCAAAGCTTTTCCGAAGCGATCCGCGGTTCGAGGTTTTTGTGACGCAGGATCGGTCAGGATATCTTCCGGAGTTCGCCGAGTATTTCGAAAATAATCGGGTAAGCATCCGGACATTTTACGATCGTTTGCGGAGCGTGATGAGGAGTTTGGTGAGTTCGGGCGTCGTTCAGAAGAAGACGGATGGCGTGCATCACAATACCGCAAAACCCGAACTTGGCATGCGGCTCTACGGCGTCAATAAATGGGCTCGCGACAATGCGATCGACATCGTTCTGCATTTGCATTTCAACGATTATCCGGGGCGTCCGTGGAACGGGCCGGGCAAATACGAAGGATTCGCGATCTACATTCCGGAGTGGCAGCTTCCGAATTTCGAAGCGTCGCACGACATTGCGCGCTCGATCCTTCGCGAACTCGCCCGGTATTTTCCGATCTCAAATTATCCGCCGGAAAGCGCTGGGGTCGTGGAAGATCAGGATCTGATCGCGGTCGGCGCCAATGCATCGCTCGAAGCCGCGGGCATCCTCATCGAATACGGCTATATTTACGAGCCGCAATTCGCGAATACAAAGCTTCGGTCCGCCGCCCTTTCGGAATCGGCCCAGCAAACGTATAACGGCTTGGCGCGGTATTTTGAGGGGATGACGGCGCCCGCCCGAGGAACCGCAACGCTTCCGCATGTTTGGACGCAGGAGATCGCCGAAGGCACAAAAAACCAACCGGATATTTTTGCGTTGCAGATCGCGCTGTCGCGCGACGGACTGTATCCGCCTGCAGGCAAAAGCCGCGACGATTGTCCGCCGTCAGGCAATTTCGGTCCCTGTACGCGGAACGCGCTTCGCGCATTCCAGGCGTATCACAGTCTTCGCTCAACCGGTAAGCTGGATTTTGATACGATTTTGAAACTGAATCAGCTTTACGCTTTATAATATTTCCCCAAAGGGTAGTCCTTTGTGTGGATAACTCCGACTTATACACAGGTTATCAACACAAAGGACTACCCTTTGGGAGGTTATGTATATGATAGCGATTTTGGCTGATATTCGGAGTTCGCATAATGTGGGGTCTATTTTCAGAACCGCGGATGCCGCGGGCGTGGAAAAATTGTATCTTTGCGGCGTGACGCCGGAGGTGCGGGATCGGTATGGCCGCGCGAACGAAAAATTATTGAAAGTGGCGCTCGGCGCCGAAAAAACGATCGCATGGGAACACGTAAAATCCGCCGTGCGGCTTGCGGACTCACTAAAAAAAGATGGATTCGAAATTTTGGCATTGGAGCAATCCCGCGGCGCCACCACGTTATTCGATGCACGGCCCAAAAATTTTTCAAAAACGGCGCTTATCGTTGGCAACGAGATCAGGGGACTTTCGCGCACTCTTTTGAAACGCGCGGACCGCATCATTCAAATTCCGATGTACGGCAAAAAAGAATCGCTCAATGTCGCGGTCGCGTTCGGTATCGCTGCATATCAATTGCGCGCTAAAATAAAAAAACAATGACTCACATGCCTCCGATCACGGGTGATACATGGTTCAATTCAAAGCCGCTTACGCCGGATAAGTTGAAGGGCGCGGTGGTGCTGGTGGATTTTTGGACCTATTCCTGCGTCAATTGCCAGCGGACACTGTCGTATCTCCGCGATTGGTGGGCGAAATATAAAAGTAAAGATTTTATTTTGCTCGGCGTTCATTCGCCGGAGTTTGAATTTGAGAAGGACCCGGAAAACGTCAGAGCGGCTATGAAAAAATTCGGCGTCGAATGGCCGGTCGTGCTCGACAACGATCACGATATCTGGGATGCGTTTGCGAATCACTATTGGCCCGCAAAGTACTTGGTGAACCGCGCGGGTGAGATCGTTTACACGCACTTTGGCGAAGGCGGTTATGCCGAAACCGAACGCAAAATTCAAGAATTATTGGCCGAAGGCGAAGAGGGCGCGAAGTGGCCGACGATCGCAGTCGAAGAACACGGTCACGGCGGCGTTTGTTTCGTTCCGACGCCCGAAACGTATTGCGGCTACACGCGGGGTCAATTAGCGAATGAGGGGGGTTATCAAGAAAACGAGGAAGCCGATTACCGGTGGGACAGCGAATTACCGGAGAATTCGATCGCGCTCGACGGCCGGTTTTTTGCCGCTACGGAATATATAGAATCGGGTGCCGAAGGGGCATCGCTCCGTTTGCGGTTTCGCGCCACGGAAGTGAATCTCGTGATGCGGCCGGCGGAAAAAGAAGCTCGCGTTTCCGTTACGCTCAATGGCGATGTTCCGGATCCTATAGTTCGCGGTCACGACGTGGATGAAAATGGCGATGTTCTGATTCGCATGCCGAATTTGTACAATCTTTTGAAAAGCGACGGTCTGATGGAGGGAACGCTTCGCATCCGCGCCGTGGAGGGGAATTTTCAGGCATACGCATTCACATTTTCGGGCTGCATGGAGCCGGAAAAATAGCGTCGAGTATCGCGGGCGTGATATTCTAATGGAATGATGGAGCAGGCGATACGGGATTTGCCTCGGCAGTTTGAATTTGAGCCGGTCATTGAAAATGAATCGGCGCTTCGGCGCGCGAAGCGCATCATTGTTTGCGGCATGGGCGGCTCGAATTTGGCAACGGGACTTCTGGCCATGGCGCATCCGCGCGAGGATATCCGCGCCCATCGGGATTTTGGTCTGCCGTTTTTGCCGAACGGCGATCTGGAAGCGAGTTTTATCGTCGCCAATTCGTATTCCGGGAATACGGAGGAAACGGTTGATGCATTTGAAACGGCGCTCGAACGGGAATTGGCGCTCGCGGCTATCGCGACCGGCGGAATATTACTTGAACTCGCCAAAAAAAGGAATATCCCGTTCATCCGCATTCCCGCCACCGGCATCCAGCCGCGCTCCGCGTTGGGATTTCAAGTTCGAGCGTTTCTGAAGCTTCTGGGTGACGAAAAGGGATCGATCGAGACCCAAAAACTCTCGACGTTTTTGGACATCGAGAAAACAGAAAAACAGGGGAAAGCGCTTGCAAAAAAACTTGCAGGCACGATCCCCGTGATCTACGCAAGCGCGCGCAATAAAACTTTGTCGCATATTTGGAAGATCAAATTCAATGAAACCGCTAAAATTCCGGCTTTTTGCAATACATTTCCGGAATTGAATCACAACGAAATGACCGGATTTGATGCCGCCGGCAAAGCGCGGCCGCTTGTCGAACGGTTCCATTTCATTTTTTTGCGCGATGAAGAGGATGCCCCAAAAATTTTGAAACGGATGACGGAAACGGCGAAACTCTTCAAAAAAATGAAATTCGGCGTCGAAATACTGCCGGTCGAGGGCCGGGGATTCTGGCATAAAATTTTTGATGATCTGACGGTCGCAGATTGGACGTCGCTCTATCTGGCGCGCCATTACGGCGCGGATCCGGACGCGATCCCGTTGGTGGAGGAATTCAAAAAACGAATGGCGTAACAATGAACCCCGAAAGGCATTCCGGATGCTCGCCTCTATTTATAGATGCCCGCCTTCGGCGGGCAAAATCAAGGTTCCCACTGCCAGCCCGACGCATCCTTCATGCCTTTCGGGGTTCATAATAAAAAAATTATGTATCTTTTATTCGATATCGGCGCCACCAAAACGCGCATTGCGGTTTCGGATGGGGATCGCATGGGCGAGCCCGTTATTATTCCGACGCATCAGAATTTTGATGAAGCATTGCGAGTATTTGTGAGCGCGGCGCAAAAAGTATTGAACGGCGCGCGTCCGGAAAAAATCGTGGGTGGCGCAACGGGGAAAATTGCGCGTCATGCGCCGCTCAAAAAAACGCTGGAAGATGCGCTCAGTGCGCCTGTTATGCTCGAAAATGACGCCGCGCTTGCGGGGCTGGGGGAGGCGCATTTCGGCGCGGGGCGCGGTCGGGAGATCGTTGCGTATTTTACGATCAGCACGGGCGTCGGCGGTGCGCGTATTGTGAGGGGCGCCATCGATGCGAACGCGCAGGGATTCGAGCCCGGCTTTCATATTATAGAGACCGCCACGCGCCAAACGCTCGAGGACGCGATCTCGGGCCGGGCGGTCGAGCGCAGATTCGGCGTAAAACCCGAAGCGATTCGCGACGCCCAACTTTGGGAGGAGCTTGCCGAAAAACTCGCGGTCGGCATTCACAACGCGGTCGTTTTCTGGTCGCCGGACATCGTGATCCTCGGCGGTTCCATGATCTTGGGAAATCCCGCGATCCCGCTCGAGCGCATCCACGCGCATCTCGCCGCGCTTCCGCAGATCTTTCCGGAACTTCCGACCATTGAAAAAGCGGCGCTCGGCGATTCAGCGGGTCTTTATGGCGCGCTTGCACTTGCCAACCGGTAAAAATTAGGATATTCTTTTCTACAATCACTCGTCCTTTGACAGGAGGTTGATATGGCACAAGGTTTCGTGGAAAAGATCGAAAAGGCGCCGGAGGAAATATCTTACGATGACGTTTTGATCTGTCCCCGCTACTCGGAGATATCGCCATCCGAAGTGGATACCAAAAGCCCATTCAGCCGCAGCATTTCGCTCACTACGCCGATCGTATCGTCGCCGATGGATTCGGTAACGGAACATTTGCTGGCGATCGGGATCGCATGCATGGGTGGTTTGGGGATCATCCATAAGAATCTCTCCATTGCGGATCAGGTGGAGGAGGTCGCAAAGGTGAAGCGGTGGCAAAGCGGGAAGATCGTAAATCCGCAGATGCTTCGTCCGAATCAGACGATCGGGGAAGCGCGTCGGCGCATGGAACACGAGGGAATTTCCGGATTTTTGGTTGTTAATTCCGGGGGGAAACTCGTGGGGCTTCTGACGCGGCGCGATTTCGATTACGATCCGCTCGGCGACGGCGTGCTGATCGGCGACGTGATGACGTCGAAGGATGAAGGGAAACTCATTTTGGCGGACGAACAAACGACGATGGAGCAGGCGCAAGAAATTTTGTGGAAACACCGCATCGAGAAACTTCCCATCGTGGATGCGGATTTTCGTCCCAAAGGTCTCTTCACCAAAAAGGACATTCGAAAACGGCGTCAGTTTCCGAATGCGACGCATGATGCGCACGGACGGCTGTGCGTGGGCGCGGCGGTCGGAGCGACCGGTGACTTTTTGGAGCGCGCAAAGGCGTTGGTGGAAGCCGGCGTTGATGTCATTGTGGTGGATGCGTCGCTCGGGCATACAAAAAATGTCGGCGAGGCGGTGCGCGCGCTAAAAAAACTTCCCGAAATAAAGGACGTGGTCGCAGGAAATATCGTGACGGCGGATGCCGCGCGATTTTTAATGGATGCGGGCGCGGACGGCCTTCGCGTGGGCATCGGTCCCGGTTCGATCTGCACCACGCGCATGGTCACGGGGTATGGCCGGCCGCAACTTTCGGCGGTTGCCGATGTTGCAGATGCGGCGGGAGGGATTGTTCCGGTCATCGCGGACGGCGGTATCAAGGTGTCGGGTGATATCGTGAAGGCGTTTGCGGGCGGCGCCGATAGCATCATGATCGGGAATCTCTTGGCGCGAACCGACGAAAGCGCGGGCGATATCGTGCAACGGGGCAGCCAACGATACAAAAAATATCGGGGTATGGGTTCGAAGGCGGTGCTGGAAGCGGGCGGCGATCGGTATCCCAAAAAATCCGTTCCCGAAGGCGAGGAGGGCTTGGTTCCATGTGCGGGGCCGCTTGCGGATGTGTTTCGGCAGCTGGAGGGCGGCTTGCGGCAGGCAATGGGCGGTCTCGGTTGTCGGATGATCGAGGAGCTTCGTTCAAAAACATTTTTTATTCGCATTACGCCGGCAGGACTTCAAGAAAGCCATGTGCATGACATCTGGCTCGAAACCGAACCCCCTCCCAATTTTCGGAATTGGAATCAGTGATGTATATGCTCTCACGGGATAATTCGTGGGAGTTTTTTCTTAGAGCGCATTCAGAATTCTCATTTGCTCCGCGACCTCTTCTTTATATTCCGAGATCACGGTTGCGATCGCATCGCAAAGATCCGGAAACTTTTGTTTCAGAAACGCATCGATCTCCTCGTCATGACCTTTTCGGTCGAGCAATGAGAAAAAATGCTCTTTATCGTCCGTCGAGAGCGCGCCCAAGATCCGCAATTGTAGACGGCCGTGAATGATGGAATTGGCGGCATCGAACAGCCGGTCGAGTTCGGCGGACTCGATATGTTCCAATCCCCGTTCTTCGAGGATATTTTTTAGGGTCATCGCGGGTTCCATTGTTCGCGGATGATAAAACGTACCGTTTCGTCGATGGTTTTATTTTTGAATCGCGGCATATCGCGGGCCAGATCCGCGAGACCGCGGTGAATGTGGTCGTATAATCGCTGTTCTTGATGCGCTCGCGATGCGTAACGGGTTTTTTTATTGAGCGGGATCCATACGGGGGATGCCCATCGGCAGCCCGCGCGCCTTGCCGCAAGTTCCGCGATCTTCACGCGCCGGATCTTTTCATAATGGGATTCTGGAAGGCCGACCGTTCGGATGACGCTTTGAAGAATTTTATCCGTTCGAATGTCATGGGTCTTGGTTTGGTGTTCCGGGTCTGTCTCTGCGGTAGGCGGGCGTGACAGAACGGTGTCGGATTCCCCATGCGCGCCGGTTTTTGCGTGGCATGCCTGTTCGGCGGGCAGGCGCGATTCAAGCCACCATTGGATCGGCGGAGTCGTTGCATCAACGCGGGAAATGATGATGCGCTCGATCGCGGAACGCGTTTGGGCGTCCATCCAATGACGGGTTGCCGAGACCGTATTTCCGCCCGAGAGCGCCGCCATGGCGTAACCTAAAACAAAGGGGATAGCGTCGGGCGCTCCACCGGTCATAAGAACGGCGGCCGCAGCCGTTTTGCATGAATGGGGCTGGCGGTACTGCCAACGCTCGGCTTTTTTCAGGCGCCGCGATTCGGAAGGCGCTCCCCATTTCATTCCATAAGCGTACAGGAGCGCCGTTTCTTTTTCGGCAAGCTCCACGAGAGCGCGCGCCGGCGAAAAATTTTTTCCCAGTTTTTGTTTTATCCAGCGCGCGGCAATTTCATGATAGGCCGCGCGGGCTCTCCGCGTTTCACTTTCCCGCGCGGTTTTCATCCATGATTCCAGATCGGCTTTTTCGGCCTCCCGTTTCCGGTTTTGCCATCCTTCGAATGCCGCAAAGAGCGCGCGTTCCATTCTTTTATTTTAGCGCGTTCAATGCATTGCGTTTTCCACACCGAACGCATTATCATAAGGATATGTGGCAATTATGGACCGCAGGGGCTTTGGGCGTCTTCGCGGCGCTCGTTCCGTTTTTGGGATTTACGCCGGATCTAAAAGACATCATCACGGTCGCACTGGGCATCGCGGTCGCGATTTTTGCGTTTTGGGCTTTGGGGGTGAAAAAGCCGGCGTAAATGCTAGGATGGCGGAATGCCAAAACGGTATTGCATCATTGGCGGCGGGGTCGCGGGGACAACGGCCGCCGAGACCATCCGTGCGCGCGATCCCGAGGGCGAGGTTCTCTTGGTATCGGCAGAATCGCATCCGTTGTATTCGCGCGTCGCTCTTCCGGCGTATGTGATGGGTGAACTCGGGCGTGAAAACGTGATGATGCGCACTCTTCGCGATTATGCGGCGCGCGGCATCCGATTTTTATCATCCGAACGCGCGGTAACGGCGGATCCGGAAAATCATCGCATCGGACTCGCGTCCGGCGCCGCGCTTGATTACGACGCGTTACTTGTTGCGTCGGGTGGTCGGTTGCGCGAATGGCGCACAGGCGCGCAAGCGGACGGGCGCATGTTTCGCCTCCAAACATTGGATGACGCGGAACGGCTCCGCGAATTTTTTAAAAATTATCCCGCCGGCGGATCTGCGGATCGGACAAGGCGCGCGGTCGTGATCGGCGGAGGGCTCATCGCGCTGGAATTGGCCGAGATTTTTCGGGCGAAAAAATTCGATGTCACGTTTTTCGTGCGCGGCGCGCGATTTTGGGATGGCAAATGGATAGATCCCGAGGATCACGGCCGGCTTGTTGCGATATGGGGAAAAAACGGCATTGAAGCGATCTTCGGCGATACGGTCGCTGAGTGCGTAGCGCGCGGCGATGGCGTCATGATCCGTACAAAAAATGGCCGCGAGATCGCGGCGGATTGCGTTGCGGCGGGCATCGGCATCGAGCGGAACACGGATTTTCTATCCGGAATATCCGGAAGTCCGGCTTCAGGAATTTTTTCGGAAGGAATTATCGTAAACGAACATTTGAAAACAGCGATGCCGGATGTGTGGGCCGCGGGAGATGTTGCGCAATGCGTCGAAAACGGCGTCCGGCGGGGGAGCGCCAATTGGTCTACGGCAGTTTTACAAGGCAGGATCGCCGGCGCGAACATGACGGGCGGCGAGGAGGCGCTTCGGGTGGGCACGCGATATTCCATTGGCCATTTCGGCGCCGTGTTAAAATTGGAAGATGATCGCGCAAGGATAGAACCCCCAAAGGGTAGTCCTTTGGGTGGATAACTTGTTGATAACTTTATTTTTTAGCCAAGTTTTGCACAGTTTATCAACACAAAGGACTACCCTTTGGGTTTTAAGCGATGATTTCTAAAATTTTTCATCCGAATATCATGGTGCCCGCCGTTTTTGTAGTGGCGGGAGGCGCTGTTTTTTTGACGTGGCATGTTGGAAATAACGCGGGGGTTGCTTATGTTGCGCCAAAAATCGAACTGGTTGAGGAACGCGCGACGCATCTCAAGACCCCCGAACCGGTCCGCGCGATCTATATGACAAGCTGGGTTGCGGGCGACAAAGCGTGGCGCGAAAAGTTGGTGAAATTCATTGACCGCACCGAGTTGAATGCGATCGTTGTTGACGTGAAAGATTACACGGGCCGCGTCGCGTTCGAAACGGATAATCCATATATTCGCGCGCTCGGCGCGTCCAAAACCATCGTTCCCGATATCCGCGAATTCATCCGAGAGCTTCATTCCAAAAATATTTACGCCATCGCGCGCATCAGCGTTTTTCAGGACCCGTATTTTTTATCGGTACACCCCGAATACGCCGTCAAAACCAAAAGCGGCGCCATGTGGAAGGATAAAAAAGGCATTCCGTGGGTGGATCCGGCGGCCAAAGATTTTTGGAATTATATTGTGGCGCTCTCCGCGGAATCCGAGCGCGCGGGATTCGATGAGATCAATTTCGATTACATCCGGTTCCCGTCGGACGGCAACATGCGGGATATCGCCTACGATTATTGGGACGAGGTGACGCCGCCGGCCGCGGTCATCAAAGAGTTTTTTGCGTATCTGCGCGCCGAATTGGACCGCGCCTTTTTACGGCCGCGCCGCATTTCGGATGCGCGGGTTTACATTCCCACGCCCGTTCCGTTGTCGGTGGACATGTTCGGTATGGTGACCGTGAACACGGACGACCTCAACATCGGGCAGGTGCTCGAAAATGCCGCGCCGTATTTCGATTACATCGCGCCGATGGTGTACCCGTCGCATTACCCGCCGACTTATAAAAATTTCGGGAACCCCGCGGCGCATCCGTACGAAATTATTTACGACGCAATGAGCGTAGCATCGCGCCGCCTGATCGCCGCAAGCTCCACGCCTGCCAAACTCCGGCCGTGGCTGCAGGATTTTGATTTGGGCGCGGATTACGACGCCGTAATGGTGCGGAAAGAAATGCAGGCCGTCTATGACGCGGGACTTACGTCGTGGATGGCGTGGGACGCGGCCAATAGATATACACAGGACGCGTATCGGTTGTCGACCTCGTCCGCGATACAATAGAAGATATAGCGAAACGGCTTTCTCTTATTTTTGTTTTTGTAGTTATGCTCGCGTTGGGATACGCGGGGTGGATTTTTGCGGATTCCGGCGATAATCTCTCGGGCTACGCGTGGTCGGAAAACATCGGGTGGATCAGTTTTAACAGCACGAACACGGGGGGTGGCACAAATTACGGGGTTAATGTTCTGGGTACCGGCGTGCTTGAAGGATATGCATGGTCGGAACATATCGGGTGGATCAGTTTTCAGGAAACAACCGGATGTCCGGGCGGCGGGAGTTGCAACGCGGTTTTTGACGGCGCAGGCGCGGTGACGGGCTGGGCAAAAGCATTGGTGGCTCCCGGTGTTTCCGGCGGATGGGACGGGTGGATCCATTTGTATAACGACAGTGATGGCGACGGCATTGTAAATACCGATACGAATTCGGATTACGGCGTGACGGTTTCCGGTTGCAATTGGTCGGGCTACGCGTGGGGTTCGGAT
The DNA here is from genome assembly GCA_016181935.1 of Candidatus Niyogiibacteriota bacterium. Classification (GTDB taxonomy): domain Bacteria; phylum Patescibacteriota; class Minisyncoccia; order HO2-45-28; family HO2-45-28; genus JACOYI01. The sequence goes on along the minus strand of JACOYI010000007.1, from coordinate 11,245 downwards.
GTCATCGGGTGGATCCATTTTAGCGGAACGGATTACGGCGTTGCGGGCGATTCCGGCAGTCCCGCATGCGTGGGCGGGACAACGGAAGAACCAACTCCAGAACCAACCCCAGAGCCAACCCCAGAGCCAACCCCAGAGCCAACCCCAGAGCCAACCCCAGAACCGACGCCAACCACGATTCAATGTTCGGATGGCGTGGATAATGACGGCGATACGTTGATTGATTTTGATGGCGGTGTGACAGCCGGTGTTCCAACTCCCACAGAACCAGACCCCGGCTGTATTAATGCGGACGATACGGACGAAACCGATCCGCCACCCGATACACTGGATGTCATTTTGAGCGCCACGTTTGATTCCGGTTTTGCCCCGCATTCAACGGCGCTTTCCGCTGATATGTCCGGCGGTTCAGGGACTATCAATTATTCATTCTGGTGGGATTGCGATAACTCAACGAACGATTTTGATGAAGTAAATAAATCGACATCAGAAGGCGGATGCGGTATTTTGACTGCTCCTCTGTCCGGAAGTTGCACCGAAACTCCCGACGTCGGCTATAAATGCGACGGTGTTACCGCAGACCCCCAATCGACGATTTCTCATACCTACACGATCGCAGATACCTATAGCGCGAAAGTTATTGTGCAGCGTGGTACAGCCATATCGGCGCAAGATCAAGTTACTATCACCGTCAATCCGCCGCCATCATATTTCTCGCTGATCAAAAGCAACGATATTGAAGTACTGCTCACGCTTCCGGATCCGGACGAGTCATCGCGCACAACCATCAATGTGGTGCCAACCAATTTTACCCAAAATATTACGCTTTCCATGGTTTCCATATCGCCATCAATACCCGGCGCAGTTCCGCATTTTTCGGATAGCGAGTTAAGTTTGGAAGGCGCATCCTATCAAACGTCCGAATTTTGGCTGACGGTGCCGGCCGAAACTCTGACGAATCCGCCAAATGCTTGCGGATGTTATCAAATTACAATTCGTGGAACAAGCGCGGATGGAAATATTACTGACGATGAGGTGATATTGCTTAATGCGCGAGCCATCGAACCCGAATTCCGCGAGATTTGATGCGCAACAAAGGGTAGTCCTTAGGAATCAGAAAAGGACTACCCTTTGCGCTATCTTTTATGTGGATAACTAGGGCTTGACAGGACATATTGACATATGTCCTATTTGTGCTATAATTGACCCATTCTGTACCTTGCAAACCGTTTATTCACCCGAGGGTAGTCCTTTGGGTGGTCCGCCAGCCGGCGGAGTGGATAAGTCAGTTCTCAAATGCTCATCTCGGAAAGGAGAGCGAAATGGAACGGAACAAAAATTCGTATCTTTGGGGCGTGTTCGCCGGCGTCATGCTGACGTTGGCATTCATGGGCATGAGCTGTGCTGGTCCGACCGGCGGCGGGAACAACGATGCGATTCAGGTCGTGGATCAGGACGGCAATCCGCCGCCCGACGGCACGCCGATGGGCCGCGTCAGTTTCAGTGTCAACTGGCCCGTGAACAGCGGCGGCGCCAATCAGTTCGTGGAAGCGCTCTGCGATCCGACCGAGTGGCTGCACCCGCGGGTGAAAAAATCGGACGGTACAGCGTATTTCCTGCCGAATGACCTCATTCGTCCCCCCGACGGATACCCCACGACCACGAGTGTGACGCTCGAGGTGCCGGTTGGCATCTACACGGTTGCAGTGCCCGCGCTGAAGCTGATCAATGACGGTCTTACTTTTTATCCCCATCTGTTGTGCTTCGGGAAGACCGTCGATAACAGCGTCGAGGTGATCGAGCACGTGGTGACGCCGGTATCGGTGACGCTTGCGGCCTCGTTCGGCGAGTTCAACGCCGAGCCGAGCGTCGTCTACTACGGCGACCAGTCGTCTGTGGAAACCAAGCTCACCAACTGGCCCTTGGAGATCCGGCAAGCCGCCGCGGATTTCGCCTATTCCATTGACGGCGGGGAGCTCACGTGGATGTGTGATTCTCCGGTCGAAAGCTCGACCGTGGATCCTCTGTTGCGCGGATGCAAGGCCGTCGATCCGTTGCCTTCGTTCGGAACGAGCATCCGGTTTTCCGCCGTGTTCGATGGTTCGGCGTACGCGGGTCCCGGCGGCATTTACCCTGCCGAGTGGGAGTATGGCGGCAGTCAAATACCGGTGTACTCGGGTTCCATCCCTTTTCAACAGGCGCCGCCGACGGGTATTAGTGTCGGCATCAACTAGGCGCCAAACGCCAACGACGCCCCCATCTGCTAATGCAGGTGGGGGCGATTTTTTTAAAAAAGCAGTCCTTAAAATCAGAATGGAAATGTGGATAACTTGCGATTGCGCAAAACTATTGTGTGATAAAATAAAATCAATGACAGCGGAAGCAATGGTAAAGCCGTTGGTGCAAATTGCTGTAGGCGCCGCAATTATTTTTGCTATTACCTATATTGCGGGCGCATTTACGGAACCCGCCGCGGGGACAGTTCCGCCGGATAATAATACCCCGCCGCCGTTGAACGAGAGTACCAATCCTCAATGGAAAGACGGATTTTTGTGGTTGCGGGGCGGCCTGACGGTAGGTCCGGAAACGACCGGAGAATTTGTTCCCCAATATTTCCAAATTGACGTTGTCAGCCGGGGCCTGAATCCCCCGGAGCCGACGGATTGTAATGAGGAGATCGAAATCGGGCGAATGTATTACGATGCGAGCAAAAATCTCATCGAGGTTTGCACGAAAACAGTAGGAATAATTGCATGGAAAGGTATAGAGCCGCAACCTATTCAATAATACGCGCGATGGTATGAACGGCGATTCCATACAACCAGCGATAACCGGCGATGATTTTTGGAAAAATCCCCAGAATTGGATTTACATAGGCGTTGCCGTTATCGTCGTCATCGGTGTTGTTGCTGTTCTTGTGAGTTACAGCCGTCCCAAGACCGAGGCGGAAATCAAAGCGGAAGTATTGAATGCGTTGCGGCAATCCGAACCGCCGTCGATTTCGGCAGAGGATCGCGCCAAAGTTCTTGAAAGTTTGCGATCGAGCCGTCCGCCCGCAATTTCGGAGAGCGACAAAGCAAAGGTCCTGGATGCATTACGCGGCGGAACATCGCAATAACATGAAATTTATCGCATCATTTTTTATCGCGCTTATCGGTCTGTTTTCAGCGGTTCCGGCATTTGCGGGCGGCGATCTTGGCGGCGATGGCAATTTGTTTAACGCTCGTCGCATCCATTTTAAACCATTCGGTGAGATAACGCGGTATCTTATGGAATATTTAAAGCCCGACGCAACAACCGACGCGCGAGGCGGTGTGCGGATGTGCATGGGTAAATATAATCCGCAAACGGATACAGCCGTATGTTATGACGGCACCGATGCCACCAAAGAAACAGGCGCTGTTCCCGGTTTTCTTATGGATATTCAGGGCACGCTCAACATCGGCGATGGCCAGTTCGGTTTGGGCTCGAGCATCATTCGATTTAATCCCCCGGGTCTTGAAGGGCAGTTGGGTATTTCTACGGACGGCGGGCAAACATGGAGTGCTATCGGCGGCACCGGTGCGGGTGGCAGCTCTGCGGCTGGATGGGTTGCTGAAACGCCAATTCTCCAGCCCCAGCCCTCGATCATCACCACCGCCGAAGGCGTTGTGAATCGCGTGGGTATCAATGTATCGTCAACCTACCCCGGCCTTTCGACTCTGACCGTCAAACAGCCGAATTCCTACGTTGTGGATAATGTTCGGCTCGTGGAGGGGAGCGACAAGATCATACCGGTGGTGCAGGGGACCACGGACTTTTTCCGACAGGTCCATAAAGGAGATCGGGTTACCGCCACATTTGTTGCCATTCCTCCGATCGTGGAAACCAAAACCGTGCTTAATGTCAGCTTGATCAACGACATCGAAACGATAACCGTGGATTCGGCGTTTTCGCGAACGGCGGATACGGAAATAACCGTGAACCCCGCTATTTTCCGCGTGGAAGACGCGGCTGGCAATGTTGTTTTTGGTATTGACGGGGCCGGAACGGTTCAGGGGTCCGGTTGGGTGAATAACAACGGTGTTTTGACAACGGATTTTGGCATTGCGGTGGACAAGGACAGCATGTTTTTCAATAAGTTGGGGGTCGGCGGCAGCGGGCTATTTGCGCCATTGTCTGGAACAGAAGCGCACGGAACGCTTACGGTGCGCGGGACGCTCGATGCTTCGGCGGGTGATGCAAATCTTCAGACCGCCGATATCAATGGGGACGGGATTCCTGAGCGATTCATCATCTCGACGCAGTTCAACGTCGGCGACGCGATCGGATTTGCGACTTCCGCGAACGGCCCCTTGATCCACCGGACGATGATTGTTTTTGTGGATGCGTCCGACCGCGCCGCGCTCGCGAGCGCGGGAACGCTGGCAGACGGCGGATATTCCGTATTTAAAGACAGCCGGTTATTCGAGGTTCAAAATGGGGTGGGTGTTTCAAAATTAACGATGGACAAATCCGGCAACGTCGGCATCGGGACGGCGGCGCCAGTTTATACTTTGGATGTGGAAAAAAATATAGCAGGTGATTGGGTTGGTGCATTTGTTAATACTAATACAACGAATGGATATGGACTTCGTGTTCAAGGCGGAGTTGGTAATACTGGCGCGCTTGAAATTAAAAATGCTGCTGGGGCTAATTTGTTGTATGTTAAAGGCAACGGCAACGTTACGGTGTACGGCGCTTTAATGAATGCCAACGGGTGGGGCTATCACCCAGTTGTTGAATGGGTGAATTTAGGAGAGGATGTGTACGGTAGTTATAGTTCCGGACGTCCCACTGATACTTGCGATGGGAATAGAGGTGCCCCCTACGTGTGTCCCACGAGTTCAAATGTCACATGTATAGATAGTGTTATTAGCGCTGGTCATCGAACTGTAACATGTAAAAGAGCTGGCGTGTTCTAGAGTATCTTAGAATCCCACCTAGAGAACTCCACGAGGTCCGACCTCATGTAACAAATTTAGAAACCGGGTTTTCGATATTTGTATTCTACGAGGCTCGGCCTCATACATTATTCTTAAAATCATGATAGAGAATAGACCCGCCATCATTTTTGTTGTCGCCGCGTTTGCGATCGGGGTTGGCGCGGGCGTGTTTTTTTCTGGGGGTATCACGGGAATCAGCGAACAGAGCGCAAAAGAAATTGCGGCCCGTCTGCAGGAAAAAGGGCTTCTATTCCCGCAGGATTTTGTGGGAAATTCATTGGAAGGGGTCGTAAAAAATATCCGTGGAAACCAACTGACGTTCGCGCCGTCCCGCCCCGCGGCAGTGGATGTGATTCTCGGCAGGGAGGATGCGCGGACGGTCTCAATTGAGGGCGCAACGATCGTTCGCCGTACGGATCTGACGCCCGAGGAATTTGCCGCAGAGAACGCGCGATTTGCCCGTGCGCCCGTAGGGGGAGATGGCGCCTTTGTCGAACCGCCGGCGTTTTTTAAGGAAGCGCCCGCCTCACGCGAGGACATTACCGAGGGCGCGAGTATCCTTGTTGAAGCAACAGAGGAGATCGGCGCGCGCACGGCGATCACCGCTTCCCGCATCGTCATTCTTCCCGTAACTATTGAGATTGAACCTCAATAAAATTCGGGAAGTCGGACTTCCCGATATTTAATCTCGATATTGACGCGACACCAATTGCGGCGCGGTTTGGTTGCGGCGGCATTTTGGGATGTGGTAGCATTTTAGGCATATGGAAAATTCAACCAACGAAGGTGAGGCGAAGCAGTCGCCCTTTATCATCCCGGGGACCATTTTGCTTGCGGCCATCATCATTGCGGGTGCGCTGATGTACTCGGGCGGTCCTAAAACCGCAAAGGCGCCGGATCCGAACGAGCAAGCCGCGGCGGCCGGCGTCTCGGAGGAGGCAAAACAATTGCTCCAAGCCGAAGCGGGCGATTTTGTGCTCGGGAACCCCGCGGCGCCCGTCACGCTCGTGGAGTTCGCGGATTTCCAATGTCCGTTTTGCGGCCGGTTTTTCAAACAGACGCTGCCGCAAATCAAAGAAAAGTATATAAAGTCGGGACAGGTAAAATTCATCTTCCGTGATTTTGCATTCTTGGGCGAGGAATCGTTCCGCGCAGCCGAGGCGGCGCGCTGTGCCGGAGAGCAGGGTGAATTCTGGAATTATCACGACTATCTTTACAATCATCAAAGCGGCGAGAACAAAGGCGCGTTTTCCGATGCGAATCTCAAGAAATTCGCGGGCGCTCTCGGACTCGATCAGGAATCATTTGATGCGTGTTTGAATTCCGGCAAATACCGCGAACTGGTGGAGAAAGAATCGAGCGGAGGGCGGGCACTTGGCGTATCCGGCACTCCCACGACATTCGTGAATGGAGTTGCGGTCGAAGGCGCGGTTCCATTTGCGGAAATCGAAAAAGAAATTCAAGCGGCGCTTGAGGCGGGAAACTGATCGTATGGCGGCGGTTTACGACGTCATCATCATCGGCGGTGGACCGGCTGGGAGTGCCGCGGCCGTGTACGCGGCGCGCAAGCAGTTAAAAACCCTACTCATCACCGAATCGTTCGGCGGGCAATCCATTGTTTCGGATGATATCCAGAACTGGATCGGCGAGCCGCATATTTCGGGGTTCGAGCTTGCCAAAAAATTCGAAGCGCATGTCCGCGCCTATCCTGAGCAGGTGGCCATCGCGATGCCGGAGCGTGCCGTGAAAGTGCGCGCGGAGCGCTGTGCCATTGGCGAGGAGCGCATGTGCGATTTTGAAGTGGATACGGATAAGGGAGGCGCGTACGTCGGCAAAACCGTGATTTTGGTTGCGGGCGCGCGGCGACGCAAGCTCGGGGTCGCGGGCGAGGAAAAATTCGAGGGCAAAGGCGTCGCCTATTGCTCGACCTGCGATGCGCCGCTTTTTTCCGGCAAGCGCGTGGCAGTGGTGGGCGGCGGGAATGCGGGACTTGAGGCGGTGCAGGACCTTTTTCCCTATGCGTCGGAGGTTACCATCGTGGAATACGGCGAGGCGCTGAAAGGGGATACGGTCACGCTTGAGGAGATCAAAAAGAATCCGAAACTCAAAGAAATCGCGCTGAATGCACAGACGCTCGAGGTAATGGGCGACAAAACCGTGTCGGGTCTGAAATACAAAGACCGCAAAACGGGCGAGGAAAAACTGTTAGAAATTGACGGCGTTTTCGTCGAGATCGGTTCGGTGTCGAATTCGGAAATGGTCAAGGACTTGGTCGCGCTCGATAAATACGGACAGGTGGTCATTGATTCGAAGCACGCATCCACATCGCATGCCGGTATTTTCGCCGCAGGCGACATTACGGACGATCCCTACAAACAAAACAACATTTCTGCGGGCGATGCGGTGAAAGCGGCCCTTGCGGCGTATGCCTATTTGCAAAAACGCGAGAAAGTAAGTCCGGCCGCCGCATAATCTGGTATACTTATCGTACGGACATGAGAATCGCAATCAACGGTTTCGGCAGGATCGGCAGGGTATTTTTCCGCCACGCGTTCGGCGAGCGCGGCATGGAGATCGTCGCGGTCAACGATCTCGGAAGCTGTGAGAATCTTGCATATTTGCTCGCGCACGATTCCGTGTACGGGCGGTACGAGAAGGAGGTTTCGACCGAGGACGGGTATCTCGTCGTGGACGGAACGCGTGTCCGTTTTTTGCAGGAAAAAGATCCCGCAAAATTGCCGTGGGGCGAGATGGATGTTGACGTCGCGGTGGAATCCACGGGCGTTTTTGATTCGTACGGGAAGGCAAAAGCGCATCTGGATGCGGGCGCCAAGCGCGTGGTCATCACGGCTCCGGCAAAAGACGAAGGGGAAACCAAGACATTCACGCCGAATGTCGGCGTGGATTTCGCGGCTGCCGGCAAAATCACCTCGAACGCATCCTGTACGACGAACGCCGCGACGCCGGTGCTTGCGGTGATGATGAAGGATCCCGGCGTTAAAAAGGCCTTGCTCAATACGGTACATGGATACACGGCGTCGCAAGGACTGGTGGACGGCCCCGCGACCAAGGATTTCCGGCGGGGACGCGCAGCCGCCGTGAATATTTCGCCGTCGTCCACGGGTGCGGCCGAAGCGGTGGTCAAAGCCATTCCGGGGGCCGAGGGCCGGTTCGACGGCATTGCGATGCGGGTGCCCGTCATCTCGGGCTCGCTTATGGATTTTACGTTTGTCGCGGAACGCGCGACGTCCGCCGAGGAGGTCAATGATATTTTTCGCAAAGCCGCCGCATCCAAGGAATGGCGGGGGATTCTGCGCGTTGCCGAGGAGCCGCTCGTGTCCACGGATATTTTGCGCGACCCGCACGGCTCGATCGTGGATTTGGCGATGACGCGCGTCGTCGGGGGCGATCTCGTCAAAGTGCTTTCGTGGTACGACAACGAATGGGGGTACGGCGCGATGCTCCTGAAGCATATTGAGAGTTTGAAGGCGTATTTGTAATTTTATATTGCGCTCACGAATTGCCTTTCAAGACACGCTCGAACGCCCCTGCGAGGCATTCTTGCTCTATCCTCGGCTCGCTCGTTTCGCTTAGCGCTTCGCGCGATTATAAGCGAAACGCCGTGCCCGCTCGCCTGCGGACGGTCTTGAAAAGCAATCCGCTCGCGCAATTTGAATAGTTTATGAAAATCTATCTTGCATCCGATCACGCCGGATTGGAGCTTAAAGACAAAGTAAAAAAATATTTAACGGACCTCGGTCATACGATCGAGGATTTGGGGCCCGAGCGGTTCGATCCCGAAGACGATTATCCGGACCTGATACGGCCGGCGGCCGAGGCGGTCGCGCGCGATTCCGAATCGCGCGGCATTATTTTTGGCGGTTCGGGTCAGGGGGAGGCCATGGTGGCGAACCGCATCGCGGGGGTTCGCGCGATTGTTTTTTATGGGGGCAATTGGGTGGCGTTCACCGAGAATGTGATCCGGCTTTCGCGCGATCACAACGATTCGAATGTTCTTTCGATCGGCGCGCGGTTCGTGGATTTTGAACACGCGCGTCCCGCCATCGACTTGTGGTTGAAGACCCCGTTTTCAAAAGAGGAACGCCATGTGCGCCGCGTCCGGAAGATTGACAACGATATAAAATAGAGGTACGATTGTAGCGGAATAAAATCCGGAGGGAAATATGTATTGGAGGAGACCATGATCTGGTGGCTATTGGCGGGAGCGGTAGTGGCGTGGTTCGCGTCCGGCTATCGCGCCGGAGGGATCTACAAATACAACGACATTGAAAAGTGGCAAAACCGCAACCGAATTCATGTCGGCGACGGCCGGTTTATCCCCGCATATAACCTCGCTGAATATGACCGAATGAATGCGGGATGGCTCTGGTTTTGCGTGATGTTCGGCCTCATCGCGTATGCGGTCATTGTTTTTGCCCAACGGACGTTGCATCAGAAGATCCGCTTTGAATCGTGGGATCCGTTTGCTCGATGGAAAAAGAGTTAGCAGAGACCCGCTCCGCCAATTGGCGGACGGGTTTTTTCTTTTACAAAGCGCGTTTATACTGGGGTATGGTCGCGCTGATCCCCGCCATTAACGCCGAAACATTCGAGGAGGTTGCGCGCCGCATTCGGATGCTCGAATCGCTCGCGGGGAAATTCGGTTTTGATACGGTCCACCTGGATGTTGCGGATGGCACGTTCACGGAAAATACCATTTGGCATGATGCGCGCGAACTCGTCGGCTTTGAGACCCCGCTAAAAATCGAAGCGCATTTGATGCTTGCCGAAATAGATATGCGCCTCGAGGGATGGCTTTTTGACCCCATTGCGCGCATCATTTTTCATGTGGAAGCCGCGCATGACCCCGCATTTGTCATTCAGCAGTGCCGCGATGCGAAAAAGAGCGCCGGCGTCGCGATCCGCCCCGAAACCGCGTGGGAGGCGACGCAACCATATTGGCAGACAGCAGATTGCATTCAGTTGTTATCCGTCGTCCCCGGTCGTGCAGGGCAGGCGATGCATGAAGGCGCTTTAGGAAAGCTTCGCGCCTTACGCGCGGCGTGCCCCTCTTGTACAATAGAAATTGACGGCGGGGTGACCGCCGAAAATGCGCCCGCATTGAAAGAGGCGGGAGCGGATTGGCTGGTTGCGGCTTCCGCGATTTTTGATGCACCCGACATCGGGGAAGCACTCGCTCGATTGATGCGCTCGATCTCGTAATTTTTATGCCCCATTTACACGACGACAAGATTAAAGAACTCGAGGAAAAGGCGAATAAAATCCGCGAATCGCTGATCGATGAATTGGTGACCGCGGGTTCTGGCCATTCCGCCGGTCCCTTGGGAATGGCGGATATTTTCACGCTTCTGTATTTCCATGTATTGGCTCACGATCCCAAAAAGCCGGATTGGCCGGAACGCGATCGACTGGTTCTTTCGAACGGCCACATTTGCCCGATTCAATATGCCACAATGGCGCATGCGGGATATTTTCCGGTGGAGGAGTTGAAAACGCTCCGTAAATTCGGGACTCGCCTGCAGGGCCATCCGCATCGCGGTTCGCTTCCGGGGATCGAAACGACGTCGGGTCCGCTGGGTTCCGGACTTTCCCAAGCCGTGGGCATGGCCATTGCAGCGCTCATGGACGATCGGAAAAATTATATCTATTGCCTGATGTCGGACGCCGAGCATCAGGCGGGGCAGACGTGGGAGGCGGCGATGCTTGCGGGCAAACACAAACTCTGGAATCTCATCGCCATCATGGACCGCAACAACATCCAGATCGACGGGTTCACGGAAAACGTGATGCCACTCGAGCCCTTGCGCGCAAAATACGAGGCGTTCAACTGGCGCGTGATCGATGCGGACGGCCATGATTTTGCCGAAATGCACTCGGCGATCGAGGAAGCGAAGGCGGTATACGAAAAGCCGACCATGATCTTGGCGCACACGATCCCCGGCAAGGGTGTATCGTATATGGAGCGCAAATTCGAATGGCACGGCAAGCCGCCGAAACCCGACGAGGCGAAGGCCGCGCTTGCCGAATTGCGCACCCTCGGAGGTAAAATAAAAAGCGAACATGAATAAGAAAAGAATCCAATTATCCCTTTTCGAGACCGTCCGCAGAAGGGGCGTTTTGCTTACGCAAAAGCGCCTGCATCTCTCCAGGCGAGCGGGCATGGGTTTCGCGTATAATTACGCAAAGCGTATACGCGAAACGAGCGAGCCGAGGATAGAGCAAAATATCTCGCTGGGATATTTTGCGTGTCTCGAAAAGGC
>JACOYI010000006.1 GCA_016181935.1 Candidatus Niyogiibacteriota bacterium | reverse complement strand
TGCACGGACACCGTAACCTTCGAGGGGCCGGAGCAGGAGATGCGGCCGCTCGTTGAGCTCTGCGCGCTCTATGCGGAGGCGGGCGCGCGGCATGGCGAATTCGTCGTGGACCAGGTGGTCGAAACGATCGACCGCATTCCGGAACGCCACATCGGAACGCCGCTCTTGCTCATGATGGCCTCGCCGCTGATCGTCGGCAGAAGCCGGCTTCGGGCGGCGGTGATGCTGGCCTGCGGCGTTCAGAGCGACGACGACATTCGGGCCGGTTTGGATGCCCGCATCGAAGACCTCGTGGCGGCGGTCCAGCTCTCACGGGACGGGCAGTGCACGTTCCGTGAGGCGCTTGCCCGCTAGCGATGTCCGAAGCTCTGCGATTCAATGATATTTGGGGTATAATTTTTGCGTTGCTCCTATCGTCTAGTCCGGTCTAGGACGTCAGGTTCTCATCCTGAAAACTCGGGTTCGAATCCCGATGGGAGCGCCACTTCAACCCGCGAAAACGCCACCGACAAGAAGATATCCACAATTCATCGATCGATTCTTCTGTTAGTCTGCGAATAGTTTGTTCCTCAAATGGAGGTCGTCGTGAGAGAATTTCTGCTGTATTGTGGCGGTCCGATCACGGGCGTGTCGTACGGAGAAAGCACGGATTGGCGGAATTATGTTGCCGCAAAACTTCCGTCGCATATCGTGGCGATTTCGCCCATGCGTGGCAAACGCTATCTTGCCAACGAAAAAGCGATCAAGGATTCCTACGAAGGCGATGGGCATCCGTTGTCCTCGCGCAGAGGCATTACGTGCCGCGACCGGATGGATGTCATGCGGTGCGATATGCTGTTCGTTAATTTTTTGGGCGCGAAAAAAGTTTCCATCGGAACCGTGATGGAAATCGCGTGGGCGGATGCATTTCGGAAGCCGATCGTGGTCGTGATGGAAAAGGGCAATATCCACGAGCATTCCATCCTGAATCAGGTCGCTGGTTTCATCGTTTCGAATCTGGACGAAGCCATTGAAGTGGCAATAGCGGTTTTGTCACCGACGCTCGACTAGCCGATCCGTCAGCTGATGGAGCGGCTATTTTTTATGAGTTAAATTTTCCCTCTCTTAATTTTCTCTCGAATCTCTCTCAACTTCGCGTTGAAAAAATGCAGATTGTGGAATGTGAGAAGTTCAAGCGGAGTGATTTCGCGGGCGCGCAATAAATGGTGGATGTAGGAGCGCGTATAGGTTTTGCAGACGACGCAGGCGCAGGCCGGATCCACCGGCTTTTTGTCTTTTTCGTAGGAACGCTTCATTAAATCGAGCATGCCTTTTCCAGTGTAGGCCATGCCGCGCCGCGCGTAATGTGTCGGCGTGATGCAGTCAAACGTATCCATGCCAGCGCGGACGGCGAGCTCGATATCTTCGGGATAGCCCACGCCAAGCAAATGGCGCGGTTTTTGTTCCGGTAATTCATCCGCGACCCAGCCCAACATTCGCGACATTTCCTTTTTATCCGCGCCGAATTCGCCGCCGATGCCGAATCCGTCAAAGGGGAGCGAGCCGATGAACCGCGCGCTCTCAATGCGCAGGTCGCGGAATTTACCACCCTGCACGATGCCGAAAAGTGCCTGCTTTGGGTCGTGCTCGTCGAGTGAGATTTTCGCCCAACGGTGGGTTTTGTCCATCGAGCGCTTCATATACTCGCGCGTCGCCTGCGGCGGCGGGCATTCGTCGAATGCAAAAATGATATCCGCGCCGAGCGCTTTTTGGATGCGCATGGATTCCTTCGGCCCAATGAAAAGTTCCTTGCCGTCGATATGCGAACGGAAATGCACGCCGTCTTCGCCGATTTTCAACAGTTTCGGCTGGGCGCCGCCTTCAACTTGGAAACTCGGTTTCCAAGTTGCGCGGTTTTTCGTGATCTTGTTGCCTCCTAAATCTTTGCCGAATCCCAAGCTGAACACCTGAAATCCGCCCGAATCGGTCATCAACGGCCGTGGCCAATTCATAAAATCATGGAGGCCGCCGTGCGCTTTGATGATTTTTTCATTCGGGCGCAGATGCAGGTGATAGGTGTTGGCGATCAAAAGCTGCGTTCCGGTTTCTAAAACGCGTTCCGAATTTAATACCTTTACGGTCGCTTGCGTCGCCACGGGCACGAATGCTGGTGTCTCAATGTCGCCGTGCGGCGTTCGCAACAGTCCGAGCCGCGCGCGGCTTTTAGAGGATCTCTTGAGTATCTTGAACGATATCATTTTTTATCCACAGGTTATCCACCCAAAGGACTACCCTTTGGTACCCTTTGGGGGCTGGTGGAATAAAAATAACCTGAATTTTTCAAAAAGTCAAATAAAAAACGTCAGCCGGTTAACCGGCTGACGCGAGCAAATTGACGGAACATGCGTTTTGAACGATGGGGCTTTGCGGATCTATGACATACTGCACCCCATTTCTTGCCGTAATTTGACGAATGGCGCCCTTTTCGCGCAGCACCGTGAGCGCGACCCGAAGAATTTTTCCCGACTGATTTTTCCACGGCGAATCCAGACGCATTTGAACTTGGTCCTGCATGGATGGAAACGATTGGAAGAGCATCGTTTTTCCGTGAGCCTTGATGCCGGTGATCGTGCGGACGATCTCTGCCAGATACTCTCGCCAGTACTCGCTCTCCGCGGTTTCGCCGTGCCGCGCTGTTTTGAGCGCTTCCGCCGCGCGTTCCAGCTTGATGTGTTCCCGGCCGTTCTCCAGTTCAAAGTGGGCATCCCCGCCTTCCACATGACTGCGGTGTTTTATTACGTCGAACAGGACGACATGCTTTCCCCGGTCTGCGGCTTTGTCGGAAAGCGCCCGAAAATCCCGATCGCGGCTGACAACCACGAGAATGTCGATGTCGGCAAGCTCAAGGTAATCGCGCGCCCGCTGGTTCATGATCGTATCCACGGCATCCGCATCTTTGGAGCCCATGGGGCAGGCGATGACATGATAGCCCGCGTCCCACAGCGAGCGGAGCGTATCCGAGGCGCCGCTCTTTGCCGCGCGTTCGACCGTATGCGGGTCAACAAAAACATCGGCAAAAAGAATGCGTCCCTGTTCCCGAACCAATTTCTTGATGCCCGAAAACGAGACCGCAAATCCGCGAACTGTTCCCGCGAGGAACGTATTTTCCCAGTCCACAAGGAGCGCGATGTTTTTGGGTTTGGACGAGGGCGGCGTTCCAATGGCGACCGTCGCCGCCCGCTGTTGGGCAATGACTTCGGCACGAAGCAGCGCATCGGTCTGCTTCGTTGGCACCGACAACGGTGTCGTTTCTGATTGTTTCGGCGGTTGCTTCGCATGCGGCCTTACGGCCTGCAATTTTGGCGCCGCCCCCGCTTGGGGAAGCGAGCGCTTCAAAATGTCGATGCGCTCGATTTCGTTGCCGCGGGGTCCGCCCCGGACGCGTTCAATGTACCCGTCGCGCTCGAGCGTGGAAAGATACTTTTGGAGCGAAAGATCGCTGATGGACCTCCCGCTTCTTTGAAAGGCCGCTTTCACCTTCTTAACAGGCGGAAAATCCACGGCACTGTTGCCGCTCGAGGCATCCAAAACCGCCTGCATGACTGCATCACTGCCGATCGCGGACCTGCCCATGCGTATCTCCTTTCAGGGATAGGGGCGCAAAAACAATGTGTTAAAGACCTAAATCCTTATATCATTTCTGTATAAAAAGTCAAGCTAGAGTTCAATTCGGGTGAGCATTCCTTGATCCAGCACATAGATATCGCGATTTACGCGCGCGAGCGATGGCTCGACTCCTTTATAGATCGGCTGGAAATTTTGCGTGCCGCGAGCATCGATTTCGAGCGCGAAGATGCTGTTTTCGGCCGCAAGCAAAATGACGTCATCGCGCGACGGATAAAATGCGATGCCGTGAAGGGGTGAGCGGGATTGGAAAAGGATCTTTGCCGGCAGGTCCGTGTAATACGGAAGCGGGGCATCCGAGATCCACCGGAACCAGATATGCTGACCTGAATCCCACCAGATCTCGGCGCGGCCTTTTCGATCCTGGGCAAGCCCGAATCGCGCTTCTTCCGTTGAGGTCGCGGTGTTTCGCTTCGCTTTTTCAATGGCGTTGATGGCGGCTTTATATTCTGCGGCAGTTCGGGCAACGGGCGTTCCCCCGACATTTTGCGGCACGAGAAGCGCTTTTGCCTCGACGACCGCGCTGCCTTCAACCGCCAATTGTTTTGTCCACGGCCAATACCCATCCTTGGCGACAAGCACGGAATAATTGCGCGGGGTCAGGTTTTGAATGAGTGTTCCCGATTGCAAAAAATTTGTTTCGCGTTCGAGATCGCCATCGAGATAGACCTTGCTTCCGGATTCGGGAACGGCGATGAAGAGGCCGCCGGTCCGTTCAATATCGAGTTCCGAGGTGATGCGCCAGCCGGTCGCGTAGAAAAGCATCGGAGGCGCAATAAGGATGAACATGCCGACGGAAAGCCAGAAAAGCTGTGTTCGGGTTCTGTATGTCATCGCGTCTATTATACCCTCCTCGGAGTCCTATACAATATGAAAGATCATGGGAAAGTGGCTTATCGGTGTGGACGAAGCAGGGCGCGGGCCTTTTGCAGGGCCGGTGACGCTCGCTTTGTTTGCGGCGCCGCGGCGCTTGGGAGCGCGGCTTTTTGCCGGTATTCGTGATTCTAAAAAACTGAGCGCGAGTGCGCGTGAAGCGTGGTTTACAAAGTTCAAGGCCGAGCCGCGCGTATTTTTTTGTTCAACCTCGGTCGGGCCGCATTCGATCGACCGCTGGGGGATAGCAAAAGCGATCCGTCGCGGCATCCGACGGATGCTTATGCGGGCATTAAAAAAGCACGCGAGTTTGCGGGGCGGGAGCTGCGAAACCATATTGCTCGATGGCAGTTTATCGGCGCCCTCCGAATATCCTCAAAAAACCATCATTAAAGGCGATGAAAAAGTGCCAGTGATCGCGGCGGCGTCCATTATCGCGAAGGTCCGCCGCGACCGGTACATGGTGCGCCTCGCGAAAAAGTATCCACAGTACGGCTTCGAAATTCATAAGGGATATGGCACCAAATTGCACCGCGAGCGCATCCGTAAGCATGGATTATGCGACGCGCATCGGCGGTCATTTTGCGCGAAGTACGCGAATTGACGGGGTTGGGTTTTTGTGATATTCATAATTCAACCAAACGGTCATTGAAAACTCAAGAAAGGAGGCATATGGACCTCGTGACGCTTGCCGTCGGCATACCGGCGTATCTGGCCATCGGCCGGCTTCTCGGCAAACTGACGCTTCGGGAGTTGAGGCGGGAGACGCCCTCGGAGGAATTGAATGTTCTCCAAAAAAGCATCCGATTGCTGTTATTTCCGTGCGCGTATTGGGACTGGAAGAATCGTGTGCGCACATTTAGCGACGAAAACAATGTGACCAACCCCGGCTGTTATCATTTTTTGCTTACCGTTTGCCGGCGGAAGAAGGAGGAGGGAGATTTGGTCGCGATATATGATGCGTCCGGCGAAGAAAAATATTACCGCATCATTACTCTCCTATGGCCATTCAAACTGTTCCGCGCATTTTTTGGCGCGCTCGAAATCGCTTTTTTTGCGATGACGGGGTTCGCGCGCGGCCTTGTCGCTCTTCCCTATGTGGCGGGAGCGCCGCTTCGCTGGTTGAAAAATCGTGGAGTATTCACCAAGCTTCCCGAGGCATCCGAACTTCAGTATGCCGTTCAGACGGCGTGGGAACAGTTCGCGGAACAAACCGAACAGCTGAAGGCGCTGGAGATCGAAGCGCGGACGCGGCTCGCGAAAATCACAAATGCGCTTGAGCGGTGCAAATCGCGGAAAAACGAATGGGAAGAGGGGGATGCGGATTTGCGCGAGCGTTTCCGCGGGCTCGAGAATATGCTGGCTCGAGAGCTTATGGATGCCGAAGAACAGTATTTCCAAGCCCAGCAGGCGGTTTCATTTTTCGAAGAAAATCGGGGCCGGCTGGAGGCGTTGCGCGAGCTTCTCGGCATTTACACGGATGTCCACTCGGCGCGGCTCAATACCGATGCGGATCGCCAGAAAACGCTTTCGGCGATCTTCGCCACGCAGGCGGCATGCTCGCAGCTGTTCCGCAAGATATCGGATGCGGAGCGGTCGGCGATGGTCCGGCTGGACATGGATTTAGATGACATTGCGTCCGCTACCGCTCGGAACGAGGAAGCGGCGGATGGCATTGAGAAGCAGCTTTTGGTGTAGCGGATCGCGACCTACGGGCCGCGATTTTTTGTTGACGCGGGGCGCCAAATTCGGTATGCTGTGCCTATGGTCAATCGGATGCGCTCCACGCGCTCGCACACGGGAAATCGCCGGTCGCATCATGCGTTGCGGGCGTCGACGCTCACCGTATGCCCCAAATGCAAAACGCCAAAACTTCCCCAGTTCGCCTGTTCCAACTGCGGGGCCTACAAGGGGCGGCAGACGATCGATGTGTTTGCGAAGCTCGATAAAAAGGAGAAGAAGCGCAAAGAAAAAGAATTGGCGCAGCATTAACGCGCCCGCGGTTCGGGACGTTCGCACATTTAAATCTTCACATCATGGCCAATCGACATCTATCTCGTAGCGTAGCGATGCAAGCCCTCTTCGAATGGGATTTTGGGGGTTGCAACGATTCACGAATCGAAAGCATTCTCGAGCGCGATATGAACGAATTCGCGCCCGGTCTCGATGACGGCGGTTTTGCGCGCTCGCTTATCGAGGGCGTTCTCAAGAAAAACAAGAAACTCGACGGCATCATCGAGAAAGCGGCGCCCGAATGGCCGCTCGCTCAAATTGCGATCGTTGACCGCAACGTTTTGCGGATCGGGCTCTTTGAACTTTTGTTCGGAGACCATAAAGAAGTTCCGCCCAAGGTTGCGATCAATGAGGCGATCGAGCTTGCCAAAAGTTTTGGCGGCGATTCCTCCGGCCGGTTCGTCAACGGCGTTTTGGGCACGGTGTACCGCGAAATGGGCGAGCCCGGCAAAGACGATACCGGCAAAAAAAAGAAAGTGGCCGATCCCTCAAAACTTCCCGTGGAAGCGCTGGGGGGGGCGGTTGTTTACCGCAAAGACGCGGCTGGCGTTTGGTTCGTGTTCGTGCACGACGTTTTCGGTTATTGGACCCTGTCGAAAGGCCATCTGGAGGAGGGGGATACGGTGGAATCGGGGACGCTTCGCGAGCTTCGCGAAGAGATCGGCGTCGAAAATCTTTCCGTAAAAAAAGAACTGGGTGTCAATGAATATATCGCGTCCGACCCGCAAAAAGGGCCGGTGCGCCGCCGCGTTACCTATTTCCTGGTTGAAACGCCGGATACGGAATTGAAACTCGGTACGTCCGGCGGACTCGATGATGTGCGATGGTTCCGTCCGGGCGAGACCGCGGAACTGAAGATGTACGATGATATCCGGCCGCTGGTGGAGCGGGCGCTTGCCGAAATCACATAAATGACGAATTTCTCAAAATTCGAAAAAAAACTTAAAATATCGTTCGAGAATCAAGCGCTTCTTTTCGAGGCGCTTACGCATCGTTCGTATTTGAATGAAAATCCGTCGTGGGGCTATCCCCATAACGAACGCCTCGAATTTTTGGGCGATGCGGTGCTCGAACTTGCGGTGACAGACCATCTTTTCCGGAATTTTCCCGACAAACCCGAAGGCGATCTGACCAGCATTCGCGCGGCGCTGGTGAACGCATCGATGCTCGCAACGGTCGCGACGGAGATCGGCATCAATGACGTGGTTTTACTGTCGCGCGGGGAAGCGAAAGACGTCGGCCGCGCGCGCGCCTCGATTTTGGCGAATGCGTTCGAAGCGCTGGTGGGGGCGCTGTACCTCGATGGCGGATATCCTGCAGCGGATGCGTTCATCCAGCGCCAACTGATACCGAAGACCGCGGATATTCTGGAAAAGAAACTATTCCGCGATGCCAAAAGCGTTTTTCAGGAAAAGGCGCAGGAAATGGCTGCTCTGACGCCCGCGTATCGCGTGCAAAAGGAATGGGGGCCGGATCATGACAAGCATTTTGTGGTGGGCGCGTATATCGGCGAGGAACTCATCGGGGAAGGCGAAGGGCCGTCGAAACAGATCGCGGAGCAAAACGCGGCCGAGAATGCATTGCGCGCAAAAGATTGGCAATGAGGAAGCGCAAACGCAATTCTTGGCGCGGTGCGTGGGGTAGGCACTGGGGACAAATATTTGGCCGGAACGGCCTTATAATGGGCGAGCACCGCGCGAGAATTGCATTTGCGCAATGATATGTCTTCCATTTTCAAACGCCTTGAGCTCTCGGGATTCAAATCGTTCGCAAAAGCCGCGCGGTTTGATTTTGATGCGCCGATCGTTGCGATCGTCGGGCCGAACGGCTCGGGGAAATCGAATGTGGTGGAGGCGATCCAATGGGTGTTGGGCGAGCAGTCGTTCAAGAGTTTGCGGGGACATCGCGGCGACGACCTGATCTTTAACGGTTCCGCATCCTCGCCGCGCCTGTCCAAAGCGTCGGCGACGGCGGTTTTTGATAATGCACGGAAACATTTTCCCGTTGATTTCAATGAGGTTGCGATCGGCCGGCGCGTGTATCGCGATGGAAAAGGGGAGTATCTGGTGAATTCGAGCGAGGTGCGCCTGAAGGACGTCGTTGAGCTTTTGGCGCATGTGGGGCTTGGTATCTCCCAGCACCCGATCATTTCGCAGGGCGAGGCCGACCGGATCCTTTATGTGTCGAGAAAGGAGCGGCAGAGCATGATCGAGGAATCGCTCGGATTGAAAGTATACCAATACAGGCGCGAGGAGGCGGAAAAAAAATTACAGCAAACGGAAGACAACATGCGCCGCGCTCAAGCGCTCCGCGCCGAGGTGCGGCCGCATTTCGACCATTTAAAACGGCTCGTGGAAAAATATGAGCGCGCAGCCGAGGTCAAAATCGCGCTTGCGGCTCGTGCGTCCGATTATTTGAGCCGATGGCGCGCGACGCTTGATCATGAGCGCGAAGCCGCGAATGCCCGCGACAGCGAAGCGGAATTAAAGGAGATCAATAAAAAACTCTCGGAGCTTCGCAAATCAGAACCCGACGACCCCGCGCGCCACCGGACGCTTTTGGCGCTGGAAGCTGAATTAAAGAAGCTCCGGGAGAAACGCGTTGAATGCGAGCGTGAATTGGGGCGTGCGGAAGGATTGCTGGAAGGCGCCCTGTCGGTTCAAAGGCCTGATGATGAGGCGATCCCCAGAGAAGAGGTGGAGGAATTGTTGGTGCGCGCCGAAGACGACCTTTCTTCGGCGTTGGAGAGCGATTCCATTGCCGAAATTCACGGGATCGTTCAGGCGGTCACGGATCGCCTAAGCGCGTTTTTGACGCATCGGGTCGTCGAGGAGAGGGCGCGGCTTGACGCAAAAACGTATACGGCGCGCGTGGCGGAATGGAAGCGCTCACTCGCGGATATCGCAAAAAAAGAAACAGGACTTGCCGCGGAATGGGAACAACAGTGGGGCCGCGCTCAAGAAGCGGAGGGAGCGCGCCGCGAGGCGCAGGTAGAGTTTACGGCACTCGAGGCGCGACGCCGCGACGTGGAGGATGCGAGGCGACAGGCGGCATTTGCGGCGGAAATGGTAAAAAGCCGCGAGGCGGAATGGGAGCGGGAGCGGCAGGAGGCGGCGCATATGGCGGGTGAGATCGTTGTTTTACCGGACGCCGAGGCGTTTCGCGACGGGGAGCGCGAAGCGATGCGCAAGGACATCGACCGCCTTAAATTCCGTCTGGAAGAAGCGGGCGGCGTGGATACGGGCGTTCTTCGCGAATATGAGGATGCGAAAACGCGCGTTCAATTTTTCGAGCGGGAGCTTGCGGATCTGGTAGCGAGCGCGAAGCAGCTGCGGGGGGTATCGCGGGAGCTCGCGGAAAAGATCGAGGGCGATTTTTCGCGCGGGATCCAGAAGATCAACACCGAGTTCGACCGGTTTTTTCAATTGATGTTCGGCGGCGGGCATGCGGCGCTCGCAGTTCTTCGCGAGCGCTCGCCGCTCGCGTCCGACAATGAGGACGCACCGCGCCAAGAAGGCGGCGTTCATATTGATGTCGCCCTTCCGCGCAAAAAGATCCGCGGTCTTGAAATGTTGTCGGGCGGCGAACGGTCGCTTACAGCGGTTGCTCTTCTTTTTGCGCTCTCGGCGGTTTCACCCCCGCCTTTTTTGGTCTTGGATGAAACCGATGCGGCGCTCGATGAGGCGAATTCCGCGCGCTATGGCGACATGTTGAAAGAACTTTCGCGCTCGACCCAGATCATCACCATCACGCATAACCGCCAAACCATGCAAAGAGCGGGGATCCTCTATGGCGTAACAGCCGGAGCGGACGGCATTTCGCGCCTTTTGTCGCTCAAACTTGCCCAAGCCCAAGAGATGGCGGGCGCTTGACCCCGTAGTGAAAAGCGGCGTCCGGCATGCGCGCGCCACGCGCTGTGCCGCTTTCTACTACGGGGTTGACTTTCAAAGACACTAGTGCTATACTATTGTAGCGTACACGTTACGCTTTTTTGTACTTTGCCAACTGCTTTGCGAGGGAGTATTCCCATGGGTAAGATATTCGATCTTTTGGCGCTGGGTCCTCAGGGTCTGTTGCCGCCGATGAGTTCGGACGACGACGAAGAAATCGATGTCATCGAGGAAGGGTCCGACGGCATCCCTTCAGAAGAGGACGACGAAGAACCCTTGTCTTCTGTGATCGCGCTTCCGGAGCACCCGACGCTCGAACTGGCGATGCTGGCGTGGGTCGCCTGTGTGAAGAGCGAGCTCGACTACGAAAATTACGACGAGATCCCGGTTGTCATCGGGGGCAATGCGCCCGCGCGATATGACTGGCGATTCAAAATGCCGTCAGCAGCAGCGGCTACCGAAGCGATTCTCGAGCTCGACATCCGCAACGATCCGCGTTTCGGATTTATCCTCGACGAAATCGAAGACATGTCCGAACGGCGGCGCACCAGGCGTTTGCCGCGCCGCTGGATCTATTTCTCCAAGCTCATGTTCATTCAGCAAAGGCGCTATCACGACGACCCGCTTTCATTTGTCTCGCTGGTGTTCGAATTGCTCGACGGCGTCTACGACGATGAGCAGGATCGGCGGGAGCAGTGGGAAGAGGCGAAGCGGCAGCTCGACGCCGGAATCGAGATGGAGCAGATCGCGTGCTCCGCGGTTTCCATTGCCGTGATCCGCAAGAACAGCAACCCGAACATTGCGCGGCTTCTGCGCGCGGAAAAAGGGTTCGGGCTCACGATCCAGCAGACGGATGCGGGACATGTGCAGATTGGCGCAGCGCGCGAGTGGGCGCATGCGATGCCCGCGATCGCAGAGCGTGTTCGCAGGGCGGAGTATCTCGCGTGGCATGACGGCCGGACGCAGGTGCCGCACAACGCCTCGGAATTGAGGCAGGAAGGCGTTGTGCAGCAGATCCCGAACTGGGAGCTTTCCGGCTACCTCCTGCTGAACAAGGGAACGCCGAAATCGGCGACGCGGCTGCCTCTTAACCAAATCAAGGATTTCGTGGAGGAGGCGTGTAGAAGCACCTCAGGTCCGTTGACGTCGAGCGCTATGCGCTATCGTCGGTAGGTTCGATGTTCCCCGTCTCGGTTGACCGAGGCGGGGATTTTTTATATACTGGGACTCTATGTTAGTGATGCGGCTTCAGCGCGTGGGGCGAAAAAACGACCCAAGTTTCCGGGTCATTGTCACGGAAAAAGAACGGGCGGCAAAAGCCGGCCGCTTCATTGAGCGTGTCGGATCGTACAATCCGCGCACAAAAATGGCCGATCTGAAAGCGGAGCGGATCCGGTATTGGCTTTCGAAAGGGGTACAGCCATCGGGAACCGTCCATAATCTTTTGGTTTCAAAAACCATCATTTCGGGCTCCAAGGTTCACGTTTCGCGGTCCTCGAAAAAGGCGGCGGAAACGCAAAAGCCGGCAGAGGCCGCAACACCGGCGGCTGTTTAACCAGCCCAAAGGGTAGTCCTTTTCTGATTCCTAAGGACTACCCTTTGGGCGGTCTTTTGATATACTGGATTATGATCGCGGATCTAGCGATTTTTTTGGGTGTCCTCGCCCTGCTCGTGCTGGCGCATGAGTTCGGGCATTTTTTATTTGCGCGTAAATTCGGCGTGAATGTGGAGGAATTCGGATTCGGATTCCCGCCGCGCCTCGGCGGCGTACGCCGAGGCGGGACACTGTATTCATTCAATGCGCTGCCGCTCGGCGGTTTTGTGAAGATCACCGGAGAAGACAGCGCTCCGGTACAACCAGGAGAGGTGCCGGATCCGAAAAATTTTGCATCAAAATCGATCGGGGCGCGCGCGATGATCTTGGCCGCCGGCATCGGATTCAATCTCATTCTTGCATATATTTTATTCGCGGCGGCGCTCGGCATCGGTGTTCCGGTCGCCGGCGATGATGATGTCTGGGCGGGGCACATTGCGGATCTCCGCGTCGTTGCCATCGATGTCGCTCCGGAGTCGGCGGCCGAACGCGCAGGCATCCAGTTAGGCGACGCGATCATCGGTTTGGGCGCCGAAAATGGAAGAGAGACGCTCCGCGATATTTCCGTCGATACCGTGCAAAAATTCGTGCAGGAGCATCGCGGTAAGAACATTTCGGTGACCGTATTCCGCGATGAACAGGAGATCGTGCTTGGTGCGGTGCTTCCCGATTCCGCATCGCCGCAAAAAGGGATCCTGGGAATTGCGATGGAAGCCATCGGACGCGTGGATGTGCCGTGGTGGGGGATCCCGTGGTATGCGCTCCGGATGACGGCTTTCGTTTTTATGGGGACGCTCTGGGGGATCGCGGCGCTCATCGCGGGCGCGATCTCCGGCGTTTCGGTCGGCGGAATGATCTCGGGGCCCGTGGGAATTTTCTCGATCGTCGCGAATACGCTGGATTTCGGCGCTTCCTATTTCGTGACGCTCGTCGCGACGCTTTCCGTGAATCTCGCGATCGTGAATTTGATCCCGTTTCCGGGGCTCGACGGCGGACGCCTGCTTTTTGTCGCGATCGAAAAGCTCCGGGGGCGCGCCATAAGCGCCGTAGCGACGCGCTTTGCGAACGGGCTGGGATTTGCTATTTTGATACTGCTGATGGTTGTGATCACCTATTACGACATTCGGCTGAGATTGTAGGCGCGTGGAGCAGAAGGCGTTATGGTTTTTAAAACGTTCGCGCGAGCGATTCTTTTTTCGAGACCATCCGCAGGCGTTTTGCATGATGTTTTTTGGCTAAAATCGCGCGAAGCGAGCCAAAAAACAAAACGCCGAGGACCGAGCGAGAATGCCTGCTGGGCGTTCGAGCGTGTCGAGAAAAAATGAAGCGCGAGCGCGAAAGAGCATGCGATTCACACAATTTTTCATTCGTACGCAAAAAGAATGGCCGCGCGATGAGGAGAGCGCGAACGCAAAATTTTTGCACCGGGGCGGTTTTGTGGAAAAAATCGGAGCCGGTATTCACGCGTTTTTACCGCTGGGTTTAAGGGTGCTTGATAAGATCAACCGCGTGATCCGCGAGGAAATGAACGCGATCGGCGCTTCGGAATTGCTCCTGCCCGCCCTGATCCCCAAAAAATACTGGGAAGCGACCGACCGGTGGAATGTGCCGATCCTGTACAAATCCACGGATTCGTCCGGTCAGGAATACGGTCTGGGATTCACGCATGAGGAAGTGCTTACGCCGATCCTGAAGCGCCGTATCCAGTCGTTCCGCGACCTGCCGACAGCGCTGTATCAGATCCAGACCAAATTCCGCGACGAACCGCGAGCGCGGTTCGGCCTTATCCGCGGCAAGGAATTCACGATGAAGGATCTTTACAGCTTTCATGCGGACGCAAAGGACCTGGAGCGCTTTTATTGGACGGTTGCCGACGCATATAAAAAAATTTTCTCGAGGCTCGAGCTTCCCGTACGGGTCGTCGAAGCGGCCGGAGGCGATTTTACGAAAGAATACACCCACGAATTTCAGGTGCTCGTGCCGGCGGGGGAGGATACGATTTTTTATTGCGAAGCATGCGACTTTGCGCAGAATAAAGAGATCGCAAACGTTGCGGCGCTCGATACGTGCCCGAAATGTGCGCGCGCGAAGATCAAAGAATCGAACGGCATCGAAGTCGGCAATATTTTCCGGCTGGGCACGAAATTTTCGGAAGCAGCGAATTTGGTTTATAAGGATTCCGCCGGAAAGGAACAACTGGTCGTCATGGGTTCCTATGGCATCGGCCCCTCGCGAGCGATGGGTGCGATCGTTGAATTGAATCATGACGATGCCGGGATCCGTTGGCCGAAAGAGGCGGCGCCCTTTCGGATTCATTTGATCGCATTACCGGGGGGCGAGAAACAAGCGGACGCTGCGTACAAGTATTTCGCAGAACAGGGGGTGGATGTTTTGTATGATGATCGCAATGATGCGACGCCGGGCGAGAAGCTCACGGACGCGGACCTCATCGGGATTCCGGTGCGGATCATTGCATCAACGAGAACCGCGAACATGGTTGAAGTGACCATGAGAGACGAAAAGCCATTTCCATTTCAATCCATTGAGGCAGCAGTTCTTGCGGTTCAACGGTATTATGCTCGGTAAACTATTCGGCGCATTCTCCCGCGATACCGGGATCGATCTGGGGACCGCGAATATCCTCGTCTATGTTCATGGGGCGGGGATCGTGATCAACGAACCGTCCGTTGTCGCGCTCAATCAAAAAACCGGACAGGTGGTCGCCATCGGCAATGAGGCGAAAAAAATGATGGGGCGCACCCCGCCTCATATTTCGATCATCCGGCCGCTGCAGGAAGGGGTCATCTCGGATTTTGAGGTGACGCAGGAAATGCTCGCCTATTTCATCAAAAAAGTTCATCACCCGCGGGCCGGCTTTTTTGCGCGGCCGCGCGTTGTGATCGGGATCCCGTCGGGGATCACGGAAGTGGAGCGCCGGGCGGTGCGGGATGTCGCGAAAAACGCCGGCGCATCCGAAGCGTATCTGGTGGAGGAACCGATGGCCGCGGCCATCGGCCTGCGTTTGCCGGTGGAAGAACCCATCGGCAACATGGTCATGGATATCGGCGGCGGAACAACGGATATTGCGGTGATCTCGCTCGGCGGCATCGTATCGAGCCTTAATTTGCGGCTCGCGGGCGACCGGCTGAATAGCGATATCGTTAACTATGTGCGCGACGAGTATAAATTATTGCTGGGGGAAAAGACGGCGGAAGAGCTGAAAATTTCCATCGGCGCCGCAGCAAAACTCGATGAGGCGTTCGACAGCATCGTGCGCGGCCGGGATCTGGTGACGGGTTTGCCTAGAGAAGTCCGGCTGACCGACGGCGACATCCGCGTTGCGATCTCGAAGACCATCCGCGCGATCATCGCGGGCGTGAAAGATGTCGTGGAGGATACGCCGCCGGAGCTCGTGGCGGATGTCGTGCATCGGGGGGTTTGGATGGTCGGCGGCGGCGCGCAGCTGCGCGGTCTCGCGACACTGATCGAGCAGGAGATCAAAATTCCCACGCGCATTGCGGAAGATCCGGTGACCGCGGTTGTGCGCGGTTGCGGGATCATTGTCGAAAACATCAATGATCTTCGGAGCATGCTGGTCGAACATGAGGAAGCGGTCTCCCCGGAATGATGCGGCGCCGCTCGTTTTCCTTCGCCGGATTTTTTTGTGTCATAGCGATCGCCACCACCGCTCTATTTTTCTTTGGGCCCGCGGTCGAGCGGCCAACGGCCGCATTTCTATTTTCCAAGATCCGGTATATGGCCGGCGCGCTCGCTTTTGGAAGTTCCTGGGTATGGGGTCGCTCTGAGGGCGCATCTCCGCTGCCTCCGGCCGGCAATGAGTCGGCGGTTGCGTTTCCGGAGCGAGCCGCCGTTATTTTTCGGCCTCCGTCCATTCCGTATGACCAGATCATCATTGACCGCGGGGAACGGGATGGAATACGCACCGGAATGAGCGTGGTCGCGCCGTACCGGCAGGCATCAGCGATCGACGGAGAGACATCGGCGCTTTTGCGAAAGCAAAATGCCGTGTCTGCGGTTGATGAAATTTTTATCGGGTGGGTATCGGATGTTTTTTGGGATTCGAGCCGGGTCGTTTCCCCGACGAGTTTTGGCCGGGAAACCGACGTGGTGCTCGAAGGATCCGAAACGGTCGCAGCCGCCGTTGGAGCGGGCAATCGCGAATTGCGGATCCGGTTGCCGCGGGATTTTCCGGTCACGATCGGCGATCGCATATTCAGCGTCGGTTCCCGGCGGCAGATCATCGGCGTCGTTGCCGAGATCGCGGGCGAGACCTCATCGGCGATCAAAGAAGCCCGCATTCGACAGCCGGTCAATGAACGGACTCTGCGTTTTGTCTATGTCATCGAATAACGTATTTTGGCGGCGGCTTGGGATGCGATTCGCGTTCGACCTCATGCTTCTTGCGGGATTGTGGTTCATGCCTCCCGCCGTGGTATTCGCGGGAGTTCTTCTTGCGGGCGCCGTATTTCATTGGTACGGGGAGGCGCTTCTGATCGGGTTTCTTGCGAGCGCCATCGCAGGTTTGCCGTCATGGAAATTGGTTTTCGTGTTCGGATGTGCCGTTGGGTCGGTTGAAATGCTGAAGTTTTTGTTCCGACCGCGGCGGTGGTTCTCGTATCCGCCATTGGTCGCGGCAGTAGCCGGCATTTTTGCCGTTCTATTTTTTATCGTGCTTTGACCCCACTAGAAGTAAGAAACCAAGGTTTCTTACTTCTAGTGGAGCTGAGGCGCATCCTGCACCTTGCGTTCAAGATGCAGGATGCTTGTGAATAACATTCGATACGCAAGCGCAATTGTGCCGCAGTGCTCGCCCATTATAAGGCCGTTCCGGCCAAATTTTTGTCCCCAGTGCCTACCCCACGCACTGCGCCACCAATTACGCTTGCGAATAAAAGAAAAGCGTCCGGCGCGTTATAATGGGAAAATGCCCCGTTCATACAGCGTCATCATTCGAAACGGTTTGGTGTTCGATGGCGCGGGTTTAGCCCCCGCGCAGGCGGATATCGGTATTGATCAGGATACGATCCGTGTCATCGGGAACATCGGTGATGCGAGCGGCCTCCTTGAGATCGATGCGTCCAACCGGTACGTGGCGCCCGGCTTTATCGATCTCACGAATCATTCCGATACCCACTGGACATTGTTCGATCAGCCGCGGCAGGAAAGTCTGATAACGCAGGGGATCACGACCATTGTCGGCGGCAATTGCGGGACGTCGCTTGTCCCGCTCGCAAAAGCATCGGATATCGAGGGAATTCAAAAATGGACCGACATTTCCCGGGTCAATGTCAATTGGCGGGAAACGGATGAGTTTTTGAATGTATTGGATACGCTGCCGTTGGGGGTGAACGTGGCGACGCTGGTGGGCCACGGGACGCTGCGACGAGCCGCTCGGGTGGATATTACGCATTCGGCCTCGGCGGACGATATTGCAACAATGAATGATCTCCTGCGTCGCGCCCTCGATGCGGGCGCATTTGGATTATCAACAGGTTTGGGGCGGAGTTTCGGGTTGTCTGCAGAGCACGATGAATTGGAGGCGTTATTCGCGTCGGTCAAGCGCGCCAAGGCGCTCACGGCCCATCATCTGGCTGATGAGGGCGCAGGGATCGTTGCCGCTATGTCGCGCATCGTTGGGGCGCTTCGCGAAACCGGAGCAGTCGGCCACATTTCCCATTTCAAGGCGATCGGCCGTAAATCGTGGCCGCTCGGCGCGGCGGCGTTGGATGTCATCGAGAATGCGCGATCCGGCGGCATCCCCGTGACCATGGATGTATTTCCCTATACGCGCACGGGGTCCAATTTGTATTTGCTGCTGCCGGAATGGGCAATGGAAGGGGGGCGTACCGAGATCCTGGCGCGCCTCGAAAATTCCGCAACGCGCGTCGCGCTCGCCGATGCGCTGCGTTCCTTGACACTGCATTATGACCGCATGGTCATCGCATCCACCGTGCACGATGTGGGCGCGGTCGGCCATACGATCGCGGACCTTGCGTTGAGATCCGAGCGCACGCCGGAGGATGTGATGCTCGAGCTGTTGCGCACGAATCAATTACAAGTAGCTATATTTAACGAAGCGATCTCCGAAGATGGAATGGCAGAAGCCCTTTTGCAGACCTATGCGGCGATCGCATCCGATGGCGTCGGGCAGGGGACGCTCGTCCGTCCGAACGATCTTCCGCATCCGCGCTCATTCGGTGCATTCCCGCGCGCGATCAAACTTTTCGTCAAAGAACGCCGGGCGGTCGCGTGGAAAGATATGATCCAAAAAATGACCGGCTTGCCGGCATCGATCTTGGGGTTGCGCAGGCGGGGATGGCTTCGGGCCGGTATGGCGGCGGACATCATTGTTTTCGATCCCGAAATGCTCCAAGACCGCGCCGATTACGCCGAGGCGCGGACGTTTTCCGAGGGCATGGAATGGGTTTTTATCAACGGCCGAGCAGCGATCGCGGCGGGGGAGATAACGCGCGATTTTTCCGGACGCGCATTGCGCCGGGGGGGATCATGAAAAATCGCGATTGGGCGCTCATCGGATGTTCGGCAATTCTCGTTATCGCGGGATTTTTTGCATTGGCGTCCTCAGCGCTCGGGCTTTCCGATGACGTCCGGACGCCGGTCGGCGTTTTGACCCGACAATTTCTGTTCGCGCTCGGCATCGGCATCGCAGGGCTTTTCATTGCGGACCGCATTCCGATGTCGTGGCTGCGCCGGGCGGCGTTCTGGATCTTCGGCATCACATTCCTTGTCACACTCGCCGTTTTTATTCCCGACGTCGGATTTGAATCCGGGGGCGCCAAGCGGTGGATCGCCATCGGTTCTTTCTTTTTTCAGCCCGCCGAATTTTTGAAGATCGGGTTCATTCTGTATCTTGC
The DNA here is from genome assembly GCA_016181935.1 of Candidatus Niyogiibacteriota bacterium. GTDB lineage: Bacteria > Patescibacteriota > Minisyncoccia > HO2-45-28 > HO2-45-28 > JACOYI01. The sequence goes on along the minus strand of JACOYI010000006.1, from coordinate 41,076 downwards.
CGCATGGCTCGCATCGCGCGGTTCTGCGGTGCGCTCATTCGAATTCGGCGCCTTCCCGCTTCTGTGCATGATCGGTGCCTTGGGCGCGCTCTTCATCCGCCAACCGGATATCGGGACACTCGGCGTCATTCTTCTTACGGGGACCGCGCTTTTTTACGTCGGCGGCGGCCGATTGCGCCACGTCGGTATCGCGGGGCTTGCGGTGGCTATTTTTCTTGTTCTTGCGGTCGCGTGGAGGCCATATGCGCTCGACCGGATCCTGGTTTTTTTTGACTCCTCATTCGATCCACAGGGCGCGGGATATCAGGTGCGCCAGGCGGCGATCGCGTTCGGAGCGGGCGGAATTTGGGGGCGGGGATTCGGCCAGAGCACCCAGAAGTTTTCGTATTTGCCGGAGCCGATGGGAGATGCGATTTTTGCGGTCATCGGCGAGGAATTCGGACTCGCGGGCACCTCGTTGCTCGTTCTTTTGTTTTTGATCTTTTTTTGGCGCGTGGTCATCGTGGTGCAGAGCGTGCAGGACCCCTTTGCTCGACTCCTCGGCTTGGGAATTGGTATACTGATTACGATCCAGGCGTTCGTCAATATGGGGGCGCTCGTGGGAATTTTGCCGTTAACGGGTATAACGCTTCCGTTCATCAGCCACGGCGGATCATCGCTCGTCGCAACGCTCGCAGGCGTTGGATTGCTTCTTAATATTTCAAAACAAGCATGAAGATCTTATTGACCGGCGGCGGAACCGGCGGACATTTCTATCCGATCTTGGCGGTTGCGCGCGCCCTGAAAAAACTCGCGGAAGCCGAGAGTATTGCTCGGTTGGATCTCTTGTATTTGTCCGATCATCCGTTCAATGCCGACCTTTTGCAGCAGATCGGCATTCGGTATCACCGGATCCCTGCCGGGAAAATGCGCCGGTATTTTTCGATTTTGAATATCACGGATTTTTTAAAAACGGCGGTTGGGATGCTCTCGGCAATATGGCGCAGCTTGATCGAGGTTCCGGATGTCGTGTTCGCGAAAGGGGGATATGCAAGTTTTCCGGCCCTCTCTGCCGCGCGCCTCCTGAACATTCCCGTCGTTGTGCATGAGTCCGATACCGTTCCGGGACGCGTCAATCGGTGGGCGGCGCGATTTGCAAAGAGGGTCGCCATTGCATTTCCGGAGGCCGCGGAGTTTTTCCCGAAAGAAAAAACCGCGCTCGTGGGCAATCCCATCCGGTCGGAGATCATCGGCGGGAATCTGGAGGAAGCCGCCGTGATTTTTGGCGCAACGCTTGCGCCCACGGTTCTGGTTCTCGGCGGGTCGCAGGGGTCGGAGCGCATCAATAACGCGATCCTCGCGATCCTCAGGGATTTGGTGAGCGATGCGCGCGTCATCCACCAATGCGGGGATACAAATTACGAAACCGTGGCGAAACAATCGGCTACGGTCCTCGAGGGGCACGAATACCGGGAACGGTACCGCCTTTTCGGGTCGCTCGATGAAGGGGAATTGCGGAATGCCGCGCTTGTTGCGACCGTTATTGTGTCGCGAGCGGGGGCCGGCGCGATCTTTGAAGCTGCGGCATGGGGCAAGCCCGCGATCCTGATCCCGCTTCCGGAGTCGGCTGGGGACCATCAGCGGAAAAATGCCTATGCGTATGCCCGCACGGGCGCCTCGCTCGTCATCGAAGAATCCAATCTGACGCCGTCGGTGCTCGCGACCGAGATCCGAAAGATCATTCAGGATCCCGAGAGGCAGGAAAAAATGCGCACGGCGGCCCGCGCATTCGCGCGACCCGATGCCGCGGCGGTTCTTGCAAAAGAGATCATGGCGCTCGCACTCGAACATGCAAAATAACATCCGAACCCGTATCGCTCCGTCGCCCACGGGAGCTTTGCACGTCGGAACGGCGCGATCCGCGCTTTTTAATTTTGTCTACGCCCGTAAATTCGGCGGCGCGTTCATTCTCCGGATCGAAGATACCGATACTCTGCGCTCGCGCCGGGAATACGAGAATGAGATCAAAGCCGCGCTCGAATGGCTGGGTTTGGCATGGGATGAGTTTTACCGCCAATCCGAGCGCACGGAGCTCTATGAGCGACAGCTGCACAGACTCCACGACGACGGCGCGATGTATTGGTGTCCGCATACCATTGAAGAACTCGGAGCCGAGCGGGCGGCCCAGAGTGAGGCAAAAGCGCCGCCGGTCCATCAATGCGAATTCCGGGATGCGGAGCGAGGCGCGGATGGGGATGGCGTATTCCGGTTCAAAAATACGGCGGATGGGGACATCGTTTTTGATGACCTGATCCGCGGAGAGATCCGCACGCGTGCGGATCTCGTAGGCGATTTTTCCATTGCGAAGGATTTTAAAACGCCGCTCTATAATTTTGCGGTCGTGGTTGACGATGCGGAGATGAACGTGAGCCACGTGATCCGCGGAGAAGACCATATTTCGAATACGCCGAAGCAGCTGCTGCTTCAGCAGGCGCTCGGATTCGGTCGTCCGGCGTACGCGCATTTGCCGCTGGTGCTGGGCCGAGATCGCTCCAAACTTTCCAAGCGTGATGGCGAGACGTCGCTCTTGGAGTACAAGGAACAGGGATATGTGCCGGAGGCGCTCGTGAATTTTATGGCGCTTTTGGGATGGCATCCGGCGGGCGACACCGATGTTTTTGAGCTCGATGCGTTGATCCGTGATTTCGAGCTGGAACGGGTCGGCAAAGCCGGAGCCGTATTCGATATTGAAAAATTGAATTGGTTGAATCGCGAACATATCCGCATGCGGGACGTGGAGAAACTCGCCCGCGAGCTCGAATTTTTTGTTCCGCAGTGGAGCGATGCGATCGCGGCGGATCCCGAGCGCTGGCGAAAAATCGTGGAAACCGCACAGGAACGGCTCACGACCCTTGCATCGATGGGGGAGCAGACGCGCTGGGCGTGGGAAACGCCGGACTATGATACGGAACTTTTGAGCTGGAAAGGTCAGGAAGAGCGTCCGGCGATCGCGCGGCATCTCACGGCGATCCGTGAAAAACTTTCTCTGCTCGAGGACTGGAGTTCCTCGTCTGTTGAAGCCGCGCTCCGGCCCTACGCGGACGCCGAGGGGAGGGGGGCGGTTTTATGGCCGTTTCGCGTCGCATTGTCCGGCGAGAAAAATTCGCCCGGCCCTTTTGAACTCGCCTATGCGCTGGGAAAGGACGAAACGCTTGCCCGCATCAATCATGCGATCACTCATTGTACATAGAACCCATCTCAAAAATGCATTTGAGATGGGTTCTAGCGCGCCGCTTCGATCTCTTGTCTTTGGTTTTCTGATCTGGATGGTGTCTTTTGGGGTGGCGGGGGCCCAAGACCCATCTCGCCCGCTCGGCTCGGCGGGCGAGGCCGGCCAACTCGCCGAAGCGACCACGACGGAGATCGCGGCGACTTCAACGCCCGTATCCGCGGAAGAGCTGTTGCGTTCCCGCATCGCCGAAAAAAATCAGCAGATCGGGGAATTGGAAAAAGAGATCGCGGGCTTCCAGAAGGAGATCGAAAAAGTCGGGGCGGAGGCCAAAACACTTTCAAACCAAGTCAAGGCGGTGAACGCTGCGATCTCCTCGCTCTCCGGCGATATCCGCCTGACCCAGAAGAGAGTCGAAGCGACGGAATTGAAGTTGGAAGAATTGGATCTCGCGATCCGCAAAAAAGAGGTTGAGATCAATGGATTCCGGGGGGCGCTCGCGGAATTGTTGCGCACGCTGTATGAGCGCGAATCGCAATCGCTCTTTGCCGTATTGCTCGCGCACGCAACACTCTCCTCGTTTTTCAGCGATCTGGAAAATGTCCAGGATCTTGGAGGGTCGGTGGAGCGGGAACTCAATTATTTGCAGGCCGTGCGAGTGAGCCTTGCCGCGGAAATGGAGGATCGCGAAGCGCAAAGAGGATCGCTTGTCGTATTGCGGCGCGAATTGACGGACCGCAAGGTCATCGAGGAAAGCGTTCGAAAAGAAAAAAGTGCACTTTTGGCGGTAACTAAAAGCCGCGAAACCGCGTATCAGGCAGAATTGCGGGAACGCGAGGAATTGCGCGCCGCGCTCGAGACCGAGATCTTCGGGATAGAAAATGAACTCCGTAAACTCATCGATCCCTCCGCGTTACCGCTGGCGCGCGCCGGAGTTCTGTCTTGGCCGGTCACGGGGGCGGTGTTGACGCAGAGTTTTGGGAATACGCCGGACGCAAAGATCCTATACGACGGCAAACCGCATAATGGCATCGATATCCGCGCGCGCGCCGGAACGCGGGTCCTGGCCGCCGATGACGGAGTCGTATGGGAGACCGGCGATACGGATGCGTTTCCGCGATGTCTGTCGTACGGCAAATGGGTTCTTATCCGGCATCCGAGTAATTTTGCGACACTCTATGCACATTTGTCATTAAGTAAAGTTTCAAAAGGTGATACAGTGAAAAGGGGAGAGATTATCGCATATTCCGGATATTCCGGTTATACGGTCCCTGCCGGCCCGGCTGGCTCGCACCTGCACTTTACGCTCTATGATGCGAGCACCGTGCGGTTCGGTCCGTCGCGCTCGCTCCGAAGCACCTGCGAATTTCTGCCTTTCGGCGGTTATTTGAATCCGTTGGCCTACCTGTAAAAATTAAAATTTAAAATCGAAAATCGAAAAAGTGAAATTTTAATGGCGAACCGAGGCTTTGTACAACTTATCATCATTCTTGCTCTATTGGTTGTGATTTTGAGTTTGCTCGGCGTTTCCCTCTCGGCATTATTTGAAAATAAAACCCTGCAGGAAAATTTCGGGTTCATCGGCCGCGCTGTGTCGTTCGCATGGGGCGAGTGGCTCCAAGGGCCCATCGGAGCCGTGTGGAATGTCTTGTGGGGAGGGATCATCCGCGAATTCATCTGGGAACCGGCGCTTGACTTTTTCACGAATCTCAAAGGCGGGGAAAATTTGTTTACAAAATAGGGCACAACGTCGGTAAATGGAGGTTGTGCGACGTTGCAATAGGCGCTCCCCCAAGGGTAGTCCTTAGGAATCAGACAAGGACTACCCTTTTTGGTTTTACTGATACACGGTTTTTCTTTACCCTAAAGGGTAGTCCTTAGGAATCAGACAAGGACTACCCTTTATGCGAATCTCCTACACCGCGCTCGAAACCTATAAGACCTGCCCTCTTAAATACAAGTTCTCCGAAATCGATAAAATTCGGGGCGTAAAATCCAAGGAGGCCGTGTTCGGCACGCTTCTGCATAGCGCGCTCAAACACATGTTTTCGCGCGATCCCCTCTACCCCACGCTCGACGAGGTGGTGAATTTTTATTTGTCCGGCTGGGCCCAATATGCGCCCAAGGTCCCGTGGTCGGACGAGAGGGAGGAAAAAATGTTCCGCGAACAGGGCATCGAAATCCTCAAACGCTTTTATGCATCCAACCAGCCATGGAATTTCAACGTCGTGGACCTTGAATCGCGCTTTGAACTTCCGCTTGAAGATACAAAGACCGGCGTCACGCACACGCTTGCGGGCATCATGGACCGGATCGACAAGCCCGATGACAATACGTATGAGATCATCGATTACAAGACATCCAAGCGCATGCCGTCGCAGGAAAAGGCGGATGCGAATTTACAGCTTTCCATTTACCATATGGGTCTCACCCACCGCTGGCCGCATTTGAAAGACAAGACCATCCGATTATCGCTGCACTTTTTGAAACACAATGAAAAAATAACCACGGCGCGGAGCGCAGAACATCTGAGGGAAACCCGCGAGTCCATTATTTCGACGATCCGCGAGATCGAGGCAAAGAAGACGACGAGCGATTTTGAACCGATCCCGTCTCCCCTATGCGATTGGTGCGGGTATCGCCCGATGTGTCCGGTGTGGAAACATTTATATACGAAGGACGAAAAGACGCCCGACGCCGACGAGATCAAGGCCGTTATCCACGAATATCTGGAACTGAAAGCCGAATCGCAAAAAAACACGAAACGCATCAAGGAACTTTACGCGACCCTTGCAAATTACATGCAGAAAGAAAATTTGCTCCGCGTGTTTGCGCCTGACGGTTCTATTTCGCGCACCATAAAGACCGCGGTTGACTACGATCTGGATGGGGTTCGCGCGATCCTTGAATCCATCGGTAAATGGAACGAGATATTGAAAGCCGATGAGCGAAAATTAGCGGCGCTCATCCCCTCTCTACCTCCCGAAGTTCAGGAAAAAATCGCGGCATTCGCGACCCCTAAAATAACCGAAACGCTCACGGTTTCGCGTAAGAAGCTCGCCGCTGAGCCGGACGAAGTCGAAAGCTGATCACGCTTTAAAAACGATGAATTTGTAGCCCAAAAAGTTCCAAAAAAGCCCGGCGGCCGAGCCGGCGGCAGCTCCCACGTTTGCCCATGCCTTTCCGCCAAGGCCGAATTGCGGCCCCACGCCGTTCACAACGAGCGTTGCCGCGCCCACATTGATGGAGATGCCGACGACGCTTACTAGAAGGAATTGCGCATATTCTTTTTGTGTCATGGGTGGCGTGGAGGTCTGGTCCCTTTTGAAGACCCACCCGCGGTTCCAGACGTAGCTATTGATGTTTGCGATGATGAAACTCACGCCCTTGAATACGATAAAACCGACACCCGCAGAAATTCCCGAAAGGTATATCAGAAGATTCAAAATGCCGAAATCGATCGCCGCGTTCATGAATCCCGTTATTACAAATTTTGAAAACTGGAAAAACCATCGTATCCACCGGCCAAGCCATCGCGCGATCAGGACGCCGGCGGCGAATACTATTCCGATTGAGAGCGGCACAACAACGATGCCGTAAAGAATAGAGATGGAAAAATTTTTCAGGATCGGGATGACGAGTATTCCGGTGATGAGCCCCGCAAGCCCCGCTAAATAAAAATCACGCATCATCATGAATGAATTATTGATAACGCCTTTGGATCTCCATGTCGATCTCTGCTCTCCGGCGTCCGTAGGTCTGGGTCGAGAGGGTTTTGATCTCCGCCCCGCGCGCGGGGTCGCCCGCTTCCGGAGGGAGCGACGCGATATTGAATGCCCGCCGCGTCTCGCCGCGGACAAGCAAACGGACATAGGCGCGGTAATTTTCGATATTCATGAGGTCGGCCGCCGAGAATACCGGCTCAAATTGATTTTTTAAAACCTCGGCGTCATCCGCGCCGACGCGAAATGCCGCGATCGACCCCACGGTTCCGATCACGGCTTTGCGGATATCATCCGTGAGCTGTCCCAAAAATTGATGCGCCATAATGAGCGAGAGGCGGTATTTGCGCGCCTCCGAAAGAATCGTCGAGATCGTGGGTGTGATGACGTTTTGGAATTCATCGAGGTACAAATAAAAATCGGCGCGTTTGTCTTCCGGCATATCCACGCGTGAGAATGCCGCCATCGCGATCTTGCCGACGATAATGAGTCCCAAGAGCGCCGCGTTCGTCTCCCCCACCCGCCCCTTGGACAGGTTGACAATCAGGATCTTCTTTTGGTCAAGGACCTCGCGGAACCGGAACGACGAATGTTCCTGCAGCAGGATCGGCCGCATGATCTCGTTGGTAAGAAATGTGTCGAATTTTGATGTGATATACGGGACCATGTTCGCGAGCGACGCCTCGCCGCCTGTCCGTTCCGCCACATCTTTCCAGAATGCATTGACAATGGGATTTTTTGAACGCGAGAGCTTCAGGTCGCGGAATTCCTTGTCGGCCATGACCCGCTCGATCTCGAGGAGCGTGTTTCCGGATGCGGGGTCTTCGATCACCAAGAGCGTTGCGTTGCGAAAATACGTTTCGAACATGGGGCCGAGCGCTTCGGGGACGCCCGCGTAGAGTTTTTTAAAGATCTCCAAGAGTTCATTGATAATGAATGTTTTTTGCTCCGGATACGCCGGATCATATTCCAAAAAGTTAAGGCCCAGCGGGCGGTCAATAGTTCCGGGATCGAAATAGATCACGTCGCTTTTGCGTTCTTCCGGCACGAGTCCCACGATCGCTTCTGCCATGTCGCCATGCGGATCAATGATGCAAACACCCTCCCCCGCGCGGATATCCTGCACGATCAAATTTTGAAGAAGGGCCGTTTTCCCGGTGCCGGTCTGTCCGATGACGTAGAAGTGCCGGCGCCGGTCATCGCGCAGAAGGCGGACGTCCATCTGCTGTCCGCGATACGTATTGATGCCGAGGAGCAGGCCGTCCGGAGAAAGTCCGACAGGCGGCGGCGCTTCGCGGCCTCGGAGCGTTTTGATGGCGGGGGTGGTCGCCCCGACCGGAAAGTGGTAGATGCTCGTCAATTCGCGCGTCGAAAGGATGACGCTTTGTTTTCGGTCGAATTCGCGGAACGTGAATTGATACAGGGCCTTTTTTAATTCGCGGCCTTCGGCGACGCGGATCTTGAACGCGTTGCCCGAGGGTTCGGCGAACTGCAGAAAAGCCGATGCCACCTCTTTTAAAATCGTATCGGCATCGTCTTGAGTCGCGGCGGACGTCGCGATGCGGATGTTTGCAGACATGATCGTTGAGGACGCTTTTTCTTCCACGAGTTTGATGAGCTCGGTGTCGAGGGATGTTTGTCTGGGCTCAAGCTCCGGCGCCGGTTTCGATTCGGGACCGCGGAACGCATGGTGTCCGCTGATCAAGAAAACGACGGCATCCAACGCATCGCGGAACCATCGTCGTCCCTCCTCGAATTCCTGGAGCACGCTCTTGATGCTTTTGCCCGCGCGAAGGGCGGAAGCCGCCTTTTTGATCTTGACGCGCCATCGGGACGGCGCCGAAGAAAGAACGATCTGAAGCGCGGCTCCCTCCCCTTCTTTTTGGAGTTTGGAAAACGCATTCGCAATGATTTCGAGCGGATCGGCGTCCAGCCGCGCATAGGTCCGAAGGGAAAGCGCCGGATTTTTTTCAAGCGTCAGGGAGCCGGCGGCGGCGACGCCTGCCGGATTGAAGATGTTATAATCCCCGGCTTTGAGTTCGATATGCGCTTGCGGGAAAACGCTCGAAAGCTGTTTTTCAAAAAGGCGCGCGCGTTTTGCGGGAACGGCGACGAAAAACGAAAGTTCCTCACCTATGGACGGGAGGCCGATCTCAAGCGCGTAGGACGTGCGGCCGATAAAAAGACGCCGCTCAAAAAGCGCGGTCATCCCCACGTAAAATTGTTCCATGACCGCGATCTTGTCGCGGAATGAACCGGTTTGGGCTCCCGTAAGCGCCGGCAGGGTGACCTCGTAGAGCGCGAAATCGAGTTCGGTTCGGAGTCGCGCCGAAGCGCCGAGGCGTCGTAAAAAAAGAAATACGCTGGCGCTCACCAACAGAGCTCCCGCACCGATAACGAACCACAAAAGCAGAACGCCGGACATTGTTATTCGAGAAGCGACCGGCGGATCTCGGTCGCCAATCGGTCGTGGAGATCGTCTAAAATGTGGGGATTATTGGTTCTCCGCGCCTCGTTGACCGCTTCTTCCAGCCCCTTTTTGCGCGCGATCTCGAGCAGTGCTTCGATTTGGGCGGCATGCCCCGCCTCGCGATCGGGTGGGAGTGTTTCCATATGAATTGAGTATACCATATAATGGAAGGGATGTTTGCGGAATTTTATCACAAGGCGTCGAATTGGCTGGCAGGGGGGATGCTTGCGGTCATGGCGGTTCTTATGGTCGGCTCCGTGCTTGGTGATTCCGCGACCACCGATGAGCAGGCGCATATTCCCGCCGGGTTCTCCTATTTATCGGAGCGCGATTATCGCCTGAATCCGGAACACCCGCCGCTCATCAAGGACCTTTCCGCGGTCATCCCTTATTTTTTCCTTCGCCCGAATTTTCCGACGGGCGCGAGCGCATGGACAGAAGATTTGAACGGTCAATGGGAGATGGGGCGGCTCTATCTCTACGAATCCGGCAATCGCGCGGGCGCTATCCTTTTTGCATCGCGCCTGCCGATGATGCTTCTGGCGCTTTTTTTCGGATGGTTATTTTTTGTATGGGTGCGGTCCCGATACGGCGTAAAAGTCGCCCTGCTTGCGCTTTTCTTCTTCAGTTTTTCTCCGACGTTCATTGCGCACGCGCGGTATGTGACAACGGATGTAGCGGCCGCGTTCGCGTTTTTTGTCGGGATCGCGACATTCACGGCTTTTTTGGAACGCCCGTCGTGGATGCGGACCATCATTGCGGGTCTGGCATTCGGCGCCGCACTCCTGCTGAAATTTTCGACCATTCTTCTGCCGCCCCTGTACGCGATGTATGTGGTGCTCTGGCTCGTTCTTTCGCACGCCGATCACGCGCGGCTTCGGGGATTCCTGATGCCGATCGGCGGGGCGTTCCGTTCATTCGTTTTACTTTTGCCGAAGCTCGCGGCCATCGGCGCTTTGGCGCTCGTTTTGGTTTGGGGGGTATATGCATTTCATGTCCAAAATTATCCACCCGAACGCCAACTCGCGGATTCCGCGTATTTATTGCGCACATTTGGATTTCGGCCTGCGGCGTCGGCGACGCTCTGGATGGTCGAGCATCCGCTGTCGCGCCCGCTCGCAGAGTATGCGCTGGGGGTCTTGATGGTGGTTCAACGCGCGGCCGGCGGGAATACGACATTCTTTTTGGGCGATGTCACCAATCAGGGATGGCGGTGGTATTTTCCGGTCGCATTTCTTTTGAAGGAGCCGCTCCCCTTTTTGCTTCTTGCGGCCTCTTCGCTCTTGATAACGGGTTGGTTTGTTGCGCGGTCCCGGTGGTCGCTCCGCGCGGTATTCGAATGGATGCGCGATAACTTCGTGCTCACCGCCGGTATTCTTTTTATCGGCGTCTATTGGCTGCAATCCGTGACGAGTTTGCTCAACATCGGCGTGCGCCATGTCCTCCCGACATTCCCGTTCATCTATTTGTTGGTCGCGCGCGAGATCATCCGCGGGATATCATGGAATGCCTATCCGGATCCCCAGACCATGCGGGAGTGGTTCATCACGATCTATCGGCGATATATCAAAGCCGCGCCGCGCGTTTTGGTCCTGATGGCGCTTCTTACGTGGATGGCGTTATCGACGATCGCGGCGTTTCCGTATTATCTTTCGTATTATAATGCGCTTGCGGGCGGCACGGCGAACGGCCACAATTTCATCGTGGATTCGAATTTCGATTGGGGGCAGGATTTAAAACGGCTCAAGAAATTCGTCGAGAAAAACAACATTCAAAAGATCGGCGTGGATTATTTCGGCGGCGGTTCCCCCGCCTATTATCTCGGCGAAAAATTCGTTCCGTGGTACTCGGCAAAAGGCGCGCCGAATGTTGCGGGGGGCGACCCTGAATGGATCGCGGTGTCGGCGACTTTGTTAAAAGGAGCCCAAGCGCGGCCGGTCAAAGGGTTTATTGTTCGCCCCGAGGATTCTTATGCGTGGCTTAAGGACAAGGAGCCTGTCGCGCGCGCGGGAACAGCGATTTTTATCTATCACCTCAAGTAAAACACAAAGGGTAGTTCTGTCAGAAAAGGACTAGAACTCATCCCAAAACCGTTGATTGGAACGAGCGCATGCCGCGAGTAGGATTCTCGGAGCGCGGCGGCGCGAGAGTAAGCAGATTTTTCAGCAGAAAAATACGGCGTGCCTACGCGCGGCATGCACGAGTGAGGCTTTGGGATGAGTTCTATCCTTCGTGTTTTACTTGAGCACGATTTCCTTTACCAGCACCGTTGTATGCGGCTGGCGGTGGCCCCGTTTTTTGCGCATGCGGGTTTTGGAGTGGTAGCGGAACACGATGACCTTATCGTCTTTTTTTGTATCCAGATACTCGGCGCGGACCTCGGCGCCCGCGACAAGCGGCCGCCCGATCTCCACGCGCTCCCCGTCCGCATAAAAAAGCACCTCGGAAAAGGTCACCGCATTCCCCTTTTGGGGGGCTTCGAGCTTCTCAATTTCGAGTTTTTCACCGGCTCGGGCCACATACTGCTTGCCGCCGGTGCGGATGACCGCAAATGTCATAATGGCGCTATTCTATTCCTCGAGCTCGGGCTTGTCAACGAGCTGGGGTTCGATGCCGATATCCTCTCCGGTGATGCGAAAAACATCCTTATCGATCTTGCCGAGTTCTTTTTGCGAGGCGTTATAGGCGTTCACGGTCGTGATGAGGTTCGTGCCGAGGCGCTTTGAAAACTCATCGTAGCTTTTGATATGGCGCCCCAGTTCCTCCACGCGCTTGCGGATCTCCTTGGCCGATTCCTCGATCTGCAAACTGCGCAGGCCCTGCAGGACGGTCTGGAGATAGGCCAGAAATGATGTCGGCGAGACGATGATGACGTGCTTCTCGTTGAAGGCATACTCGATGAGGTCGCGGGCGCGGGTGTGCGTGGCGCCCACCTGATTCGAAAGAAGGTCGTAATAGATCGCTTCGGACGGGATGAACATGAAGGCGAAATCCATCGTCCCCTCGCTCGGGCGGATGTATTTGGAGGTTTCGTCGATGCGGTTTTTCAGGTCCTGTTTGAATGCGCGTTCGATGGGTTCACGTTCCGCGGGGTCGTGAGTGTCGAGCAGGCGGTTGTAGTTTTCGAGCGAAAATTTGGAATCCACCGGCAGAACTTTGCCTTTATCGAGAAAGATGGCGGCATCAACGATCTCGCCATCCGCAAATTTGTATTGCATCTGATAGTGCTTCACCCCCAGCACGTTCTTAAGCACGTTTTCGAGGAAATATTCCCCGAGAATCCCCCGCTGTTTTGGGTTTTTGAGGATATCCTGCAGATTCCGCAGTTGATCGGCGAAGCCGATGACCTGCCGGTTGGTTTCATCGAGTTTTGTGAGGCGCTCGGTCACGTCGCGGATGATGTCGGTGGAGGCGCCGAAATGGGTCTGGATCGCGCGGGTCGATTCCCCGAGACGGTTATCGAGCGTGCGCGCGAGTTCGCCGATTTGATTTTGAAGGAGCGTGAGCGCTTCGCCGCCCTGCGGGGCGCGCTTTTTCATGAATAAAAAAAGGATGAGAGGGCCGAGAATGGCTCCGATTACGCCAAGAATCGCGAAAAAAACACCGATCGTCATTGCGTCAGTATACCCTAGAGAAGGAAATATTCCACGATGACGAATGCGCCGTAGACGCCCGCGAGCGCCAACCCCTCCGCGCGGCTGATCGTTGTATCGCGGTAAAGGAAAAGATTGAAAAGAATGAATGCGGCGACGAAAGCGCCGATCAAGGTCAGGGATTGATCCGGCGCTCGGATGGCGATGGGATGGATGATGCTGACAAGCCCCACGATGAAGGTGGCGTTGAATGCGACGGAGCCGAGCGCATTTCCAACGGCAAGCGCTCCGCGGTTCGAAAGCGCGGCGCGGACGCCCACTGTGAGTTCCGGCATGGTCGTTCCGAGCGCAACAAAAAGCGCGCCGAACGCAACAAGACCGAATGAAAGCGATTCGGCAATGCGCTCCCCCGCCCAGACGACCGCCCATGAGCTGAGAAGAAGCGCGATGGTCGCGGCACCGAATACCGCAAGGTCGCGCACCGTGCTCTGGACGATCGCGAATGTGGCCGGCCGGTTATTGATGACTTTGGTGAAATATTCGCGTTCCTCCAATACGTGCCAGATATAAATGAAAAAGGTGACCAGAAGCGCAAATCCGTCAGCGCGTGAGATGACCCCATCCACCCCCAAAAGAAACGGCAGAAGCGACAGGAAAAAGATGAGCCAGAAATTTTTGCGCGATATTTTGCTTTCCACCGAAAGTCCGCGCGCAATGATCGCCGAGACGCCGATAACGATCGTGATATTCAGAAGATTCGCGCCCAGGATATTCCCGAGCGACAACCGGGGAACTCCGTCGAGCGCGGAAGAGACGCCGATAAAAAGCTCGGAAACCGATGTCGCAAAACTCATCAAAATAAAGGCAACGAGGTATTCGGAAAGATGAAGGATGCGCGCAAGATTCGTAAGCGACGAAACCAGAAATACGCTCGAACGCGCGAGAACAAAAAAAGAACCGATGAAAACAAGAAGAGGGATCGCCATGGGTCTATGCGCTCATTCTGCGTTTTTTTGCGTGATGGATAAAGAGCCACTTGCCGCACTCGATGGCGGCGAGATTGAAGACCGCGATACCGGCAAGCGCGGCGACCGCCACCGGATGGATCGCCTCCAGTTTCAACAGATCGCGAAGCGGCGGGATGTAAATGGCGCCTAAAAGCACCGCGATGCTCGCGCCGAGTGCGGCAAAGAAATACGGATTATGGAAGATGGGGATGCGCCAGAGCGATTGGCGCAAACTTTTGAAGGAAAACGCGAAAATGAGCGCGTCGAGCGATACGCCGACGAACATGATAGTGCGGATCTCCGCAAGGTCCACCCCTTGGCGCAACAGAAAAACATACATGCCGAAAAGAAAGAGGGCCGTGAGGATGCCGACGCCGAAGATGAGGAAATACATTTCCGATGTCAATAGTTTTTTGGATGAATGTGCGGTCGGGTCGCGGCGCAATACATCGCGCTCCTTGGGTTCGAACGCGAGCGCAAAATTCATGAAGCCCTCCTCGGCGATGTTGGCCCAGAGGATCTGTCCCGGCAGAATGGGCACGGGCAATCCGAAAAAAAGCGCCCCGCCGATCAAAAAGATCTCACTGAAATTCGCGGCCAAGAGATACGTGATGATCTTGCGGAGGTTGTCGAGGATGACCCTCCCCTCCTCGATCGCGCGTACGATCACCGCAAAACTATCCTGTAAAAGAACCATATCGGATGCTTCCTTGGCGACATCGGTTCCCGACCCTAGTGCTACGCCGATATCCGCGCCGTGGAGCGCGGGGGCGTCATTGATGCCGTCGCCGGTCATCGCGACAACGGCGCCCTCGGCTTGCCATGCCTTGGCGATCGAGAGTTTTTGGTGCGGAAGGACGCGCGCGAAAACCGCGATGCGCCCGACGAGCGCTTTAAGTTCGGATTCGCTTTTTGCCTCAAGCTCTGGGCCCTCAACAAGATGCGTATCGTCGTCGGTATCCTTAAGGACCCCGCACTCGATCGCGACGGCTCGTGCCGTCGCGAGATGATCTCCGGTGAGGATAACGGTCCGGATGCCGGCGCGCGTTGATTGCCCGACAACGTCGCGCACATCCGGACGGATGGGGTCGTGGAATGCGATGAGGCCCAAGAACGTCAGGTCGCGGAGTCCGTCGGCTTTTCGGCGGATCTCGGTTTCGTTACCAGCGTCGCGCGACGCCACGGCGATAACGCGCATGCCGCGCTCCGCCGTTTGCTGGTTCTGTTGCAAAAATTCATCGCGCCTTGCGTCGTCGAGCGCGATTTCGCCGCGTTCGGTCAAGAGCTTCGTTGAATGGGAGAGAAGGGTTTCCGGCGCGCCGGAAAAATACAGGCGGTTTCCGCCCGGTCCGCCCACTGGCGGATGATGCAGGGATGCGGCGTAACGGCGTTCCGCATCGAACGGCAGGGAATCGATACGAGGCATTTCGGCTTCGAGTTTTGCGGGGCGAAGGCCCGATTCAATGCCGGCCATGAGCATGGCGCGATCCGTGGGTTTGCCGCGCACCCTCCAGAGCGCGGTATCATCCTCCGGATTTTCCACAAAAGCCGTGGAGGCAAGTGCGCCGGCGCGGAGCGCTTCCTGCGCCGCTTTCGTCTTTGCGTGCGGCGGTTCATCGCCCTCGGCGGTGATGAGCGACGCGACGCGCATTTCGCCGGTCGTGAGCGTTCCGGTCTTGTCCGTCAGAATGACCGTTGTGGAACCGAGGGTTTCGGCGGCGACCAGTTTGCGGACAAGGCCGCCCTTCGCAAGGATGCGGTACATGCCGATCGCGAGCACCACGGTGACGGCGACCGGCAAGCCCTCGGGAATGGCGGCGACCGCGATCGCGATCGAGGTCAGGAACATTTCTGCGGCCGTGTGGCCTCGCACGATTCCGAGGAGGAAAATGACGGCGACGATCGAGAGGATCAGAATGCCGATGACGCGCGCGAGTCCCGTCACGCCTTTTTGAAATGGCGTCAATTCCCGTTTTTCATTTTCGACGGAACGGGCGATCTTCCCGAATTCGCTGGCGTTGCCGGTTGCCACCACGACGGCCCGCGCCTGCCCTTCGGTGACCAGCGTTCCCATCCACAGCATATTCCGCCGCTCCGGAAGGCGGGCGGCTTCGTTCTGCGCCTCCGTTGATTTGGATACCGGCGCCCATTCGCCGGTGAATGGCGCCTCGTTGATCTCAAGCCCCTTCGCCGTGATGAGGCGCGCATCGGCGGGAACGCGAACGCCATCCTGCAAAAGGATGATGTCCCCTTGAACGATGGTGCGGGCGTCGACCTCCGATTCCTTGCCGTCACGCCATACAAATGCGCGCGCTTCGAGCGTTTGCCGGAGCTTTTCGAATGCGCGGGATGCGCGCCCTTCTTGATAGGCGCCGATGACGGTATTGATGCCGACTGTTAAAAAAATAATGGCGGTATCGGCGATATCGCCGAGCCGCCACGAAACCGCGCCCGCGATGATCAGAACAAAGACCAGCGGACTCCGGATCTGGTCCCAGATAATGCGGATCATCCGGAACGACGATTTCCGGATAAGCTCATTCGGCCCGAATTTTTTGAGACGTTCTGCGGCCTCGCGCTCCGTAAGGCCGCGTTCGATATCCGAATCGAGTTCCCGCGCTACCTCCGCCGCTTCTGCCGCATGCCACGATTTCATTTTCCTATTATACCTGCTGGCAGCATGAAAAACGATACTACCATATTCCTGACGGCCGTCAGGAATATGGTAGTATGGAATAATGGCAATAAGAAAATCCGATATTTACAAATCCATATTGAATGTCATTGGGGTCGCAGGGATACTTGCGGTTGCGGCGATTGCACCGAATACATTGCAAATATTAGCGAAATTACCCGGCACTCGACGATATTTTTCGTCTCATATTCATTCCCGCATTCAACGACTTCGGGATTCAGGTTTAATTGAATTCCTAGAGATCAATGGAAATCAGGTTATTCGTCTGACTGCAAAGGGAAAAATCGAGCTTCAACGATATCAGCTTCTTGAAAAAATCAAGAAGCCGCTTCGATGGGACGGCAGCTGGCGGCTCATTATTTTTGATATTCGTGAATATAAAAGAAATTTGCGACATAAAATACGGGAAGAATTAAAACGCTTTGGATTCAGACAACTTCAACAGAGCGTGTGGGTGTATCCATATGAATGTCAAGATATTATCACGTTATTAAAGGCGGATTTTCATGTCGGTAAAGAAATGCTCTATATTACGGCGAAATTCATTGAAAATGATAAATGGTTGAAGAGGGATTTTAGGTTGTAAGATTCTAAAATAGATACAATAGATACACAAAGGATTACCACATTCCTGACGGCCGTCAGGAATGTGGTAATGCGAAATAATGATAAATGATGACGATGCAGATAGTGCAGAGCCCTTTTGATTATTTATTGAAGCTGGAAGCGCCACGGCTTCCTGACCCATGCGCCGGCGTAATCCACGCCGATGCGGGGGCCGCGGCCTATTTTAAACTTGGAAGTTAAACTTCCAAGCGGATGTTCGAGCCATAATTTTCGATTCCCGATCAAGTACGCGCCATTGAATTTTTTATCGATGCCGAGCGCCTTGCACACGCGGCCGGGGCCCGAAATGCGTTTGCCGTCCTGCTCGATCCCGCGGATTAAGACGGCCGCAGGGAAATTTTCGCGCTCGGTGACGATGTTCAAGCACCAATGCATCCCGTAAATAAGATAGACATAGGCCGTACCCGCCTTTTCATACATGATGGCGGTCCGCACCGTCCGTCCGCGCGATGCATGGCAGGCCTTGTCCCGCTCCCCGATGTAGGCCTCGGTTTCGGTGATGCGGGCGCGAATGATCGCTCCGTTCACTCGCCGCACCAGCATTTTACCCAGAAGACCCCGCGCGACCTGAAGGGTCGGCGCTCCAAAGAACGAGCGTGGCAATGGTGTGAATTTCACTATTATACTGTGACACTATGGAGGTTCAACCTCCATAGTTAACGGCGCTTGCAAAAATCAAAATTCCCGCGGCGGTCCGAAAATTGGCACGCGATCGCGTGCAGGCCCGCGCAAAAAAAGATTGGGCGTTAGCGGACGAGCTCCGTTCGCACATTCAAAAGCTCGGTTGGGTCATCGAAGATTATTCAGGCGGCCCAGCTATTCGCCGGTTTAATACCAAATAACCACACATCCCGCGCCTCCCCGTCCCGCAACGGAGGTTACCGAACCCGCCCCTCCGCCTCCGCAATCTCGCCCGAACGAATTGGCGCCGTTGTTGCTGGTTCCGCCCGTCCCACGAAATGTACTGCCTCCTTGTCCGCCATAACTAGCGGCCACCCCCCCATCGCCAGATTCCCCTTCTTTATTGATATCTCCCGAAACTCGTATTGTTCCGCCAAGCCCAGAGCCATTGTTTGCGCCGCCACTTCCGCCATTCGCTCCAAAAATAACAGGATTGCCGATTTGCGAATAATTGCCGTTTGCTCCATTGGCGGTACAGGATGTTGTCGCTGTTCTGTCTCCAACAAAAACTGGAAATGTTGATGAAGAGACGAATCCCATCACCGTTCCTCCACCTCCTCCGCCAGGAGGAACCCCTGTGGCGGCGCAATTACCCGCTCCGCCGCCCCCATACACTTCTACCCAGAGCCGCCTCACTCCCTCGGGAGCCGTGAAAGTCGTGGTTCCCGTCGTTGTAATCATTCGAACACTAGAAAAAGGAATGGGATGCCCCATCGCGGCGATCTGCCCTTCAACCGATAACCCGACGGCTCCCGCAGACGGATTTGTGGTGGTGCCGATGAGCACATTTCCCGCATTGGTAATCGCTAAAGCAGAAATGGTGTTGGTCGCATACCCGTCCGTCGTCGTCCCCACATACAGATTCCCTCCCTGACTTGAGAAGAACCAGTGTTTGAGGTCAGTGCCTGCGCTGGTATCGCTCAAGGTCAGGAATGGCCTCGTGCCTGCCAATTGCAACGCCCAATTCGGCGTACTCGTTCCGATACCCACTCGGTTCTCCACGATAAGGTTGCCGGTATCCGCGATCATGCCCGCACCCGTATCCGGAGACGGACACGCTCCATTGGAACAGATGAACAGGTTGTCATTCATGATGCGCACGGAATTGGTGAAGGGAGACGAGGTCGCAGAGGGATTCAATAGAAGATCACCTCCCGCATCCACTTGGAAGTCCGCGAAGAAATCCTTGTCATATCCGATCCGGAATTGAGGGGTGCTCGCGGTATTGAACACATGGAGTTTTTGGGCTGGATCGCTAGTTCCGATGCCAACGTTGCCGATATTGGTTATCGCGAAATGTGTTGTCGTTGCCAATGCGGTAGAACTTGCAATTGAAAAAAGATTCCGATTGGTTTCTGTGGCATTTGCATGGATGGAAAGTTTTGCGTAGGGACTTGTCGTGCCGATGCCAATGTTGCCATTTTCGTCAATTCTCATGCGCTCCGTTATACCAGAAGATCCGCTCACGCTCACGATGAACCGTCCCGCGCTTGAATTTGCCGTTCCGGGAGCTGAAGAAAGTCTGACTTGTTCTACCTTGGTTCCTGCCACATTCTCTCCGTATAATCGTATGAATGTTTTCTGCACGTTCCCCGAGCCGGTATCGGTGCTGTAGATAGACAAGGCCTGCGTACCGCTTCCCTCGATCGCTAGATGATCGCCGGGTGCTGTTGTTCCGATTCCCACCAGTCCTCCGGATGTTCCTACGGTAAGTCCATAGGCAATGGAGGACGTGCCGGTTCCTCCGACAAAAAGAGTACTTGAGGCATTGAGGTTGCCCGAGACATTCAAACTTGAAGAAATGGATGAGGAAGCGTTCGAAATGAACCCGCCCGTGAACGTTGAGAGGTTGGAGACCGACAGGGTTGAGAGAAGTTCTGCCGCGCCCGCGATGGAAACGGAGCTGGAAGCAGACAACGGACCTTGAATCGAAAGATTCGCGGCAACGGTGCTCGACGCCTGCGACAGGAATCCCCCCGTCAATGTAGAAAGCCCTGTCACTCCGAATGTTGAAGAAAACGAACCCGAAGTTGCCGAGAGTCCCGCGGAACTTGCGATGGTGATGTCGTTCGGAATATCCGCATCCGTCAGGCCCGAAACCGACGAGACCGTAATGGAACTCAAGGTGATTCCGGACAAATGATCGATCTTGTTGGTCAATGCAATGGCGCGGAAGTTAGAATCGCTGCGTTCGGCAATGAGAGCGCGCAGGAGATTGGTTTCGGAAGCAATGCGCGCGTTCAATTCATTGCGCAATGATTCGAGGTCGGAGGAAGAAAGACCTGACACCACGCGCTCAATGACGCGCTCGACTCCGGAAACCGCGGGGGCGGGTACAATACAACCGTTTCGGATGACGGGATGAATTTCTGGGCGATGCGCTCCATCAAATCTCCGGAGCGCGCGGCAGTTCCCACTTTTTCCCCCAACGATTGAGGAAAAGATTCAAGGGAATTTTGCAAAAGATCCAATGGTTGAACGGCAGCAGCAACAACCAAAGGGTAGTCCTTAAGAATCAGAAAAGGACTACCCTTAAGAGAGATATTCGAGGACAACAAATACCCGATACCGAAGATGCCGGCGAGTTTGAGGATGTTGAGGATGATGGTTAAGAGGTTCATAGGTTAATACCAAATAAACACACACCCGCCGCCGCCGTCGCCGGCAACCCCTGTTTCCGTTCCTCCACCCCCACCCCCGCAAACGCCACCCTGTAGAGCCGTTCCTGCATTAAGCGGTCCTCTAGAACCACCGCCACGTTCATTGCTTCCTCCGGCTCCTGCTGAATCTGCGGTTTGAGCACCTCCGGGTCCACCGCGAGAATTTATCACTCCTCCCGTTCCTATGCCGCCTTCTCCGCCTGTGGCAGTTGCAGTTCCGCCCTCTCCCCCAGACGCCACCAACCACGTATTTCCATAATTCGCATGGGATGTTCCGCCGCTTTGCCCAGCCGCGCTCGCTTGCTGCGCACCTCCTTTTCCTAACGCATAATTGATGGATACTCCGGGAAACACATCCATAAAACCCTTAACAACGCCTCCCGCACCGCCGCCACCGCCGCCGCCATTGACAACGTTGGCATCTTGTCCCGCACCCCCGCCGCCGTATACTTCCACCCACACGCGATAGACACCCGCAGGGACTATAAAGGTTGAAGAAGCGATTTGCGCCGCATTTCCTGTTAATTGCGTCGTTATCGCAAACACATTGCTAAAGGGTATCGGGAATCCCATCGGGGCGATTTGCGACTGCGTGATGACCGTCCCCGTTGCGCTATAAGTAAGTCCCGCTAGTTTGTCCGTGCTGGTTCCGATGCTCAATACTCCGCTTCCTCCAAACAATGACAGCGCACCGATCGAACTCGTCGCATACCCATCCGTCGTCGTTCCCACATACAGATTCCCTCCTTGTGAGGAGAAGAACCAATGCTTGAGGTCGGCGCCTGCCGAGGTGTCGCTCAAGGTCAGGAACGGTCGTGTTCCCGCCAGTTGCAATGCCCAATTCGGAGTGCTCGTTCCGATACCCAATCTTGTTTCCACAATGAGATTCCCCGTTCCTGCGGGAGTTCCCGCAGAACACGCTCCTCCACTGCAAACCCAGAGATTGTCGTCATTTAAAAACACATCGTCTCCGGAAGGATTAAAGATGAGGTCTCCCGTGGAATCGATCTGGAAGTCGGAGAAGTTCGTATTGTCATAGGCAAGACGGAACTGGGAATTAGCAGTGGTCTCCTGGACCGAGAGTATGCGTTGGGGTGTTGAGGTTCCGATGCCCACAAGGCCTCCATTGGTCACGCTAAAGCGCTCGGTTCCTGCAGTTGCAAGACGCAGGCGGGACGTATTTGTCATGAACAAGATGTGAAGCGCGCCTTCATCTGAACTGCCCCCGCTCGTGGCTTCGTCGGCATATGCCCCCACTGCAAGATCGGTAATGCCATCCCCATCCAGATCGCCAATGGAAGCAACAGAGCCGCCGAAAAAATCAGTCGCGTCCAGCCCTGACGGCCCTCCGTTTTCAGCATCCGAGATCTTGACCGTGGATTTCACCGTGCCATTGGGATTCATGAACAAGATGTGAAGCGCGCCTTCGTCTGAACTGCCCCCGCTCGTGGCTTCGTCACGGAATGCCCCCACTGCAAGATCAACGACGCCATCCCCATCCAGATCGCCAATGGAAGCAACAGAGAAGCCGAAAAAATCACTCGCAGTTCACGTTATCAGCAATTTTGACTGTTGATTTCACGGTTCCATCGGGGTTCATAAAGAGAATATGGAGCGCTCCGTCGCCGTCAGTCCCGCTTGCTTCATCGGCATCTGCCCCCACGGCAAGGTCGGTGATGCCGTCTCCGTCCAGATCGCCGATAGCGGCGACGGAACGGCCGAATTTATCACCCGCATCCAGCCCTGATGGCCCTCCGTTTTCAGCATCCGAGATCTTGACCGTGGATTTCACCGTGCCATTGGGATTCATGAAAAGAATATGAAGAGCGCCTTCAGCTGTACTTCCCCCGCTCGTGGCTTCGTCCTGCTGCGCCCCCACGGCAAGATCAGCGACGCCAGTTCACGTTATCAGCAATTTTGACTGTTGATTTCACGGTTCCATCGGGGTTCATAAAGAGAATATGGAGCGCTCCGTCGCCGTCAGTCCCGCTTGCTTCGTCCTGCTGCGCCCCCACGGCAAGATCGGTGATGCCGTCTCCGTCCAGGTCGCCGATAGCGGCGACGGAACGGCCGAAGAAATCACTCGCATCCAGCCCTGATGGTCCTCCTTTCTCGCTATCCGAAATCTTCGAGGTGGAGGCAACGGATCCATTCGACGCAGAATAGGCGAGATATGAGGTTTTACTGCCCAGAGCAAGAGCGCCGTAGATTCCTGCAGAGCCATTGACCGCAAAGCGGTATTGCGCAGATGTAGAAGCAAAAGAGCCAAGACGGACCGTTCCCGTATTTAAGATCTGAAGCATGCGTTCTCCTCCCGATGTGAGCGCAAGACGTGAGCGAGGGCTTGTCGAGGAAACACCCCCTATGTCCAGAGCACCAGATTCATACAGGGTGAAAAGGGAAGAGGATGCGTACATGGCATCCAGCAGTTTTGCCGAGAGAGAAGGATTTGCATTTCCTCCCCAAATCGTAAGTTTTGCTTGCGGGCTTGTTGTTCCGATGCCGACATTGCCCCGATTGGTGATGACAAAGATTCCTGGATGCGTGGTGGTTGCCACTTGAACAAGATTGTCGGTGGCGTTTGAGCTGTTAACGGTGAACGTATATCTCGGCGTTGTTGTTCCAATTCCCACATTCCCTCCATAGGGGTTTAAGAGCAGATCATTGGTCGTCCCCTGGGCATGCAGGATGAGGTCTCCGTTGGAAGAAGCAATGGCAAAGGCAAACGTGGATGTCGCGGTTGTTGACGTTGCCATGATCCGTGGGGCTTCGATCCAGTTCCAGCTTGCGAATTGGAGTGCTTCCATTCCGCCTGCAAAGGTGCTCGTAGCCGAATTTCCCCGAATCGTGGTGGTTGCCGTTCCTCCGACGTAGAGCGTATCTATCACAGACAATCGGGTGCTCGATGCTTGAATGAATTGAGACGCGGTTGAGGATGTTGCGGAGAGATACGGAATCGTAAGGGCTCCGGAAAAGGTTTGCGCACCTGAAACAGTCAATGCGCCGCTAATCGCAAGATCCGATGTGATGGTTCCTCCACTCAAAAGCAAGTAATTCGATGCCGTAAGATCGTCCGGAATGTCTGAATCTTTAAGACCGGTAACCGAGGAGAGCGTGATTCCCGAGAGCGTATCAATTTTGTTGGAGAGCGCAATCGCTTGGAAATTAGAATTGGCGCGTTCATAAATTAAAGCGCGGAGAAGATTGGATTCGGCTTGAAGTTTCGAATTCACGTCCGCAATCGCGCGATCAAGGTCGGATTGCTGGAAGCCCACTCTGGAAGCTAAAAACTGGAGACCGGAAGCTGGAGGCGGGAAACTGGAAGCGGGAGGAGAAACCGTAAAACCGGATGATGTTCCGGATTCGGGGACGGATGCATTTTCTGGAATGTTCAGTTGCGGAGGCGGATACAGGACGACGCTTTCGGATGACGGGATGAATTTCTGGGCGATGCGCTCCATCAAATCTCCGGAGCGCGCAGCGCTCCCGACTTTTTCGCCGAGAGAACGCGGGAAGGATTCGATGGTTCGACCAAGCTCACCATAAAGGGAGGACCACAGGGTCTCCATAACTAAAGCGGATTGGGAATGCAGAAAACCCAAAGGGTAGTCCTTAAGAATCAGAAAAGGACTATCCTTAATGTTTTCTGCAAGAGTGGCGGTTTGATGAACGGCAACTGCGATCGCGGATTGCATTTTTTCCGCCATCGCAAAAACAGATGGTCCGAATTTTCCGAACCAAAATCCGCTTACGACAACGATCATGACAGCAACGATTTTCCACGCAAAATGACGGCGCGGTACTTCATTGCGGCGGGGAATTATTTTTTGCGGCAGGACCGGTTCACGCGGCCGGAACGATCCAATGCAGGCCGATTCCGGGTTCTCGGCTGTAGCCGAACGGACGAGACGGGGCGGAAGTTCAACTGCTTCGGGGAAAAGCTTATCCCACGACTCAAATTGCACGAGTCGAGGTTCCGGTGAAATTTTCGGAATCTCGGGCAGGTTTTGCGGCGCCTGTTTCAGCGGGTCGCGTTGACTCTCCAGCCGCATTCGTCTTTGCCGTTCCGCGACGGTCGTCGCTTTATGAGTGAGGAGCGATTCGGGGTGGATGAGCCAGTTATTTTCGGGATCGCGCCGCGCAACGATCTTCTTCGCCCGGCAGAGTGAACCAATGTAATCTTTTGCGTAACCCGAAATTCGCTCCGCCTCTTTTAACGGAATGAACACCGGATCTGGTGAGTCCGAGATATGGCTTGATTTTGTGATTTCTTGACCATCAGGCATGGCTTCATTGTACGGGCGACCATTGAGAAAACCGGATTTACCTGTTGATAACCCTCCGGCTGAGGGGGAGCCCCCATCTCACCTCCAGGGACTCTCCTCGGCTCGCTTCTGTGCCTTTTGAGCGGGTGCCCTGCGGCTTTTTCGCGCGAAAAATCAACATTGATAGACGCTGATATAGCTTACGTTTCGCTTTGTTTGAGCCAAATATCGCGGTACAATGGCGGTATGATCGAGCGGAAACTTCCCACGGGGACCCTGATGCGCGCATTTGATTCTTACGCACAGACATTCCGCGGTGAACGTCCGGTATTCATTCGGTTCAAGGATGGAAAACTGATAAAGCACGCCTTGACATATTTGACGGAATTCGAGCTCGAGATGCTTTTTGTGTGGTTCCTTCGCGAAAAAAAAGATATGCGCCCGACGATCGGCGCGGCGCTTTGCAAGGAAGTGATAGCGGATTTCATCCGCGCGAGCGGACGAACCTACGGATTTTATCTTCAGCTCGAAAATTCCATCCGTCAGTTATCCCGAGGATTTAACGCCGGAGGGCGATTGTCCGGCGCCGCGACGTCGCAGATCTGGAGCGACGAGGCGCGCATTACGGGTGCATTCGAAAAATTAAAAGGGAGTTACTCACGATCGAGTATTCGAGAAAACCCAAAGGGTAGTCCTTAGGAATCAGAAAAGGACTACCCTTTGAGTTTTCTCAGATGTGCATTATCAGCGCGAAATAGTTTCTATTTGAACGGGCATTTTTTCTTCCCACAAAACCGAAAGCCGTCCCAATCCGAATGCGATGACCGCAACAAGAATGATGCAAAATACGATAACGAAATCCCGCTTCCATCCGCCCCGCGCCCCCTTGACAGTTATTTGAGATTCATCTATGATGGTGAAATCCGGCATGATCGAATTTTACTTTTTATATTTTAAATTTTAGATTGAAACATGGCTCATACAAAAGCGGGGGGTACAGCTAAAAATTTACGCGATTCAAAGCCCAAATATCTCGGCATAAAACTTTCGGACGGCTCGCACGCGAAGCCGGGCGCCATCATCATCCGCCAGCGCGGGTCCGAATATGTTCCGGGGAAAAATGTGCGTATGGGAAAGGACCATACGCTTTTTGCGGTGACCGCGGGAATTGTAAAATTTGCATCGCGGCGCAGAATTCGGTTCGATCGCTCGGTCCATGTCAAGCGCGTCATTAACGTCGTTTAGATTCCGCGCGCTTACGGGAGGCCCGCCTTGACTCGGCGAGGCAGGCGCGGAGGAATGCAAGGAACAACGGATGCGGCCGGAACGGCCGCGACTTTAATTCCGGATGAAATTGCGTGCCGACAAAGAATGGATGTTTTTTGAGTTCGACGATCTCGACAAGATTTCGTTCGGGGTTCGCACCCGCGATAACGAGGCCGGCGCGCTCCAACTCCTCGCGAAAATGATTATTGAATTCGTAGCGGTGGCGATGGCGTTCGGTGATGGTGTTCTCGGCGTATGCGCGATAGCTCAACGTCCCCTTGCGTAATTGGCATGGATGCGCGCCCAGGCGCATGGAGCCGCCGAATTTTCCCATGGCGATATTTTTTTCCTGTTCTTCCATGGTGGCGATGACCGGGTGCGGCGTTTGCGGATCCACCTCCGTTGTGCATGCGCGTTTGAGTCCGGCGACAGTGCGCGCGAATTCAATGGTCGCAAGCTGCATTCCATAGCAAAGTCCGAAAAACGGGATATCGTTTTCGCGCGCGTATCGGATCGCACGCATTTTGCCCTCGATCCCCCGCCCTCCGAATCCTCCGGGGACGATGATGCCGTCGAGCTTCCCAAGCTCCCTGACGTTCGGCGTATTCGCTTCATACCGTTCGGCATCGAGCCATTGAATATCGGGCTTTGCGCCGATGTCCCACGCCGCATGTTTGATCGCCTCGATGACCGAAATATAGGAATCCGAGAGCGTAAAGCGGCCGGTTGCAAAATATTTGCCGATGATCCCGATCCGAACCGTTTTTTTGAGCGATGCGACTTTTCGGCCCAGGCGTGCCCAGCGTGCCAGATCGGCTTTACGCGTCGGAATGCCGAATTTCTCGAAAATACGCGCCGAGATCTCTTCTTTTTCAAAATTGACGGGCACTTCATAGATGCTTTTGATATCGGGCGCCGAAATGACGTCTTCGACGCGGATATTGCAGAAAACGGCGATCTTGCGTTTGCGCGGGAGATCCAAAGGAACGGCCGAGCGGGCAATGATGATATCGGGCTGGATACCGGAAGCGTTCAACTGGCGCACCGCGTGCTGTGTGGGTTTGGTCTTCATCTCGCCGAGCATCGCCGGAATGGGCAGATAACTTACAAGCACGAACAGGACGCGAGAAGGAAGCGACAAATGCATCATGCGGGCGGCTTCAAAAAAGATCAGATTTTGGTATTCGCCGACCGTTCCGCCGATCTCAATCAGAACAAAATCCGCCTTTGTGCGCTCGGCCACGCGGTCAAGGCGCGCGATGATCTCCTCCGGAATATGCGGAACGGTCTCTACGCATTTACCGTCGTATCCGAGAGAACGCTCGCGGTTGATGACGGTTTGGTACACTTGTCCCGAGGTCATGTAATTGGCGCGGTAGAGATTTTGGTCCAAAAATCGCTCATAATTCCCGACGTCTTGGTCGCATTCGAGGCCGTCATCGGTCACAAAAACCTCGCCGTGCTCAACGGGGTTCATGGTGCCGGCATCCACATTGAGATAGGGATCGATCTTGACGCATGAGACGCGGTATCCGCAAGAGATGAGGATCGCGCCGATGGAGGCGGTGGAAATCCCCTTCCCGATCCCCGACATCACACCGCCGGCGATAAAGATATACCTCGTCATTTTTTGGCGGCGATCTGTATGGTGCAGGAGCCCGTCGAATTTCTGCGCCTGAGCCGGATGGTATGCGTGCCGATTTTCTTGATCGGATCCGTTTCAATATCGTCCGGTATGATACCGGCGACACCTCCGGCTTCGAGCGCCGAGATGATCTGCTTTTTGCTGATGGCGCGGTACAAATTTCCCTGTGCGGTCGCCTTCGCTTCAATGGTGAATGTGCGCCCCGCAAGGGCGGCAAGCGCCGAGGTGAATTGCGTATCCTCCGCCGCCTTTTCGGCTTCGCGCGCCGCTCGGAGCGTCTCCGCTTCCTTTAACGCGCCCGAATTTGCGGGTTTTGCAAGCCCCTGCGCCAATAAAAAATTCCGCGCGTATCCCGGTTTCACCTCTTTGATATCGCCGCGCTGTCCTAAAGCCGCGACGTCTTTTAACAAAAGGACTTTCATGCCAAATTTATACGAACGTTAGTGAGTAAATAAATGAAGGTCGCAATTTGCCAACCAAAAATCAGGAATCTACGATTCCGATTTTTGGGGCAATTCCTTTAATAATTCAATCGCCTTATCCAATTGCGGGTCAATAGCCTCGTCGTTTTCGCCTGCCGCCTCCTGAACGACATCGGGCTCAAGGCCGGATTCGGAAATGGAGTGCCCGTTGGGGGTCAGCCACCGCGCGATGGTCACCTTAAGCGAGGTGTCGCTGGTCACAGATAGAAGTTCCTGCACCGAACCTTTGCCGAACGTCTTGGTTCCCACGATCTTCGCAACGTCATGATCGCGAAGGGCTCCCGCGACGATTTCGGACGCCGAAGCCGAGCCGCCATTCACAAGAACAACGAGCGCCAGATTTTCGAAAACATCATATCCCCGCGACCGGTGAAGTTCCTCCTTGCCGTGTCCGAAATCCTCCCGCGCCACGATATCGCCCGCCGGCAAAAACCAGCTTGCGACGTCCACCGCCGCCTCCAAGTATCCGCCGGGATTATTGCGCAGGTCAAGAACGAGTTTGGAACTTCCGGATTCAATGAATTCCTTGAGCGCCTGCCGAAAGATCGCGGGCGAGCGCTCGGAAAAACTAAAAAGGCGGATAACGAAAACGCTCCCTTTTTTTTCGGCTTCGTAGATCGGGATCTGGATCACGTCGCGCGCGATCTCAATAACGCGGACATCGTCCTCCCCGTTTCTCAAAAGCGTCAATGTTACGGTCGTGCCTTTTTTGCCGCGGATCTTGCGCACGGCCTCGTCCACGGTCATCTCGGCCGTTGATTCGTCGCCGATCTTCAGGATCTTGTCTCCCGCTTTGACGCCGGCATTGTAAGCGGGCGTTCCTTTGAGCGGCGCGACAACGACAAGAATTCCTTTGCGCATCCCGATCTCCATTCCCACCCCTTCAAAATCCCCCCTCACTTCGGAATCAAAGATCTTTTTTTCCTCCGGCGGGAAAAATACGGTATACGGGTCGCCGAGAGATGCGGCGAGGCCGGAAATCGCCCCCCATACCATGGTCTGGCGGTCGAGCGTATCGATGGAAACGTATTTTTCCTCAATGATGCGCCACGCTCTCCAGAACGGCTCGAAGTCAACGGACTCTCCGCCAAGCTCCGCCGGTTCCTTGTTGGTGACGCTCGAGATCCAATTGACGGCCGGCTGGTTGGTGTAGCCGACATAGACCCCGCCCAAAAACAGGAGGGCGCCACTGATGAACATTGCGACAAGCCGTCGTTCCATATTATCCTACTATATAGTATGGCCCTGCGGCTCTACAACTATCTCACGCGACAGATCGAAGAATTCAAGCCGCGCGACAGCGGTACGGTTGGGTTTTATACGTGCGGACCCACGGTCTATGATTCGGTTCACATCGGTAATCTCCGTACCTATATTTTTGAAGACGTCTTGAAACGCGCATTGAAAGCGGAGGGATACACCGTTCGCCACGTCATGAATATCACGGATGTGGACGATAAAATCATCGAGCGCGCGGCAAAACTCGGAAAGCCGATCGGGGAGCTGGCGCGGGAATACGAGGATAAATTCCGCGAGGATTTGAGGGCGTTGAATATTGAGGATGCCGACACGTATCCGCGCGCGACCGAGTATATCGAGGAGATGCAAGCGCTGATCGGGCGGCTCCTTCTGCGCGGATATGCGTATGAAAAAGAGGGGTCGGTTTATTTTGATATCTCAAAATTCAGCGACTATGGCGCGTTGAGTCGGCTGGATAAACAGCAACTGAAAGCCGGAGCGCGCATCGATATTGATGAATATGCAAAAGACGCCGCGCAGGATTTTGTGCTTTGGAAAGCGAAAAAAGATGACGAGCCGTTTTGGGATTCCCCGTGGGGTGATGGCCGCCCCGGATGGCATATCGAGTGTTCGGCCATGAGCACAAAGGAGCTGGATCAGCCATTCGATATTCATGCGGGCGGCATCGATCTGCTGTTTCCACATCATGAAAACGAGATCGCCCAATCGGTCGCCGCGGATCCGGAGGGGCATCCGCTTGCCCGTTTTTTTGTCGAAGGCGAACTTCTGACGGTGGATGGAAAGAAGATGTCGAAATCATTGGGGAATATTCTGACACTCGATGATCTTGCGGCAAAAAAGTTTTCCCCGCTCGCATTTCGCTACTTCGTTTTTAATGCGCATTATCGTTCTCCGCTCAATTTTACATGGGAGGCGCTTCATTCCGCGACCATAGGCTTTGCGGGTATTAAGAATGGTGTTCTGGATGCCAAAGAAAATAAAAGGGATGACCGTAGCGATTTTCGCGAGCAGTTTATGGAGAGCATTGCCGATGATCTTAACACATCATTCGCGGTTGGGATGCTCCATGCCCATCGCGACCGTCTTTCCTACGACGATTTTATGTGGGCGGATCGGATATTGGGGCTTGGACTCGGATCCACGAAACCCATTCCGGACGATGTCCAACAATTGGAGAAGGAGCGGGCCCGCGCTCGCAAGGAAGAGAATTGGCAAAAGGCAGACGAGTTGCGCGAAGAGATTCAAAAGCGTGGGTGGGACGTTGAAGATCATGGCGGGGGTTCGGTCTTGAAGCCCCACGATTGACTATCCACCGGTTTCCCCCACCTCGCCGGTTGCATCCGGCGATAATCTGATACCATCGTTCTATGGCCGAATCACTACGGACTCCCCCGCAGAATATCGAAGCCGAGACCGCGGTTCTCGGCGCTTTGATGTTGGATGCGAACGCGGTCTATAATGTCGTGGATGTTTTGAAACCGCATCATTTTTACCGCGAGGCGCATCGCATCATCTATGAGGCGGTCGTTGAACTTGCCGAGCGGCACGAACCGGCCGATGTCATATCGGTTTCCAACCACTTGAAGGGAAAAAACAAACTCGAGGCGATCGGCGGGAAGAGTTTCTTGGCGGAACTCATCGCGAGCGTTCCGTCCGCGGCGAACGCCGCGTATCATGCGGACATCGTCCATAAAAAAGGCGTGCTTCGCGAAATGATCGAGGCCGCGGGGCATATCCATCAACTGGGGTATCAGGAGGGAGAGAATGTCGATATGCTGCTGGATGAGGCGGAGCAGAAGATATTTTCGATCTCGCAATCCTCGCTCCGCCAAAAATTGATCCCCGTGGGGACCGCGCTTGCGGATGCATGGGAGCGCATTGACCGTTTGCATAAAAATAAAGGCGAGTTGCGCGGGATCCCCACCGGATTCGCGGATCTCGATCACGTTCTCTCCGGTTTTCAGGCATCCGATCTTGTGGTGCTTGCCGCGCGTCCGTCGCTCGGCAAGACATCGCTGGCGCTCGATATCGCGCGGAACGCCGCCCTGCACCATCAAATTCCGGTCGGCCTTTTTTCGCTCGAAATGTCATCGGATCAATTGACGGACCGGTTCATCGCCGCGGAGGCCCATGTGGACCTGTGGCGGCTCCGCACCGGCCGCCTGAATGCCGACAGCGATGATTTCACGCGGATCCGCGATGCGCTCGACCGCCTCTCAAAAGCGCCGATCTATATTTATGACGAGGCGGGCATCAATATCTTGCAGATGCGCGCGATGGCCCGCCGCTTGCAGGCCGAAAAAGGATTGAAGCTCATCATTGTGGATTATTTGCAGCTGATCCAGCCGCGCGCAAATACCGACAACATTGTCCAGCAGATCACGGAAATTTCGCGCTCGCTCAAGGGGTTGGCGCGCGAGCTAAGCATTCCCGTGTTGGCGCTTTCCCAATTGTCGCGCGCCGTGGAGTCGCGTCATCCCCCCATCCCCAAACTCTCGGATCTTCGCGAGTCCGGAAGCATCGAGCAGGATGCGGATGTTGTGATGTTCATTTATCGCGATGACCGGTATCGTCCGAATAGCGACCGTCCGAATCAGGCCGATATCATGATCCAAAAACACCGGAACGGTCCGTTGGGACAAGCCACGCTTTATTTCAATCAGGCGTGGACGAGCTTCTCCGCGCTTGCCAAGGAAGGGCATGTGCCTGCGGACCACTGATCTATGCGACTCGAACAGCTCGAAAAATTGATCGAACTCTTTATGCGCTTTCCCGGGATCGGCGCGCGGCAGGCCGCCCGATTCGCCTATTATTTGGTGGACGAGAATAAAAAAACACGCGATGACCTTATCGCGGCGATCGCGGCGCTTGCGGGTATCCGCCGGTGCGGCGAATGTTTCCGGGTGCTTGGCGCCGGATCGTGCGCGGTTTGCGCCGATGCGCAGCGCGACCATTCAACGATCACGATTCTTGAAAAAGACGCGGATCTCGCCGTGTTTGAGCGCGCGGGCGTGTATGACGGGCACTATTTCGTTTTGGGCGGAACGCTTTCGGAGTTCGGTGATGGCGAAGGGGCAAGCCGTCTTCGTTTCCGTAAACTCTACGAACGCATCAAAACAACGCCCTCGATCTGCGAGGTGATCGTGGCGACCGATGCGACGCCGGAAGGAAATTTTACGGCGCGTTATATCGAGAAAATTTTGGAGCCGTTGCAGGGAGAGCGCGCCATCAAAATCTCGCGGCTCGGGCGCGGCATGTCAACGGGCGCCGAGATCGAATATCTGAACCGCGATACGCTGAAAGACGCGCTCGACAACCGCCGTTAGCATCAACGCAATTTGTAGAACGCTTTTTCGGGCAGACGAAGATCAATGTAATCGATCGAATGTTGATTTTTTAGCGGCCCCGCAACAAGCGCGGCGAGATTCGCGGCGGCGATCTCCGGATCCGTTCGGGAATCAAGGATCAGCGTCCATCGCGCGCTTGTGATAAAATCGAGTTCGCCTTCCGGCAATCGTTCAACTCGTCCAACATCAATGCCGAGAGATTCAACCGAGCGGATGAATGTTTGGATGATGCCTATCTCAATGGAATTATAAACGGCGGAGCCGAGCGGGGCGGCTGCTGCGCCGGAATCATTTATTTGTAAAAGAGGAAGGAAGGAAGATTGCGGCACAAATGCGAATGCGATACCATTCGTGTCCACATACATACATTCGCCGCTATTGCACCATTCCGCCCATAGAGCTCGTTCCTCTGTGGTCACGATCAGCCGGCGCGACACGAGATCGCGCTCGGTACGGATGTCCCGAATCGCCGGAAACCGATCGAGGAGTGCTACGCGAAGCGCGCGCGTGTTCATTCCGACGATATTGCGGCGAAAGATCGTATTTTTCTTTATGGACTCCCATGCCGTGCGTTCAATATCGGGCGCGGATACGCCCGAAGCGCCGCGCACGTTGATCGTTTGAACCGCGAGCCAGCGATCCGCCCCAAACCCTGCAATCGCAATCCCTGCGAGAGAGATCCCGACCATTCCCGCCGTCATCATCAGGCGGTGGCGACGATGCCGAAGGCGCGTCTGTTGGAGTGTTGAATGGCGCATGATGTGAATAGAACTCATTTCAAAACCTCTCTCGCGCATGCCGCGAGTAGGCACGCCGTATTCTTCTGCTGAAGAATCGGCTTACTCTCGCGCCATCGCGCTCCGAGAATCCTACTCGCGGCATGCGCTCGTTCCGATCAACAGTTTTGAAATGAGTTCTAAAAGGTCCGAATGGTTACTCCCTGCGGCGAGGCTCGATACGGGAGAATCCGGTGCACTTTTGGAGGACGTCCGGCACCACGACCGAGCCATCCGCCTGCTGATAGTTTTCGAGAAGTGCGATTAAAATGCGGGGCGTCGCAATGGCGGTGTTGTTGAGAGAGTAGCAGAAGCGGATCTTGCCATCGGTCCCGCGGTAACGGGTATTCAGGCGGCGCGTTTGAAAATCGTGATAATAGGATGCGGAATGGGATTCGCGGTATCGCCGTTCCGACGGGATCCATACTTCAATATCATAGGTTTTGACATGCGCTCTGCCGATATCGCCTCCGCAATTGATGACGACGCGGTACGGCAGTTTGAGCGACTGCAAAACTTTTTCCGCATTCGCGGTGAGCTCTTCATGCAGGCGCACGGAATCCTGATGATCGGCAACGCTCACGATCAGCTGTTCGATCTTAAAAAATTCGTGCAAGCGGTAAATTCCCTTGGTGTCTTTGCCGGCCGCTCCCGCTTCGCGCCGGAAGCACGGGGAAAACGCCAGGAATTTTTTCGGCAATTCATCCTCGCGTAAAATTTCATCCGCGTACATTCCCATCATGGCGATCTCCGCGGTCGCCGATAAATACAATTCGTCCTGCGTTTTATATACGTCCTCGCGCGCTTGCGGAAAATGGCCGGAACCCACAAGGTTCGCCTCGCGCACAAGCGCGGGGGCCAATACTGGAGTATACCCCGCATCGCGGAACATATCGAAGGTGAATTGCCAGAGCGCCAATGACAGGCTCGCCGCTTCATTTTTCAAAAAATATCCGCGAAATCCCGCGACTTTCGTCCCCCGCTCGAGATCCGCAAGGTCGAGAGCCTCCATGAGCGCGACATGATTTTTTGGTTCAACATCGAATGCGGCCGGGACTCCCCATGCGCGCACTTCCACATTATCGCGGTCCGACTCCCCGTCCGGAACCGACGGGTCGGGAATATTGGGGACGTCGAGCATTAATCGCTCGAATTCCGCATCCACTTTTTTGAATTCGTACCCCTTCTTTGAAAGCGCTTCCTTCAGTTCTTTCAGGTCACGAAGTGCGGTTTCTTTCTCGCTTGCATCCGTGATGGCCGCCACGTTGTCGGACGCCCTATTTTGTTTTGCCCGAAGCTCTTCGATCTCCGTCATCAATCTGCGGCGGATTTCATCAATCTCGAGAAGCGCCTTTACATCAAATTCAATATGCTTGCGGCGGGCGCCCGCCTGAATGAGATCGGGGTTTTCGCGGATGAATTTGATGTCGAGCATTGCTAGACGCCGAGAAGCTCTGAAAGCTTTTTCTGATCAAATCCGACGATCATTTCACCGTCAATGAAAATGACGGGAACCCCCATTTGGCCGGATTTTTCGAACATTTCCTTGCGTGCAACCTCATCCGCGGCCACGTCTTTTTCCGTGTATTGAATATTATGCGCTTTAAAAAATTCCTTGGTCATCTTGCAATACACGCAGGTCGGGGTCGTATAAATGGTGACATTTGCCATATCAAAAAAATGAGCCGATAATTGCTGTTCGATTCAGTATATCATGTGGTGGACCTAGGGAGAATCGAACTCCCGCCTCCGCATTGCAAATGCGGCGTTTTACCACTGAACTATAGGCCCTTGATTTTTAAATAATCTCTAATCTGTTGCCTAAGGAACCGCTTTCCTTCCGTGGTCTTAAGATATCTCTCTCGTCGTTGTGCATCGCTCTTCAAAAGATACGCTTCGTATAAGATGAGTTTTACGGGTCCTCCGTATCGTGTTGACGCCGTCTTGCCAGAACTATGATCCTTGAGGCGCTGCTTTAAATCCGATGTGCTCCCTGTATAGATATCCCCATTATTCAACTGTAACAAATAGACATAAAACATGTTGTTGAATCGCCCTATCATTCGATAGGGCGCCCCGTCGGATGACTGGGGCGAACTCCCGCCTCCGCATTGCAAATGCGGCGTTTTACCACTGAACTATAGGCCCTTTTCGAAGCACGCAAGTCAGTATATAGTAAAAAATGACATGTCACAAGGAACTTTAACAACTCCGGAGAGGGCGCCATGACGCGGAAATCGCGGTTAGGGCGCCTGATTTACGAGCTAGCGCGCCCCCTGAATGTCTGTCTTTTGCTTTTTTGGATCACCTATCTTTATATTTGGACTCAGGGATGGGCGGATTCCGAACTCTTCGATTCCCAGTGGCGGTTCGATGCCATCGGCCACGCAGCCGGCGGATTTTTCGGAGCTCTTTCGTTTCTTTATCTTTTCCGGCGGTATTCCGTTAAGGGTATCTTTAACATTGCTGGCGGACTTTTTATGTCGGTGAGCATCATCGGGATCATCACGATCTCTGGAGTTTTGTGGGAGGCGATCGAGTTGATATGGGATTGGGTGCTCCAGCCGAATTATTTTGAATGGCTGGCAAAGGCCCAAAAAAACTCCGCTGATACGACAATCGACATCCTTTTCAATACGGCATTCGCGGCCGTTGCCATGCTGGCGGCGACATTGTTTCGCGTGATCTACCGGCGGATATATCCGGACAAAAGCGGAAAATACGAAGCGGAGGAGATTCTCGCGCGTATCGAACATTTAAGCCGCGACCTACGTTCCCAGAGGACGGAACATCTTCGCCAGATCGGCCGCGTGGCCTTTCCAAAGATCAAGGAATTGATGCGAAGCATGAGCCGCAAGGCAAAAAAACAGGAACCCGGCCCCTAGGTTGGGTTTTTTCTTTTTAATATAACCAATAACCAATGGCGAAGCCCGCTCTTCCTGGTTTTAACGATGAAGGGCGAGCGAAAGTACGTGATGGACGAATTGAGGAAACTCAAGCCCGATACTTGCGGCGGCTTTGGGGAAGAGCGATTGGTCGGTGAGTCCGGGGAGCGTATTTAATTCTAAAATATAAACTTCGTTTTTCGGCGTGACGATGAAATCGGAGCGCGAGTAGTGGCGGCAGCCGAGAGCGGTGTGCGCATCCATGGAAGCGCGCTGGATGCGGTCGCGGATCTCGTCGGAAAATCTGCCCGGACAAAACTCCTCGGCGGAACCGTCATATTTGCATGCGGTATCAAAGAATGGCCGTCCCGCCGGCGGGACGATCTCGATCACCGGAAACGCATAGTGCCGTATGCCCCGAAATCGCTCGAGCACGGCACCGGTCGCCTCGCGGCCCGGGATGCGCCGCTCGATCAAAATTTCATTATCGCTCTTGAATGCATGCGCCATGGCGCCGAGTGCCTCGTATGCATTGGACGCCGTCCGAACGCCGATGGACGAACCGCGCGATGCGGGCTTTATGATAAGCGGAAATCCCAAATGCCGGATCGCATATGCGGATGCGTCCGCCCAGTTCGAATCCCGCATGACCGCGATGCCGGGCGGCAACAGAAATCCCGCCTGCCCCAATACGTCGCGCATCGTGCGCTTGTGCATGCTTGCGGCGGATGCCGCGATCCCCGAGCCGGTATACGGGACCCCGAAACGTTCAAAGATCTGCTGGATCTTACCGTCCTCCCCGTACTCGCCGTGGAGCGCATTGAATGCAACATCGATCAAATTGCAGATTTTATGCGGTTCCTTGGGTGTGCCGTGGAGATGCCAGACACCGGCTTTGTCCACCAAAATATCGAGCGCCTCGTAGCGCGTCCCATCGAGTGCCTTCAGCACTTCCGCGCCGGTGCGGAGCGAAATATCATATTCGGATGAAGGCCCTCCGCGAAACACGCCGACTTTGATTTTCGCCATGAATCCATTATACAGAGTAGATGAAGCAAAGACGACACCCCTTTATCGCGTTTTTGGGCGGCACGGGCGCGGGCAAAACGACCGCAATGCAAACGGTCGCCGACCGCTTGGGGTTCCAGCCGGTCCCCGAGGAGTTCCAGGAGAATCATTTCCTGCCGCTTTTTTATGATGATATGCGGCGTTGGGGACTTTTTTCCCAGAATTTTTTCCTCATCAACAAAGCGAATCAGCTGATGAAGATCCAGAAAATGCTGTCGCGGCGTCCGGTTGTATTGGACGTCGCGATCTATCAGGACCGCTGTTTTATGGACGCGCTTTACGACGAGCGCGTGGTTACGGGATCCGACTACCGTGTATACGATACGCTCTACAAAAAAGTTTTGAAACATTCCCCCGCCCCCGATCTTGTCGTGTATTTGAAAACATCCGCACAGGAATTGCTGCGCCGTATCCGCGGACGCGCCCGCGCCATGGAAGGTTCTGTCACAGAGCAGTATTTGGAGGCGCTGATTCGGGCGCAGGAACAGTGGGTTCGGCGCAATCGGAGCAAGATTCCGGTTCTGACCATCAAAACCGATGCGTTGAATTTTGCAAAGGACCGCCACGCAATGCGCACGCTTACCGATGCCGTAAAAACCGAGCTCAAGAAAAAAGGGTTCCGTTAGGAACCCTAGAAGGGAAAATCGTCTGCGTCATTGCCCGCTTGGACGAAAGCATCACGGTATTCCGAGTGGCTTCTATTGAACGCGTCAAGATGCGACATCATTTCGGCAAGAAACGGTTGGATATGTCCGTGAATGGACGGGAACTCTTCGGCCGCGGCGAGGAGTTTTGGAACATCGCGATCAAAATTTTTTGGCGCAAAATGCACGTTTCCGGCGCGGCATTCGTGAATGCCCCGCTTGAGAAAACCGAGCATTTCGACCACCTTGAAAAATCGGGATTCGCGTGACTCAATGGATTGTTCAACGCCCGGAAACGCGTGGCAAAACGCATGACCGATGTAATTGCGAACAGGCTCGGGCAGGGGCGCGATGATCTCGCAAAATGCCCGATACTCCGGCTCCCGATCGCCTTTTGTTCGCTTGAAACTTGCGATAT
Source organism: Candidatus Niyogiibacteriota bacterium (assembly GCA_016181935.1). Classification (GTDB taxonomy): domain Bacteria; phylum Patescibacteriota; class Minisyncoccia; order HO2-45-28; family HO2-45-28; genus JACOYI01. Next base: position 2,357 of record JACOYI010000006.1, on the reverse strand, counting down.
CCCCCACTTTGATCTCCGCGATGTCATGGATGAGCGCCATGACCACCAGAAGTTCGACATTCAATTTTTCATTCGCAGCGCGTTGTTCGTTTTCAACGATCGCGCAGTAAAGCGTGAACAGCGCGGTTTTGAATGAATGTTGGAGGTCGTTTTCGGCGGCAGTTTGCCCGCCGATTTTTGAGCGAAGATCCCAGCGTGTGACTTTTTCTAGCGATTCCGCGATGTCTTGTAAATAGGAAAACATTGTGCCGAGATCGACATGTTTATTTGTTGCATCCATTGCCGCATCCTTTCAAAAATGCAAAAATCTCTTTACAGCGTACCATGCCAAAAAAACTGTCCATAGGATTTGACCTAGACGGCGTCATCATTGACCATACGTCAAATAAATTGCACAAAGCCCGCGAGTTGGGGTACGAGCTCGAACCGCAGGACACGGCGTCTGCGGTCATGAAATTGCGCATGGCGCTCCCCCACTATCGCGAGATTCAGCGGCATATCTACGGACCGGCGACCGTCTCTGCGCCCGCAACGAATGGGGCGCTTGAAACCATTGAAAAACTGGCATCCGCCCACGATCTCTATATCATTTCGCGGCGGGATATCGCGAGCGGCATGGAGCAAAGCGCGCGAACATGGCTCAAAGAACACGAGATTCTCGTCCATATTCCCGAAAAACATATATTTTTCGTCCCGCATGACGTGGTGGGCGCAAAAGACAAGGTGGCGCGCACAATCGGAATACGCGTGTACATGGATGACCAATTGAAGATTTTGCACGAGCTTCCATCGGTCGCGATGCGGGTTCTGTTCGATCCTTTTTGGGTGCAAACCGCTTCGCACCCGTTCCGTGCAATAAAAAAATGGCAGGAATTGCCTGCCATTATTGCGCGTCTTTAACGCGCATGATAAACCGCTCAATCATGCACTTTTTTTCTTGGCGCAACTCTGTGAGGAAATCATGAACTTCGTCCGGAAACACCCAGCGATAACTCCGGAGCTCCGAGGATAAGATGGACAACACACTGCTACCTTGATAGGATAGTTTGAAGAAAAAATACCTCTTTCCCTTGCGAAACCCGCGACGGTCGGGTTGGGTGGCTTTTGCATCTAAATCCTCAAATCCCAGAAATTGGGGATCAGATAGAGGCCCTCGTTGAATGGAGCGCTTGTTTAAGCGTACGCCTTTGTCATTTCGCTGTCGCCTTGAAAATTCCCTCAAAATTGGTACAATAGGGCTCAAGCGGCTGTAGCTCAGTTGGTTAGAGCGCGTCACTGATAATGACGAGGTCCTTGGTTCGAATCCAAGCAGCCGCACCACGTTCCCGGGGTAACCTTCGGGACTTTTAATTCAAACCAAAAACCCCCTCGCGGGGGTTTTTGACAGAGCTCTAATTACTTCGCTTTGCCGAGAATCTTGTACATGCCGGTGCCGCATTTCTCGCACTTGCCTTTCAACGCCCGCATCCCGTTCTTCATCACGACCTCTTCCGTATTCACCATCGGACGCTGTTCTTTGCACTTCATGCACCGACCCATTACTTTATCCATACAATATATGTGAGAACTAATAATCTCGACGTTTGTAGTCAGTATACCTCATATACTTTATTTTGTCCCGTTCACCAGCCTCAAGTTAAAGCTCCGAGGCCAACACTTGTATTCCCGCCCCTCATTATATTGCTATAACGAACGGCGGGACCGACCTAGCTACGTGCCATTTTACGACTTAGTCTTTGTCACCGAGCTCGCCTTCGTCCGCCATACGGCGGCCTTCGGGCGCTCCCAGCTTCCCTGACTTGACGGGCGGATTTCGCTTTTCGGAACATTGCGAATCCCCACGTAGCGAGCGGATTTCCCGCACTACGCGAGCCCAAAAGTTTTTTGATTCATCTGCGCAGCTTTTGGTTTTGTCCTTCCCATGTCCCAATCCTATCATGACTTGACACATGGTACTACGACGCTGCTGACTTCTCACTCTAGCGAGCTGGAAACTGGAAGCTTGATGCTGGAAGACCCAGCAGTCCAGTTTCTCTAGCATCAGTTCCTTTTCTAGTGTGAGATCTCCTTGGGTCATTTGTCGGTCTATTTCGGGCATTCCAGTGATGATTTGCGGATTCTATCCGGATGCTTCCCCATAACTCACCGCATGGGTCGCATCACATCGGTATTACTGGACTGCCGTTTGCTACTAGGATCCTTCAGTCCACGCCTCGCGGCAGAGGACCTATCCGTTCACTACGATGCGTTTTGTGCATGTGTAGATTTTCACTACCTAGACTTGACAAACTGCCAAGCGCATTTCTTTCTGAGTACAAGACTCGAGAACGTATTCACCGCAGCATGCTGATCTGCGA
>JACOYI010000014.1 GCA_016181935.1 Candidatus Niyogiibacteriota bacterium | reverse complement strand
TCAACAAACCCGTGATAGATCACACGATCGGACAAACAGGATCGCAGATCGTTGGGAAGTTTTTTGCCGGTGAAATGAAAAACGAATTTCCCGGGTTTCCGCTGTTCAAGAACCGGAATAATTTCGCGCAGGATAAAATCAAGCGTTTGCCGGTTATGGAAAACTGTATATGTCGAACCTGCAAAAAAAATGTTCAACGACCCCCCCGTCCGAACCGGGTGCTCAGCGCCCGTCAAACAGACAGATAAGCTGCGAAGCGGAAGATTTTTAACGGTTCGCGCCCCCAATCTCTGATAGGCTGCGGCCTCCCGCGGCGTGATCGCAAAAATTATCGCGCTTTTATAACGCACAATCCACTCACTTAAAAGTTTTTGGAAAAATTTAACGATATTTATCGGCGTGCAACCGTCCTCCTGCAAAAAATGCGTGGGCTCAAAATTGATGGACCGCGTAACGATCGGTATCTTGCGCTGCCTAAAAATGGGATACAAGGGCCACAAATACGTGTAATCAAACCACGCAATATCCGGTTTCCATGTATCCGTGATCCGCTCTACGACACGACGAGTTTCTCGGTGCGCATATTCGTATGCGGCGCCGTCCCAATGAAAAGGATTCATTATTCTCCGCAGATAGAACAATAGCGCCCCCGCCAATCCCTGCCGGACAGAAGAGTCATACGGCATAAGATCAACCGGAATGCCGTGATCTCGCGAAAATCGGTCAATATCCGCGCGATCCTGAAAATCGAAAATTTTCGCGATGACGCGAACATCAAAACCGAGCCGCCTCAATTGCTTGATGCCGCTCAAACGCTCTTGTTCGCACGCGCCAGCCGCCGGCAACGGAAACCGAGGTGTTATGATTAAAATTTTCTTCGCCATGAAATCTAAAAAAACAAATTAAAACGAATGATATGCCAAATCGCGGCCAGTCCGTCTTTCCAGTTGATCTTTTTTCCTTCCTCATAGGTCCGGCCATAATACGAAATGCCGACCTCATAGATCCGCCACCTGCCTTTCGCGATACGCGCCGTTAATTCGGGCTCAATGCCGAATCGCCCCGATATCAGCTTGTCTTTGAAGCTATCCACGACCTCGCGACGGAACGCCTTGTAGCAGGTTTCCATATCGGTCAAATTGAGACCGTTTAAAATATTCGAGAGCATCGTGAGAAATCTGTTCGCCAAATAGTGATAAATATAAAGAACCCGGTGCGGGTCGCCCCCCACAAAGCGCGAACCATACACGACATCCGCAAAGCCTTCTGTGATCGGTTTCAATACCCGCGCGTAATCCGACGGATCGTATTCCAGATCCGCGTCCTGAATGATCATGATATCGCCCGTTGCGCTTTTGAATCCTGTTTTAAGCGCACCCCCCTTCCCTTGGTTCTTTTCATGAAAAATAAATCGGATGCCCGGGATCATTTTCAAAATATCGCGCGTGCCGTCCCGCGAACCGTCATCCACAACGATGATCTCCTTCTCGATACCGAGAAGCGGCACGGCTTTTATGCGCTCAATGATCTGGCGTACTGTATGTTTTTCGTTATACGCGGGAATGATGATGGAAAGTTTCATATTATAAAAAAAGTCCGGCGAGGCGTTCGTAAACACGATCGAGATTACGTAGAGCGTCGACGAAAGAATTCGATATCAACAAAACAGCGATCGCAATTACGCCCCTCCATTCGCTGCGCCTGAACCCGCTTGCGATCGCAAAACCCGCGAAAACGGCAAGAAAAGGATAGGAAAGAAATCGATACCGCGTTTCGACGATGATGAAGATGATGGAAAGCGGCATCATCAGAAAGAGCGCGGCGAGAAACCCTGCGCGCGCCCGGTTTTCCGGATCCAGCCGAAACATTTTGTAAATCCCCAAAAAACCAAAGAAAAACAATATCGCCGAATAGAATGCGGAAAGGGCGAGTGTCAGAGCGCGTTCCCATCCTTGCAAATGAAACCAAAATCCGGTGGGACGAGCGATGCTGAAATAAATCGAAATACGGTTCGCGGTCAATTTCAAAAATTCGATCGGATGCGCGGCAATGAACGCAAAAGCCTCGCGAAGCGCCACCGTATTCCCTTCGATGCGTCCGTAATCCGTGACCAATTTCTCATTCAATTTGAATGGCTCGAATTCGCCGGTCGCACCGATATGATTGCCGGCCAGGAGGTCGTATCCGAACGCAAGATTTGTCGGAATGAATGCATGATAGATCGCATAATTCCGCGCGATCCACGGCGTGAATATCAGCACTGCAACCGCAACAAAAACCGCCATATCCGCAAAGCGCCGCCGCCGGAACCATACATACAGAAACGGTAAAAATAGAAGTGCGGCGGGCGTACGGACCATGACGGCATAGGCAAAGACCGCGGCCGCAAGCACAAGCGCTCCGCGCGACACAAGCCATCGCGTATTCTCATCTCGTAGATCCAAATACCAAAAAAAACAAAGCGCCGAGAGCGCTACCAAAAAAACGCCGAGCGTTTCGGTCATCACCATTCCAGCGATCGTAATAAGGTCTGGGGAGAATGCGATAAAAAGCGCGGCAACGACGCCGATCGCAAACCTGTGCGGCGAAGAACGAAAAATGCGCCGCGCCAACAGATAAACGATTCCCGCGGTCAATGCCAGCAAAATCGCGTTTGCGACCCATACGGCCGCAAGATGATGGCCGAACACCGCATAGAGCGCCGCAAGAAAAAATTGATACCCCGGACCAACGCGTAAGATCGCGATATCCGCATCGTACGAAAGCGAAGCGTCCTCGCGATATCCGTTCCCTTGCACCAAATTCCACGCAATGCGGTCATATCCGCGCGCATCCACCAGCGACGGTATTTGGAAATAAAACGAATATGCGACCGAAAGAAATAACGCCGCCCCCATGACAGCAGGCATCACCCACCGCCGCTTGTCCGCTATTGACATAACAGAATCATTGTACCCGAACTTGTACAAAAATCCAGAGCAACAAAAGACCCCCCCCTCAGTCGAATGAAGTCAGCGCTTTCCCAAACGTTCGAGATCCGCGTCCACCATCATTTTAACCAACGCTGAAAAATTGATGTTTGGACGCCATCCTAATGTATTTCGGGCTTTTGTTGCATCACCAACCAAAAAACTTACTTCCGCTGGTCGGATGTTTTCCGCCGTATTTGCAACAACATACTTGCGCCAATCCAAGCCGGCGCAAGAAAAAGCTCTCTCCAACCACTCTTGAATGCTATGCGTCTCGCCGGTTGCAACAACATAATCATCCGGCTGATCTTGCTGTAGCATCAACCACATCGCCTCGACATAGTCTCCGGCAAAACCCCAGTCGCGATGCGCATCCATATTCCCCAAAAGAAGCTGATCCTGCCGCCCAAATTTAATACGGGCAACTGCATCCGTAATTTTCCGCGTTACAAATTCGAGTCCGCGCCGCGGCGATTCATGGTTAAAACAAATTCCGGAACATGTAAAAATTCCGTAGCTTTCGCGGTAATTCACCGTGATCCAATGCCCATACAATTTTGCAACGCCATAGGGACTGCGCGGATAGAACGAAGTTTTTTCGGTTTGAGGAACTTCCTTCGTTGCGCCAAACATTTCGGAACTGGATCCTTGATAAAATCGAATCTTCGGATTTACGGTTCGAATGGCCCCCAGAATCCGCGCGACACCCAAACCCGTAACGTCTCCCGTGTATGTCGGCTGCCGCCACGACTCACCGACAAATGATTGCGCGGCAAGATTGTAAACTTCGTCCGGTTCTGCCTCCTGTATCGCCTGAATCAGTGATGTCTGATCGAGCATATCGCCGGATAAAAAAGAAACCCGATCTTCCAGGTGCCGAACATTATCACGCCTTTTACTGCTTACCCGACGCTCCAAACCAAAAACTTTATACCCTTTCCCGAGCAAAAATTCCGCAAGATATGATCCATCCTGTCCCGTAATTCCCGTGATAAGCGCACGTTTCATATATTCAAATACTAAAGCTGTTTTTTGCTCCATTCAATATACCGGCCGATCCCTTCCCAAATATCAACACGCGGGGAAAATCCAAAGCTTCGGGCAAGCGAAATATCGGCGGGAAAACGCGAGACCTCGCCGGGTCGCGCTTCCGCATGAACGACCGGGGCTCTTAGCTCACGGGCAATAAAATCAATGATATCTTTTATTTTTATGTTTCTTCCGCTCGCAAAATTGATTGCCCGGCCTTTAAGCGACGGCGTTTCCAACGCAAGGCGATACCCCTGAACAATGTCTTGAACATGCAAATAGTCTCGCGTTGCATCCCCGGTTCCAAACACCGTCAGAGGTTCGCCGCGCAGCGCGCGCGACACCAAAATTGGGATCAGAGCGCCGAATCGCCCGCTTTTTTGACGCTCTCCGAATATATTGAACGGCCGGACAATAACGACATCTGTTCCAAATGACCGGAAATAGGAATGGCATAACCGATCAGCGGCCGCTTTGGATGCCGCGTAAGGACTATTCGGTCGCAATTCGGCCGACTCATTAAGCAATTCCCCTTCTTTCAGCGCGTGTCCGTCGCCATAAATTTCGCAGGTAGATGCATAAATAAGTCGCCCGCCATTTCGGCGGATCGCTTCTAACACATGATGCGTGCCCAAAACATTGACATTCAAAAAAGACAACGGGTTTACCAGCGATTCGTCAACATTAATGCGTGCCGCCATATGAAAAACCACGTCGTGACCCCGCACACTTTTTTCTACCAGCTCTGCATCCGTGATACTGCCCCAAATGCGATGAACAGAAGAAGATAACGATGCCGTATTGCGACGCGCCTCATCCGAAAACGTATTCAAAATGGAAACCTCGTGACCGCGCTCCAAAAGGGATTCCACGAGATGGCTTCCCTGGAATCCGGCGCCGCCGGTTATTAAAATCTTCATAGATTTTGCGGGTTGATTTACCACATGATCGCGTATACAATCATACCATTCCACCTCCTAAAATCAATGCAAAAAATTTCGATCGTCATTCCTGTCTATCGTGATTCGCTGGTCATCGGGAAAACAATCGATACGCTATTCGATTTCGCGAATCGCGAAAATCTGGATCTGGAGCTTATCGTCGTCAATGACGGCGGAAACGATGGGGGAGCGGATGTTGTCCGCAAAAAAATACGTGTCCATCCAAGCATCCGATTGATCGATCGAAAGATCAATCGAGGGAAAGGATTCAGCATACGAGAAGGTCTGCGTATAGCCCAGAGAGATTACATTTTTTATACGGATGCCGACCTCCCCTATCTGACAGAACCGATCAGACAGATGCTCGATCTCTTGATGCATAAAAACATCGATCTGATATTGGCAAATCGGGAATTATCTCATGCGATCGAGGGCGAACGGCCGCCGCTTGCCCGGCGCATCACGCATTGGGTTTATTCCCGCTTTGTCAAACTTTTCATTCCTTTTGAATTCAATGATACGCTCGCGGGGCTCAAAGGAATGAAAAAACGCGTGGCGGAACGCATCGTGCCAAAACTTACGATTGACCGCTTTTCGTTCGACATTGAACTGCTGCTTGCCGCGAAACTCGCGAAGTTCAACACCCATGAATTACCGGTGTCCTTAAAAAATGTCGGAAAATCAAATCTCAATATCCTTCGCGATGCGCCGCAAATGTCAAAAGATGTCATTGCGATCGCGATACGGCATTACCGCGGATGCTACAAATAAAAAACCCTCTTCTCATCCACCATCATATAAACCAACTTTTCGAAGCGATTCAATCTCATTATGCCACAAAATTGCAAAACGGCAATCATTCGCGTACGCTAACACCATGACAATCATCCAGCAATCAAATCCACTTCTCCATCAAAAATCCGAACATATTCCGATTGCCAACATCCCCCAAAAGGCAACACAGAATCTCATCGAGAGGATGAAACGGACTCTCCGCGCCGAGCCCGACGGCATCGGGCTTGCCGCGCCGCAGATCGGCGTATCCAAAGCCGTTTTCATCGTCTCCGAGCATGTTCTGCGGCCGCCTGAGGCAAAAGAGGAAACGGACGAAGCGCGCAAAAAACAAAAAGAGACCGAACGCTATCTGGTCTTCATCAACCCGCGCATCATGAAGCTCTCAAAAAAAACGAAGCTGATGCACGAGGGTTGCCTTTCGGTGCGCGGCGTCTACGGCATGGTCAAACGTTCGACGAACGTTACCGTCGAGGCCTATGACGAGTACGGAAAAAAATTCACGCGGGGCGCGGGCGGGCTGTTGGCGCACGTGATCCAGCATGAGACCGACCATGTAAATGGCATTCTTTTTATCGATACCGCGCTTTCGGTTGAAAAGGCGGCTTGAAAAAAAATAAGCGTGTTTTCACACGCTTTTTTGAAAAATCTTCCGGCTCCCGTTACCCGATTGGACAGGCATTCAGGTCTTTCGGATCGAACGGTTTTGAAGAAAAAGCGACAAATCGCGTATTCGGAACGAGATCGAACCGATGCGTGTGCATGGGCGGAATGCGGATGATGCTCCCCGACCCGACCTCGAACCGCTTCACTTCGCCGACGATCGTTCCCGCCGCGTTGACTTTCGCCGTCCGAATAACGCCGCCTCCCTCGGAAAAGTAGAAAATTTCAAACTTTTCCCGATGAAAGTGCTGGCCGAGCGGCTTGGAAGCGTCTCTGATGAAAAAGGCCTGAAACGCCGAATCGCGAAATTCAAACTCGCGGATATCCCGCCGCGCATCGCTCGAAGCAAGCGGAAGAGGGCCGCATTTCACGTCCTCTTCCGGAGGAAAGATATGGTCGTAGAGTTCGAGAATGGGGGAAACAACTTTTTCGCCGACCAGCTGTTCCCGAGAGAAATCGGAGAGGCCGATTTCGCGCTCATACTCTTGCGCATCGAGATTTGCGGAAACACCGGCACGCTCTTCCGCAGTAAGTTCGATCGTGAACACATAGGTGGCCGGATGACAGCCGATTTCTTGCGGCGGCTGGGCCCGATCTTTCCAGCGGCAGTCAACGATCGCAACCAGCTTCAGACGATCTTCTGAAATTTCGAGTCCGGTCTCCCGCCTGAAATTTCTTACAGCCGCTTCTTCTTTGGTTTCATGCGCAGCCATTCGGCCGCCAATCCACCACCAACTCGCATTCGGTTTCGATGCCCGCCGCGCAAGATAGATGACCTTGCGCTCGGCATCAATCGGAACGATGTCGGTACACGTATAAACAAGGCACTGAAGCACCCGCCCATACTCTTCATCCGAAAGACGCAGTGATGGGATTGGCTTGAAGCCGGCTTCGGTGTAACTCTGAACGAGAATGTCCACGATTCGCCTCCGTTTTAAAGAACGCCTCTACCGATGCCACTTTAACGATAAAAGATCCTTTGCAATCAAGGCGCAAGATATGGTCTAGTAATGGAACACTATGAAAATGAAACCCCGGTTTATTTTTTTTGGCACGCCGAAATTCGCCGTTTTTGTTCTCGACGAACTCGAGCGTAAAAACCTTAAACCCCTACTCGTCGTTACCGCGCCCGATAAACCCGCCGGCCGCGGATTGCGGGCCGCGCCGTCGCCGGTGAAAAAACGGGCGGAATCGCACGGCATCCCCGTTTTTCAGCCGCCCACCCTCAAAACAGCGGAGGCCGCCGAGCGCATCGCGAAGGAGCATGCGGATGTTTTTGTTGTCGCCGCCTATGGCAAAATGATTCCCGCGGATATTCTGGAACTCCCCACGCACAAAACCCTGAACATCCACCCGTCGCTCCTGCCCCGCTGGCGGGGTGCGGACCCGATCCGCGCGGCGATCCTTGCGGGCGACACAGAAACCGGCGTTTCCATCATGCAGTTAGACGAAAAATTGGATCATGGGCCGATCGTTGCGCAAAAATCCGTTCCCATCGGCGAAAAAACCTACGAAGAACTCGAGGGGGAACTCGCGCGTCTCGGCGGCGAAATGATCGCCGACATTCTCCCGCGCTGGCTCGCGGGCAAGATCGAATCTCGCGAACAAAATCACGACCAGGCGACCTTCACGAAAAAAATCACGAAAGAAGACGGCCATCTGGATTGGAACGAGCCCGCAGAAATGATCGAGCGCAAAATCCGGGCGCTCAACCCGTGGCCCGGAACCTATGCGTTTTGGAAACGCGGCGAAAAAATGCTTCGTTTGCGCATCCTTGAAGCGCGCACGGTCAGCGCATCCGGAAAACCCGGAACCGTTATCCCCGTTAACGACGGTTTTGCGGTCGCATGCGCCAATGGCGCCATCCGCATCAAAACCATTCAACTTGAGGGGAAAAAAGCGACGCCCTCCGCGGAATTCGCGCGAGGGTATCCCGACATCATCGGTACGATTCTTTCCTAGCGATTCAACAGCTCGAGAAAGGGCGAGATAAGGTTCGCAAGCAATGATTCAAGGGTCGCCCCAGGAGGAGTAAGTAATCCGCTCGGGCCAAGTTGCTGACATGCCGGATCCGTAGCGTAGTTAGCCGTACAATACGCCTGACATTCTTCTGGAGTGGTGCAGCCGCCCGGCCCGCTAAAAGGAACTGTTGTTGGCGCATATTGCTGGCATATAGAGTCATACGGATGCTCGGCGCAATACGGCCGACAGGATTCTTCGCTGCCTACACAGCCCAGTCCTCTCCTGTATTGCTCTGAGTATTTTGTGCGCAATAGGTTTGACATTCTTTTTCATTTGTACAGCCGGTCGGTATAACTTTGTATTTTAAGAGATTATCGGGCGTGAGATTTTCGGGTATATTCTTCAACCGGCAAGAGGCCCCATCCCAGTATTCATTTTCAGTGCAACTCTCTTTTTTATTCTGCTTGATTAAATATGCTTGATAAGTTCCCTGCTGTTCCCGATACGCCGCTTTCGCTTGGAACGAATCTGAGGGGTACTCAACTTGTCGCGTACATTTGCCGTTGTCACCTAAATTGAAAATGCTTTCCACCTCCGATGTACTTAACGCCTTATCATATACGGATACCTCATCGATCAGGCCCTTGAATGTCCCGCCGGAACCTGCGACATCAGAGCCACCCGACCCTCCGATGACAAATAAGTTCTCGCTTGTTGTGGGAGCGTTTGGGGCCTTCACGGTGCCCTTGAGTTCTCCGTCCACATACAATTTCATCGTGCCGGAACCATCCCGTGTCGCAATCGCATGATACCAAATTTCCGGATTGACCGGCGTCTCAATAAGACCCTTCGGCGCATCCGGAGCGTCACTCGTACTCCCTGCAAAAAACTCCAGCAATTTAGTATTCTGATTTATTCTTAACCAATACCCCGCCCCCGTGTTGGATTTTGATTTACGAATGATATCATTTACAGACGATTCGCTCCCGCTTTCCCACTTAAACCGCGCTTCCAATGAAAACGGGCCGGTCCCGAAATTCAAGTTTGCGCGATTAGTCGTCACGATAATACTATGACCGGACTTTCCGACAAATGAAAATGTATCTTTTCCCGTGGCGGTAAATGTGGCGAATCCAAAGGGGGAAAACATGGTTCCATGATTCCCATCGCTAATATCCAACGCGGTTTGCGGCGCGGCGCCGGTAGAGTTTTCTTGAAATCCATTCCACCAACTGACCAAACCAAAGGAGTCCGCAACGCAACTTTGCGGCTTTGTCGGCGCTTTATACGCGTATGGACCGGAATCAGGCAAAATCGGCAGAGAGGAATCGGAAGAAGCCGGGCGAGATACCGCGCCGCTACTTAGCGGCTCTGAACCGGATGGTTGAGATTGTTGTTGATAATCCTTGCCGCCGCTCGGAGGACCGAAGCCCCGACATTCCTGCGGATTGGCCGTGCAAAACTTGGTACATTCCGCGGTATTTGTGCAGCCACCCGGTCCGCTAAACCCTCCATTGCCAAAATTACCGCCGCCGCCAAACGACGCTTGCAGTTGCTGGAAACACGCCTCCAATGACCCAAAATCAAGATTCTCATCTGGCTCCCCGCGTTGCAATTTTTGGAGCCCATCCTCACCGATCGCATCCTTGATACATTCTGCCGCCTTCGGCGGAATGTTGCCCAACTGCTGGCCAAACTGCGCGGTTACTTGACCAAAACACGATTTCATTTTTCCCTCCAAACCGCGGTCAAAAACCGGCTCGCCCGCGAGCATTTTATTGAAATTTTCTTCTCCGGCCGCATCTTTCATACACGCGACGGCTTCCGGCGGCATTTTATCCAGATTTTCCTTGAAACGCGCCATCCCCTCGCGCATTTGTTCGAGGTCCCTTTCGCTGATCAATCCGTGGTCCTGGGCAAATCGAAAACATTCTTCGCCGTTCACTTGGCAATACGTGTCGCATTGCGCCTTGCTCCGGCAACCTCCCGGGCCCTTGCCGCCGACTTTCCTTGCCATGGCGGCCTCATCGGAGGACATAACGCCTGCTTTTTCCGCAAAAGCGATACATTCCTCCATGTGTCCTTCTGCGAAGCAATAATTTTCGCATTGCTCCTTTGATGTACAGCCGCCCGGACTTTCGCCCTGACGCATCAATGTCATAAATTTCCGCGCTTCCGCGATCTCGTCCGGGGGCATAAAGCCGGATTTTTCTGCAAAATCCAAACACTCCTCCATGTGACCCGAATCACTGCAATACACCTCGCAGGTGTTCCGGTCTTTGCACCCGCCCGGAAATTGTGCGCCGGCTCTTACCAGTGCTTGGAATTTTCGCGCTTCGGCAAGCTGTTCAGGCGAGTAATATCCGGTTTTCTCCGCGAATGCGATACATTCATCCAAATGATCAACCGTACTGCAATAATCTTCGCACGATTTCCCGGAATCGCAGCCGCCGGGGCCGTTCGTAACATTCAAAAATTGATCAGCCGCTTTTTTGGCTTCTTCTTCGGAAATCAAATGGTATTTTTTGGCAAACGTAAAACACGCGCTGGCATTATCCACAATATCGCAATAGGAACGGCACTCGGTCTCGCTTTTGCAACCACCCAGTTCGGATACCGGATATTGAATGTTTTCCGCGGAAAGAGATGCTCCCTGCTTTACTTCTTTTGGCGGCGGAGGGGGAGGCGGCGGAGGGGGTTCTTCTTTGGCTATCGCGATGCTTTTTGTTACTCCATCAACCGGAGGAGGGATCTCGAGCTCGGTTGTGTTGTTTTTGCAATCAACAACGCGAGCAGTCATTACAGGCGTAAAATCACCCGGGTCCGCAAAAGACGCGGTGTTGTTGGAAAAAGACCGTTGGCAACCGCTCATTCCCCCGCCATACGGGAGCTTGCCCGGCGGAGTAAGCGAAAACTCCAGAATGCCGTCGGGATCCCGAAGGGTCAAAACGAAAAGTCCCGTGGCGGCGTCTTTTTTAAGGGTTATCGAGGAATCATTCGCGGCGGCCTGAACCTGAACACTCGCCAAACCTAACACAAAAAAAATCCCGATCGCGCTCGCCACCATTATTTTTCGCTGGGTCACGGTCACCATCGTCATAGGATCATCGTAATGGGTTTTTGTATTTAAATGGATTTGCCCGATCCAAGAGATTGATTTCCGGCACTTCCTCTCCGGGGTTCGTTTGAATTTCAGGAACCGCTTCGCTCAACGCTTTCGCCGTCCCCACCGCGCTTGTTTCGGATTTCTCGGGTTTTAAAAAATAAAAATAGCCGATGATAAAAACGGCTAAAAGAACGATGCCGCCAAGCAACCATATACTTTTATTGGGGGGCATACGATTGATTATACCAGTATCGTATAACCCCACACCGGTAGCCTGTGGATAAGACCCAAACTCGCTTAGCGCCAAAGCTCAACAAAAGGCGCGAGAAGGGCGCCGAGGAATCCTTTGCTTCCGGGCTCGCCGTTTTCTTCCACGTCGTCCGGAGGCGGCCCCTCATCCGCGAATTCCCGTGACATGAGCGATTCGGACTCATTGAACGATTGTTCCTCTTCCGGAACACTCATGAATTCATCCGCGTTTTCGTCATCCGGACCCCCGCGATCTTCCGTGATTTCCTGCAATTCAAAACACTTCCGGAGCTTCACGCCGGCCTCCGGACCGCCGATGATCCCGCCGTGTCCGGCCGATGAAAGATTGTCCGCCCCCAGCACCGACCCGATGCATGCCTGCACTTCCGGCGGAGCCGCGCGCACATTCTCCTCCAGACGGCGCGCGCCCTCCTCCATGCGCCGGCGGTCCTCCTCCGGAATCAGCCCGCGCTCCGCCGCAAAATCGAAACAGGCCTGCTGATTTTCCGGCGCCTCGCAGAATGCCCCGCACTCATTCCGGCCGCGGCATCCGCCCGGACCCCGCCCCCCGATCCGGCGCACCCTGTCCGCCTCCTCCGTGGAAAGAAACCCCGCTTTTTGGGCGAATGCGACGCATTCCTCGGTATTGCGCTCATCGTCGCAAAAGGCCTCGCAGGATGCGCGCGACAGGCACCCGTTGGGGGCCTCGCGGCTTTTCATGAGCGGCAACATGCGCACAAAATCGCGGGCCTCCGCCTCGCTGATGAAACCGGCGGCGCGGCCGAACAAAATGCATTCATCGATATGAAGCGGGTCCGCGCAATACGACTCGCAGGTTTCGCGGGACCGGCAATCGCCCGGCGGTTTTACGCCGCGGCGCAGGGCATCCCGAATTTGCTTCGCCTCCTTTAATTTTTCGCCCGTCCACAAGCCGTTGCGTTCCGCGAACGTGATGCAATCCTCCGCATTGTCAATGGAATTGCAATACGTTTCGCAGGACGCCGCGGTCGCGCATCCGCCGGGGCCCCGTCCGAGTTTCGAGAATTTCTCGAACCGCGCGATATCCTCGGCGGGAAGCAGATGATTCTTGGCCGCAAATTCGAGACACGCGGGGCGGTTCGCCGGAGCATCGCAAAATGCGCGGCACGTCCCCTGAGTCGTACAATTGCCAAGCTCGATAACCGGATAGGTGACGCCCGCTGCGGCATACGCGGCCGTTGCAAAAACAGCAACCGCCAGCACGGCGAACGCAAGCGGCACGATGATACATTTTTGCATGGGCGTTATTCGAACGGATTCGTGTAAATGAATGGATTTATTTTCTCGACGGGATTCGTTTCCGGAATATTCCCTTCGAGCGGATTCGTCGTGATATCGAGTTCGGGCACTCGCGAAAGCGCCTGAATGGCGTCTTGGGCGGTGTCCGCCGGCGGACGCAATCCATACGTGATCACGCCGACGAGCGCGAGCGCTACCGCACCACCGATGAACAGCAACCGTTTCATTCTATAGATAAAAAGTATACTACGCGCCTTATTCCTGCGTCGTGGTCGCCGGTGTGCCGGTCGCCGATGCCGCCCCGTCGAGTTCAACGCCCGCGGAATGCTCCTCCGGACGCAAAACCCCCTCGTCGGAAACCGGGGATGCGGCTGTTATCTCCGCATTCAGGTCGTTCTGCAGCGAATAAAAACTGAAACCCCCGATCACGGCGAGGACCGCCACTATACAGATGATACTGATGAATCCGAACCCCCGCATATTCATTCGATTCTACCACGAAAGTCCCGCGGAAATTAAAACGCCCCGCAGAAATGCGGGGCGTGATGCAGAACTATGAGCTACAGCTGACCGTCGCCGTGACCGCCATGTGGTCGGACAGACCGTCTTATTGTTTGCTAAACACTCCGGCGCCGCTTTCCCAGATGTTTGAATATTTCCATCTGGCGCAGGCGTTTTTCGGCCGCGGCTTTCGAACGATACCGGCCGAACACGCGGCCCGTGGTTTCCGACATCACGACATATCGTCCTTTGATTTTGCGGATCATACCGCGCTACCGAATCCCAGCCACCACATATAATTCAAGCAGTCCTCCGAATGCGGCGGGATCGGTTATCGTTCGGAATGCGTAAATGCGTTTGACTCCGTCCAAGCCCTCGATATTAAAAACGTCCTCGTCCTTTCCTTCTGCTCGCGCAGCCATAATATGGTCAAAAATTTCGGAATCGGAAGCATTCTGGCCGACCCGTTCCGGTTTTGGATAATGCGCGAGAACCGTGCCGTCAGGATCCATGATCCATGCGCGCATATCGCCCGAAAGGCCCACGCGTGATATCCATTTTGACAACCATGTCAAATTCAGGCCCGCATTGACAACTCCAGCGACACGACCCTCGGAATTCAATACTGGATAACCGAACGGCAGGATAGTTTCTCCGGTCAAACGGCCAACGATCCACTCTCCGCTTGCGAATTTACCGCCAAGCGCCCGCTTAAAATGCAGCCGATCGCCGATATTGATCGGCTCTGACGTCAACGGCGCCGAACATACAACATTTCCTTGCGCGTCTGCGAACACAAAACCCGAATACTCTTCATATTGCTTCAACTGTGAGGCCAACAAATCATTACAAGCGGTGCGATCCGCTGTCTGCAACGCCTTCGCCCGCGAAAGATCGAGCAATATCTTATGGGTCTGATTGACCAGCTGCTGGGTTTTGGTGGCGACAAGATTCAAAAAGAGTTTTGCGTTTTTTTCGGTATACGCGCCTTGATAGCGGTTTGCCGCCCAGATCGCGCCCGCGAACACAATGCCAATACCTGCAACCGCAAAAACCATCCGGCGATTCATGTTCATCACAATTCTATTCTACCCCCCCGACGAACAACAACGAAAAGGAGTCCCAAAGGGTAGTCCTGTAGTCCTTAGGAATCAGAAAAGGACTACCCTCGGGGCCCCTTATCTTCGCAACCGTCGTCCGTATCCATATTAGTAGGCCGCTACTTTAATCCGGAGCGCTTGCGCCACGCGGCGGATCATCGCTCGCATGGTCCGCCTCCGACCCAAGTAGTAGGTCCCGATCATGGTACCCAACGCACAACCCAATGCATACGCCAGAATCAACGTAAAATTCTGGATATCGTTCACGATCGTCTCGAGGACATAGTACCAGATGAAGATGTTTACGACCGTGATCAGGCCGCTCGTTACAACCTGCGCCTTGGTAACGGACTTGGTCCATGCGGTCACGACCAGCATTTCCAAAATGCCGATCAAAAACAACATTGTCATAGTCGTTTTAGGGCGCTAGGGTTTTTAATGTTCGACCGAAACTTAATTATACCACGAATGAAGTCGGCCGTAAACAAGTTATCCACACCACCGGCCGACATTTCTATTAAAAGTGTAATCTTTACAATATTAAAAAACAGCGCTAGAATAGAGCTCCTATGCCTAAAACGCGTAAACAAAAACCCTTGCTTCGTTTTGCGGTGCTCGCCGTAGACGCGGCTCTGTTCACCCTCCACGACAAACAGCTGTGGGTACGGCTGATCCGCGTCCATCGCCCGCCATATTTCCGGAACGCATGGGGTTTCCCCGGCGGACTCATTCATCCGGACGAAACCGCGGAAGACGCCGTTCATCGGCATCTGAACGCAAAGGCGCATATTGCGGAATCGAAACTCTACATGGAACAACTCCATGCATTCAGCGCCGTTGACCGCGATCCGCGCGGACGCGTGGTTTCGGTGGCATATCTCGCGCTCACGCCATGGGACGCTCTATCACGGCGCG
This sequence comes from Candidatus Niyogiibacteriota bacterium, assembly GCA_016181935.1. Lineage (GTDB taxonomy): Bacteria > Patescibacteriota > Minisyncoccia > HO2-45-28 > HO2-45-28 > JACOYI01. The sequence goes on along the minus strand of JACOYI010000014.1, from coordinate 1,814 downwards.
AAAAAAATGACGCGCCCGATGCGCGCTGGGTTCCTGCAGACGACACGCAAACGCTCGCATACGATCACAACGAAATCCTTACGGCCGCGCTCACGCGCCTTTCGTCCCGCGCGGCTTCCACAACGATCCTTAGCGCCATGATGCCCGATGAATTCACGTTAACAGAGATCGAACATGCATATGAGCTCGTAGTAAAAAAAGATCTCGACAAGCGGAATTTCCGCAAAAAAATCCTGAAGTTAAAAATTCTTGCGCCGCTTTCCAAAAAACGCGCGGGTGAGCGCGCGCGTCCCGCGGCGCTCTACCGATTCGCATCGCCCCGCGTGGTTGAGATCAACGCTCTTTAATTTCGATTGGGACGCATGCCGCGCAACGCGCGCCATACGCCCCGACCGAAACGGGGGACGCTCTTTCACATTCAAATCGAAAAGGAGGATCTCCATGACCTCGTCCGCTGTCGGCGTCATTGTAGGGCGCTTCCAAGTGCCGGAGCTGCACGAAGGACATCGCTTTCTCGTGAATCGCGTACTCGAATCGCACGATACGGTCTTGATCGTCCTCGGCAGTCCTCGGGGTTTGCCGACCGCGCGCGATCCCTTGGCATTTGAATTGCGAAAACAAATGATCCTCGACGAATTTCCGGTGGAATCGCTTGCCATTAAGGAGCTTCTCGACCATCCGATCTCACCTGCGCTATGGTCGAATGAACTCGACCGACTCATTGACGACACGTTTCCGAACCGATCTGCAATTCTCTACGGCTCGCGCAGCAGCTTTATCCCGTTTTATACCGGCGCATTTCCGACGCACGAAGTGCCGCCTCAGAGCGATGTCAACGGAACTCTGCTCCGGCAAGAAATCACGCCGATCCACTCATGCGATTTTCGCGCCGGCGTCATTTATTCGATCGTGCGTCGCCCCCCGCTCGTTTACCCGACCGTGGACATCGCCGTTCTTCGGGAATCGCGGGATGTTCTTCTGGTCGGACGGAATTCCGAGCCCGGACTGTGGCGATTTCCCGGCGGATTTGCGGATGAGTCCGACCCGTCCTACGAAGCCGCGGTCCTCCGCGAAGCCGCGGAAGAGATCCCGTCCGTGCGATTCAGAAACCTCGCCTACATCGGCTCGAGCCGGATCAAAGACAACCGCTATCGCGACACGCCCGATTCGATCGCAACGGCATTTTTTGCCGCCTTATACAGAGGCGGCGACATCCGGCCCGGCGACGATGTCCACCGCGCCGACTGGTTCCCCATTGAAAAACTCCATGAGCCGGATTTTCTTGTAAGCGCCCACCAGCCGCTCGGCGCCATGCTTCTCCGATGGATTCTAGAAAAGTCGGGCATCCCCATGCTTTTCCGGTAAACCAAAAACAAAATTCCCCTGAACGCAATGCGTTCAGGGGATATTTTTTTCATACAAGAACTTTTTCGTCGGTCCGGCCGGCATGCCCGAAGATCCGAGCATAGCGCTCGATTTCCTCGCGGGGTCCGGTCGCCTTTTGGATCGTGTCCGACAATTTCACGCAGGGCCTCCATTCCGAATCGCCGTTCTTTCGTGCCGCAACGACCTTGCACACCATGGAGAACGGACGGAACAGGGGGTTCTTGGGATAGCATCCGCGAAAATCGTTCGTCAGAAGCGTCCCCCACCCGAATGCCGTCTTGATCCGGCCGCTAAAATGATTGTGAAGTTCGATCATACGATCCGCATCAAGCCCGTCGGAAAAAATAATGAGCTTGTCCTTCGGATCGACACCGAGTTTTTCGAGCCACGCGATGTAGACCTCGCCGCGCGAGATCGGGTCGCCCGAA
>JACOYI010000005.1 GCA_016181935.1 Candidatus Niyogiibacteriota bacterium | reverse complement strand
TCGCAGGGGCGATTTTTCGTGTCGAGAAAAGACGGTCGGCGGATGCGGGGTGTTGCGAAGGTGTTGATTACAATTCGATAGTTTTCACTTCCCCTGCCACTCCGGCTCTTGGCGCACAAGCAATTTTTCCTTTTCGGCGGGGTCGGCCATGATCTCCTCCACGATTCGTTCCATTCGCATGGACTGCGAACCCTTCACCAAAATCAGGTCGCCGGGTTGAATGATCTTCTCAAGCGCATGCCCCGCCTCCTCGGCGCTTGAAAATCTCTGTAATTTTTCAGCATCAAACCCATGCGCTGAAAGTTCATCCGCAATGAATTTCGCGCGCGGCCCCACCGTAAAAACAATGTCCGCGCACTCCTTGGCATGGTCCGCCATGGCGCGGTGCGCCTCAATCGTGAATTTTCCGAGTTCCAACATATCGCCGAGCACCGCGAGCTTGCGCCGTGCCGGAAAATCCTTGAGCACATCGAGCGCGGCGTGCGCGGCTAAGGGCGAAGCGTTATAGGTATCATCCAAAATCCACGTCTCTTTCTCCCCTTTTATCAATTTCAGCCGCCCTGCCGGCGCCGCATAGGTCGAGAGAGCTTCCGCTGCCTCTATCAAATTCATTCCCATGGCAACGCCCACGCCGAGCGCAGAAAGCGCGGCATACACGATCTGCTTGCCAAACACGTCATGCAGACGCACGGGAACACTTGAGCCCTCGTAATCGGCTTTGAAGGTGATGCCGTCCGGATGTCCGCCGGCTGGCGAACCGCCGGTCCGCGCCACGAGCTTGTATTCGGATGCGCGCATCATGGAATCCTCACCGAACCCGACCGTGATGACTTTCGCCGTTGTTTTATCGCGCATTTCGAGCACGGTCAGGTCGTCGCCGTTCAAAACCGCCGTCCCTTTCGCGGTGAGCGCCTCCGCCAATTTCGCTTTTTCCTGCGCCACATCCTCGGGTCCCGCGAAAAATTCCACATGCACCGGCACCTCACCGATGGGCGTGATGACCGCGATATCCGGTCGCACCCAATCTGCGAGCCGCGCAATATCGCCCTGCCGGTCCGCGCCTAATTCAAGGATCAAAATATCCGGATAGGGCCGCCGTAAAACCAATAACTTCAATCCCGCAAAAATGTTGGCGAGCCACCCGAACACCGAATACCATGCATTCGGCGCGCCGATGACTGCAAGCGGCACGCCGAGTTCGCTGTTAAAACTTTTCTCGGAACGGCGGGCGTTGAATTTCCGCGCGAGCACGCAAAAAATCGCCTCTTTGGTCGAGGTCTTGCCCACGCTCCCCGTCACTGCGACGATGCGCGGCTGGTATTTCTTGAGGATAAGTTTCGCCTCAAGGGTCAAAATAGCGACAATGATGTGTTTAAGAATTTTCATAATGCGCTAACTACAATTTCTGAGGAATTCGCCGATGTTGAATTCGAGACCGTCCGCAGGCGAGCGAGCAGGGTGTTTCGCTTATAATTGCGCGAAGCGTTTAAGCGAAACGAGCGAGCCGAGGATAGAGGGAGAATGTCTCGCAGGGACATTCGAGCGTGTCGAGAATCGACATCGGCGAAATCCACGATCACCGGTCCGGCGGAACCCGATAATAGCTTAACAAAAAATCCATGATATTCATAAAGGGGCGTGACAGGGTGCGCGCCGCATAGCGCTCGCCAGTCGGCTTCGCCATAAAAAGGAACACCGCGAATTTCGCGTCATACGCCGGCCCGTATCCGACAAATGCATGCAAATAATCATCCGAATACCCGCCGCCCGAGGGACTCGCGATCTGGGCCGTACCGGTTTTGGCCGCGATCGAGTAGTGTTCGTTTTTTAATGCGCCGTCAAGCAATGCCTCATCCACCACGCGCACGAGCATCCGCGTCATGGTTTCGGCCGTGGACGGCTTCAATACATTCTTTTGAATGTGCGGCTCGGTCACGCGATCCGGTCCGCCTTCAACCGCAACCCGATCAATGATGTAGGGCGAAACAAGCGCCCCGCCATTCGCGAGCGCCGAGACGGCGCGCAAAAATGCGAGCGGCGTGACTGCGATCCCCTGCCCGAACGCGGCCGCCGCATAATCAAATTCACTCCCCACATCCAAATTCGAGAGTTTCCCGAGCACTTCCCCCGGCAATTCAATGTCCGTCCGATCCGCCAATCCCAACGCCTCAAAATAATCGCGGAGTTTGAGCCCGCCGATCGTACGCTCGGCAAACACGGCGCCGGTATTGAGCGATTCGCTTAAAACCTGCTGCATCGAAACGATGCCGCGCCCTTTGCCGTCAAAATTCTCGATGCGCTCCCCGCCGATCTCCACGTATCCGTAATCATGATACGTGGTTTGGGGCGTGATTTTCCCGAGATCCATCGCGGCTGAGAGCGTCAGCGGCTTGAATACGGAACCCAATTCATACACCGACTCAATGAGCGGGTTTGCAAAAACATCGAGCGTCGGCGCTTCATTATATGCATTCGGGTCAAAGTTCGGACGGGCGGACATGGCAAGAATTTTTCCCGTTTGCGGATCCATCACAATGATACCCGCGCGTTCCGGTTTCCATTTTTCCGCCAGCGTGTCCAATTCCTTCTCGATCGCAAATTGCGCCTCCGGCTCGATCGTTAAAATGACGTCGGATTGGAGCGGCGCCCGAAACAACGTGCGGCCCCAATCGAAAAACACGCCCGAAAGCCCGCTATCGGGCGCGGTGGCGCCCGCGAGGATGGACTCCTGCGAGCGCTCGATGCCGTACCGGCCCGTGATCCTGTCGCTATCGAATCCGACAAAACCCAGAACGTGGCTCGCAAGTGCGCCCAATGGATACCATCGCCATTCCTCCGGCGCAATGCCAGCCGCCGCCTCTCCCAGCAATTTCACCTGCTCAACGTCCGCTTCATCCAACCGATGCCGGATCGCTTCGAACGGATCGCTGGATTTCGCGGCTTTCGACAAAAATTCATCCCGCGGCATTTCAAGAAATGACTCGAGCGATTCATAGAGCGTTTCCGCATCCGCTACTTTACGGGGATCGATATACAGAAGATATCCGCTTTTCGTACCGGCGGCCGGAAGATGCGTGCCGTCCGCGGACGAAAAATAAATGCGCCCCCGGCGCACATCGGTATCTGCGGAAGCCGCGTGCTGACGCCCCGCAAGCGCCGTGTAATACGAATGGGAAACGACTTGAATAAAAAAAAGGCGGCCGACGATCACGGCTCCTGCGAGCGTCAGCCCCCCGGCAACGAGGACCATGCGCATATCCTTCCCAACCCTCATGCTTAGAAAAACAAAAGAATCATAGATCCGCTTTTGCAACCGATGAGAATGATTCAATAAATCGCGTCCGTTCCGGCATTCGAAGTCCCAGCACATTTCCCGCCGCGCGCACGTCTTCCAGTTTTGCCACATACGCGTCTTCGAGCGCGCGGTGCGATTCGACGATCTCTGCTCGTCGATCGAGTTCGCGCTCAACATGATACGTCAGCCCGACCGATGCGATGAGCGAGTATCCGTATACCGCCATCATGACCGCGAAAAAAATAAGCAGCGCACGGGTCATCCATACCGCCGGGCGCGCTCTCGGCAAAAAGAATATAAAATACGGCCGCGGATAACGAATGTGCGTGATCATGGATTTCGAATGAATGCGCGAAGTTTTGCGGAACGCGAGCGTGGATTGGAACGAACTTCCGCTTCAAGGGCGACGACCGGTTTTTTCGTAAGCACGACGCCTTTATTGTCTCGCGCCGAATCGCGCAGAAAATTTTTTACCGTCCGGTCTTCGAGCGAGTGGAACGCAATGACGACCAGCCGTCCGCCGGGGGCCAACACCGTCATCGCCCCCTCCAATCCCTTGGCGAGCGCCTCCAATTCATCGTTGACCGCGATGCGAAGCGCTTGGAATGTGCGCGTCGCGGGATGCAGGCGGCCGTGGCGGTAGCGCGCGGGGACCGCCTCCTCGATGACCCGCACCAGTTCCTGCGTCGTGGTGATGCGCTTTTGTTTTCGGGCGGTAACGATCGCGCGCGCGATGGGCCGCGCGAATCGCTCCTCGCCGTACTTTTTCAAAATCTCGGCGATATCCGATTCGGTCCAGCCGTTCACGATGACCGCCGCGGTTTCCCTCCCCTCCTCCGGTTCGGATTCATAGGTCATCAACAGCGGCTCGTCCTTCTGGAACGAAAATCCGCGGCCCGAATCCTCAAGTTGTATCGAACTCATCCCGAGGTCGAAGAGGATCCCGTCGAACGAATCGGCGAACCGGCGCGTGATCTGCTGCAAGTCGCGGAAGTTGCCGACAATGAGCCGCACTCTGCCGTCGTTCGAAAACTCGCGGCTTAAGCGGTCCACCATGGTTTTGTCGCGATCAATGCCGACAAAAATCGCATCTCTCGGCATCGCCTCCATAATGCCGCGGGCGTGTCCCCCGCCATCCGTGGTCGCATCCAAAAACGCCCGCCCGGTTTCCGGTTTCAAAAATCGCAAAACCTCGTCATATAAAACGGGCGCGTGATTCATCAGTATGCTCCTATTTCCCCCAACCGCTCGGCGAGCGTATCGGCCTGTTTTTCCGTCTCGGCCTTGTAAACCTCCCACCGCTTGGCATCCCAGATCTCGAGCCGCTTCCCCACCCCGACGATCGCAACCTTCTCCGATAATTCTGCGTACTGTTTTAAATAATCGGGGATCAAAATGCGCCCCAGTCCATCCGTTTCCACATGCGCCGCGCCCGCCAAAAACAGGCGCGTAAAACTGCGGTTCGATGCTTGTCCCGTGGGCAAATTGGCGAGCGCCTCCGCCACCCGTTTCCACTCCTGCATCGGATAAACAAAAAGGCATTGGTCGAGTCCCCGCGTGATAACGGCTTCCCTGCCCAAGTCCTTGCGGAACTTGGCCGGCAACGCCATGCGTTTTTTGGCGTCGATGGTGTGCTCGTATTCCCCGATCAACATAAATAATTCCCACGATTGATGTTATCCACAGGTTTACCCACTTTTAACCACTATGTAGTAATTGTATACCACTTCCCAACCCACTCAAGCCACCCACCTGTGGATAACGATTCGACAAGCTCACCGCAAGCAAAAAACCCGCCTAAAGCGGGGTTTCATACCATAGGAATCAGAAAAGGGTTACCCTTGGGAACCGCTCTTACCGCGGGCGCATCGTGGGAAAGAGGATCACATCGCGGATGTTGGCGGTGTCCGTCAGGAGCATCACCAAGCGATCAATGCCGATGCCGATGCCGGCCGCGGGTGGCATGCCGTATTCCAACGCTTCCACAAAATCCTCATCCATGCGATTTGCTTCCTCGCTTCCCGCGGCCCGCTCTGCTTCCTGAGCCTCGAACCGCCGGCGCTGTTCGGCCGGATCATTCAATTCCGAGAATCCTTTGGCAACCTCGACTCCCGCAATGATCAACTGATACATGTCCGCAAATCCCGGATGCGTTTCGGACTCCTTTGTGAGCGGCAAAATTTCCAAGGGATAATTCAACACGAATGTCGGCTGGATGATCTTGGGGACGCAAACTTTTTTAAAAACCTTGTCGGCGAGCTTCGCCTTGGTGTCGCCCTTTTCGCGCTCGATACCCAACTGGCGCGCCCGCGTTTCTATGTCGCTTTCACTAAGCGACGCATAATCCGAAATGAGCGCAAAACGCTCGAGCCCCTCCTCGAATGTCAAAGAATCGAACCGCCGGCCAAATGACAATTCAACCCCCTGATACCGGATCGCGAGAGACGGCGCAAACTCCGCTACGAGCGCGCCGAACACGCGCTCAAGAAACGCGCGGTGCGCCTCGGCATTCGCATAAGCCTCGTACAATTCAAGCATCGTGAATTCCGGATTATGCTCGGCATCAATACCCTCATTGCGGAAATTACGGCCGATCTCGTACACTTTCTCGAATCCCCCCACCAGCAACCGCTTCAAATACAATTCGGGCGCAATCCGAAGATATAGATCCTGATCCAACGCATTGTGATGTGTCGTGAATGGCCGCGCGACCGCCCCGCCCGCGACCGGATGCAGAAGCGGCGTTTCCACTTCCAAAAACCCTTCCGCGTCCAAAAAATGGCGCAAATGCGTGGTGATGCGCGAGCGTGTCTCGAAACGTCCGCGCACGCCCTCGTTCGCGATAAGATCCAAGTACCGACGCCGTGAGCGTTCCTCGGCGTCCCGCAATCCATGCCGCTTTTCGGGCAAAGGCCGCACGCTTTTGGCAAGAAATGTCCATGTTTTCGCGAGGAGCGATTTCTCTTTTTTCTGCGTCAAAAAAAGCGGCCCGCTAAATTCGCAAAAATCGCCGATGTCCACGCCCTCCTCGAACAGCGAATACGAATCGCTGCCCAATTCATCCTTTTTTAAGTACACCTGAAAACGATCCTTCCCGTCGCCCACATCACAAAAAAGCGAGCCCCCATGCCCCCGAAGCGCATAGATCCGCCCCGCGAACGTGATGGATTTTTTCTCCGCGAGTTTTTCGAAATCGCGGGACGCCTTGGCGAGCGAGGTTCGATCCGAAACACCGTTCGCGGGATACGCAATAATGCGCGCATCCGTGAGCCGCTTCAGTTTGGCAAGACGCGCATTTCGAAGATCGTCAAAAGACGACATGGTTATATGATATCAAGAATTTTGTACTTTACTTCGCCTTTGGGGGTCAACACCGTTATCTTGTCGTTTTTTTTGTGCCCCACGAGCGCGCGTCCCAGCGGCGATTCGTACGAAATTTTTGACGCGGAAAGATCCGCCTCCCCCGCGCCCGCCAGCACCACGCGCAGATCGCTTTTCTCCCCTTCGCGGCGCAAAACGACCGCGGAGCCCATGGATATCGTTGAATCATCGTCCGCCTTTCCCACCACCACCGCCCGCAGCAGCACGTCCTCCAGCTCGGCAACGCGCATCTCGTTTTCGACCTGCGCTTCTTTGGCCTCTTGATATTCCGAGTTCTCCGAAAGGTCTCCCAGACTTTTGGCGTATTCCAAGCGATCCGCAATTTCCTTGCGTTTCGCGATCTTTAGCGTTTCGAGCTCTTTGGTGATCTGCCGCAGGCCGTCCTCGCTTAAATATTCTATGGTATCCCGCGGCTTTTTTGGAAGCTTATCCATGTTTATTCGAACTAGTATATTCCCCGAGTGTACCAAAGTCAACTCTATTGGAAAAGGGTCACCCTGACTGTCAGGGTAACCCTTTGATGCTAACGAAGCGCCGTCACGCCGACCGCTTCATACTGAAACGCGGTCGAACGAGACCCGCCGGTGTCGGGCGTGCGAAGCCCTTGGAACGAAACCATCTCGCCTTTTTCGAGGTAGGCGAACCGCCCGCGCGGAGAGATCTGCGTCCAGTGGACGCGCGCTTCGCCGTCCGCCGTGAGAATGGCGCCGAGCCCCTTTGCCAGATGATACCAGAGCACGTACCCGGTGTTGTGTGGGACAATCCCGGTGCACGGCGGTTCGGATTCCTTGTTGACCGCATCGAAATATTCCTGAATGTCGGGCAGACGGTCGAGCAGATCATCCTTGCCATTCAGGAAATCGACAACGAAATCGTACATTTGAGGCCAACTGTTTTCGAGCGCCGCGCACATGAGCACTTCGCCATCCCAACCACACAGCATTTCCCGCGCTTTTTGCGTGGTGAGGAAAAACTCGCCTTGCTGAGAAATCAATGCGGTCTCCCACAACACGAGCCGTCCCTGTTCGGTCACTTCGAGCAACTGGAGTTTGTTCGCAGGATGGCGCGCGTAAAGCCATCCGTCGTTGCTGATGATCAATGGGACTCTTCGGCGGTAGATCGTGAGCGTCGCGTCGCCCCAATTTTTTTTGGCGCGTACGTTTTTCTGGCCATCCACTTCTACGCCGATGATGTCAGGCGAGATCACTTCCACCCTAATGAGAGCTTCGCGTTCCTGAAGATGACCGACGTAACCATCGGCCGGGTCGCGCTCAAGCCAATCTCGAGAGTCGTCGCCCGCGAATACGACAACACTGAATCCTGTCGGACTGTCCATTCCTCGCCTCCGTAGAAATGAGGGGGTTTTGTGTTTGAAAAGTACAAAAGAATGCTAGCACGCCAGTGCCCGTCTGTCAATCCCCAAGGTAATGCGCAGACACATTCGGCGGCGGCGTCCTGCGCTGGCAGGACGAACGACCGGTTTGAAAAAGCAAATGGCGAGCCGCCCAAAACCGCCAAATGTGCGTGCTTAAAGCATCGATGAGGCGACTTTACGTTATCGAAACGCGCTCAAATACTCCGGCCGGTTCTCGACGAGCCACGACACGATCTCTCGGGCGACGAACGGAGCGCCAACCAGATTTTTTGCATCCCCGCCTTCGAGCACCACGGCAAGCGCCAACTGCGGATTTTCGTAGGGCAAAAAGCCAATGAACCATGAATTGACGATCTTACCGAATCCGACCTCTGCCGTGCCGGTCTTACCCGCGACCGAAACCCCAAGCCCCGAAAGTGCCGATGCCGTCCCGCCGCGGACGGCCGCAAGCATCCCCTCTTTGACGGCAAAAAATGCGTCTTTGGAAATATTCATGGTTTTGTAAGAAACGGCCGACGGCCGCGCGACGGCCGAATTTTCTGAGCGGGTCTCTTTGATGATATGGAACTGCGCCGATACGCCATCCATCGCAATGAATGATACGAGCTGTGCCATCTGCACGGGCGTAACTTGGATCATTCCCTGCCCAATCGACAAATTATAGGTGTCGCCGACGCGCCAGACGGGATCGGACGGCTGATTTTTCGCTTTCCATTCTGACGTGGGAACGAGCCCCTCTTTTTCCGGAAGTTCAACTCCGACCGAAGCCCCCAAACCGAATTTTTTCGCGTATTCGGCGATCTTGGCGACCCCCAGCCCTTTCGTATTTTCGAACCCGCCGCCGATCGCATAAAAATATATGTTGGAAGAAACCGCGAGCGCCCGGCGCAGGTCCACCCAGCCGTGCGCCTTCCAATCGTAAAATCGGCTTTCTTCTCGGGGATTATACGGATTCGGTATCGCGATACTTCCGGAACTGAAAATTTGATGATCGTCCGCTACGATCCCCTCGGCAAGCGCGCCCAACGCCACGACGGTCTTGAATGTGGAGCCGGGCGCATAGAGCCCTTCGAATGCGCGGAAGAAAAAGGGCTTTCGCGCGTCCGACCGGTAATCATCCACGACTTCTTGAGAGGAACTGCCGGAAAGCCGAGAAAGGCTGTATTCGGGAAAACTGGTTGCCGCCAGAATTTCACCGGTCACGGGGTTTGCGAGAACGACCGACCCTGCGCGAAAACCGCGCTCCAAAACGGTTTCTTTTATTTTTTGAAATAGGACGGACTGGAGCGGCGCATCGATCGTAAGCACCACGTCATCGCCGTCCTTTGCAATATATTCCACTCCTTGCGAGATCACGATACCATCGACATCTTCTTCCACCAACCGGCTGCCGTCCCTCCCGCCGAGCACGTCGTTATAAACGCGCTCAATGCCGGCCTGTCCAATCTTGGCCTTCGGATTTTCGTTGTCCGAAAAGTCGTCGGGATAGCCGACATAGCCGACCACATGGGCAAGACCCATGAGATGCGAATACTGCCGCGCCCCCGGATCGTTCCAAGCGAGCTCCGTGCCGCTTCGATCGTAAATCAAGCCCCGCTCGGCCGGCAGGCGCACACGGACCAGACGATTCGAATCGGCGCGCGCGCGCAATTCCCCGCCCTCAGCGATCTGCAGGTCCACCAATCGAAAAATAAAAAGAGCGACAATGACAAGGAATGCCGCGTAAAAAAGATATGTTGCGCGCGGCGAGATCGGGAGCTCCAAACGTCCCTCGAATAGTTCACGGTCGAACCCTGGCAGGTTTTTCGAGTCAAGGAAAATCTCGTCCGGCTCGATGCCGCGATGGGTCAGGTTGCTTTTGCGCCGCCAGAACATGTCCCCATTATTCCGTGGAAGCATTATTACAACAAGTTATCCACACAAAGGACTACCCTTTGGGTTTTGAGGATTTCAATTCTGGGTTATCGCCCGATGAGCGCGATCACCATGCCGATGATGGCAACGATCATACCAATGATCCAGAATCGCATGGTGACGGTATAGGGCGCCCAGCCCAATGCCTCCAGATGATGATGAAACGGGGCGACGCGAAAAATTTTGCGGCCGAAAAATCGCTTGGAAAATAATTGGAGCGCCGAGGAACCCCCCGCGATGACGAGCGGCAACGCGATGATCGGAAGCACGAGAACCGAATCCGTTAAAAATGCGAGAACCGTCAGCGTCGTCGTCAACCCCATCATTCCCGATTCCCCCATGTAAAAACGCGCGGGCGGGATATTGAACCACAAAAACGCAAGGATCGCCCCGACAATGACCGCGGCGAATGTCGCGAGATCCAATTGATTCTGGAAAAATGCGATGCCGGCATACGCGGAAAACGCGGCCGCCATCACGCCGCCCGCAAGACCATCGATCCCGTCGATGACGCCGCCGCTAAACGTCGCGACCATCACGAAAATAAAGAAAATCGGGAACAAGATCCCGAGTTCAAATTCGCCCACGAACGGCACATGAACGCTCGTGAATTCGAGTTTTGAATAAAACCACCACGCCCCGGCGGCCGCGATCACTATGATGAGGAGCAACCGGCGTGAAAATTGCATGCCGCCTGCGATGTATTTACCTCGTCCGAACACCTGCAAGAAATCATCGAGAAGCCCGACCAACGATGCCGCGATCAGCGTGAAGAGCGGCAGCCACGTCTGGGCGCGCGACAAAAAATTCAGTTTGTGAAATAAAAATTGCGCGGGGAAAATTTCGATAAGCACTCGAAAAATCAGGATCATCACGATCGGAACGCTCCAAATCAGCATGCCGCCCATGCGCGGCACTTTGGTTTCGCGCTCCCTATGCAATTTTGCAAAGATCGGCGTTGGAGAGCCGTCCGGGGCGAACTGACGCACATCCTTGCGCCAGAGCCGAAATCGATAGAGGTAATGCGTCAGGATCGGCTCAAGCGCCATTCCCACGAAGAAAGAAAGCGCGCCGATGCCGAACATCTTAAGGACATTCAGGATCATAACGCTGTGTTATGCGGTGCCGCGCCGGAAAAATCCACGCTCGCCTGCCAGAGCGCCATCGCATCCGAAAATCTGCCTTCCCGCGTCGAACCCAAAACCACAATGACGTACGAGCGTCCGAACGCGCTCACAGCGAGCACCAGATTTCCGCCCGCAAGATCCGTAAAACCGGTCTTGGCGCCGACGAGGCCCGGGATCGCAAGTGCGGGCTTAGCACTCGCCACAAAATGGTGGCGGTCGCCATCCTGCGACACGATATCCACGCTCGATGCCTGCGTTGCAAAAAGAATATGAGGCGACTGCTTTATGATCCATGCGACGAGCCGCGCGAAATCTTCGGCGCTGCCGACGGCGCCCGCGCGTTCGGGCGTTAAATCAAGACCGGTCGCATTCAAAAAATATGTATTGCGAAGACCGATCTCCGCGGCAACGCGGTTCATTTCATTGATAAAAGCGGGACCGGCGGAACCCGCGCCCTGCAACAACGGTTCAGCCCATTCCGCGATCGCCCGAGCGGCATCATTCGACGATTTTACGAGCATCGCATCGCGGATATCCGAAAAATAAAATCGTTCCCCGATCGTAAAACCGTCATCCCCTTCTTCCTGGATCGCTTCCGGCGTGAGGCGAACCACACGCTCGGAAACGCCTACGCTTTCCGCGAGACGCTCCCCGACCACCGCCGTCGCGAGTTTCGTTAAACTCGCAAGCGCTCTCGACTCGGCCGCATTCCACGCAAAGATCGCCCGATCCGATCCCGCATCCCATACCACGGCGGATTTCGCCTCAAGGCGGATCTCATCGAACGCGCCGAAAGCAGGCTTGGAGGAGCCCGCCGCCGGCTCCTCTGCCGAACCAGCCAATGACGCGTAAGGAGCGGAAGCGATCAAAGAAAAAAAATCGCCTGTTTTTGTAAAATTCGAAAAGGTGCCCGAGAATTTCGCGTTGAATGGAGCAAGCAACGAGAGCGCGAACAATGCGGCGATCACGGTCCGTGGACGAATATCAAATGTCATACTTCCTGCGATGTATTTTGCGATTGTATAAATTCCTTGGTTTTTTTCTGGAACTCCGCATACTCCGGGAGTTCTTCGCGGCGGCTCACTCCGATAAATTTCAAAAAATCGAGCGTGGGTTCGTAAACCGTCGTACGGCGGTCGGTATCGGACGTTCTGCGGGAAATGAGTCCGCGGATCGCGAGAGAACGAAGCGCGAACGCGGAATTGACGCCCCGAATATAATCGATATCTTTCTTGCAAATGGGGCTCCGATACGCCACAACCGCAAGCGTTTCGGCTCCCGCCCGCGAAAGGCCGCGCGCATGTTCCGATGAAACCAGCTCCGTGATATCGGATTCCAGATACTCGCGGCATGCGAGCTGGACTTCGTCGCCCGAATACACCAGACGCAATGCGCCGCCGATCAATCGATTATCCAGTTCCACGAGCGCGTCACGGACCTCGGTTTTACCGGCATCCAAAAATTCCGCGAGCCGTGGTATGCCCATGGGCTCTCCGTGCACAAAAAGCACGGCCTCGATGCGTTTAGAAAGCGGAATTCCTGCGTCCATCCTATTATAATCGTTTTAATTCAATTTCCCCAAATATCGTTTTTTGCTCGACATCGAACAATCCTTGTTTGATCAGTTCGAGAAGCGCCAAAAATCCGATGATGGTTTCCGCCGCATCCGCGCCCACGACCACGGTTTCGAGCGACCCCGACAACCGATCGCCGATCCGATTCAAAAGTTCGCGCGCTTTCTCTTCGATACTGACGATGCGTCCGAGCACTTTTTCGGGAAGCAGGGATGCGGACGGGAACGATTCGATGATGCGCCGCATGACCGTCGAGAGCGCCGAACCGGTCATGCCGTGCGGAGGCAAAAATCCGAATACGTATCCGCAAAACGCCTCGCGGCTTACAAGGGGCCGGCGCTTCCCTTCCATGTGTTTCGCCAGCCGCCGGAACTCCCGAAGCATCGCCAACCGGCGCTCAAGTTCGCCGATCGATCCCTCTTCCTCCGATGTCAATTCCATGGCGGGCAGGAGTGAGCGCGATTTTATCAGGATCAGCGTGGATGCAACAGCCAAAAACGCCGCCGCCTCCTCGCGCGTCATCAAGGGACGCGCGCGCGAATGCTTCACGAATTCTTCGACGACCGCCGAGAGCGAAACCTCATTGATCGAGAGTTTCCGGTCCTCAATGAGGTCCAAAAGAACATCCAACGGCCCCGCAAACCCCGTCACCGCAATATCGAATGTGCTTGCGCGATCCAACATATCAGGTTTTTTTAACCCTTTTCCGATCTTTAAGAGTTCCCCTTAAATGCAATTCTTCCAGTTGCAGAGGCAACACATCCGCAGGCGCCCCCATCATCAGGTCGCGGCCTTCGCCCGTTTTCGGAAATGCGATGACCTCGCGGATGGTCGATTCGCCCTGCAGGATCATGAGCAGACGATCGAGGCCGAGGGCGATGCCCCCGTGCGGCGGAACGCCGTAGCGGAACGCACGAAGCATGTGATCAAAATACGCCTTGCGCTTTTCATCAAATCCGATAAGGTCAAAAATTTTTTCCTGAAGTCTGGGATCATGAATGCGGATACTGCCGCCGCCGATCTCAAAACCATTCAGCACCAAGTCATATTGCGCGCCGCGAACCAAAGCGGGGTCCGATTCCAATTTCGGAAGATCCTCGTCCAACGGCTTTGTGAACATATGATGAGAAGGCGCAAAATGGCCGCCCGTTTTTTCGTCTTCAAACAGCGGGAAATCGACGACCCACGCGAATGCCAGTTCATCGGGATCATTTTTGTTCTCGCGCAGATCCGGCTTGTCGCTCCCGTATTTTTTTATTGCTTCCGCGTAATCAAGCCGCGGCCATGGCGACGCGGTAAAATGCTTCTCCGGATACAATTTCGAAATGATAGATGTGTACGTGTCCTCCACAAGCCCCATCACGTCCTCGCGCTCCACAAAACTCATTTCAATATCGAGCTGGGTGAATTCGGGCTGGCGATCGCCCCGCGTATCCTCATCGCGGAAACACCGCGCGATCTGAAAATACCGCTCCATTCCCGCCACCATCAGCAATTGCTTGTATTGCTGGGGCGATTGCGGCAATGCGTAAAATTGTCCGGGGTAAAGCCGTGCGGGAACGATATAATCACGCGCGCCTTCCGGCGTGGATTTTGAAAGGATCGGCGTTTCGACCTCCGTAAAACCCTGCGCATCCAGACGATCACGAACTTCTTTGATGAACCGGTGGCGCATCGCGAGGTTCGCGCGCATGCGTCCGCGGCGCAGATCCAGGTACCGGAATTCCAGCCGGTGTTCCTCGCCGACCTCCTTCCCGTCGGTCATGAGCTCGAACGGCGGCGTTTCAGATTCGTTCAAAACGCGCAGAGCCATCGCTTCGATCTCGACCGCGCCCGCCGGTTCTTTAGCATTCACCATGCCGCGGGGGCGTTCCTTTACGACGCCCTCGACTGCGATCACCCATTCGGGACGCAGGCGCGATGCCGTTTCCATCAATTCCGCGTGGTCCGGCGAAAACACGACCTGCACGATGCCGCTCATGTCGCGCAGGTCGATGAAGATCAATTTGCCGTGGTCGCGCCTGACCGCCACCCAGCCGGCGAGCCGCACCGTTTTGCCGACACGCCCCATGGTTTCAGTTGTAAGAATTCTGTCTTTCATTTTTATAAATCAATTTTCCGACTTTATCGGCGGTTTCAACGGCAACTCGACCGTGAATGTGCTGCCGTGATATTTCCCGGGCGATTCGGCCCGGATCCCTCCGCCATGCGCTTCCACCACGGATTTTGCGATGTAGAGTCCGACGCCGACACCGTCTTTATTGTTGTTGCGCGTCCTGTACGCCCGCCCAAACCGCGTAAAAAGCCGGCCGATCTCGCCTGCGTCAAGTCCAACTCCGGTATCGCGCACCCAAATCCGGACCCCCGAACGCACCCGCTCTGCCCTTATTTCCACCCATCCATGCTCCGTATATTTGATCGCGTTATCTATCAGATTATAGAGAACTTCGCGGATTTTACTAGCGTCCGCCACGATAACGGGCAACGGCGGCGACGGGTGTTCCCATCGCAATTCAAGGCCTTTTTTGAAGGCATTATCCGCGAGCGATCTCACCACGTCGTCCACCAATTCATCCAAAGAAACGGGCGCGAACGCATACTCAATGCGCCCCTCCTCAATGCGCGCCAGATTCAAAAAATCATCCACGAGCCGAATCAGTTGCTCGTTGGATTTGTAGATGCGGCCCAGCACGTCCGCGATCTTCGGCGTGATCGCGCCGTACGTCCCCTCCGTTATCATAGAAACGTACCCCTTGACGGCGGATAGCGGCCCGCGCAACTGGTGGGATGCGAACGATAGAAAATCGGATTTTAATTGGTCGAGTTTTTTCAATTCCGTATTCGCGCTTTCTAATTCTTTGGTCAATTGCTCGAGCCGCTCTTTTTGCTCGGCTTCGCGACGAACGCTCCGGACGAGAAACGCCCCGAAAAGCGTGGCGAGCAAAAAGAAAATAATGCGTGTGAAAAACTCGCGCGCATCGCTCGAAAAAATACTCTGGATGAAAAGCAGGAAAACGATCGTAATAGTGAGAAGTTCGGCGGCCAAAATCCGCACATCCATCAGGCGATACTTCGCAATCGCGTAGGCGACCGCAACAACAATGATCGCCGTGAACGGCGGCCCCATCCATGTATACCGCCATTCCTGGATCCACGGCGACGGCAGGATCAAATTAAAAATAACGCCGAAAACGCCGGCGGTAAGAATACTCCAGATAATGTAACCGATGTTCGTTCGCGTTTCCCCCGTCGCACCCGTGAACCGACGATACAAAAAATAAAGCGCGCCGAAAAAGTAAACCAGAAAATAAATGCTGAATACGGAGTAGCCGATGTATTCCTGAACGCCGATGCGGACCTGCCCGACCTCGATGATGCGCGTGATCAATACATTCGGCAAAAGAGCGATCACAGCGATCGCGGCGGTGGTCCCGATAAAAAGCCATCGCTTGAACCGGCCGAGCGCGCTGCGGTCCGGAAAATAATGCGCGAATGCCGTTATAGATGCCGCAATTCCGACAGCGGATGCGTACGCGAGTTTCAGAAAAATTTCGGCGAGCCGGACATCGGGAATTGTCCGGAATCCAACAAGCGTCATCGCCCACAGCGCCAAGGACCACGCAAAAACCGCGAACCACCGCGTCACGGGGGTGCGGTGGTTATTCCAAAACACGAGCCACCCCAGCACGATATTCATCATCGCGACCGTGAGCAAAATAAGATCTTGAATGGCCATAATGAATGAAAAAGAAAAACGCCCGAGATACTTGTATCGTACCATCGGGCGCATTGAACGGACAAAGAATTATTGAGGCCACGCCTCGCCGAATTTAGGCGAGGGGCCCGTCTCGCTAAGGCGAAGCCGAGGCGGGCATGAAAAACGCGCCGCCCCACACCATTCCGGCGCCGACAACCGCAAATGCGATCGGCTTGTCCGTCGGCAACCCTTCTTCGCTCCGAAATTCGCGATTTAAAAGATCCAAGGTCGACGCGCTCACCAGATTGCCGATCTTGTCGACACTATGGGGAACCCGCGCCATCGGGATCTGCTGTGCGTCCGCGAACGATTCAACGAACCGGAAGTTGGCCTGATGCAGAAAAAGTTGGCCGACTTCCGTCGGCGGAAGATTGTGCGCGTGAAAAAGGTTGGACAAAACGCGGCCCATCGCGATCGGAAACTGCAACGCGATATCGCGTGTGTACATGAGATAGATGTGGCGGCTCTGCGTTTCTGCGCATGACGGATAGAGGGCGCCGCCGCCGTCGTGCGCGACAAGCGGAGTTTCGCCGCCATCCTGCGCGCAATGCGTCGTCGTCAAAAAGTGCCGATCGTCTGCCGGCCCCAAAACAGCCGCCGCAGCGCCATCCGCGAAGATCGCGGGCGATTTCCACGCGTCGCGCGCCCAATCTTTTTCTCCTTTGCGCGCGGGCCGATACCGGTACAATTCCAGATTACGCTCCAAAAAGGAGCTGACATCGTTGGTCGCCACGATCAGCGCCGTCCAGTTCGGATTCCCGTTCGCGTACGCCTTGACCTCGCGGAAAACGTTCGCGAGCGCCGCGCAACCGCCGTCCCACTGGCTCCACACGACATCCGGCCGGAGCTTGAGCGCCCCGCAAAGCGCGATCGTATCCGCAGTAAAATGCGGAACGCGCGGAGTGCAGGTCGCCAAACAGATTTGATCGATCTCTTTTGGAGAAACGCCGGAGCTTTGCAGGGCCTGGCGCGCCGCCTCAAATGCGTAATCCCACGACGTTTCGCGCGTCAATTTGGAAGCCGTCGCACAGCAAAAATTCAGCCGGTGTCCCGTAATGCCCGTTGCATCGGGAAGCCAGCCGTGCTTTTCCAGCGGAACCCCCAACACATCAAGGAGGGGCCCGTTATCAATGACCGGCAACGCATCGTACGCTCCGGTTCCCAAAATCGAAAGCGGATTCATCGGGTCTCCTTTCGGAAGTAAGCTGTCAAAAAACGATGGTTTGTTATCATCCAAAATAGCACAATTTTATTATTCTGTCAAATTATCCTGTGCTGGAATAGGAATTCCACTTTTCGAAACTAAGTACTATAAAACTTTGACGGCCGTCAAAGTTTTATAGTACAAAAAAACAACCACCGCATTGGATGGTCGTTCAATTCGTAGCCAAGGGAAGATCGCTGACCTTCGTTAATTGATCGATCGAAACCGTAGAAATCGTTTTGTACGCGAATTCCAGTAAGGCGGCGAGCGCGGTATCAAAATTCGCGTTATCACATTGATGCGTGAGAATCGCAACGCGGAAATTTCCCCAATGCCGTTTCCGGTTGATTTGATCGTCTTTCCAAGCGTTAACTTCGAGTTCAACAGTTTCCGCGTGCACTAAAAATACGATGTTCCGCTCAATGCCGTCCTCTCCTTTCCAGCGCGCGGAAACTTCCGGCATATCATGCCTCCATGATTCCGCGATTGCGCCCACAGTTTTTGACTCCAAAAATCTTTTCAGGGCATTCTCAATTCGGGAAACTGCGTCCGAAACGGGCTTGGCGTACATTCGGTTTCTCCTGTCAAAAATCTTGCCATACAATAGCACAAACCACAATTATTGCTAGGTCACCTCTGCTTATAACACTGCATCGCGTATGCTGGAAATGGAACTCGTATTCGCGGGAGATGCCATGAAAATATTCGCCGCGTTTTTCGTTCTTTTTTTTCTGTCGGCATGCGCAGCCCGGTCGCCGTCCAGCCGGCTTCCGCCCTGCTACGCGCCCGTTATGAATCCGCAGGAAGGGTACAGCGAGCAATACACTGACGACTCTGAAAGCGGCGAGGATGCATTCAACGAAACCGCGGACGGCAATGATATGTGGAATGAAGAAAGTCGCGAATGGCTGGAAGACCATTGCTACTGGCGGTAAAAAAGCGAACGAGCCCCGACATACGTTAGGGCTCTTTTTTATTCTCACCAACTACGCCACCTCTGCCTGATAACACTGCTCGCAATAAACGATCTCGGGACGCTCGGGCACATGGGTGGTTTCGAACTCATTCGGACAGGGCGCACTGGCGTGAAAATGAGCGCTTTGATTTTGATAGACGCTGTTCGAGGAATGCGCGCCCGCGCAGTGGCATTTTCGATGCCATAATCGATACGGATTTTGATGCGCGAGCCGCCGATAATGACGGCAATTCGGGCAGAGATCCGGCAGAGGAAGATCCATTTTTTTGTAAAATGCGAGCTCCATCGGGATGATGCGGAACGCGTTTGTGCATTGGTCGTTGCAGGTTCCCCGATGCGCACAACCAAGTGTTTCCTTCAGAATCGAATCCGGGACCCCGCGTATTGCGTCCGGTATCGTTTCCGGCTGAATGGTAATGGCATGCGTCTTTTCCGCTGGGTCGCGCCAGCGAAACCCTTTCCGGCGCGCCTCTTCTGGCGTCAGCGGAAAATATTCCTGCGCGGCTGATTCGTTGTAGGCAAAGGTCGAGAAATCCGGCGGGAAAAATTCGCCGTACCGGAATATCCGCCCTTGCGCATCCGTGTATGGATGCTCATTCATCTGCTGGACGATCTTTCCGACAAGCTCGTCATACTGTTCCTGTGTGTATTGCCGGTTCAAAATGCA
Source organism: Candidatus Niyogiibacteriota bacterium (assembly GCA_016181935.1). Taxonomy (GTDB): domain Bacteria; phylum Patescibacteriota; class Minisyncoccia; order HO2-45-28; family HO2-45-28; genus JACOYI01. The sequence goes on along the minus strand of JACOYI010000005.1, from coordinate 60,452 downwards.
GTATTTCTGGCTACGCAACCCGACACACCCGAAGAGATCCGACGATCCGTGACAATTGAAACAATACCGGACATGGTGCGAACTGTGTACGAAAAGAGTGAATGCCATGTTCCCCGCGTTCACGCCGGAATCCGCCCCCTCATACAAAAGTTCGGCTCCGGCGCCAAATCCATACCCATCGTACCCGTCCTTCAAATCAAGGGCATTGATCGCAAACGCGCAATCCTCCAGATTCCCGTACACATTGAAGCAAAACCGGCAATTCTTGGAATTGACGATGTTATCCCCCGTCACCGATTGGCTACCCACCACATGCGCGAACCACCGCGGGAATCGCAGGGAAAACTCTTTGACCTTCCTCCGCAATTCGGCGAGCGCGGCGCGGCTCCCGATATTCATTTGCGCTAGCGTTTTTTCGTAATCCTCCTTCGTATACGGCTTGTTGAAAATGTGATATTGCTTATTCCGCAAATTCACGCACCCGAAACTGTCGCTCACATTCCGGCAATCCTCCAGAAAATAGGAATTGAGACAGTTCTCGCTCCGGACGCTCAAAAAAAGTTTCTGCGACTCGTTGCATGAAATGTCCTCATAACATTGCTCAAGTTTGCCTCCGGCGGTCACGTCGAATGAATCCCGAATATTGGCAAGGCGGGCGCCATACGCGGAATCCTCCACGGCCGAAGCGCCAAAAATGAGATAGCTGTTTTTGCTATCGTGCGTATGATTTGTGTACGGTGAGTCAACGCAATTTTCCGTAAAAACCGCGGGAACCGGAATGTCCTCCCATAATTGCCGCAATTGCTCAAAAAACGGCTTTGAAAAGTCGAACTCTTTGCCGTAGCGAAACGGGTCTCGCGTGTCGGACCGGTAACAGGTGTGGCAATACACGTTGCGCTTTGCATCCGGAGCAAAAACGGAAACGACGTCTTTCTTGCATGAACCGCACGTACGTTTATAAAACGCGCGTTCGTTGCGAAACAAAAACCGCCGCACCATCCGGCACTCCGGACACCACGTCGGCGGCGGAACGTTCATTTTTTCGTAAAATTCAAAATCCTCCGGCTCTATCCCGAAATCAGTTTTGCAATTTTGGCACTGTTGCATGGTCCGCCCAGTAGGACTCCGTCGCTTCGCTCCTAGAACCTGTCGCGCTTCGCGCTCCCAAGAAACCCTCGGTTTCTTGCGCTCCGTCTCGATAAGCTCGGCGTCGCTGTTTTCCTCCACGGGAGGGCGCTACCGTTCCCTCCCGACCCCACCCCAAAGGTTCGAGTCCTGGTGAAAAACTTAATTGATAAATCAACCAGTCCGCCCAGTAGGACTCGAACCTACAACCAACTGCTTAAAAGGCAGCTGCTCTACCACTTGAGCTATGGGCGGTCGGAATCAGTATACGTTTTTACTGCGCGCTTGACAAGGCGGAATGCAGGTGCTATAGAACCTTTAGACCGACCTTGAAAAAACTTCTCAAAAGGAGCTTCGGATGAAAAATGCGATCCTGGGGAATTCCATGAAAAAATCGCTCATGCTTCTTGTGGTGGGCGTCTATTTTTTCTTTTTTACGTTTCCCGTAATGGCAACTGAAAAAACAGACAACGGTTTCATGGCTCTCGAGTTTTTCGCATCGAGCCAAACCCGACAGGAAGGCCATGGAAAAAGCGGCACGGAGCCGGAAGGAGTTGCGCTTGGATTTTCATCCCCGCCTTTTGTCGATGATCGTCTAGCAATCACGATCGGTTATATCGGTATGGGCGTCCGGTTTGAAAATGATCTGACAACGCCTGATGGTCGAAAATGGAAATCTGCAAGTATCAATGGCATTGAAGGAGGAATCCGCTGGATCGTGGGCGGCCCTAATAGCGCGGTCGGATTGCTTCTCGGCGGTATTTGGGCATCTGCTTGCGGTGTCGCGCATCAAGAAGAAGGCTGTGTGACAAGCGGAAATGCTCACGGTTTCCGCATAGGAATCCAAGTTAAACCTATTATTTTCTCATACCGGCAAATCGATATGAACATTGGCGGCCTCGGCAATGTCGTCATTCAAACAGAATCGATTGGTATCGTTCTTGCGCGTTTCTAATGAATCGCTGTATTACGCATATATGGTCTTCGCACTGTAAATCATTCCCTGATCCCGCTCTCGGCGGGATTTTTTATTTGCGCGCGGCGGGGTTGATGGCGAAGTAGAGCGCGGGCACGGGAGCGAGAAGCCACCAGAAAAGCGCATTGGGCGAGGCGAACAGGAGTTCAACGAGCGGCGAAAAAGTATAAAGTTCGCGCGAGGGCAAAATGCTGAACAAAATGCTCGCCGCGATGCCAACCTCGAGAAACGACAGCAAAAACATCTGCCACCACCGCTCGCCCACCATCACGCGGCCGGAAAAACTTTTGGCAAATACGATGGAAAGCGCGGCAACGAGCACCGCGAAAACGCCGGCGCGCGCGAAGAAAAGCTGGGAGGCCGCAAAACCGCCGATGAAGCGCTCCAGAAACCACGCGCTATCGAACACTAATTTGGAAGCGTACAAAGCAAACAGGACGGCCACCAGCCGCCCCCGCCCGCCCCACACGCCATACATAAATCCGAGCGCCACGAAAATCGCAAGCGCCATCACATCCCATGACGGATTCGACATGAGCGATGTGACCGACCCCAGTTGCGTCGGTATCGGCAGTGATTGAGCTATTGAAGAAAAGTTCATTAAATCCCCTCTCGGCGCAGTTCGTCCATCAGTTCGCGCGCCTTGCGCGATAATTTTTTGGGCGTCCTGACCGTGACGCGGATCAAGAGATCCCCGCGTCCATGCGCCTTCGGGATGCCGCGAGCACGGATCCGGAGCATATCGCCCGAATTCGTTCCTGCGGGTATTTCCATCTTAACCTTTCCGTCGAGCGTCTCCAATACTTTTTCGGTTCCGAGCGCGGCATCCGTGAACGGGATTTCCACGTCCGATATCAAATTCATTCCCTCGCGATGGAATCGCGGGTCGGGCCGCACATGGATGCGCACATACAGGTCGCCCGCGCGTCCGCCCGCCACCGCTTCGCCCGCGCCCGTCACGCGAATCATCTCGCCGTTATCGATGCCCGCGGGAACCGCGATTTCGATAGTTTCCTCGCTTCGCATGATCCCCTCGCCGCGGCACTGCGGACAGGGCTCCTTCGGCATCTCCCCTTTTCCGTGACAGCGGGAACACTCGGAGAGCGCCGTGAACGAACCAAACATCGAGCGGCGATTCTCGCGCACCGTACCCGACCCATTGCAAATCTCACAGCGCACCGTTCCGGTGCCGGATTTTGCCCCGCTCCCATCGCACTCTTTGCAGGCATTGGTTTTGCGAAGTGAAATTTTGCGATTCGTCCCGAATGCCGCTTCCGCGAACGGAAGCTCGATATCCACCGCGATATCCGCGCCGCGTTTCTGGCGCTGGCCTCCGCCCCCAAACCCAAAAATATCGCCGAAGATGTCGGCAAAATCACCGCCCCGTGCGCCTCCTTGGGCGCCGCCGAATTGGCGCCAGATGTCCTCGAAATCAAACCCGCTCTGCGGCCCGCCTCCGCCGCCAAACGATGTGCGGCCGGTCTGGTCGTATTGCGCTCTGCGCGAATCATCACCCAACACATAGTAGGCCTCGTTGATTTCCTTGAACTTGGCCTCATCCCCTCCTTTTTTATCGGGATGATGTTGGTGCGCCAATTTCCGGTAGGCCCTTTTGACCTCCTCCTTCCCCGCCCCTTTCTCCACCCCTAAAATTTTGTAGTAGTCTTTCACAGTTAAAATTTATAGGTATCTTCTCGCCGATATCGAATCGCTAAAATATGAACCGTTTTGTCCTGTAATTGATAAATAACCCTTAGCTTGCCCTTCCGCACACGAAACACATCCTCACGGCCTTTTATTTTTTTAACATTCAATCCCCTCTGATCGCCCTCCTTCAGCTGGACAAAAATTGCCCTGACGTGCTTTTTCTCCTTTTCAGTCAATCGGGCAAACTCCTTATCAATCGAATCCATCATGCCCTCAAACGTTTCAGCAATTCATCCACCGGAATACCGCCCTTCCGGATCTTCGTAAAATCAATCACGGTCTCCCACATGGATTCATCCTCGTCCGGCGAGGAAATCCTAAGCACCGGCTTTGACCGGCGCACTACGATGAACGACTTTCCCTTCTTCACCTCGGAAATATAGTTCTCGATATTCCCCCGCAATTCCTTCAATCCTACGATGTTTTTCATATGTTCTAAGTTTACCTTAAGATAAACTTTGAATCAATCCCCCTACCCCCAAAATTTTGTAGTAATCTTTCATTTAAAATTCTCCACAAGATCTCTTACCGCTATTATTCGCAAGCGGACAAATCCATCTAACTGGTCCATCGTATCCCAATGGACCCATCTCATCCAAATGCGCATCTATCCTCTTCAATGGTTTCTTGTGTGCTTCGCAAATGCCTTCAAATGGATGCCGTCGTATCGCTTGCGAACGACCTTTGTTTCTAAAATAGGTCGCCCTACTCGCAATGCTTTTTGCCACTGCGGATGGAAAATTTGCTGATTTATAAGCAGCTTCAATGGTCGCCCTTACTCTATCAACAATTTTTTTATCGTGCTTATTCAGTGTTATTGCCATATTTTTATCTCCCAAGAGCTGAAGCATAGCCACTTTTGAAACTTTGCGGAGATGCTTTGAAAATGAAGGAGTTTTGAAGCGAAATTAGCGGTCGGAAAATCCCGAAGGGAGGAACGGGAACCGCGTTAAGATTTCGCGCGCAAAACGACTATCATTTTCAAGCATCGGAGCAGTGTTGAAAAAGTGGTTATGCGAAAGCGCTATTTCTTTCCATCCACATCCTCGCTTTTAACGTCCTTTGGCTCATCTTGACTGGACTGGCTGTCTTCCGTCTTTCTAGCATCCGGCCCTCCAGCCTCCTGCTTTCCAGCGTTGTAAATCGCCTCGCCGATTTTTGAGAGGTTCTGCGACAATGCCGCGGCCGCTTTTTCGATCTCCGCCGCGTCCGTACTTTTTTCCTTTACTTCCTTCAGCTTCGCCAATTCCTCCTCCACCGCTTTTTTCACATCGGCCGGCGCTTTGTCGCCCGCGTCCCGCAACGCCTTTTCCGCGGCGTAAATCATGCTATCCGCCGTGTTTTTCGCGTCTATCAATGCGCGCGCCTTTTTATCCTCCTCCGCATGCGCATCCGCATCGCGCTTCATTTTCTCGATATCATCCTTCGAAAGTCCGCTCGACGCCTCGATGCGCACCGATTGCTCCTTTTGTGTTCCCTTGTCCTTCGCTTTTACCGACAGAATGCCGTTCGCATCAATGTCGAATGACACCTCGATCTGCGGCAAGCCGCGCGGGGAGGGCGGAATGCCATCCAAAACGAATTTCCCGAGGGTTTTATTATCCTTCGCCATTTCGCGCTCGCCCTGCAAAATATGGATTTCCACTTGCGGCTGATTGTCAGCCGCGGTCGAAAACACCTGTGTCCGCGATACCGGAACCGTCGTATTTTTCTCGATGATTTTGGTGGACACGCCACCGAGCGTCTCGATACCGAGTGAGAGCGGCGTCACATCAAGCAAAAGCACATCCTTCACATCGCCCATCATGATGCCGCCCTGCACCGCCGCGCCGTCTGCCACCACCTCGTCCGGATTGATGGACTTGTTCGGTTCCTTGCCGAACAATTTCTTGACCGCGTCCTGCATCGCGGGCATGCGCGTCTGGCCGCCGACCAAAATCACTTCGTTCATATCCGTGAGCGCAAATCCCGCCGCCTTCACCGCGCGCTGGGTGATTTCGATGGAGCGCTCGATATATTCGCCCACCAGTTTTTCGAGGTCGGTGCGCGTCATTTTTTTCAGGAAATGCCGCGGACCCGATTCGTCGGACGACAAATACGGGATGTTCACTTCGGTCTCGGATGCGCCCGACAATTCGTGCTTGGCGCGCTCCGCCGCTTCTTTCAATCGCTGAAGTGCCAATGTGTCTTTTGACACATCGATTCCCGATTCTTTTTTGAATTCGCCAATAGCCCACTGGATAATTTTCTGGTCAAAATCATCACCGCCCAAATGCGTATCACCGTCGGTGGCTTTCACCTCGATGACATCATCGCCAATTTCAAGCACCGACACGTCGAACGTGCCGCCACCGAAATCGTAGACGACAATTTTCTCGTTTTTCTTTTTATTGAGTCCGTACGCGAGTGCGGCCGCCGTCGGCTCGTTGATGATGCGCTTCACCGTGAGCCCCGCGATCTCGCCCGCCGCCTTGGTCGCTTGCCGCTGGGCGTCATCAAAATATGCGGGCACCGTGATGATGGCTTCCGTGATTTTCTCACCCAATTTCGCCTCGGCGTCTTCCTTCAATTTCTGGAGCACCATCGCCGAAATTTCCTCGGGGCGGAGCCATGTGTCACCCACTTTGACCTCCACGCCGCCGTTGTCCGCCTTGCGGATCTCATACGGCAACAATTTTTTGTCGCGCTGGACCATCTCGTCGTCAAATCGCCGACCGATGAGCCGCTTGACCGAGTAAATCGTATTCTTCGGATTCGTCACCGCTTGGCGCTTGGCCAAGAGTCCCACCAGCCGGTCGCCCGCTTTGGAGACCGCGATAATGGACGGCGTGGTGCGCACGCCCTCGCGGTTCTCGATGATGCGCGACTCGCCGCCCTCCACGACCGCCATCGCCGAGTTCGTCGTTCCCAAATCAATGCCTAATATTTTTGCCATAATATTTCGTTAGTTAATGAATGAATTACGAAGTCCATTTAGAGGCCCCGCAGGCGCTTTGCATGGTGCTTTTTGGCTAAAATTTCGCGAAGCGAGCCAAAAAGCAAAGCGCCGAGGACGGAGCTTGAATGCCGCTGGGCGTTCAAGCGTACTCTAAAATGGATTTCGTAATTCATGAATTTATTTTGATTTTTGATAAACCCCGACTTTCACTTTTGCCGCGCGAATCACTTTGTCCCGCATCCGGTAGCCCTTCTGCAATTCCTCGAGCACCATTCCGTCTTTCGATTCATCCTCCACCGCTTCCTCCAGCATCGCTTCGTGCTCTGCGGGGTTGAACGCGGCGCCGACAGCCGATAGTTCTTCCACTCCGTATCCCTTCAGGATCTGTGCCAACTGGCGATGGATATTCGCGACTCCGGAATCCCCTGCCCTTGCCGCCATTTCCAAGCTGTCAAGAATATTCAGGACATCCTTCACAAGTTTTTCGTTCGCAAACTTCGCCATCGCTTCGCGCTCCTTCTCCTCGTCTTTTCTGCGATTGATGAAATCCGCTTTCGCTCTCTGCCAGCCGTCGAGATATTCCTCCGCTTTTTTCCGGCATTCGCTCAATTCGTGCTTTGCTTTTTTCAATGCGGCCGCCACGTCCCGCGTTCCAAAATCCTCGCCATCCCCCGTTTCCACCACTTCCAACTCCTCCTCCCCCATTTTTTTACTTGGACGTGAGACGTCCAAATCAGCGTCCAAATCAGAATCGGTCCTCATGGTTTGAAAAAATTACGGATAAACGCGGACACTTCCTCATAATTCACGCGGGTCGGGCCCACCAACAACACTTCGTGCCGAGCGCCGCCCCGCCCATCGGATATGTAAAATACACTGCAATCCTCCGCCTCGCGCACCGGATTTTCCTGTCCGATGAATACACGCCCTCCGGTATCGCGATACGCGCCGAAAATCTCCTCCGCATGATCCACCAAATGCGCGATGCGCTGTACTGCGGACTGCTCACGAAACTCCGGCTGGGACAGCAAATACGAAAGACCGTAGGCATCCGTATCGTCGTCGTCCATAGCGATCGCAAGCATTCCCAGCGCATCTGCCATGGACCGGATATCCGCGCTAGCTCGGCGGCGGATGTCGCTCGCCATCAGATAATCCACAAAATACCGGTACGCCTGATCCGTCGGAATGCGCCCTGCCGATGTGTACGGCTGGTCGAGATACCCGTCCTCATCCAACTCCGCCAAGATATTGCGGACCGTCGCCGGACTTTCCTTGAGCCGCAGGCCCTTGCGGACATCGGACGATGCCACCGGCTCCGCCCGCCGGACATACAACCGGACGATATAATCGAGGATCTTTTCCTCCCGCGGTTCGAGTGCCTCGAGCATCATATACTTCCATTATAAAAATTAGCACTCTCGTGTCAAGAGTGCTAAATTAGGGCTTGTCTTTTCAAAATATCCTTGGTTTAATGAACCGGATTTGTTACTTCAACCGAGAGAAAAACGATGAAAAGGATGACTAAAGAAGAAGCCACCAAAAGGTTCTCTTCAGTTTGTTTCCTGGTTCTAATGTTTGGCGTTTCGCTTTATTTTTCTGTATATTTTGGCTTCTTTTTCATTTTATTGAGTGCCTATGGTGAGTCGCACTACATAGGCCAGGGTATGGACGCGTTCTTGTACTTTTGCGGCCTTCTCATCGCTATCGCAGGCATCGCATTTCCAGTCCGGAAATTCTGGAAATGGCTCAAATCGGCGCACTAAGCTCTCACCGCACTAACCAAACGCGAACCGCCACACAGGGGTGTGGCGGGTTTTCTTTTCTGTATTACCTCTTTGCCCACTGTGGGGCCTTGCGGGCCTTTTTCAGGCCGAACTTGCGGCGCTCTTTGGCGCGCGGGTCGCGCTTCAAAAAGCCGAGCCGTTTCAACGTCTTGCGCAATTCCGGTTCGTGGCGCACGAGCGCTCGCGAAATAGCATGCCGCACCGCTTCCGCTTGTGAATGGATGCCGCCGCCTTCGACAAGAATGGAAACCGAAAACTTATCGGTGAGTTTTAACGCCTTGAACGGCGCCTCCACATGCAGTTGCAACTCCTCGGTCGGGAAATATTCTTTATAGTCCTTGCGGTTTACTGTTATTCCCTTGCCGGTCGCGATGCGCGCGGACGCGCGCGATGTTTTGCGCCGCCCGATCGCGCCCACATACCCCTCGAACGAACGCACCGAAACCGCCGGATCCTTTTTTATCCCGAGTATCTCCGAGGGATCGGTCGGGACTACCCCCACCGGCGCCTCCACGGCCGCAACCGCAACAGGTATCTCTGCAGCGATGGTTTCCAGCGGCTTCACTTTTTTTTCCTTTATTTTTTTCGTGGCGGCCATATCTATTTAACAAAAACCAAATGCTTGATAAAAATACGGCGCAATTTATTTTTGGGAAGCATGCCCCACACGGCCCGCCGCAATACCTCCCGCGGATCTTTCGCGAACACCTCGCCCAAGCGTTCCTTTTTCAAGCCACCCGGATATCCCGTGTAGCGCGTGTATACTTTGCCGGCCTTTTTGCCCTCAGCGATCTTCATTTTGTCCGCGTTCTTCACCTCCACCGTGATCGAAGGCGCCAGATGCCGCTCGAACGACGCGCGGTTTTTGCCGCGGAGCTTCGTCGCAATGGCGGTCGCCGCCCGTCCCACGGCAAGACCCGCGACATCCACCGAAACTTTTTCCTGTGATTTTAAAATATGTTCGGGCATGTTAGTCGACGAATTCGAGCACGGCCATGGTCGCGCTGTCGTGGTTACGCGTCCGGACCTTGGTGATGCGCGTATAACCGCCGGGACGCACGGCGTATTTGGGCGCCATGTCAAAAAGTTTCTTCGTCTCCTCGGGCCCCAATACGCGCGCAGTGCGGCGCCGCGCATCGAGCGTCCCTTTTCGCGCGGCCGTCATCAGTCGCTCGGCCAGACGCTGGGTTTCTTTGGCGCGCGGCAGGGTCGTCTCGATCCGGCCGTGTAAAACAAATGAACGCACCAGCCCCTTCAAAAAGGCCTTGCGGATGTTGCGCTCCCGCCCGAATTTCCGACCGATTTTTTTATGCCGCATGTTTCAAATTAAAATTTAAAATCTAAAATAGAAAAAGTTTTCATTTTTAACTCTTTAAAGACAGGCCCAATTTTTCGAGTGCTTTATTAATCTCATCCACCGCTTTTTCGCCGATCCCTTCGATCGCTTTCAAATCGTCACTCGACCGGCGGATGAGTCCCCCGACCGTGCGAATGGAGGCCTCCGAAAGCGCATTGGCGACACGCGCCGGAATATCCAACTCTTCCACGCGGATCTTGTTTTTATCTTCCGCGTCCGCGCTGGCCGCTTCCCCAACTTGGCTTTCCACGCTTTCGGGCGCTGTCACGACGACCTCCGCTTCGGGTTCTTGGAATCCGACGATCGCTTTCAATTGCTCGATCATGATGCGGATCGCCCCCTCCAGCGCCTCATGCGGCGTGATCGTGTCGTCCGTTTGTATCGTCAGACGCAACCGGTTGAAATCGGTGCGGTCGCCGATACGCATATCCTCCACTTCGTAATTCACGCGACGGACCGGCGTAAAAAATGCGTCGAGGATGATCTCACCGATCGCCGCTTTTTCGCGGGAAAGCGCGGAACGGGACACATAGCCCAATCCCCGTTCCACGGTAAAATCGATCGCGAGCGCCGCGTCTTTTTCGGTGAGCGTCACGATCACCTGATCGGGATTTGCGACTTCGATCTGCCCCGGCACGTTCAAATCCTTTGCTTTGAAAATCTTTGAACCCTTCGCTTTGAGCGATACGGTTTGCGGGGCATCGCTCACCATGCGAAAACGCAATTTTTTGATATTCAAAAGAATGGCAATGACGTCTTCTTTGACGCCCGGAAGGGTCGAGAACTCGTGGGCAACGCCTTCGATCCGCACGCGCGTCACCGCCGCGCCCGGAAGCGACGACAACAGGATCCGGCGCAAACTGTTGCCGAGCGTCGGTCCGTATCCCGGATACAGCCCGTCGATCTCGTAGACGCCCTTGTCGCCTTCTTCCGAAACCACGCGCGGCTGACTTGGCAAAATAATTTTCGTGTCCATAAAAAAATAATTAGCGAGAATAAAATTCGACAACAACGCCCGAATTGACGCCGAGGTCGGCATCCGTAACATTCGGTTTTGACGCAATGACCCCTTCTTTCTTTCCCTTATCCAATTCGATCCAGGATGGCGCTTCGTATTTTTTAAGCAGGATGTCCAAATTGCCGAATACCGCCTTCACCGCGCTTTGCGGACGGATCGCAATGCGGTCCCCCACCCGGACCTCAAACGACGGGATCGTTACCTTGCGGCCGTTCACCATAATGTGGCCGTGCCCGACGAGCTGGCGGCCCGCCGCGCGGGTCGGGGCAAAACCCAACCGATACACCACATTGTCGAGCCGTCCCTCCAAAAGCTCCATGATGCGGCGCGTATTTTCAACGCCTTTCGTAGCCGTTGCGGTTTTCACGATATTCCTGAATTGCCGCTCGCGGAGACCGTATAAAAATTTGATCTTTTGCTTTTCTTTGAGCTGCGCCCCGTATTCGGAACTCGACGGCCGGGACCGCTTCAATCCTTTGCCATGGACGCCGGGCGCATACGGTTTTTTCCGAAATGCGCATTTTTCCCGGCCACAGACCGAGAATCCCAACCGACGGCATACTTTGCAGGATACGCGAACCATAAAAATTTTTTGATTACACGCGGCGCGGTTTACGCGCTTTCGGACCGTTATGCGGGATCGGCGTCACATCGCGGATCGTATCCAATATCAAGTCACTCGCCAAAAAAGAACGGACCGCCGACTCCCGGCCCGCCCCTACGCCTTTCACATGGATATCCACGCTCTTAAGGCCGACGAGTTTCGCCTTCTCCGCCAAAACCTCCGCGACTTTGGACGCGGCGTATGGCGTGCCTTTGCGCGCGCCCTTAAAACCCAAAGCGCCGGCGGATGCCGATATCACGGCGTTTCCTTTCGGATCGCAAAGCGTCAGGATCGTATTATTGTAGGTCGACTGAATATGCAAAATGCCTTTCTCCAATTTGATCTTGGGAAGGCGCGCCAATGTACGCGCGCGCATATCTTGGTTGACGCCGGACGGTGCTTTTTTGATGATGCGTTTTTTACCCATAGGGTTATGTCTTTTCCAGCTTACGTTTACCCGACATCATCGTCCGGCGCACATTACCTCTCCGCGTTCTTGAATTGGATTTTGTCCGTTGTCCCCGCGCCGGCAATCCCTTCATATGCCGCAGGCCGCGATAGGATTTGATCTCGCGCAACCGCTTGATATTTGCGGCCACGCGCCTGCGCAATTCGCCCTCGATCGCGTAGCGCGACTCGATAACGGCGCGGATGCGATTCACTTCATCCGCTGTGAGCTCACTTGCGCGTTTTCCAAAATCGATCTTCGCTTCTCCCAAGATCCTCTGAGCCGCCCGGTGTCCGATCCCGTAAATATAAGGAAGCGCAAACTCGATGCGCTTTTTATCCGGAATAACGATGCCGGCAATACGGGCCATAAATCAAAATTGTTACCCTTGACGCTGTTTATGCTTCGGATTTGCGCAAATAACGCATACGCGGCCTCGCCGACGGATGATCTTGCACTTTTGGCAGATTTTTTTGACGGATGCTCGGACTTTCATTGGTTTATAAACGCTGAATGATCCGCCCTCGCGCGGGGTCATACGGGTTCATTTCGACTTTGACCCGATCCCCCACCAAAACCGTGATCCGGAAGTGGCGCATCTTGCCGCCAAGATACGTTAAAATGGCTTGACCTTCGTCAAGCTGTACGCGAAACATCGTATCCGGCAATGCTTCGATCACCGTTCCGACTTTCGTTTCCTTCGCATCGTGCTTCGCAGCCATTAAATAACAAAATCAATCTTATCCCAAACGGGTTCGAACGTCAACCCCCTGGAATCTGGAACTCTGGAAACTAGATTTCTGGATATTGGGGACTGGATTTTCCAGGTTCTAGCTTTCTAGTTTCCCAGCTTCTAGAGTTCCAGATCCTCCTCCACGACGATCTTATCTTCGGATCGGGGAAAAATCCGCCACCAGCTCGGCCGGTAGGAAACGCGGACCCGCTCGATCTGGGGATAGGAAGCGAAAACCGCGTTGCGCCCCGCAACGCCCGCCGCAGACAGGAGTCCTTTCTTTAATTCATCCATGGACACGCCCCACACCAACTGCATATCGCCCGTCACGGAAAGCGTCATCGCCTTTTTTACGGGGTCGGACGCTGTTGCGCGGACCGCAAGGTCGCCGAAGTTGCGGATCTCCGGATGAGACAGGAGTGCGGTTTTTCCGTACCGCTCCAGCAATTGTTTTTCCAAATCTTGCCGCCGGACCGCCAGCGCCGCCGCCTGGCCGGTGACGCGGATATCAAAGGCATCGCCGCGTTCTCCGATCGCAGGTTCCACGGAAGAAACGGCGATCGTATAGGTGGCCGCATCCGCCGGAATGATCAACCCCTGCCCCAAACGCTCATTCAAACGCGTTGTCAGTGTATTTTTCAGATCGCGCTCAAGCGATTGTTTTGCGTTCTGGACATCTTCTTCCCGAATAACGGCGGTTCTTCCCGCAAAACCGCCGGTCATCGGCGTTTTGGAATGCGCATAAAATTTTTCGTATTTTGCGCCCCCTTTGAATCCGGGGATCGTAAAATCCGTGATCCCGATGTTCGAGGCCTCGCCCGCCAGATCGGCGGCGACGGCGGCTTCCACAAAACTCGGTTCGATCTTCCCATCGAGGACCGTTGCGCCCGGAACGGTAACGGCCTCGGTGAGGCGATACACCTTGCCATCCGCAGTTTCAAACCGCGTCCGGCGGACAAGCGCCTGAGGTAGGGCGCTATACGCGTTATAGATAAGAATGCGGCCGGTGGCGCGTTCCGAAATATCCTCCATTCCGCTCGATTTGGCGCGCATGCTGAGAGTTTCCTCCGCGCTCGCTACTTGAGCGGCAAGGCCCGCGGATCCGCCGACCGATACTGTCATGACGACAGCGACCTGTTCGGCACGCGGCGTAATGATGACCACGGTCTTTGAAAAAGCGCTGACCGCAAGCCCCGCCGCCGCAAGAAATCCGATGCTTGCGGCCGTGATCTTCCACGGAAAGCGGAATCCCCCCATCCAGCCCCATCGGCGAGGGGTTTCTAGCATATCTGAAGCAGGCAGACGTTCGGGTTTTCGCGCGAAAAACTCCGCCCTTGACGCACGCGCCCGCCGAGGCAATTCAGAGGCGGATCCGGAAGATTCCACAGAGTGATCGCTCCGCACATTTGCGGAGACATTGGGCATGATATCGCGGACCGGAACTTTTTTTTCATTCGGCGATTCCATGGCGTTATGTTCTTTTTATTCTACCACGCCCCGTTAGAAATTCGATGAAGTCCATACAATCAACCGTTTACGCATTGAGTACAATTTCTAACGGGGTCATGGATTCCGCGTAAAGCTGTACAAAATATCGACCAAAAGATTCGTGAGCTCCGCATTCGAAAAAACGGACGGGATATGCGTGAACCGATCCGCAAAGCGATCGAGCGTCAGTTGTTCAACGGTGAACGGGCGTCCGAAGATCGTAAAACGCCGGAATTCATCGACACCGAGCGCCGTCGCGAATTCCGCAAGGATTCCGCCCGGTCCCGCAAGAAGCGCTATTTCCGGCAACAACCCCTTCCCTGACAGATGCTCGAACGCATCTTCCAGAAGCGCCTTCCATTCGTCAACCGCATCGCGCACGATTTTTTTTGCGCGGGCCGCTTTGCCGTTTTCGAGCGCCCTCGCGCCATAATTCTGCAAATACACGATCGCCGCCTCTGCGTCGAATGATAACGCTTCAGCCACGCGCCGCGCCGCAAAATTCAGGCCTCGGGCATAGGAAACGCTGTCATGAAGAATCCCGTTTTTAATGAGAGAAACCTCGGTGATCTCCCCGCCGATATCGATAACGACCCTGCCTTCGTCCGCAATGCCAAGCGCTTGGGCGGTCCGATACAGCGCCATCGGCGACGTCTGGACGCCGGCGAGCCGGATGCCGTTATCGGCCAGGAGGGTTTTTATATCGCTCTTTGCACGGCCGAATACGGCGGATAAATAGATAAAGGCCTCGATCGCTTGGGCGCGCTTTCCGACAATAGAGTCCGCCGGATAGCCGTTCAAAAGCGCGCGCATGCGCACGGGCTCCAAAATCAGCACTTCGTCCGCCGCCACATGGAACCGTTCAAGCGCGCCGACGCGAAACCGCTCCTCCTCCTCCGCCATGAACGTATCCAGAAGTTTTCCGGTGATCTCCACGGCCGTTTCCGACACATGCGTAAATCTCCGCACTTCGGAAAAATACCACGGCGATGAGAAGATCACGACCGCCGAATGCGGCCGGGACCCGCTTTTGCGCAGGTCGCCGACGACGTCCGCCGCCATCGCATGGAGCTTCTTCCACAATTTTTTAAGATTCACCTCCGGCAAAACCAACGGATGAGAGCGTGCGACCCGCTCGATATCAATAACTCCCTTTGCGTTTCGTGTGGCAACGGCCGCGTGTACGCCCGAACTCCCGACATCCAGAACCAAAAGCGGCCGCGATGACGAAAATTTCGCCATTAGGGCTCGACAACGGCGCGAATCCGCCGGACCCCCGACGCGACCGCCTCCTCTTTTTTAATCCGGAACTCGCCGATCTCCCCCGTGCGCGACACATGCGGCCCTCCGCAAAATTCGCGCGAGAAGAATACGTCGTCCGTTCCCACCGTATACACTTTCACGCGCTTGGGATATTTTTCGCGGAAAAAATAAAGCGCACCCGATGCGACGGCATCTTCATAGTCCATTTCTTTCATTGTAACAGGGTGGTCCGCGCGGATAATATCGTTGACCTCATCCTCGACGCGCTTCAATTCCTCCGGCGTGAGTTTTCGTGCAAACGAAAAATCAAATCGTGTTCGCATGTACGTGATATCCGAACCCATTTGCCGGACATCCGGATCCAAGATCTTCCGGAGCGCCGATTGCAATAAATGCGTTGCCGTATGAAGACGGGTCACTTTTTTGACCTCTTCCTCGGTCGCGGCTTTCAGCTCGCCCGTATCGAGGATCAATCCGTGCCCGCCGAATTTTTTTTCGGCGCCCTCGCGCGACTTGTCTTGATGTTTTTTGAATTCGGCATCGAACGCGTCGCGCGTGAGACCGCGCGCCCGCTCGCCGCCGACCTCGCGGATGACCTCGTACGGGAGTCCGTAACTTTCATACAAATGAAAACCTCCTTTCGCGTCGATCGTGCCGCCCTGCCGATTCAATTCCTTGATACCCGCGGAAAGCGTATGCGCGAATCGTTCGCGTTCCACCCGATACGCGTCGAGCATCGCGTCGCGTTCGCGCTCCAGTTCCGGATAAAAGCCGCCGTACTGCCGGATGACGGCCGTCAAAATATCTTCAAAAATACCGGCCGGCATTTCGTGCATATGCTCGAACGCCAGCGCGCGGCGAAGAATGCGCCGCAAGACGTATCCTGCTTCTTTGTTGGACGGCCGTACCCCGTCGGCCAGTAAAAACGCGCTCGCGCGCAAATGGTCCGCGATAATGCGGCGCGCGCGCTCTTCTAAATCGCGCGGTAAAAGCGCCGTTACGGACGCGAACAGGTCCGTTTGGAAAACATGCTCTTTTTTTTGGACCGCAACCGCAATGCGCTCGAACCCCGCGCCTGTATCCACCCCGGGGGTTTTAAGCGGCTTCAATGTCTTCCCTGCGGCGCCTGCGAGCAATTCCTCGCGCGTCCCGTGATAAAAAAACTCGTTGAATACGATATTCCAAATCTCGACACCGCCCACGTAAATTTCCGTGGTTGGCCCGCAGGGACCTTCTTTGCCCGTCGGTCCCCAGAAATTCTCATCCATTCCCCGCACATGCACGTCGAGCGCCGGGTCCATTTCTTTCCAAAGCCGTTCGGACTCGGTGTCAGACGGAATCGCCTGCCCCGCGGTGTCGGTGCCGCCAAAAACCGTCACATAGTCGATCTTCAGGCCGAGTTCCTTGGTCACGAACTGGTGCGCCCAGCGGATGGCGTCTTCCTTGAAATACCCGCCAAAACTGAAATTGCCGAGCATTTCAAAAAATGTCAGATGGCTTGCATCGCCCACTTCATCGATATCCGAGGCGCGGAAACACTTCTGGACCGATGCTGTGTTTTTCGCACCGAAGTCCTTCATCGGGTCGGCATCGCCCGTGTAGTACGGCTTGAATTGCTGCATCCCCGCCGTGGTCAGAAGCACCGACGGATCATCGGGTACGAGCGGACTCGACGGCACGACGGCGTGCCCCCGATTCTTGAAAAATTCGAGAAATTTCAGCCGAAGCTCGTCCGCCTTCATGTTCTATTACGGCCCGCTTCGCCGAATCGAGGCGAGCGAGATAAATCCGATGTCATGTTTCCATCGTAATCAAAAACGGGCGCCTTGATAAGGGCGACTCTTGACTTATGCGAAAAACTTCCTAAAATGCGGACAGCGCTCTTCTCATCGGAGGAAACCCGTGGACACGATTCCGGTGATCCTCGTCGGCGGCCTCGTCATTTACCTGTACGCCAAAGGTCTTCTTGTCTCGAACATCATACGATGCGCAAGCCGCAAAAATGCGGGGCTCATGGCGTTCCAGCTTGTTGTGGAATTCGCGCTGATTTTTTCCATCGCCTATCTTCAGCTCGAACACGGATTCGCCCGATTTCCGGATCCGCCGATCGGCGCCCAAGCCGTCGGACTGCTTTTTTTCGGATGCGGCATCCTGCTCTCTTTTCGGGCGCGCTTGGAACTCGGAAAGAATTACCGCCCGCTTCTGGGAACAGAATCCCCGGCGCATCTCGTCACAAGCGGCCCTTACCGGACGCTCCGGCATCCTATTTACAGCGGCATGCTGTTCGCGGCCGCCGGATTTGAACTCGCGCTGTGGAGCCCTTTGCTCGTTTTTCTTCTCGCGGGCATTATTCTTGCTCTGATTCAAATCCGGCGGGAAGAAAAACTTCTTGCCCAAGCATTTTCCGAACGCTGGCACTGCTATTGCGAAAAAACGCCCTACCGGCTTATACGCGGTATCTTCTAGCCCCACCACTTTTGTTGGTGGGGCTTCCTATCTTATCATTCATTCCTTTCTCTGTTTGAAAAATATTTGAAAATAGCGGAACAATGCTCTTTATCGTTTAGAATCACACCATACGTTAAACATCTGCTATAGCATAAGTTTAACGTATGCGTGAGAATGGCGAAAAGAAAGAATCCGCCAATAGAAATTGGCGGAAAAACGGACTCAGAAATCAGGGATTCGAAAAACCGTGAAGTTCGGGGAAGAAGGCGGACGCGGAGCCATAGTGCCCGTTGGCAATGTCGTACCAGTGGGCGTTGAACTCGACCTTGCCGTCGACGAAGCGGAAGAGCGGCGCGTGCGAGAAGTCGCCATCGGCGTTAGACGAGTATTCATCGCCCGCGGCATTGATTGTGAAATAACTAGGGCGACTATACCTTGAAGGCAGAATTACTCTCGATCGGAATATGATTTGAAATAATAACCGATGATAAAACCGAGCGGACCGGAAAGGATACCAGATAATGCGAGAAGCGTATCTCTTAAATCATTGATCGTTAATCTATATGCGAAAGAAAGGATTAGGGCGAGTAATATAAGAATCAAAAATCCTAAAACATAATACAGCGCAATTTGACTTCTCGTTCCCTCTCTTTTATTTGCTCTGCCCTCTGCTGGCGGTAAATTTGTATCCGGAGCGAGTTCGAGCGTCTGCGTAGATTTCTTGTTCATATCTCATCGGCATCCAGCACAAAGCGTTGCTTGTCTTCGGTTTCTAAAGTAATGGTTTTTGTGCGAACATTTTTTATGATCGAGAGTATCTTAATACTCTTATTTACTGCTTCTCCTAAATTTTCTTCAGAAATGTTTAATTTCCCCGCCAATTTTTTTAGGTTAGCAAGAGCACCATTTTTGAAAATTAGTTCGAATTGATCTTCTTGTGGATTTGTCTCGTCTACCATACTTTTGACAGAAACTACTATCTATTGCTTGATAATTTTATCCCTTGACAGCAGGTATTCCTTTTGATAGGATGGGGTATGAAAAAATACACGCGCAAGGATTTCGAAAGGGATTACCCGACCAATGAGGCCTGCCTTCATTCTATCTTTTTGAATCGCTATGGCAAGCGGTATGCCTGTCCATCGTGCAAGAAGCGCGGAAAGTTCCACCGGATTGCCGGACGCAAGCGATACGATTGCCAATGCGGATTTAGCGTCCATCCGCTCGCGGGCACAATCTTCCACAAATCGGACACATCCTTAAAAGATTGGTTCTGGGCTATCTTCTTGTTCGCTTCAAGCCGGAATGGTGTCGCGGCGAAAGAATTGGAACGGCAACTCGGCATGACCTATAAATGCGCGTGGCGGATGGGTCAGCAAATCCGGCTTCTCTTTGAGCAGAATAACATCAAATTTTACGGCGAGGTGGAAGCGGATGAAACCTATGTCGGCGGTAAGGGCAAGCACAACAAGCGCGGACGCGGGGCAGAACACAAAACGCCCGTATTCGGTATCGCATCCCGCAAAGGAAATGTGAAAGCGCGAGTTGTTGAGAATGTAAAAAGTAAAACCATCATGCCCATCATCCAGCAATCCGTCCGCAAACAAAGCATAATCTTTACAGACGAGTTCAAATCCTACAATCGGGTCGGCTCAAACGGATACAGCCACGAGACCATCCAACACGGCATCAAGGAGTATGTGCGTGGCAAAATACATACAAACACCATCGAGGGCTTTTGGTCGCAACTCAAGCGGTCGCTGGACGGGACGCACCATGCCGTATCCCCGAAGTATCTCCAGCGTTATGTGGACGAATTCGTGTATCGCTGGAATCAGCGTCTGGTTTCGCGCCCGATGTTTTCTTCCATTCTCGGACGGGCTGTGATGCCCGTTTGATGATGGATTGGAAGTCCTTGCGTTGCATTATCTCAACAATAGCATCTTTTTTGACTTATCCCCATCTCCTTTGAGGGCGAGTATTCAGGTTGCCCTTTCTATGTCATTATTTAGTTATGTATCGGGTAGATCGGAACAATTTCTATAAAAACGAGAAAAAAGCAACGATTTTCACTCCCGATTATGTAAGCGAATTTCTTTACGATCTGATTCATCCGCACATCAAAAAATCGGATGGAATCGTCATTGATCCGTGCGTGGGAGAAGGTTCTCTTTTGAAGCCGTGGAAAAAAGACGGCTATGCAGTAATGGGCATTGATATTGAACATCAGGGTTTTCCAAACACGAAAGTTAAAAATTATTTGGAAATTCAAAAGGACGAGATAAAAGAAAAAATATCGCTCGTCATTATGAATCCGCCTTTTAACATTGACTCGAAAACAAAGCAGTATATCAAAGAGCATTATGGCGGTCGTCCTTTGCTCCCCGAAGTGTGGTTCGCAAAGGCAGTGAAATTGTTTGGCAGTGAAGTCCCCATCGTGATGTTCACGCCTTACGGCTTCCGCCTCAATCAGACGGAAAACAGCAAACGCTGGGTGAAATTTATCAACGAAGAATATCCGCCCATTACGAGCATCGTATCGCTTCCAAAAGATGTTTTTGAAAACATCCTCTTTCATAGCGAGGTATTGATTTTCAACATCCCAAAACTGGGCGGCCATTATTTCGTAAAAAATATCCATAATGAGCAACAGCGACTTCTTGCGCCGAAACAAAAGCCAGCATTTGCCTAAAAACGTCCTTTCCAAGGGCGATGACAAAAAGGTTTCGGCGGTGATGAAAAGGGTCATTGAGCATCTCAATACCCGTTTTAACCTTGCGAATCTTGGCTACTATCTCGAATATGTAAAATCCATCAAATTGTCGGAACTGATCGGAATTATCAAAGGATATGACAAGCGGGCGGAGTTTTCTCCGCTCTCAAAAGAGGACTCTTACATAAAACCGGACGGCGGCATTTTGGTATTACGAAAAAAAGACGATGAAAACTATCGAAGAATCGCACTTGCGGTTGAGATGAAACATCAGGGCACGAACAAGAAGCGAATCGCCGAGGGCTTAAAAAAGCAATCGCAAGGAAATGCGATTGAACGATTGGGAAAAAATCTTATCGGTATCCGAGCCACACTTCAATATGAAAAAATCACGCCATTCGTTTGCTTCGGATGGGGCGATGATTTTGCAGAGGGTTCATCCATTCGAGATCGAGTTATCACGATGAATGAATTTTATCCATTGAATCGTATTTTTATACACAAGAAAGAAGGATACGCTCCCGTATCAATGTTTTTCAGAGAAAACGCATGGCAGGAAAATGAACTTTTTGAGCACATGAAAGAAATTGCAGAAGCAAGCATTACAACCTATATTTACTAGATTCTGCTCTCAAGGTATAGTCGCCATAACTAGAGCCCTGAAGTCGCTCCGGATGTGTCAGGAGCATGATGCCGATTTCGTAAGCGCCAAGGCCGAACTCGTTCTCGGCGAACGAGGCGCGGGCTTGCAGGACGGATTTTCCGCGATGGCGGAACCCGAATTGGGCGGGAACGAGCACAATGTCGTGCACCCGCTGTTCCTTTTCGAGCTTCTCCCACATGTCGATCGTGCGCTGTGTTCTTCGCAGATATTCGGAACTGAGGCGGCCTTCGAGCCAATTGTGGAACGTCCTCTGGCTCGCAAGAGCGGCGAATACCTTCTCCACCGCTTCATTGTAGGTTGGGGCAATTGCTTGCCATTGCGGGATGGCGAAAAGCCCTTCGGCGCCCTCGGGAATCTTGTACGCATAGGGCATGAACCCTTGATTCGTATCAAGTTCCGGGAAAAAACGATACAGAGTTTGTACCTGCTCATAAATCGGCTTCGCATGGTAATCGGCGGGAGATAGCCGTATTCCATCGCTTGTGGTGCCCGCGGCTTTTCCGGCTTTGAAACCGAACACCCGTTGACGATGAAGCCCGAAAACGCGGCAACTGCGGCGAGAGCAAACCATCGTGCCATGCGCATGGCTTTCTCCTGTGAGGGTTGTGAAGGTTCGGAAAACTGAAGAAATCGTATGACGAAATCTCAACGATGTCAAGCGATGATTCCCCCGCCCAAAAGTTCGCCGCCTTTGTAAAACACCGCGGACTGGCCGGATGTCGCCGCGCGCTGAGGCGCATCAAACACAACCCGCAACTTGGAAACCGAGTTTCCAAGTGATTGGATGTGGCACCTTTGAAGCGGCTGGCGGTAGCGGATGCGAGCGTCATACTGGAGGTCGGAGGCTGGGGACTGGAGGCTGGAAGGTGCAGTGCCGGAGAGCCAATTCACATCCACAACATGAATTTCTTTTACATATAATTCGGGATCATGGATGCCTTCCGCAACCGTCAGCGTGTTCGCTTCGAGGTTTTTTGCCGCCACATAATACGGCGTCCCGCCGCCGATGCCGAGCCCATGCCGCTGGCCAATGGTATAAAAATGCGCGCCGTCATGCTCCCCCACTTTTTTGCCGGAGGTCGTCACCACGTCGCCCGTTTTCTTGGGCAATACGCTTCGCAAATAATCGTGAAAATCGAGATGCCCCACAAAGCAAAGCCCCTGCGAATCCCTTTTTTCCGCGGTCGGCAAATGGTATTTTCGCGCAAGTTCCCGCACCTCGGGTTTGGTATATTCACCGATGGGAAATATCGTACGGCTTAACTGATCCTGCGTAAGACGCCACAGAAAATAGGATTGATCTTTGTTTAAATCTTTTGCAATTTCCAGCTTCCAGCTTCCAGCTTCCAGCTTTTTTCTAGCGTAATGCCCCGTCGCAATATAGTCCGCGCCAAGCGAGAGCGCTTTCTCCAAAAAAACGCCGAATTTGATCTCGCTATTGCAAAGCACATCGGGATTCGGCGTACGGCCCGCTCCATATTCGCGGAGCATATAATCAAACACGCGCTCGCGGTATTCCTTCTCCAAATCGAATACATAAAACGGGATATCGAGCGCCTCGGCGACACGGCGCGCATCCTCCGCATCACGTTCCGCTCCACAATTTCCAGCTTCCAGCCCCCAGTTTTCGGCTCCCGGAATCCAGCACTTCATATGCGCGCCGACCACATCAAATCCCCGCTCTCGCAACAGAGCGGCCGCCACGGAGCTATCCACGCCACCCGACAGGGCGACGAATACTTTCGGCACATCTTGACTTTTCATCAAAATTATAGTGCCACAATCGGACGAAATAAAAAAGTCCGCCGAAACGGACTTCACCCCTCTCCTGTGAATTTTGGATTTTCAATCATCGAAACTGTGACGGTCCGCGACTGGATGCGCTCGCGCGTGTCAAAATCCAAAAGCAAGATCCGCTGCCATCGGCCCAGAAATAGTTTCCCGTCCTGCACCGGAATCGTATATTCCGGCTTCCCAACGAGCATCGCCCGCACATGCGCAAAACCGTTTTTGCGCTCCTGCCGGTTCGGATCCAGATTTTCCGTGCGAACACTGAGATCGTCATGGCGATAATGCCCTTCTGCCGAAGCAAGTTCTTCAAGCACTCGGAACAGATCAGCGTTGATCATCCATGACTCGGCCTCCTGAATGAGCAATGTGCAGGTCGTATGCATGACCATCACATGCACATGACCGTTGGCGATATCCCACTCGTCAATGACCTTTTGCACGTCTTCCGTGATGTTCGTGTATTTTTGGTATGCACCTTGCCGTACTTCGAATTGCCGGAATTTTTGCTTCTGCATCGCTTCCTCTCAAAGAACATTTAAAAAAATTGTACTAGAAATGATGAAAAAATCAAGAAAAAACACCCAGCCCCTTCCTAAGAAGGGGCTGGGTTCTGATGCCCAGGAGCAATGCCTCCGGCATCCATACGCGCTAATTTAATATAATGATTTTTGCGCGATGAATACCGAAATTCAATGCATCCTGTTTCGTCGGCATCCAGATATCGACGAATTCGGTCTTGCGACGAGCCATACGGTCCTCAACCACGAATACCTGCTCGCCGAAATGCTCGGGGATTTTTACCCGCGTACCGAAATCAAGAAAGTTCGCGGCCATAAATCCTGCGGAGACGGTTTTACCCGACGCGGCAATGAGCGGCGTATCATCCGTTTCTTCCGGAGTGCTCGAATAGGCAGTCACCCAGACCTCACGGACTTCGCGAACCGTCTCGACCGGCTGAACCTCAATGGGTTCTGCGGTTGAAACGACCTTCCCCAAAGCTGCGGCTGAGTACGGGAAGAGACCCGAAATCAAGCTCGCAAGCACCAATAAGTTAATGACCATAGTCTAACCTTAGGGAGTATAACCCCTTTTCAGGTTAGACAAGTATTATACTATATTATTGGCCTATTGTCAATAGCTACCGCAAATACCTCTCTTTGTTCAGGATATGCTCCTCGAACGTGCGCGCATAATGCGCGCGGCCGTCCGCCCCGTGCAGATAAAAAAGATACGGGGAGGATTGCGGATAGATCGCGGCCGTAAGGGCATCGAGTCCGGGATTCGAAATGGGCGTCGGCGGCAATCCGCGGTATTTGTAGGTATTGTAGCGCGAGTCGAGCGCGAGATCGGACTGACGGAGCTCGAGCGACGGCCGGCCGGTCACATAGGTGAGCGCCGCATCCACCTGCAAGCCGATATTTTCGCCTAGGCGTTTCCATAAAATACCGGCAATGACCGGCGCATCCGTTGAACCGCCGTTCGCTTCCTTTTCAATGAGCGATGCCATGATCACGATCTCGCGCAATGTTTTTTTCTGACGCATGATCTCCGCCTGAAGTTCGAGCGTCATCATTTGATTGAAGGTATTCCGCATCATGGATGCCGCCGTTTCCGGCGCCGCATCGAGCGGGAAAAAATACGTATCCGGAAAAAGATACCCCTCGAACGGCGCGGCGTGCGCCTCCCATTCCATGCGCGGAAAAAGGCCGCGCTTCTCGAATTCCACCCCCATCTGGCGCACCGTCCATCCTTCCGGGATCGTGATTTTGAAGGCTTCGGTGCCATATTTGCCGCGCGTCACCCGATACCACACCCCTGCGACCCCGAGCGGCTTTTCAAAATAATAACCCCCCGCCTTGACGCTTGCATCGCCGGTCGTCAGCCATGCGATGAATTTAAAAAGCGAAGGATATCGGATGATCTGCTGTTCGGTAAATTGTCGCGCGACCGCATCCAAATGCGCCCCCCGTTCGATCCGAACGACGGTTCCAACAGGAAATTCCCGGGGGTACGAAAGGAGAAAATAGGAAATGACCGCGAGAACAAAAAGCCCCGCGCCCAGCACCATTGCCCATTTTCGGGCGGATTTATCGGTCATGGTTTTTTACGAACGGCACGAATGCAAATCCGGGAAACTCCTCTTTATCGAATAATTCACCTGCACGCTTGGTCCATTTCCAGAGCGATCCCGAGATCGGAAAAAGAAGCCTTCCGCCGATACGCAATCCATCGAGCCATACGGCAGGAATTCTGTCGTTCTCTAATGCGGCGGCCGCGATGATGCCGTCGAACGGCTCCTCATCGGGGGCCCCGAGCGATGCGTCGCCGCATCGCCAATCCACGATCCCCTTCTGGATGAAATTATATTTTGAAACGTTCCTCCTGCCAAAATCGCAAAGCGTCCTGATCCGCTCGATCGCGACCACCCGTCCTTTCCCGCCTACGATATGCGCAAGAAGCGCCGCTTGCCAGCCGGATCCTGCGCCGATATCCAAGATCCGCTCGCCCTCAAGCGGCTGCAACTGCTCGAGCATAAATGCGACCGTATACGGCTGGGAGATCGTCTGTCCTTCGCCGATCGGCAGCGGTTCATCCGCATAGGCGTTTTCCTTTTGTGATTCGGGCACAAAATCCGCGCGATCGACCGCTTCGAACGCTTTTTTCAACGCGGGCATCTTCAGGACACCGATGCGTTCGAGATGATCCGCGAGATCGGGAGCGTTCGAAATCATTCCCCATCATAACCCCATTAGAAATTGTACTCAATTCGCAAAAAATTATCCTTATAGACTTCCTCGAATTTCTAACGGGGCGAGCAAAAAAAACGGAGCTCATGATGAGCTCCGCTCTGCATTGCAGGACGCAATGAATGCCGGAATTCTCGGATCGTTCGGAAACGCGACCTCGAGCGCTTCCAAAATCGTCGAGACCGGAAAGATCTGCATTTCCGAGCGGACATCATCCGGAATTTCTTCGATATCCGACTCGTTCACCTTCGGAAGAATAACATTGTGAATGCCGGCGCGATGCGCCGCCAGAACCTTATCCCGAATGCCGCCGACCGCCGCCACTGCGCCCGAAAGCGAGATCGCGCCGGTTGCCGCAAGCAACACAGAAACCGGCGTTTCCGTCAACGCGCCATACAAAGCGACAGCGGCAGCAACACCCGCCGACGGCCCATCCTTCGGCGCGTCATCCGTCAGATTCCCCTGCACATACAACGGGTGCTCTGCTTCGAGTTTCCGAATGCGTTCGCACAAAAGTCCGGTCCGCGATGAAAAATAACCGAATGCGATCTGCAGCGACTCTTCGATCTTATTCACCGACTCCTTCGGATCGTGCGGAGCGCGAACGCCGGTCAACTTGATCTTCCGTTCCTGATATTGATCGCCGAGCGAAATTTCGAATAGAAATACGTGCCCGCCCGCGTCCGTCACTCCCAGTGCCGGCACGACACCGGCTGGAAAATGCTTGGGTATCGGATGGTCGTGCCGCAACGGCTTACCGCACCACCGAGAAAGATTCTCCGAAGTGACGGTTATCACGGTATCTGGCCCGTATTCCGCCGGTTTCTTCAAAAAATCCACATCCACTTCCCCAAAAATCCCGTAGATCATTTGCTCAAGATTGCGAACGCCGGCCTCATAGGTATAGCGCTGAATGATATCGGAAAGAGTTTCGCGGGCGATCACGGCATCCACCTTTTTTCCATCGCGATCGATGGGGATCCCACATTCTTTTTTCTGCTTCGGGATCAAATGATTGGCCGCGATCGCGACTTTTTCCTGCGGCGTATAACCGGGGAGATGGATGATCTTCATCCGGTCGCGGAGCGCCGGCATGATAGGTTCCGCAAGATTCGCCGTTGTCAGAAAAAAACTATGTGAAAGATCGAGTGGGATATCCAAATAATACTCATCAAAAGAAGAATTCTGCTCGGGATCCAAAACTTCAAGCAACGCCGACGCCACGTCATCATGCCCGAAATGCAGACCCACCTTGTCCACTTCATCGAGCACGATCAGCGGATTGAAGCTTCCGCTATCGCGGATCATAGTGGCGATCTTCCCCAGAATGGCGCCGACGTATGTCCGGCGATGACCGCGGAGTTCCGCCTCATCCCGCACACCGCCGAGCGCCATGCGCGCGAATTTTCGTCCGAGAGAGCGCGCAATGGATTTGCCGATGGATGTTTTGCCGACGCCGGGCGGACCGACCAAACACAAAATCGGCCCTTTTGCGGACGGATTCAATTGGCGGATCGCCACGAATTTCAGGATCTGCTCTTTTACTTTCTTCAGCCCGTCATGATCCTCATCCAAAACCTGCTGGACACGCACCAGATCTTTCGTATCCTCCGTGTAAACGCCCCACGGCATCGATAGCATACAATCGACGTAATTGCGCGATACTCGGGCGTTCGAATCATCGCCCTGCGCATAAACAATTTCCCGTTCGATCTGCGGCCATTTTTCCTTCGGAATGTACTGTTTGATCTCCTCGAACCGTTTGCGATAATCCTCTACTTTGTTCTTCCCGCCTTTACCGATGCCCGCCGCTCCATGAAAAGCGGGTTCGAGTTCTTTCTTGGGCAAAATAAGACGAAATAGTTCGTTCGCTTTCACAATGCGCCCCTCAACGCTCTCATCGCAAAGAATCGAACGCAAATACGCATGAACCACGGAGATAAGTTCGTCGTTCGTAAGAGGCATTGCGCTTACCAAGTTCATCACGTCGTCGATCATCTCCGAAATATTCTGGATCGTCGGTCCCTGCAGATGCCGGAGAGCGCGCGCGGCAATTCCTTCGCCCAGCGTATGATCCACAACAATGCGCGGAGTGCTTTGAAGCTCCAGTATTCGGACGAATTCCGCAAACAACGAACGCAATTCTATGACCGCCGGGAGCATCGCATCCAACTGTGCCTCAAGCGGCAGCACATCGTCGATCTGTTTCCATTCGACAAACGCGTAATCCGACCGCGGTTCCTGCATCTGTGTAACGTGCCCCCGCGCGAGCGCCACATACTGAATGAAAACGATCTCACGCCCAACGAATGGACGGAATTTCGTAATTTTGCACAGCGACCCGCCGGGCAATTCCTCGACATTCGGTGCGGATGTCACAAAGCAATATCCGCCCTTGGTCGCCTCCTGTAAATTGCGGACCGTATCTTGATCAACCGGAAAACTGAGCCGCCGCACGCACGGACCCGGAAATATCGTTACATCCGACCAAAAGAGCGGAACCACGGAAGGAAATTTCGTTTCAGCATCGTGTGCCATGGGTTCTCCTGTTGTCAAAAAGCGATTTGCTTCCAGTATACCAAAGAAAAAGCCCCATTCCTCGCAAGGAACAGGGCTCATCGCTTTCTATCGCGCCCGCAACAGACCGAGGCGCGCTTTCAACTCTTCGGGATCCGTCCCCTTCGGGATCGGGTCACGCAAGATCGGGTCCGGAAACGCCATGGTTTCGGTCATGATGATGCGCCCGTTTTGCTCGCGGACGCGCACATACAACGGGCCGAAATCCACGCGCTTCATTTTGCCCATTTCAAAGGTCGTGCCGATGACCATCGTCCCGACCTGCGCCACAAGTCGCTGGCCGAGCGACGGTTCCCAGCTATTCGCGAAGATCGACGTATGGAAATTCGCAGCGCCCACCAGATGGCATTCGCGCAAAAATTTCAGCAGTTCCTGCGCGCGGAGCGATGACGTCTTCGCCCTCGCCATGAACGGATGGTGCAAACCCATCACCGATCCCGACGAAAACCGATAGTGCGGCCGGTGTTGCGGCACGAGCGTGATCTTCGAACGCACGATACCGGCGATATCAACCGCCTCGGCGCCATCGGCGATCTTCCCGATGTGATCGGTAAGGACCGTACACAATTTGCTCCGGAATGTTTCGAGCGGGGTCGAACCGTCGCGCCTCTGCCACTCGTCGTGATTTCCGATGGTGTAAATAAAATCCAAAAGCGCCCGGCTGACGCAGGATGCGATACCCGCGGCGTCCGACGGACGCACCGCATCTATGATATCCCTGAACCGGACACGGAATACCGCGAGCATCACGGTCGCCGTGAGTTCTGCGGCGAATGTTTCCTGTTCGTCGTTGTTCAGCCCGCCGAACACTTCGCCGGTGCAGAGAAAATCGTGATGGAGACCCGCGATGAAATCGCCGATGCCGAAGAGCGTTTGGACGCCGCGGGCCAGAATGATCTCGGGATACTTTTTCACGAAATATTCGTAATCCGTCGTACAGTACCCCGCATGGAGACAACCGAACATGAGCATCCGGTGCTCATCCCAGGTTTTCTGCAATTTCGGGTACCGCAGGGTTTCCTGGATCCATTCCAGCCAAAAATCGTAGGTCTGCGACGCGGGATCGTACCGCAAACCCGGCCACGTCTTACGCGGCAGCGGTTTCGGCTCGACCAAAAACTGGATCTCCCGTTCCAAGACATCGCGTGAAATATCGAGCGCGTCCTCCAGCATGCCGATCGTGACCGCACCCGTACGTTTGATGACGTCCACGATCCGGTGGTGAATACGCTTTGCGCCTTCCTTGGTGCCGGTGATGCACATCCGCTCGTCACGGCTCCAATCCCGAAGCGGAAACACCCGCAACGAATAGATGGAGCCATCCGGCGACCATTCGAGAATGGTAACGCCCTCCTGATTTTCCGCGACCTTGTCGCCCTGGAGGCGATGCAGAGCGGGGATCGTAAAATACGGGGTCTTGCGCTCGCCGCCGCGGGGATTATGGA
The DNA here is from genome assembly GCA_016181935.1 of Candidatus Niyogiibacteriota bacterium. Classification (GTDB taxonomy): domain Bacteria; phylum Patescibacteriota; class Minisyncoccia; order HO2-45-28; family HO2-45-28; genus JACOYI01. Next base: position 30,623 of record JACOYI010000005.1, on the reverse strand, counting down.
TGCTCGACGCATGGCCGCCCACCGCATAAATATCGTAGTCGTCCCGCGCCGTCAGCGTTTCAAAATCCTTGATGTCGCGCTCAGCGGCGTTCGAATGATACTCCGACGGCAAGCGATTCCGATGCGCATTCACGATGCCGATGCGCTTGTTGATCGCTTTCACGATCAAGGGCCCTCTCCGCGGATCATGAACACGGATATCTTCCGACCGCAGCGCCTGCAGTTTTTGCGCGATGCGTTCCCCGAACGGGCCGTCGTGCTGGGTGCTCGGAATGATGTACCACTTGATGAATTTCCCTTTTTCGGTCGGATGCGGAACTCGCGGGATCGCGAATGCAAGCCCGCGCGCGATCTCGTCCAACGCCACATCCAGCGCGCCTTCGCGCCGGTCCCTCGAGAGGCCGGCGAAGTGTTCGCTGATGAATCCTTTGGCCCACTGCTTGTGGACCAGCCCCGCATTGATGACGAAAAATTGGCATCCCTCGCTGCAGAAAATTTCTGCGCCGCGCAACAGCTCGGCCGCGCGAAATCCGGCGGAACGCCAGTCGATGCGCGAAGCGAAGCCGATGCGAAATCCTGCTTTCGCAAATTGCGCCGCATCCATCACAAGTTCTTCCGGTTCCGACCACCGCCGCACCGGCACCGGAGGCGGCGAGAACGGCGCTTTTTCTTTTTCCGGCTTTTTCAGATTCGTCCACACGAGCGGAAGCGGCGCTTTTTCGCGTCCGATACGCTTCAGATCGTCCGCATTCAGGCGGCCTGCGGCAAGCCGAATGGCATCCCATGTGACCTTCCCGCGCTCACCTGTTTTTTTCTGAATACGGGCGACCATATTGATCACTGTTTCTTTGAGATTTTGGATATTCGCGCGATCTTCGGCCTTGTAGCGGAAATAACTCTGGCTCAGCTGAAAACCTTCCACGATATAACGAAGCGCATCATCCGACCACGTGATATGGCGCGGAGAATGCCGCGGCTTTTTGATGCTGTGATGCCGGAGCGCCTCATGAAAATACCCATAGGGGCGTCCGACGAGCTCTGTGATCTCGGATGGCGAAAGGTCTGATGTTGCGATCTTTTGCGCCAACGGCTTCGCTTTCGGCTCTCGCAGGAACCGTGGCTCTTTTCTGAATTGCCGGATTCTCCTACGAAGCGCGATCTTTTTTCTCGCCTGTCTCGGAGTGTCCATGATTCGATCCTTGTCAAAGTTCGCACTGCCGATTTCTAACCCATTGTAGGAATACACTCCGAAGATGGTAAAGTGGAAACATATGAAATTCGAAAGCACACCAGAGCATGTCAGCTCTGGCAAGCCGATAAAAACTTGTCGAGCAGCATAAAACAACCTACAGTGAATCAACGATGACCGAGCCGATTCTCATCCGAAGAAGCCCCATCGTCATCATCAAAGATCTCATTCTTTTGCAGTTGGTTTTGACGGTCGCCTATTTTTTGGCGGCCGTCCTCGCTAATTACGGCGAGTTATACCATACGCTTTCGGTCTCCGATATCATCTCCTACGAAGTCGCAAAATTCTTCTTCATTGCGGTCGCCGAATTTTTTCTTCTTGCATTCATTTTTTTGCGCTGGCTTTACACGGTCTATACCATCCGGCCCTCTGCCGTCGTCAAGGAACGCGGCATCATCATCAAAAAGCGGGAGATCATTCCCGTCGCGCATCCGGTCTCCGTTTTTTATGAATATGCGCCCTTATCGCAAATCTTCGCCTACGGGACGCTCGGCATCCGCACCATGGGCCGGGAAAAACCCATCCGGCTCACGCATATCGCGAATCCCGATCTTTATAGTCGCGTCATTTCCGAAATGATGCAAAGCCATGCAGAGGAATCTATGGAGCCCGCCGAGGGGGCGCCGGTTTCGCTCGACGACCTCTTAAAAACGCCGGAGCGCGAAAATCTGGAATTCAAATCCACGCTCCGCTGGGACCTCGGTGCGAACAAGGTGAACCGCGAGCTGGAGCACGCCGCCATGAAAACAACAGCCGCGCTCCTGAATTCGGGCGGTGGGCATCTGGTGATCGGAGTGGATGATGCGGGCGCGGTCCGCGGGTTGGCACCCGATTACGCGACGCTCAAAAAACCGAATCCGGACGGATTCGAGAATCATTTTACGAACATATTCAAAGAAATGATCGGCGCCGAATTCCGCCGATTCGTGAAATTGTCATTCCCCAAAACGGACAATAAACCTATCTGCATCGTACAAATTCTTCCCGCCGCAAAGCCCGCCTATGTCCGTTTTGACCGCGGCGAAATTTTCTATATCCGCACCGGCAATTCCACGACCGCGCTTCAAGTGAGCGAGGCCGCCAACTACATCCGTTCGTGAGGGAATCGTCCGTCACCTTTTTCGGCGGGAGTTGGAGGAATCGAACCTCCGATCGCTGTTTTGGAGACAGCAGGTATACCACTTACCTAAACTCCCCGAATCTTACGAGGCCGAACCTCGTAATTATTTCTTGGATTCTTTATGCATCGCGTGCTTACGGCACCACCGGCAATATTTTTTCATCTCGATCTTCCGCTCGACTTTCTTCTTGTTCTTGCGCGACCAATAGCCGACGCGCTTGCAGACCGAGCACGATAATTTGATCAAATTCGGTTGAGGCATAGGGAAAGTATACGAAAAAAGGGCGAAAATTGCAAGAAAACAAAAAGGCGCCTTTTGGCGCCTTAGAAGCCGAATCCGATTTCGAAGGTCGCGATGCGCAAACCGTCAACATTCATCCATTGGCTCGCGCCCGCGAAAACATTATAGACCTCGTAATCGCTGAATTGTAGAACGATATCGAGGCCGATCCGGCCGCCGAATGTCCCGTCCAAACTGCCCAAGGAAAGTACCCATCGAACTGGAAACAGAATGATTGTCCTGCTGGGTCCGGCCAGCGGAAATACAACGGGCTGGGATGACAATCCGATAAATGAAAACGGCTCGTTGCTTGAAGATTCAAAGCGGGCCGCCTCGACTCCTAATAGCCCCCAACCAGCACCGACGAATACTCCGCCCTGAAACGGAATGCTGGAATCCGGATGACTCGTATCATTTGCTATCAGACGAATATTCGTAACAACAGATGCGCTTTCATGATTCGCCAACGCAGGCGAATTATGAATTACCAATGCAGGCGCCGTGAAACCGGCGAGCAAAAGAACGGCGACGAGAATTTTACGCATGGTTCCCTCCCGAAGTTTGCGCGGTCAGTTTTTTCACTGTCGGCGCAAGGATGGTTCCCAAAAGATCAAGCACCACGAGCGACGCAAGAAGCCGGAAAAAGAATTCCGAGAAATCAAGCCAATTATCCGAAAAGATAAGCCAAGTGAGCATTCCCGCAATACACCAAACAACGACCATGGTCGTGATATTGATGCCGCTCACCCATCGACTGCCCGACCCGAACTGCATTTTCAGCAACAAGGCCGAATGAGCGATCGAGAACGACACTACGAGGAAGAAAAAAACGGCTCTTAGATCGTCGCCCCAGAAGTCCCAGGATGGGAACCAAATCTCGTGAAGCGCCGTAAAGGCGCCGACAACCGAGATCACAACGCCGATGACAGTGATGAATCCAAGATCTTTTTCGTGAAAACCGAATGTCGCGGACGCGCACATACTGTACCATCCGATCGTGAGCGCGGTCAGAAGAAGCCGCACTTCCAATTCTCCGAATTTCCCAAAAAGGAAAATGAAAATGGCGCCGAGCGCAGAGAGCGAGAGCGCGCCGATACCGGCCCACAACAGACCTCGCTTGGGTTCCATCGCAAAACCTCCTTTTTTTTAACGTTCAAAACCCACTTGGAGATTAAACGAAAAGCCGCGCCGCGTCAAGGGCGCGTTCTGGTGCGAAATTTTTGATGAGCCATTGGTCCCGCCAACGGCGGGACGACCAATCTGTGAGCCCGAGGGGAAAATCGAATTCCCGTTTAATCCTTACCATGGATTTGTTCTGCCACTGAACTACTCGGGCATATGTTCGGTGCGTGGGGCAGGATTCGAACCTGCGTAGCCCGTAAGGGCGACGGGTTTACAGCCCGTTACAATTGACCGCTCTGTCACCCACGCAACCCTAGAATACTCGGCGCCGGAAACTGGATTGCTGGACACTAAATTTTCTGGCTCCCAGCGATCCGGTTTCCAGCTCTCCAGAGTTATACCACGATTTTCCTCTTTTTGCGAGTTGCCGCGCGGGATTCCGTCTTTACGCTGACCTCTAATTCGCCGCTCTTCTCGTCCACCATCAGCTGATCGCCGGCCTTGGCGGCGCCCGCGATCATTCGTTCGGCCACCGCATTCAAAATTTTCGTCTGGATCAGACGCTTCAGGGGACGTGCGCCGAAATTCGGGTCATATCCTTCTTGCGTCAGACGCGCTTTTGCGCCGACCGCGATCGAGAAGCCGATGCCTTTTTCCGCAAGCCGGCGCCGGACGTCGGCCAGTTGAATATCCACGATCTTCTCGATGTCCGTTCTCGCGAGCGCGTTGAAAATGATGACCTCGTCCAGCCGATTCAAAAATTCCGGACGGAACCGCTCGACAAGCGCCGCTTTTATCCGGTCTTTCAGATGTTTGCTGCCTGCCCCTTCTGCGGTCTCCCCGGTTTCAAAACCGAGCTTGCCGAGTTCCCGCGCGAACTCCGAACCGACATTCGATGTCATGATGATGACCGCGTTTTTAAAATTCACCTTGCGGCCTTTCGCGTCGGTCAGACGCCCGTCATCCAAAATTTGAAGCATCATATTGAACACATCCGGATGCGCCTTTTCGATCTCATCGAACAGCACCACGGCATACGGCCGGTGACGGATCAATTCCGCGATCTGCCCCCCTTCTTCGTAACCGACATAGCCGGGAGGCGAACCGATGAATTTGGACACCGAATGTTTTTCCATGAACTCGGACATATCCACGCGCACGAGCGCACGCTCGTCGTTGAATAAAAACTCGGCAAGACGCCGCGCGAGTTCCGTCTTTCCCACGCCCGTCGGGCCCAAAAACATGAACGAACCGATCGGACGCAGGGGATCGCCGATGCCCGCGCGCGAGCGGCGGACCGCATGCGCGATCTTTGAGATCGAATCGTCCTGACCCACCACGCGGCGCGCGAGGTCCGCTTCCATGCGAAGAAGTTTTTTGGCCTCGCCTTCGAGCAAATTCATCACCGGAATGCCGGTCCAGCGCGCAACAACCCCGGCGATGTCCTCGGCCTCCACTTTTTCTTTTAAAATGCTCCGCGCCGTCTGCAATTTTTTAAGACGCGCCTCTTCCACGGCCAGTTGTTTCTGGATCCCGGGAATCCGCGCATACCGGATCTCGGCAACGCGCGTCAGGTCTCCGGCGCGCTCCGCCTGATCGGCCTCCAGTTTCAAGCCATCGAGGTCTTTTTTGAACTGACGGATGTTCGTGATCGCCTCTTTTTCGTTTTTCCATTTCAATTCGAGTCCGGACGATTCTTCCCGAAGTTCATCGATCTCGAGCTGTGCTTTGCGGATCTTCGTTTTAGACGAGCTGCCCTTTTCTTTTTTCAGGGCCTCTTTTTCGATCTCAAGACGCGTGATCTGGTGGCGCGATTTTTCAAGTTCTCCCGGCATGCTATCGAGTTCCAACCGCAAGGCGGAGGCCGCTTCGTCAATTAAATCAACGGCCTTGTCCGGCAAAAAACGGTCCGTAATGTAGCGCGCGGACAGTCCAACCGCCGCAACGATCGCCGCATCCGTGATATGCACGCCATGATGGATCTCATAGCGCTCTTTGATGCCTCTTAGGATCGCCACCGCGTCATCGGCGGACGGCTCCTCAACGTACACGGGCTGGAACCGGCGCGTGAGCGCAGGGTCCTTTTCGATATGACGCTGAAATTCTTTAAGGGTCGTGGCGCCGATCGCATGGAGCTCCCCCCGCGCAAGCGCCGGTTTCAGGATATTCGCGGCATCGATCGCCCCTTCGGCGGCGCCCGCCCCCACGATCGTATGCAGCTCATCAATGAAAAGAATGACCTTGCCCTCCAAGCGTTCGACTTCCCGCATCACGGCTTTGAGGCGTTCCTCAAATTCGCCGCGGTATTTGGTGCCGGCGACAAGGGACGCGAGATCCAACGCGATGAGTTCGCGGTCTTTCAGCGTATCCGGAACATCAGCCGCGGCGATCCTGCGCGCCAACCCCTCGACGACCGCCGTTTTTCCGACGCCCGCTTCCCCGATCACAATGGGATTATTTTTCGTCCGACGCGACAAGATCTGCATGATACGGCGGATCTCCTCGTCGCGGCCGATCACCGGATCCAATTTATCCTCACGCGCCATTTTCGTCAGATTCCGGCCGTACCGCTCAAGCACCTTCATTTTCGTTTCGGGTTCAAGATCGGTCACATGGCCCGATCCGCGCACCTCTTCGAGCGCCCGCTCCACCTGCGCCCGTTCAATGCGCGCGGATGCCAAAATATTTTTTGCGCGCGACGAAACGTCGAACAGCGCCAAAAACAAATGTTCGGTCGATATATAATCGTCTTTCATTGCCTGCGCGATCTTGAACGACGCCTCCAGCACCCTCCCGAATTCCACCGAGAGAAACATCTGCGAGGCGCCCCGCGCTTCCAAAACATTCGTCCGATTCTTGGAATCCACGGATGCCATCACGGAATCGAGCACTTCATCCGGATCCGTGTCCATTTTTTCAAGGATCGCACTCACGATCCCGTCATCCTGCAAAACCAACGCCGCGAGCAAATGCAGAGCATCCACTTGGTTTTGCCCGCGCTCGATCGCCAGCTCATGCGCGCGGCGCACGGCTTCTTGGGCTTTTACGGTAAAATTTCCGAATGGGGGCATGGTTTCAATATAAAATTTAAAATATAAAAATTAAAAACTAAAAATTACAAATTGGCGGGTCGTTCCTCGAGCGTTAATGTCACCGTCTCGACGCCGCCATCGCGATGAATTGTCAATTCGATGGCATCGCCGATCCGCTTTTTATTGATCATCGCGGCAAGCGTATCGTCTTTCGTGATATCGCGCCCGTCGAACGACAAAATGATATCGCCCTCGCGAAGCCCTGCTTTTGCCGCTGGGGAATCCGCGAGCACCGCAACCTCGCCATTCGCGCCTTTTTCGATGAGCGCCCCGTGATCCACCGATAATTTTCGCGCCGTTTGAATATCGGGGGTGACAATGACATACCGCACGCCCACATAGCCGTACCGAACTGTTCCAAATTCACGAACATCTTCGAGCGTCTTGCGGATGAAATTCGCAGGCAGCGCAAAGCCGACATTCTCTGCGCCCTGCGCAACCGCCGTATTGATGCCGATGGCGCGCCCCGCAAGATTCAGGAGCGGCCCGCCGGAATTACCCCTATTGATCGCGGCATCCGTCTGGATGACCTCGGACAATGTTTCTACCCCTTCCGGACCGCCGGCCATAATGGAGCGGTGCAAACCGGAAACAACGCCCAAAGAAACCGTATTTTGGAATTCTCCGAGCACATTGCCGATCGCAACAACGGTCTGTCCGACTTTGATCGTATCGGAATCCGCAAGCCCGATATACGTAAATGTTCCGTCAACTTTCAAGATCGCGATATCCTGGAGCGGATCGCGCGCCAATACTTTTGCCGCGAGCTTGCGTCCGTCATTCATGACAACCGAATACTCGGCGGCCACATCCGAAACCACGTGCTTATTTGTTACCAGCAACCCATCCTCCGACACAAAGAAGCCGGTGCCGGATGAAATTTGACGCGACTCCGTTCCTTTCTGACGATACTGCGGGATCAAAAAATCTCCGAAAATATCGTCGTTTCCGAATGGATTCACAAAATACCGCTCGAACACCGGAACATCTTTGGTCGCAATGACCGAAACCACCGCAGGAAGCGTCGCGTCCACGAGTTTTGTCACGAGATCCTCCGGGTTCGATACCAGCGCCTGAAGTTTGGACAGGTCCACTTCTTTTTCCTGAACCACTTTTTCGAAAACGCGGTTGATGGTCTGCGTCACTTGCGCGGGCGCCTGATTCACGAGCGTAACAGAAACGATCCCCGTGACAAGCGATGTCACAAAGCTCACGAGAAGCACCAAAAGCACCAGCTGGGTCTTTGTCAGTTCTTCCATTCGCATAGGCTTGACATTAAATCTCTATATCCATATAATAATAGCCGAAACGAGTATTGTTCGTCAACTAGCTGAGGAGGGCCGACCCATGCCGTATGTGAGCAGAGGGGCCTCCCCCCTCACTCTATTGGACGAAATGATCCCGATCGAAGACGCACGGCTGGATCTTTTCGAAAAGACCGTGAGACGAGGAGACCATCACGTTGTCGACTTTATCGTGAATTCTTCCTTTGAAAACGTGGCGTGCGTATACAATCTGCCGTATCCGGCCGGAAAACCGGAGGGTTGGGGGCTCATCGGCGGACGCTCCGAATCGTTCAGCGCCGTTGATGTTTCCGCCTTTATTGCGGATCTCGATCCGGCCATCCGCGGTCAGTATAAAAAACTGTTCGAACGATCCGGCAATCAATGGACCGAACCGCCCGAATGCACCGCGATCCGAGAGGCATTCGAAGAATTCAGGGTTAGGATCAGATTTCTGGCGTGGTGCGAAGACGTTCCGATCCCCGGAAGCAAAAGAAAAATCCGGATCCTTACGCAATGCAAAGAGGGCATTGTCCTGAATCCGGACCGGGAGATCAGCCGGATCATAAAATCGGCGGGTCGGCTGAAACAAAAGCTCGGCCGCGAACCGACTGCCAACGAGATCGAGACCAATCTGGACTGGCGCGCAAGGCGAGATCCGACCGATTTACTGAAACAAAAGCTCGGCCGCGAACCGACTGCCAACGAGATCGAGACCAATCGGGATTTGCTCGCAAAGCAGAGCGAAACCGCAGTTCATGTTTTAGCGCGTTGGCACTCGATCATCGAACCATTGAAAGAATATCTCGGTCACGATCCGGCGCCGGATGAGATCAAAGCCGAACTCATGAGAAAAAACGAGGAGGAAAGCCGGCCCTATTTTCGGACGATTTTTTTCTGCGTTGCAATGAATCATGGCAACCCGAAAACACAAGCGCGATCCCCCGAAGGACCGCTTCAAACGCGGGAGGCCCGATGGTTCCCCATCGATGCCCCGCCGGCGATCGAATCCGAGCCGGAAAAACTCGAACGAATCGAACGCAAGGAACCGCCGCCGGAGCACGCATATTTCACGCATATACACATGATCCGGGACTCCGCCACTCGTGAATTGATCGAACAAATAAAATCGGAACCCGATATCGGCGCCGAACCCGGCGAAGATATCGAAACACTCCGTTTTCTGTGGAAAAACCCCAAAGCATCGTAGCGCCTCTCAAACCGAGAGGCGCTTTTTCATTGCCGCGACGAGCGCGCGGATATCGTCCTCTGTCGTCTGCCGGCCAAACGTGATGCGCAAATGGCATCCATCGTTACCCCCCTTGCCGATCGCGGTGATGACATGCGATTCGCCGAGCGCGCGCGCGGCGCACGCCGAGCCCGACGACACACAGATGCCGTCTTCCGAAAGTGCAACCAGAAAAATTTCCGGATCGACATCGGGAATAAAAATATTGAGATTGTTCGGCAGACGGTTTTTGACAGGTCCGTTCAATTCCGCATTCGGTGCGATCGCCTGTACTTCTTTCCATGCATCGTCGCGAAATTTTTCGATGACGCCGATATTCGCCGCGCTTTTTTTCCATTCCCCCGTCATTTCTGCGGCTTTTGCGAATCCAACGATCGCCGGAACATTTTCCGTTCCGGAACGCAATCCGTATTCCTGTCCTCCGCCGTAGATAACGGGCTCGAGCTGTATTCCGTCTTTTACATACAGCGCGCCCGCGCCCTTCGGGCCGTACATTTTGTGCGCGGAAATGGTCATCATATCGACGCCGAGTTTTTTTACGTCCACATCCAGCCACGGCGCCGCCTGAACCGCGTCGGTATGAAACACTGGATGCTGGAGACTAGAAGCTGGAGGCTGGAGGCGCGGAGACTGGGTTTTTCGGAACTCCCGAATCACCTTCGCGATTTCGGCGACCGGCTGGAGCGTGCCGATCTCGTTGTTCGCATAGCCGATGCTGACAAGCGCCGTATTTTCTTTTACGGCCGCTCGAACCGCATCCGGCGATACGCGGCCATCGCTACCGACCGGCAGGATCGTCGCTTCGATCGTGCCCGTTTGTTCTCGCCCGCCTAAGTTTTGCGAAGCAAAATTTTGGCGGGCAAGCGCACGAACCGTTTCCAAAACCGACGCGTGTTCGATCGCGGTCGTAACGACATGTGGTTTGTCAAAAACCGAGTTTTTGACAATGCCGCGAATCGCAAGATTATTCGCTTCGGTCGCCGAACCCGTAAAAATGATTTCGCGCGGGTGTGCGGCGCCCATGAATGTTGCGATGGCCTCCCGCGCTTCGTCCACGGCTTTGATGGCCGCCTGTCCGCACCGGTGCAGGGACGACGGATTCGCAGCGACATCGCGCCAATACGGCTCCATCGCCAAAACCACCTCGGGGTCCGCCGGGGTGGTCGCCGCGTGATCCAGATAAATCAATTTTTTAGAACTCATTTCAAAACCCCTCTCGCGCATGCCGCGAGTAGGCACGCCGTATTCTTCTGCTGAAGAATCGGCTTACTCTCGCGCCGTCGCGCTCCGAGAATCCTACTCGCGACATGCGCTCATTCCTGCCAATGGTTTTGGAATGAGTTCTATTCATTCCACCGCTTCCACGCTTTTGATACCGTCAAGCTTGGATTTCAGCAATTGCTCGACACCGGCTTTCAGCGTGACTTCGGAGAGCATACACCCGTGGCATGTCCCCTTCAAGCGCAATTTCACAACGCCGTCCTCGACCGCGATCAATTCCGCATCGCCCGCATGCATCGCCAACAGCGGCCGGATATCGCGCTCGAGGATTTCTTTGACTTGGTTGAACATGATTAAAGGTGTTAAAAGATTAGATTGAAGCGCTGATGCATGCTTTTTTCGAGACCGTCCGCAGGCGAGTGAGCACGGTGTTTCGCGTATAATTGCGCGCAGCGCCATACGCGAAACGAGCGAGCCGAGGATAGAGGGAGTTCCGCTCGCAGGGCGGAACGAGCGTGTCGAGAAAGAAGCATGCAAAAGCGCGCCATTAGGGCCTGAACCGGCGCTCAACCTCGTCCCAATTCACCAGATTCCACCACGCGGCGACGTACTCATTGCGCCGGTTCTGGTATTTCAAATAATACGCATGCTCCCACACGTCGATGACGAAAAGCGGGATGAATCCCTGCGTAAGCGGGCAATCCTGATTTTGCGTCATCATCACAGAAAGTTTTCCTTCGCCATCCGCCACCAGCCACGCATATCCGCTGCCAAATAAACTCACGGCCGCTTTATCGAATGTTTCCTTGAATTTCACGAATCCCCCGAAATCGTGCTCGAGCATTTCACGGAGCGGCCCTGCCGGCTCCCCGCCCCCGCCCTCTGATGGCGGCTTCATCGAGGTCCAGAAAATTGAATGGTTCAGATGCCCGCCGCCGAAATTCCGCACGGCGATCCGAACATCCTCCGGTAATGTATTCAGATCACGAATCAATTCATCAATGGATTTTTGTGATTCCGGACGGCCATCGAGCACCGCATTCAGCTTGTCCACGTACCCCGCATGATGCTTGCCGTGATGGATCTCCATCGTCCGCACGTCGATATGCGGCTCGAGCGCATCGTAAGCATACGGTAATTTCGGCAATTCGAATTTCATGGGTAAATTTGTTTTCCCTCTTTATCGAATAATGAAATGGCCTTGGTCGGGCACGATTCGGCGGCCAATCGTATCATCTCCTGATCGGCGCCGTTCTCGTCCACAACATACGCTTTGTTTTCCTTGTCGAGCGCAAACACGCCGGGCGCAAGCGCCACACAGGTCGCCGCACCGATGCAGAGCTCGCGGTCGATCTCGATTTTTGCGATTTTTTGCTCGGGACTTGACATTTTTACTAGGAAATGCTATTTAAGCTTAAACCGTACTCTTCAAGAATAATATGGAGAAATCGCCATGACAACATTCGGCATCCTTGCGATGATAATGTCGCTCATATTGACAACGATCGGCCTGCCGCATCAAATCTATAAAATCTACAAGAAAAAAAGCTGCGAGGGCGTTTCGTTTGTGCTCAGCTTGACCGTTTTTTCCGCTTATACATCTTGGGGACTTTACGGGTGGACAAAGCCGGACATTTTTCTCATGATCTCCCAAACGCCGGGCTCTGCTCTTTCTCTCCTCCTTCTCACCCAATTTTTCTACTATCGAAAAACATGAGTCCAGCGATAATCTCAACGGACTTTTTTCTTTTCAAGTAATGAACGAACCGCCTCGAATCCGAATAGCGCGCACTTGGTCCGCGATGGCGTCGGCGTGAATCCTAACAACTTAAAAACATCGCCCGCGCCGAGCTTTGTAATAGCGGCAATTTTCTTCCCTTTTACATGCTCGGAAACAATAGAGAGCGCTGCTTTCGACAAAATGCATCCCTGAACTTCGTATTTGATATCGGCGAGCGCCCCGTTTTTTACATCCAAAAAAATCTCGGCCTCATCGCCGCACAAAGGATTCTGCGCCTTTCCGCGATGCGTCGGTCTTTCCAACACCCCCGCATTTCGCGGGTATTTTGCGTGATCCAGAATATGCTCCTGATAAATATCCATGCTTGACAAATGTTAAATGCGTGCTAATCTGCCATCAAACGTTCACTAAAAAGGAGATGCGTGGATACCGAGCTGAAAAAATCGCTGCTTGTTCTTTTTTCCGCTATTTCCGGCGCGATCATAGGAGGCCTCCTTTCGGGTGGCAACCTCATCTTTATTCTCGAGGGTTACATTGATGGATGGCTCTCGTTCCTGCTTTTTTACTACATCATGACTAAATTCAAAAAGCGCTAACCTCGCCGTTTGGTTCTACCAAGCGGCTTTTTCTCATACAGAAAATTTCTCATAAATTTCTCCGAGCGCGCGGATGAATGCATCGACCTCCGGTTTCGTATTGTAAAAATAAAAGCTCGCGCGCGTGGTGGCGGGAACGCCCAAATGCCGCATGAAGGGCTGGGCGCAATGCGTGCCGGCACGGACCGCAATGCCGTAGTGTTCGTCGAGAATGCTTGCAACGTCATGCGGGTGGACGCCGCGAAGCGCGAAGGAAATCACGCCGACACGGTCTTTCGCACTTTCCATCCCGAGCAGGTCCACGCAATTCAATTTTTTCATTGCGGCAAGCGCATGCCGCAATAATTCATCCTCGTGCGCCGCGATGTTTTTCATCCCGACTTTTTGCAAATAGTCGATGGCTTCGCCGAGCAAAATCGCGCCCTCGATATTCGGCGTCCCCGCCTCGAATTTCCACGGAAGCTCATTCCAGCTCGCCGATTCGGTGGTCACTTCCCGTATCATCTCGCCGCCCGATAAAAACGGTTCGAGTTCATTCAATAATTCTTCCCGACCGTAAAGCGCGCCGATGCCCGAGGGCGCGAGCATTTTATGTCCCGAGAGCGCAAAGAAGTCGCATCTCATTTTGGCAACATTCACGCTCATATGTCCCGCCGATTGTGCGCCGTCCACCAATACCCATGCGCCGGCTTTATGCGCCGCCCGAATGATCTTCTCCACCGGATACACATATCCCGATACATTCGAAATATGCGCGACCGCCACGATTTTCGTCCGCGGTGTCAGCTTCTTTTCAAAATCCGCAAAATCGAGTCGCCGCTCGGGCGTCAAACCAATGACATCAAAATGCGCGCCTTGTTTTTCTGCGAGCCGCATCCACGGCACGAAATTCGAATGATGTTCTGATAGGAGCGTTAAAATCCTATCGCTTTTTTTGATGCGCGGCGCCATTACACTTGCCACTAAATTGATGGCTTCGGTGGCATTGCGCGTGAAAATAATTTCGCGGCTTGCTCGCGCGCCGATGAACCGCGCAACTTTTTCACGCGCTTCTTCGAACCGCCGCGTCGCCTCCTCGGCCACGCGATACACGCCGCGATGCACGTTGGCATGCGAGGTCGCATAGTGCTCGGTCAATTTCTCGACGATCTGGCGCGGTTTTTGCGTGGTCGCCGCATTGTCGAAATAAATGAACGGCGTGCTCCGCCCACCGGCGGACTGGCGCATTTTTAAGATCGGGAAATCGCTACGAGTATTTTTAGTGTTATGTCGCATAAACTTGACGCAATAACCTCAATATGCTATCTAAACCATAGAAGGTCTTTTTGAGGAGCGACTTCTATGAACATTAATATAGCTCGATTCATTTTCATAGCACTTCTTCTTGATCTTTCGATAATCTTCCTTCCCGTCAAATGGTTGAGCATAGTAACGCAGCCGATCTTTGGATTCGGAGTTCGTTCTGGAGAAACAGGCATTCTTGCTTTGTTATTCCTCATAGCGCTAATCGGAATCAGCACCATTAGTGTCGGTATTTGGCTTCTCTTTTTGCAGCCATTGTTCAAGTACCTGTATCATCGCTAAGCCTGCTTAGCGATTTTTTTTAAGTAAATAATCAAACTCCTTCGGAATCTCGATCGCGCAGGAAAACGGCGCCTTCAAAAATCCCTCCGCGGCCAAGCGTACGGATCCCTCCGCATCCAGCCCGCGGCTTTCGAGATACATCCGCTCCTCCGGCGTGAGCCGCGATACTGCCGCCGCATGACGGACTTGGCGCGCATCGGATGCTTTGATTTCAAGTGTCGGCAGAATTTCCGCCGAACCCGACCCCTCGAGCAGCGCCTTCCCTTCGAATCGCGCGGATGCTCCCCGCGCTCCCGGCGAGACATAAATACTGCCATCCACAGCCGCGCTGCTTCTATTATAGAGCACGCCGCGCGCAATGACCTCTGACACGGAATCCGCGCCCTCATGGCGCACCGCGAGCCGCGCCCTGACCGCATCATCCTTATTTCCCGCGAATAAGAAAATGAGCTTTAATCGCGCGCCCGACGCAAGTGTCGCGCGGATATCAATATCAGCGGATTCCGCCGCCACGCATACGATAGAACGCTCCTCACCAGCCGCGAGCGTGAAGACATGATTTTCCGCTCCTTTTACAATGAGCGTTTCCATATCATCCGACGCTTTTTTCCATTTCGAGCCGCATCAACTCGTTGAATTCCGCCGCATATTCAAGCGGCAATTCGCGCGTAAGCGGATCAAAAAATCCGGAAACCAGAAGTCCTATCGCATCCGCCTCGCGAAGCCCGCGGCTTTCCAGATACTGCATCTGTTCCTCCGACACGCGCGATACGGACGCCTCGTGCTCCACGGTCGCTGTCGGCTCTTTAACGCGGATCACGGGATACGTATCCGAACGGGAATCGGCATCCAGCATCAGCGCATCGCACAAAACTTTCGAGCGCGCATTTTCGGCGCCGGCGATGATCTTCACCATTCCGCGGTAGCTCGCGCGACCCCCGGCGGAAGAAACCGATTTTGAAATGATACGGCTACGGGTGTCCGCCGCCAAATGAAATACCTTGCCGCCCGCATCCTGATGCTGGCCCGCGCCCGCGTATGCGATCGACAGAATGTCCGCCCGCGCACCTCTACCACGCAAAAATACGGAGGGATATTTCATCGTTGCTTTCGATCCCAAATTGCCGTCGATCCATTCAACCACCGCCCCTTCCTCCGCAAATGCGCGCTTTGTCACCAAATTGTACACATTTTTCGACCAATTCTGGACCGTCGTATACCGGACGCGCGAATGGGGCTTGGCGATGATCTCCACGACCGCCGAATGCAGCGCTGCTTCCGAATAGCGCGGCGCGGTGCATCCTTCGATATAACTCACTTCCGCGCCCTCATCCGCGATGATGAGCGTACGCTCGAATTGCCCCATACTGCGCGCCTGTATCCGGAAATACGCCTGCAACGGAATTTCGGCTTTAACGCCTTTGGGTACGTATACGAAACTGCCGCCCGACCATACGGCGGAATTGAGCGCAGAAAATTTATTGTCTGCCGCCGGAACGACCGTTCCGAAATACTCGCGCACCAATTCCGGATGTTCGCGAAGCGCGGTATCGGTGTCGCAAAAAATAATTCCTTTCCTGACCCATTCGTCTTTTAAGTTGTGATACACAACCTCGGATTCATACTGCGCCGACACGCCGGCCAGAAATGCGCGCTCGGCCTGCGGAATGCCGAGCCGCTCGAAGGTGGAATGGATCTCCGCCGGCACATCGTTCCAATCGCGACTCTGTCCGGATGCACGGATAAAATACCAAAAATCATCGAACCGGATATCCGACAGATCCGCGCCCCACGCCGGCATCGCCTTGGATTCAAAAATATCGAATGCGCGGAGACGGAAATCACGCATCCATGCGGATTCGCTTTTTTCCCGTGAGATCGCCTCCACGGTCGAACGTGTAAGCCCCCTTGGAATACGTATTTCGTCAGTGTTCATGAATAAGTTTCCCCGATTCCATCCGATAACAGCGACTCGCGCCCAGCCGCTCAATGAATGCGTCTGAATGGGAAATGACCAGAACCGCCGCGTTTCCTGCGAGTTCGGCGATAACGCCAGCGGCGGCTTCGATTCCCGTCGCATCAAGCCCCGCATCTACTTCATCCAGTATCAGACATTCCGGCTTCAAAACCGCGGCCAATGCCAGCTCGACTTTTTTCTTCTCCCCGCCCGATGAATCGCCGTGCAGGGCCCGAAGCAAAAAATCCTCGCCAAGCCCCATCCGTTTGAGCGCCGCGACCAATTCGGAACGTAAATGAAAAACATCGGGCGCCTTTCCTCTCGCGCTACACGCGCCGCGCGCCACACTCAAAAGCCCCACCCCGTCGAATGCCGGCACGCTTTGCCCGATCCAATGAATCCCAAGACGCGCTCGTTCATGTGGCTTTTTATCCAGAATGCTCCCGCCATTCCATCGGATATCACCCGACATGACCGCATAATCCGGATGCCCGGCGATCGAAAGCGCCAAGCTCGTCTTGCCGGAGCCGTTGGATCCTTTCATTGCGTGAATCTCGCTTTTGGCGATCGTCAAAGAGACCGTATGCAAAATTTGACGCTCATTCGCTTTTACGGTCAAATCACGAATTTCCAACATGCGCCCACGCTAGCAATAAATGTTCTATAATGAAAGAAAACGTTCCTTGAGAGGCACTATGATCCCGTTTCGCGATGACCGAGCATTTTGTTGGATCGGTGATGTTAATGAAGAAAATACGGCACGCGCGATCGAGCAATTCAAATCGTTCGAGACGCCGCGCGGAAAAAAAAAGGTTCCGGCGCAGCTTATTCTTTCAAGTTCCGGCGGCGATATGGGAAGCGGCTTTGCGTTTTACGATTACATCCGTTTTGTTTCGCGCATTGAACTCATCACGATCGGGCTTGGAGAGATCAAATCCATGGGTATCGTTATTTTTCTTGCCGGAAATCGTCGTCTGATCACACCGAACACCCTCTTTTATTTCCACGAAGGCAACTTCATCGGTGAAACGAGATCCGATCTTTCGAGACGCGAAGCGGAGGCAGATCTTATGCTGATCAAACTGGAGGATGCGCGATATGAAGTAATTGTTTCGAAAGCAACCGAAGGCCGTCATTCCCTGGAGGATGTCCGCCGATGGTCTCGTGAATGTTATATTTTCACAGCCGACGAGGCCGTCAGAGTCGGCCTTGCCCATGAAATCATCACATAAGCCGCATTTGAGCGGCTTTTTTCTTTATATCCGCACCCCGCGCAACCACACGCGGAGCGCTTTCCCGAACGGCAAAATACTCATGAAATACCTGAGCGCGACCGCGCGCTTCAAAACCCACGGCAGCCATCCTTCCAATGAAAACCCCCTTGCATAAGCGAGCGCGTACCGCCCGCCAAGCGGAATAATGAACTGGGGACGATACGGATGATACGGAAATGTCTTGCGGTCGTGAAATAACCGATGGATCGCGTACGCCGCGTAGCGCCCTTGCGAGATCGCCGTTTGTGCAAGCATCGGCAGGGGTTTATCGCCGAATCCTTTGCAAAACGCAATATCGCCGACCGCGAAGATATTCTTGAAATTGCCGACGCGTAAATACGGGTCCACCACGATGCAACTCCCTTTTGCAAGCGCGGCGCCGGTGATTTTCTCGGCCAAGAGATGCGCCCTGACCCCGGCGGTCCAGATCAAAATATCGAACAAGACCGCGTTCCCGCTTTTTAAATCAATAGCATCGTCGCGGACGCCGACAACAAAATTTGAAAAAATGATCCGCACGCCGAGCGCCAGAAGCCGCGCCTCGGTTTTTTTGCGAAACCACGCGGGCGCCGACATTAAAAGCTGGGGCGCACCCTCAACAATGGTCACCTCGGCGTTCCCGGCTGGCTGCCCGTGTTCACGCGCGAGTTTCGGCAACCACACCGCGATCTCCCCTGCCGCCTCGCATCCCGAGAATCCGCCGCCGCCGATGACGATGGAAATTTTTTCGTGCTTCGCTTTGCGCGCAAAAACCTCATCAATGGCATTGCGGATAGTGAGCGCATCTTCCGGCGATTTCAATTCGAACGCACGCGTCCGGAGTCCGGGAACCGAAAAATTCGTGACCGAACCCGTGGCCACGACCAAAATATCGTATGCGATGCGCTCTCCGTCCGCCAATTCCACCGCATTCGCGCTCGGATGAACGGCGACGACATCCCCCCGCACCAATTCCACGTTCGGTTTTCCTTCAAAAATTTCGGCGAGTTCGAGCGCGACCGTCGAGAACGCGAGCCGGAACTTCTCGCGCGGGATATGCAGCGGCCCATGGCCCGATGTAATGAGTTTATAAAAATCGGCGTGATACGTATGATATCCGTCGCGGTCGATGAGAATGACATCGAGATCAACGGGGTGACGTGCGAGGTCCAGCGCGCACTGCACGCCCGCAAACCCCCCGCCGATGATGACCACGCGCTTCTTTTTCATTATCTTCATTTTATCACGAATCGCTTAAAATTTTGCAGACCATATCATTCTCTTGTCACTGGATATCATCCTCGTGTCCTTGAACGCCTTGATTTCCAAAGCGTATAGGCGATACGAAAAAACCGCCGAACAAAATGCCCGAGCATAACTGCTCGGGTTTTCTTTTTGAGAGCCGCCTCTCGGAGTCGAACCGAGAACCTTCACTTTACCGCGCCCGACGCGCCTTAGCGCCGATTGTTGAGCCGTCCCCGGGGGTCGAACCCGGAACCTACAGTTTACAAAACTGTTGCTCTGCCAATTGAGCTAGGACGGCGCGTCTTAGGCGGGCGGGCAAAAGTGTTGCTCTGCCAATTGAGCTAAGGCGGCAATTCCTATTTCTTTTTCTCATCCGATGATTTCAGCCGCTGGATCTCGCTCCAAAACTGGGAATTCTTCCCCTGTGCCGCCTCCACCGAACTGCCATTCCCTTGCATCGCGATGCGCTTGCCGCGAAAATAATCCGACAACCGGTGAAACATCCGCTCGATCCGGAGCGCCACGATGCGGGACCGGCGCGACCACTTTTCTCCTTCCCCCAAAAAGATCGGGTGAATGTATCGGATCCAAAACCGCGTGAATGGCGGCTGCATCCGGTTCTGCCAAAAATCGGCGGCGAATTCGAGGAACGGCGGCAGGCGATCCAGCCATTTTCGCTGATCCGGCACCGATAACGATTTGACGCTCGGGACATAGCGCCCCACAAGAACGGCGGCCAGCAAAATGCCCCCGCCCATGATCGCCAGATACATAGAGAGCGTCTCCATAAACATTAAATCTCAAGGCGCGACACGGAAATAACCTCCACGTTCTCGCCGAATTTTGCGATGATCTCTTTTACAAGGTCGCGTACGGTTTTTTTGGGGTCTTTAATGAACGGCTGTTCCAACAATTCTTCAGACGTTCGCGCCCCCATCGCCGCCGCCTGCATCGCAAGGTCATGCGCGAACGCGCGGAATTCGTCGTTGCGCGCGACAAAATCCGTTTCGCATTTTACTTTTACGAGAGCGGCCAATCGCCGGTCCGCATGCACATACGCGTCAACAACGCCCGCATGCGTCGCGCGGGATGCTTTTTTTGCGGCAATATCCGCTCCTTCTTTACGCAAAACTTCAAGCGCCTTTTCCCGATCGCCCCCGGTTTCTTCAAGCGCCTTCTTGCAATGCGATATCGATGCGCCGCACCGAGCCCGGAGCTCACGAATCATATCAAAATCCGCCATAGATGATTTATTCCGTTCCTGTCCCGGCTTGGTAAGCCGCGGCCAAGCGCTCGATGATATATCTCACGCTCGATGCCGCGCTGTCGTTCGCCGGGATCACATGATTTACTAATTCCGGATTGGAGTCCACATTGGCGATCCCGACCGAAAGGACGCCTGTACTCCGCGCTTCTCGGGAGGCCGTGATCTCTTCTTCCGGATCGACAATGATGACCGCGTCGGGGAGTTTCTTTAATGATACAATACCGCCGAATTTTTGCTCAAGCCGCATGAGTTCATCCGCGAATACCAGTTGTTCTTTTTTGGTATACCGCGCAAGCTCGCCGGATGCCCGCTTCGCTTTCAGGTCCTCGAAATAGTCGAGCCGTTTGCGGATCTCGGAAAAATTCGTAAGCAATCCGCCGGCCCACCGGCCCGTGACATAGGGCATACCAAGATCTCCTGCGGCCTTTTCAATGATCGTGCGAAGGGCCGGTTTGGTGGCGACCCAAAGCACAACCGCGCGCTTCTCGCCCCATGCCTTCGCGAGCGCTTCGGCTTCGCGGATCTTATCGCGAACGCGCTCCAAATCGAATATCTCCACGGTATTACGCAACCCGAAAATATACGGCTTCATTTTCGGGTGCCTCCGTGTCCGTGAGTAGCCGATATGAACCTTGGCGTAAAACATCGCTTCGAGTTCCGGATCCGCCGTCTCGCTCGCGCTCGCCGCCGACGGTTCGGAAGGAATTGCGGGTTCCATGGTTGATACATCAGACATAGCGACCATTCTACAGGAGTCCGGCCCTAAATTCAAGGCGCATCGGTAATATGCGGGCGCATTTGGCGGTTTTGAAAAGGCGGCGAGGCGTTTGGTTTTGAAAAGCTCTCGCAGGCGCGACAAGCACGGTCTCCGCTGAAGGCGGAGTTGGCGCGCCGAGAGCGCAGGTCGGCGTCCTGCGCTGGCAGGACGAACGACCGATTTGAAAAAGCAAACGGCGAGCCGCTCAAAACCGCCAAATGTGTTTACCCAAAACATTTGTCAATACCGCCTCTCCGTGCTACGCTATGCTCCATGAAAAAAGATCTCCATCCCGTCTACTATCCGCATGCGACGATCCGGTGCGCATGCGGCAAAACCTATACGGTCGGCTCCACAAAAGAAAAGATCGAGGTTGAAATTTGCGCATCCTGCCACCCTTTCTTCACGGGGCAGGAAAAACTCATTGATACGGCGGGCCGCGTTGAAAAATTCAAGGCGAAACGGGCGCGGGCGGCGTCTTTGAAACAGCCGCGCGCCAGAACAGGCGGCAAGGGCAAAAAATCCAAAAAATAACAATGCAGCCGCAAAGCATTTTTCTTGAGATCCGCGCGGGCGCTGGCGGCGCCGAAGCGTCGCTTTTTGCGCGCGACCTCGCATCGATGTATATGAAATACGCGAGCCGCAAAGGCTGGAAAGCGACCGCGATCGATTCGTCGGTCTCGGACCTCGGCGGTTACAAGGAAATCACGATCGAGGTCGCGAATCCGGATGCGTACCCGACATTAAAACAAGAAGCGGGCGTTCACCGGGTCCAGCGCATCCCGGATACCGAAAAATCGGGCCGCGTGCATACGTCGACCGCATCGGTGGCCGTGCTCCCGATCTATCCGCCCCAAGCGCTCGAAATCCGGCCCCAGGATATTGAGGTCAGTTTTTCGCGCTCCGGCGGCGCGGGCGGACAAAACGTCAATAAAGTCGAAACCGCCGTGCGCATCACACATAAACCCACGGGCCTCGTCGTGCGTTCCCAAAGCGAACGCTCTCAAGCCCGGAACCGCGAACGCGCCCTTGATATCTTGCGCTCCAAACTTATGGAGGCGCATCAGGAAAAAGCCGTAGATTCCGTCGCCGCCGTGCGCCGGGAACAGATCGGCACGCAGGACCGTTCGGAAAAGATCCGCACGTACAATTTTACGCAGGATCGCGTCACCGACCACCGCATCAAAAAATCGTGGCACGCGATCGAACGCATCATGGCGGGCGATCTCGACCCCATCGTGAAAGCATTCTCAAAAACTACTGCCCCGCCAGAATGATGTTCATCTGGTCCTGATACTTGGCGGCAAGCGCCATTACATCGTCGCCGTAAAAAGCATATGAGCGCTTCTGCCAGTTCGCGCCTGCCAAATACCGGAGCGCCGCGCGGCGCTCAGCTGCATAGGTCCCCTCCGCCGCGCCGTTATCTTTCAACAGAAGCGCCGACGCCACGAATGCATCGAGCGCCTCCCAAGGATTGGGCGGGTTGTGGCCGGTATGCTTTGCGATCAAATTTTTGTATAACTTCCATGTGGTCGGCATGAATTGCGCGGGCCCCATGGCGCCCCCGCAATAGCCGTACCACGCCTTTTTGGAAACCGGCATCAGATTCGGATCGAATCCCAGTTCAGCGGTGATCTCCTGAAATGCCGTGCGTTGCGATGCGCACCGGCGATCCGCCATGTCGATATTCCAGTTCCCCGTGCCGACATTGGCACCCAGATTCGACTCTTCCGCGATCACACCGAGTAAAAACGCGGGGCGCACCCCCGTGGCTTTGAATGCGGCATTCGCATACTCCACCGCCTTTTCGAACGGAATATCCGGCGAACCGCGCAATAAAAAGAGCTGGCTTCGAATAAGCGCCGCATCTTTTTCGCGCGACTTCAGCAATTTTTGATATTCGGCTTCAACGCCTTTAGTGACCGCGAGGATCTTTTTTTTCTCGGATTCCTTTTCTTCAACGCGTTTTTTTTCGAGTGTTTGAAGCGCGCGAAGCTCGATCTCTTCCGATTTGCGGGTTTCGAGCGTATCGATCTCCTCCTCGGTCGCTACTCGGGTTTTCCGGATCTCCAAAAATGACGTGTGAACCGCCGCCTGCACCGTGTCATAATGATCCAATTCCTTAAAAAATCCGGCGATGGATTCGCGCGAAAAAAACGCTTCCGCAAATGATGTGCGGTCCAATTCTTCCACGCGGCGCAGGAGTTCCGCGAGCGATTTTTTTTCGCGATCGATCTTTACGAGCAATTCGTCCACGAAATCGGATTTTTCCCCGATCGTGTCCGATAATTGCTCGATCGCGATGGTCCGCGCCTTGATGGCAAGCTGCGCTTTCTTGATCTCGGCGTTCAAGATCGCAATGTCGCGCTCAAAACTTGCGGCCTCCAATCGTTTGGCGTCGATCTGCTGCCGGAATGCGTCGATCTGAACTTCGTATCCCGCAAGCTCTTTTTCGAGCGCGGCTTTGCGCTCGCCCACCAGCGCCGGATCCACGGTTTGCGCCCGCGCGACAAAAACGGCAAAAATAAAAAAGCCCATTGCGAAACCGACACCGATGATCGGTAAAATACGCATATGGGGCAGTATATCACGCTTACTCTTTTTCGACTGCTCCCTCCTCCGTGACTGCTTCCTCTTTCTTGCCTTTCTCGCCCACCACCTCGATATCCGAGATGCCGGGGGCCGCTTCAGCCGCAATCTCTTCCTCGGCCTTCGGCTCTTCCGTGAGCGCAATGATATCGGCGGGATCGGCGATCACGGTGACACCGGCCGGCAATGTTAAATCGGAGATCAAAAAGCGCTCGCCGCTCGCGGCCAGTTTCGAAATATCCACCTCGAGTTCGCGCGGCAAATTCGCCGGAAGCGCTTCCACTTCGAGCTCATGAATGATCTTCATTAGGATCGCCCCTTGTTTTACGGCGGGCGCATCACCCGAAAATCTCACGCTTACCATTGCGCGGATCGGTTTATCCATTTGAACCGCATAAAAATCCACATGCACCGGCGTATCCTTGAGCGGATCGCGCTGAACGTCCTTAATGAGTACGTTTTTCTTGGAATCGCCGACCGCGAGTTCCACAAGGCCCGCCTCCCCCGCTTCCCGCCATACTTTTTCGAACTCGCGCATATCAACCGTGAGCGGTTCGGACGGCATTTTTGCTCCATAGACAACAGCCGGAACCAAGCCCTGTGTCCGCAGAGCGCCCGCCCGCTTTCCGGTCAATTCACGGGGTTTTGCTGTAAGCGCTATCATTACCGCCTATTGAAGCATGACGGAAAAGAAAAATCAAGGACGGCCATGGGCAAAAAATTGACAGGGCATAGGTTCGGTGATTAAGTAAAAAAAAGACCAACATCCCAAAAAGGAGACGTGATGTCCCATCACGAAGAACGCGGAGAGGAACACGAGGAGGAAATCGAACGGGAATCCATGCCGATCCGTCTTATGCTCTTCGGCTGGATCCTTATCGCCATCGGGCTTTTTGCCGGCATGTTCGAGATCTTCGTCGCGCCCCATTTTCCCGATTACAAAAAAATTTTCGCGATCGCCCCCGGCATCGTATCCTATTCCGTGAAACAAAGCCCCGAGAAGGTCCTCATCACCGCAGCGATCGCCATGGGTGCCGGTCTTGTGATCCTTTTCGCAAACAAACCCCTTGTCTGGCTCTTCTTGAAAGAACGAACGCTGTTCAAGCGGTCCAAAAAGGGCGGCACGTAATGATCACCGGCGGTTTTCGAACCGCCGGCTTTTTGTCTTCGCGGCGCTCATTTCTTCTTCACTAGATTTGGCGGGGCTTGGCCTTCGAGCGCCGCGATGATGTTATCGGCCGCCAGTTCGGCCATGGCAGAGCGCGTCTCTTCGGTGGCAGACGCAATATGAGGGGTTAAAATCACATTCTCACATTCTACAAGCCCAGACGCGAGCGCGGGTTCATTTTCAAACACGTCAAGCGCAGCGCCGCGGATGACGCCTGATTTGAGCGCTTTCACGAGCGCCGCTTCATCCACGATCGGGCCTCGGGAGGTATTGACCAGATACGCCGTTGGCTTCATCATCCGGAACCGCTCCGCATTCATCAAATGCCGCGTGGAATCCAACAACGGCACGTGAATCGAAACAAAATCCGCTTCGTGAAGCACATCCTCTACGTTTGCTTTGTAAATCGCGCCGTACTCTTTTTCGAACTCTTCGTTTCTCGCTACATCATAATAGATCACTTTTGCATCGAATCCCTTGACCGCGTGATATGCGACGCGCGAACCGATGCGCCCCAACCCGACGATGCCGATGGTCTTCCCCGAAAGATCGTTCCCCAAAAGAAGCATCGGCGCCCATCCTTCATAATGCCCGCCGCGCGTAAATCGGTCCGCTTCGCAAACGCGGTGCGCAATGGCAAGCATCAGCGCAAATGTATGTTCCGCTACGGTATTCGTGAGTACGCCGGGCGTATTTGTGATCGCGATCCTCCGCTCCTCGGCGGCCTTCAAATCGACGTTATCGAACCCGACCGCCAAATTCGCGAAAATCTTGCATTGTTTTCCGGCCGCGTCCAATATGTCGCCGTCGATCTTATCCGTCAGCAAACAGAGCACCGCATCGTAATTCTGGCCTTGGAGCGCTTCGAGCACTTCCTCTTTCCGAAGCACCCGGTCTTCGGGACTGATAACGACCTCATATCCTTTTGCCTGTAATTTTTGAATTCCCGCTTCCGGAATCCGCCGCGTGATGAAAATTTTTGGCATAGTTTTATAAAATAAATTCAGGAAATTATTTTTGGAAGCCCCACAGGCGCTTTGCAGGGTGTTTTTTGATTACACTTTCTGCTGAATCAAAAAACAAAGCGCCGAGGATGGAGCTTGAATTTCGCTGGAAATTCAAGCGTATTCCAGAAAATGATTTCCTGAATTCATGAAATTATATCCGATTAATACTCCCGAATAATTGGAGTTTTTCCATGGCTTTTATGCGAACCGCTTCAACGACCGGTTTGTAAAATTTATACGGTGTCGTTTCGTCGGGCATAGCCGCAAGCGCCGCGCGCAATGCGTCCGTATACGCCACGCGAATTTCGGTCGAAACATGAATATTATTGAATCCCAGTTCGATCGCGCGGCGCATCTGGTCATCCGGAATGCCGGACCCGCCATGCAAAACCAATGCGACATTCGCCGGCACCGCCGCGCGTATGGCGGCGATCCGCTCAAAATCCAATTGCGGCATATTTGCGGCAATACCGTGAAGATTCCCGACGGCCGGCGCGAACCGGTCCACTCCTGTCGTCTCCACGAATGCGCGCGCCGCATCGGGATCCGTCAAACTCTCGGGCGGGATCTCGACCGCTTCTTTGTAGATCTTCGATGATTCTGTCACCAAATATCCCAACTCCCCCTCGATGCTGATCGCACGATCTTTCGCATGGGCATGATCCACGACGCGGCGCGTCTCGGCGCTATTATCTTCGACGCGTTTTTTGGACAGATCAATAAGCGCCGAATCGTATCCCGCATCCAGCGCGGCCGCGACCTTCTCAAAACTATGAAAATGATCGGCGTTCAAAAAAACCGCGAGACCGGTCTCCTCTTCGGCGGCGTCGATCCAGTGGCGCGCCATGCGAAACCCGATAAAATCCGCTTCGCCTTCGGATGTGCCGATCATGACGGGCGTATGCGCCTCCATGCACGCCGCGAGAACTCCCTTTAATTGGACGAAATTCGAAATGTTGAAGTGCGGGACGGCCCAGCGCTCCTCTGCCGCCTGACGCAGCCAGTCATTGAGTGTTTCGTTCATAACGAAATGAATCCTTTGGAAAAATTCTGGATAACGAACCGCCGGATCTCATCTTTGCCTGCATACATCATGAAGATCTTGTTCCACAACGCCTCCTGATGATGATACAGATATTTTATCAGCTCTTTTTTCATCACCAACGCCATCACCGTATCCACCAGATTCATGCTGACGAGCACTTCAACACCCGTATCGGTCGGGTAAAAATCGCCGATCCAGCCCAGATCATGCCAAAAACTGAGATCAAGCCGCGGGAACTTTTCGCCGATATGCGCGATGTTCTCCTCTGCGCGATCCCAATGCAGCGCCTCCGGATTCACATGTGGCTCGAACAGACGCCAATCGTTCTCGTCCTCTTTCGCCAGATATCGCTGGATGATGAACCAATGAAACGCACGGCCGTCCGGTGGGCGCTTGTCGATGATATCACCGCGAAGAGCCGCCGTGAAAAAATCCGAAAAACTCTGCCCCTCGGTCCACAACGGATCCGTAAATGCGTGCGCCTTTTTCTCAAAAAGCTCGGAATAAAAATGGATCTCGTGCAGATAATGCAGTAACAGCGTGAAGAGCCGCAGCGCTTCGCCGGCGACCATCAGATCCTGAGGCAGGACGAAAATGACGCCGAGCTCCTTTAAATGGCTCACGTTATGATATTTTTTCTGGACAAAATGCTCCGCCATTCGGAGCCATTTATTTTCGAGTATCAGCATTTCGATCGGGCGCTTCTCGAAATCCGCCGCCTCGAGATCCTTATAGGCGGCAAAAAAGACCGTGTTGAGCCATACACGATCTTCCACAAAACGGAGCGCGGCGAAAACCTTCCGGACATCCTCTTTCCCCAAAAGCTCTTTCGTATCGCGATAGCCGAAGAACGACAGGATCTTCTGCGGAGGATTTTTATGGATCAATTCCTCGGCTCGGGACCATTTCAAAAAAAATCCGCTGCCGAGACCCGCCAGTTCGCGGGCCCGCTCGGCAAGCACGCCGTACCCCATCCCGTCCTTGCCCGAAATGCCGAACGCTTTTTTGAGCGCGGCATCATCCTCCTCGACTTTCGAAATGAGCGCATTGAAGATCGGGAGGGCTTTCCGGTCGTGGACGCCGAGTTTTTCCAAGAGCATTTCGATGCGCAGCCGGTTCTGGACCGCGATCGCATCCAGAACCCCGTCCTTGCCGAAACGCGCGGCCATTTTTTCCGTAAGCCGCGTCACCGTATCCGCATCGCTCCGCAACAGACGCGCAATATATTTGACGGAATCGGCGCTCATAAGGAGGTTTCCTCGATCGCCAAATTCTTCCAGCGCGGATCCTCCTCGAATTCCTGTCGCGTCAGCAGGCCGCCTTTTGCTCCCATATGTTCGACTTTGGATGTGGCGTTC
Organism: Candidatus Niyogiibacteriota bacterium; assembly: GCA_016181935.1. GTDB lineage: Bacteria > Patescibacteriota > Minisyncoccia > HO2-45-28 > HO2-45-28 > JACOYI01. Next base: position 2,440 of record JACOYI010000005.1, on the reverse strand, counting down.
GCGGAGCCAAGCCGCAACGCATACGCGACATCGCCGTTCGAAATCGCGAGTCCCGCCACAAAACCGGAACCAAATGCATCCCCTGCGCCCGTGCGGTCCGCAACCTTTTTTTCAGGAAAAATACCAGCTTTCCAAAGCGTCGTTCCATCCGATGCGTACACCCCTTCGGGTCCCCGCGTCATCACCGCAATGCCGTCGATCGCGTCATCGAATTTTTTAAAGATCGCATTCACATCATCATACGGAATATCCAAAAGTTTTGAGGCCTCCTCCTGATTCACGATAAAAACATTCACGCGCTTCAAAAATGGCTGGAGCGCGCTAAATCCAAGCGCGAGGTCCGACCCGCCCGGATTCCAGATCACGCGAGCGCCACACCGCCCCGCGCCTTCAAGCGCCGCCTCCGCGATGCCGAGATCGCCCGAAAGCGACGACAAATATATCCACGCGCACGGAATGTCGCCCCATGGAATGTCCTCATGGCGCAATTTCTCATTTGCGCCGCGATATGCCAAAATGGTCCGCTCGCCGGATTCATGTTCTAAAATTACCGAATAGCCGGTCGGCGTTCCGGCGTCGCGCAGGAGCCACTCGACGCCCACGCCTTCTTTTTCCATTTCATCCGCGACTGCGCGGCCGAGCACGTCATCTCCTACACGCGCGATGAACGCGGTTTTGAATCCCTGCCGCGCGAAGGTCGTGGCCGTATTCGTGGCGGCGCCTCCCGTCCCGTAAAAAACCTCGTCAACCCCGATTTTTGACCCCAATTCGACCGCCAATGCCTTGCCGGTCGCAAAATCGCCGGATTCCATTATTTTGAATCCCTTACTTTTCACCAACGTATCGCGGGTCGCCGACCCGATCGTGATCACATCAAACCGCATGGACTCATTATACTCGCGCGGTTTGAAAGAAAAAACCCTTGTCCCGCAAACGGGACAAGGGGATTTTCACTACGCTTTCTGACCGCCCTTGGGACGGCCGGTGCCGACCACCGGAGCGCCGCGCTTTTCGAGTGCGAGCGCATGGCGCTTCGCGTTCCTGCGCAAGCGGCGCTGCCGCTGGGTATGCGCAATGTTTTTGGACGGAGGGCACGCGTTCTTCGCGTGCCGGTCCCCGCCGCCGGAAACGGGGAAACCGCAGTGGACGCACCTCTTCTTCACGCTCCGCTTCATAATGCCTCCTTGGGTTCTGATTTTTGCTTCCTGACCTGACAAAAGTATACAACAACCAAGCAAAAACGTCAAGCACTATTCAAGATTGAACAATTTGTGGACGGCCGTCCACAAATTGTTTAATTCACTTCTTTCGTTTTATGACACGCCGGACCGCTTCTATAATGTGCTCGGGCGCCATGCCAAAATGCCGGATAAGTTCCTGCGGTTCGCCGGATTCGCCGAACCGGTTCTGAACGCCGATGAATTCCATGGGCACCGGATGATTACGTGCAAGAATTTCGGCAACCGCCGAACCCATACCGCCGTTCACCTGATGTTCCTCAGCGGTCACGATGCATCCGGCATCTTTTGCCGCAGATAGGATCGTTTTTTCATCCATCGGTTTTACCGTGTGATTGTTGATAACGCGAACGGCGATCCCCTCTTCTTCGAGCACGGAGGCCGCCAAGAGCGCATTATGGACGAGCGGGCCGCATGCGACAATCGCTACATCAAGCGATTGTCGTCCCGAGCGTAGCGAGGGACTACCGTTCCAAAACACTTCCGCTCTCCCGATTTCAAACGGCGTATCCGCGGTCGTAAAAACCGGCGTTTTCTCCCGCGCGAAGCGCAAATAAACCGGCCCTGCGAGTTGGGCGGCCGCTGCCGTGGCTTTGCGCGCTTCAATGGCATCGCAAGGCACAATGACCGTCATGTTGGCGATCGGTCGCGTGATCGCGATGTCCTCGACCGCCTGATGCGTCGCGCCGTCCGGACCCACCGAAACCCCCGCGTGCGCACCCGCAATGATCACGTGCCGCTCGTTGTAGCAGATGGTCGTGCGTATCTGCTCCCAATTCCGGCCCGGACTAAACATCGCATACGAAGAAATGAACGGCACCTTGCCCATTGCCGCCATGCCGGCCGCCACCGACGCCATATTTTGTTCGGCGACGCCGATCTCTACGAACCGCTCCGGAAATTTCTTGGCAAAACCCTCCGAACGCGTGGATTCCGTGAGGTCGGCGCAGAGCACCACCACATTCGGGTCCTTCTCACCCGCCTCCACCACGCCCTCGCCATAGCCGTTGCGCGTGGGCGCCTGCTCGAGTTTATCGAGTTCTAAAATATTTTCGGCAAGTTTTGCTTTGGAATTGATAGACATAGAAATCAAAAGAATCCGCTTATCGCCTTTTCGAGACACGCAAAATATCCCAGCGAGATATTTTGCTCTATCCTCGGCTCGCTCGTTTCGCGTATACGCTTTGCGTAATTATACGCGA
>JACOYI010000004.1 GCA_016181935.1 Candidatus Niyogiibacteriota bacterium | reverse complement strand
AACAACCGCATTTCTTCCGAAACGAATCTCCTGCGCGCGTTGATTGCCGAGAGGGGCGATTCCAATTTCCGCGCCATTGCATTGACCAACAAGATCGATCATTTGTCCGGAATCACCTTGAGTTCCATTACGATCTCGTCGGTTTCGGGCCTTACGGATGCGGATATTCCCAACGACATCACCATCGCAAGTTCCGCGGGACTCTCGGCGACCACGGGTTCGTTTTCTTCGACGTTCGGAGTGACGGGACTCTCGACATTCACCGGAGGGTTTTTGTCTCAAGCATCAAGCACGGTTGCTAGCAATCTGAATGTCGGAGGCCCGCTGTCGGCCTCCAGCACGCTTAGTGTTGCCGAGGCCGCGTCCTTGTTATCCACCCTTTCCGTTTCTTCGCTTTCAACGCTCGCAGGATTCATTTCAACCGCATCCAGTTCTGTGAGTGCGGGACTTCAAGTCGCGGGAGCGTTCAATGCGTCTTCCACGTCGTTCTTTAACGGCCTCCTCACGTTTGGCAATGCAACGGGGACGCAACTAACGACAACGGGCAGTACGTATCTGGCGACAACCGGAGGGAACGTCGGCATCGGGACGACCTCTCCGTTCCGGAAATTCAGCGTAAAATCCACCGAATCAAATCCCCAATTCGCGCTCTCCTACGACGATTCCACGTTCTCTGATTTTCAAATCGATTCCACGGGGGACCTCATCTTCAATCCTTCCGGAGACGATGTGTTTTTAAATGACGACAATCTCTGGGTGTGCAGTGGAGGAGCGTGTTCTGCAGGAACTCCCGCAGGAACGGGGAACCTGATCGTGGAGACGCGGTTGGGGATTGGAACGAGCACTCCGAATTGGGCATTGCAACTGGCGGGAACACGACCCTTTCTTACGCTCTCTGATACGAGCGCAGGCACCGACCTCAAACACTGGTTCTTCTCTAGTCAGGGAGGGAATCTGTATGTGGGGACGACGACGGATGGGTATGCGACTACGACAGGATACCAATTTTTAACAATGACGAATACCGGACGATTAGGCATTGGAACGACAAGTCCCTATGCGCCGTTTTCATTGCACACAACCGCAAATTCCGTACCGATGTTTGCGATTGGTTCTACATCGCCGACGGGAGGATTTAACACTGTATTTGATATTACGTCGTATGGCACTACAACGGTTCCGGCGGGGTCGCTGATAACCACCTCAAGACCCTGCGCAAATAATTATGTGCGTGTGGGGTTATGGTGCATGGCGACGACAACAGTTTTATTGCGAGCCAATGCCGCATCAGATGAATCCGCATGGACGACGAATACGGTCAATTCTGCGGCAACGCGACTGGTAATGTTAAAATTCGTTGCACGCGCGATAGATGGCACAAATTCTTTTAGTATTCAAAATTGCGGTGTCCCCGCAGATTATACGGGGCCGGATTGTAGTGCGTTAGGTATTGGCGATTTTGGACAGGGGGCGATTGCGGAAGGCAGTGCCGCTGGCAGGGCTTCGCACTACAATACGGAGATATTAAAAACAGACAATTTGGGGCAGGTAAAAACATGGTGTGAGGTAACAACTGCCGCAGACACGACAACTTGCGGATGGACGATTATGGGATATATGGAATAGGTGGTGGAAATATGCGGGGAGGAGGAGGAAGTTCACGTTGAACCTCCATAGTTGAAGCATTGTTCCCTATTTCATTCGATATATCGAATGAAATAAAATCTATCGACATCTTTTTTATTGCGCTGTCCACCTGTTAGACGCCGAGTGTCTAACAATTAGGATTTTTGAGAAATTCGGCTATGCTGATTGTTATATGGCTATTGAAATTATTCGAGAGCCGATCACCCGTAACCAATTGCGTCAGATAGCCGAACAACAGTTCGGCGATTTTGTCAAAGCCGTAGTTGACAGCGAACACGAAATCATGGCGATCGGGGGCGAATTGCATGCGGATGAAGAAGTGCTGCTTTCCGAAGAAGCGGAATCGAAGCGCGAATGTACATGGGGAATTAACCTGTATCCGGATAACGCGGGCGAGGAATGGATCGAATTTGATTCCATGGTGAACATCAAGCCGCAGTACGGAAACCGTTCGCGCAATGTCGAAAATCCCGAAATACGGGAAAAAATCAAAACTATCGTTAAAAAACTCATTCGCGACGAATGACAGTTGCGATCATTCATAAAGAATTGGCACGGGGACGGTGGAATGAGCTTTCATTGTGCGAACAACTCGCCAACATTGGGAGCGAAATCAGCCGCACTGCGCGATGGCAAAACAAGGACCCCGAGCTGTTTCAAGGCGCGGTTTTTCGCGCTCTTGACTTATTTGAATTAACATTGCGAGACACGCGCTGGCGCGGGCGTTGGCGTGAAATTGGGCGCTCTCGGGAGGTTTTTTTGGACGCGATCTCGGGCGGAAAAGAATATAAAAGTTCGCTTCCCGATCTCGTTCGCTATTTTAATCAATTCGCATTCTGTGTTCGCCGAACCCCGTAAAGTTATCCCCAAAAATCGTATTTGCGGGGGTGTGAACGGGTCGCGCTACAATACATTCCTATGACTCAAACGGCGGCAACGAAAGTAAAAACACCAACCATCCCTTCAATCGGTATTTTGACGCAGGTTCAGAAGCGCGATGGGCGCATTGTGCCATTCGATGCATCGCGCATCACGCGCGCGATCACGCTCGCGATGGAAGCCGTCAAAGAAGGCGATCTGAAGAACGATCCGCCGCGGGTTTCGGAAGCGGTGATGCGGGAATTGCAGAAAAAGTACGCGTCGGGCGGGACGCCGGACATCGAAGGCATTCAGGACGTGGTGGAAGAGCAGTTGATCCTCATGGATTTCCCTAAAGCCGCGAAGGCCTATATTTTGTACCGCCACAAACGCGCCGAAGTCCGCGAAAAGGCGCAAAAAGTGCCGGCGCCCGTCAAAAAACTTGTCCGCGACAGCAAAAAATATTTTTCAAATCCGCTCGCCGAATTCATTTATTACCGTTCGTATTCGCGCTGGATCGATGCGGAGGGCCGCCGCGAAACATGGATCGAAAGTGTCCGGCGCTACATCGATTTTATGCGCGAGAATCTGGGTAAGGATCTGAAAGATGAGGAATACGAGGAATTGCGCACGGCCATTCTGAAACAGGAGGCGATGCCCTCGATGCGCCTGTTGTGGAGCGCGGGGCATGCGGCGCGCGTGACGAATGTGGCGGCGTATAATTGCTCGTTCATCGCGCCGACGCGCCTCGAGGATTTTGCCGAGATCATGTATCTCTCCATGTGCGGGACGGGCGTCGGGTTTTCCGTGGAATCGCAGACCGCCCAGCAATTGCCGCAGATCAAAATGCAGTCGGGTGATATGCCAGCCGGCGGACTGCCGATCTATACGATCGAGGACAGCAAGGAGGGATGGGCGAATGCGCTTACGCATGGCCTCAAAACATGGTATTCGGGCAAGGACGTGGAATTTGATTTTTCAAAATTGCGGCCTGAAGGCGCGCGCCTCAAAACAATGGGCGGCAAAGCGTCGGGACCGGGGCCGCTCCGCGACCTGATGGCGTTCGCGCGGCGCAAAGTATTGGCGCGGCAAGGCAAGCGCCTTTCGAATCTGGATGTGCACGACATCATCTGCAAGATCGGCGATATTGTCGTGTCCGGCGGTGTGCGTCGGTCCGCGCTCATTTCGCTCTCGGATTCGGATGATATTGATATGCGGTTTGCGAAAGACGGCCAGTTTTATATCAAAGACCCCCAGCGGAGTTTGGCGAACAACTCGGCGGTGTACATGGAAAAGCCGACGACAACGCAATTCATGGAAGAATGGCTGGCGCTCGCGAAAAGCGGTTCGGGGGAGCGCGGCATTTTCAATCGCGGCGGGTTGAAGCATCAAGTGCCGGCACGGCGCTGGAAAGTTTTGAAACATACGATGGTCCCGCCGGAAGCCCCTCCAGGAACAAATCCGTGCATCACCGGAGGGACGCTTGTTTATGTGGCGGACGGCAGGGGACATGTACCCATACAGCAGTTGGCTCGTGAACAAAAGGATGTCCCAGTATTTTGTTTGGATGCAAACAATAAGATGGCCATCCGTTACATGAGAAATCCACGAGTTACCGGCAATCACGAATCTGTATATAAAATTACGCTGGATGACGGATCGGTGATAAAAGCCACAAGCGATCATAAATTTAGATTAAAGTCCGGTGATTATCGGAAAGTGAAGGACTTAGTCCGCGGAGATAGCTTGGAGATTGCGACGCGATTCGAAGCGTCCATAAAAGACGTTTTCCCGGAAGCAAATGCGCGATCGCAGAACTATTGGTGGGTTAATCAAGGGAAGGCGCGCAATTCCACAGAGCATCGATTGATTACGGAATTTTATTACAATACGAAGATTCCGAAGGGATGGGTTGTGCATCATAGGGATAGAAATGCTCAAAATAATCATCCAGAAAATCTGGAGATTATGACGAAAGAAAATCATGACCGGTTGCATAGTGATGAAATGAAGGGGGACAAGAATCCTATGAGAAAGGCGCATAACGAGTGGAGTGAACGTCAATGGGAAGAGTATCGATTAAAACATTCCGTGAACAATCGGGGAGAGAAAAACCGCAATTTTTCTGGTGTAACGGATGATATGCTTCGGATGCACGCAATAAAACTTACTCAGCATTTGGGGCGCAGATTTTCAAATCGTGATTGGATGCTGTACGCAAAAGAAGTCGGCTTGCCCCAATTCTTCAGTAAATGGAGGCGTGATCATCTGGGCGGGGTGCTGGGTTTTGCAAAAGAAGCTGCGCGGCGGCTGGGATTAGATTTTATTGAAGCGGACCCTCGAGTTGTTGCATCATACGATCGATATACGGCGCAGGGCTATAATTGCGGGATTATCAATGGACAGCTTGTGATTTTGAAAAAATGCGAAGTATGCGGCGCGTCGTTTGAAACAAATAGTGCGCACCGAGAATACGGCGTCTGCAGTATTTCTTGCGGCCTCAAACGAATGTGGAGTAATCCTTCTTTTAAACACGAGTTAATTGCGCGTATTCACGGTGCACATCGCAAACGAAAGAATGATATGAAAGAGGCGCAAGCCAAGATATATTCTGATTTGAAGTTTGCGCTCGGACGAGATCCATTAAAAAAAGAATGGATAGACGCATGCAGTCGAAACAACATCAGCAGTGAGATTGCTCGAACAAGCTCTCCGTTTCGAAAATATCAAGTACTGAAAGAATATAGCGAATTGTACAACCATAAAGTGATGTCAGTTGAATGGTGCGGCTATGAAGATGTTTACAACGGCACCGTGGATGAATTTCACAATTTTTTTGTCGGCGGTTTTGAATCGAAAACAAAAAATAACAAAAAGAAATTTGTCTATTTGAATAATTTGCAATGCGGAGAGATCATTTTACAATCAAAACAATTCTGCAATTTAACGGAGGTGGTGGCGCGCGCGGACGATACCGAGGAAACCTTACTGCGAAAAATGCGCTTGGCGACGATATTGGGAACGTATCAGGCAACGCTTACCAATTTCCCGTATCTTTCGCGCGATTGGACCCGAAATTGCAACGAAGAGCGCCTACTCGGTGTTTCTATTACGGGGCAGTGGGACTCTCCGGCGGTGCGCAATCCCGAGACGCTCAAGAAAATGCGCGAGGAATCCATCCGAGTGAACAAAGAATACGCGGCGCGATTCGGCATTGCGCCGTCCACGTCCATCACCTGCGTAAAGCCGTCCGGCACGGTTTCCCAGCTGGTGGATTCGTCATCCGGCATGCATCCGCGTCATGCGAAATATTACATCCGCCGCGTGCGGATATCGGCGACCGACAGTTTATTTCATATGCTGAAAGACCAGAAAGTTCCGTATAAACCGGAGGTGGGACAAGCGGTGGGCTCGGCGAATACCTATGTCATCGAATTTCCGGTAAAAGCGCCCTCTACGAGCACGACATTCCGGGACGATCTTTCCGCTCTCGATCAGCTGGAACACTGGAAAACGGTGAAAGAAAACTACACCGAGCATAACCCATCCGTAACGGTTTCCGTGGGGGATAAGGAATGGTTGGATGTCGCGCATTGGCTCTACGGCAATTGGGATACGATCGGCGGGCTGTCGTTCCTGCCGCGGGAAGATGCCGTGTATCAGTTGGCGCCGTATGAGGAGATCACGGAAGCCGAGTACAAAAAAATGAAGGAAAGTTTTCCGGATATTGATTTTTCACAGATCGTGCTCTACGAAAAGAGCGATGAGACCGAAGGCGCGAAAGAACTCGCGTGCGTGTCGGGGGTGTGCGAGGTGTAAATGTTCATCATTATCACCGGTGACGGCAAAGGAAAAACAACGTCTGCTTTGGGGCAGGCGTTGCGGTCGTGCGGGGATGGGCGGAAAGTATTGATGCTCCAATTCATCAAAGGCCCGTGGAAATCGGGCGAGGATGCGCGCCATGTGTGGCCCGCAGGATTCGAGTTACGGAAAGGCGGCCTCGGGTTCGTGGGGATTTTGGGTGATTCATTGCCGCGGGAAAAGCATGTTGAAGCCGCACGCGCGACCCTTCGGCAGGCCGAGGACGAGCTCGAATCCGGCCGATGGGATATGCTGATTTTGGACGAGATCCACAACGCGATTGATTTAAAATTACTCTCGGTTGAGGATGCGATGCCGCTCGTTCTGCATGCGCGCGAGCGGAAGCTCGATTTGATTTTCACGGGCCGCAACGCGCCCGCGGAATTCATCGAAAAAGCGGATATCGTCTCCGAAATTTGCGACCGCAAGCACATCTACCAAAAAGGCATCAAAGCGCGGAAAGGGCTGGATTATTAAAACAAAAAACGCCACGAGGGGCGTTTTTTGAAAGTTATCCACAAAAATACCGATTTGCGGGGGTGTGAGAGGGACGCGCTACAATAAAAAAAAGCACAGCGGTCGATGTGCATAGCCTTTTCTTTTAAAAACGAAAACGCTTCTTTTCACGGGACAAGAAAAAGGTGGAGGGTTGGGTGAGTATGGTTGAAACCAGCGGTCTTCGGAACCGCCATCGTGTTTAGGCACGATCGAGGGTTCAAATCCCTCCCCCTCCGCAATTATTCTTGTCTCGTGAAAATGAGCGTCTGAAAAAACAAAAAACTGCAAATCGATCAGCGGTTTTCGTGCCGACAATCAATTTGCAACATGTTGTTATTGTAAAACAACTACCGCCCCCTCACATGTGGATAACTAAGCATCTAGTCGTGATATAACAGGAATTTCCTGTCCACGTCAATTCTTTACCTGAAAACAGCTATAGTTGACTTTTTCTGTGGATTTGCTATAGTAGGGGCAGTATGCGCTGGATGATCGCGACTCTGGATTGCTGGAATCTGGATGCTGGACGCTGGATTTTTCTAGTTTCTAGCCTCCAGTTTCCGGCTTTCTAGTGTTGAGGAAAGTCCGAACACTACTCTAGAAGCTGGAAAGCTAGATTCCGGACGCTGGATTTTCCAGATTCCAGCAATCCAGCTTCCAGTTTTCTAGAGTGTACGCGATGGGTAACGCCCACCGTTCGGCGTGCAAGCGCCGGATAGGGACAGTGCCACAGAGACGATACTAACCGAGCACATAATTTATGTGCTCGGTGAAAGGTGAAAAGTTTGCGGACGTCTTTATGTCCGAAAGGGCTCCTTGGCGACCGCAGTTCCTGCATCGCGAGATGCAGTAATGGCAAACCCCGCGTGGTGCAAGGCCGTACTCTAGATAATCGGAAGCTGGATGCTGGACGCTGGATTTTCCAGTTTCCGGCCTCCAGTTTCCGGTCTCTAGTTTGTGCCGCTTGAGTCCCGCAGTAATGCGGGACCTAGATAAATGATCATCGCCCCCACCTTTCTGTACGTGAAGTTGAGCGAATACAGGAAAGGATTTTTCTGCGCATGATTCGTGTACAGAAAGGTGGGGGTACAGAATTCGGCTTATAGGCGCATACATTAAACTACCCCCGCAAGGGGGTAGTTTAATCTTCTAAAATGATTTTCAATTTTCTTGGGCGGTTTTTTTCGAAACTCGCCATGAACCGTTCGAGTTCCGCGAGCGTATAAAGGCGGTATCCGTTGATGGGGTGGCGCGTTGCGGCTAATTTTCCGCGCCTGTCCCAATTTCGGAGCGTCAAGGGAGAAACGCCCAGATATTTTGCCGCTTCTTTGATCGTGAGATATTTCCCCATAGGTTCATTGTGTGGAGTGTCACGCTCGCGGTCAACCGCGGTCTGTGGTATAGTTCGAAATTATGGAAACCATTCCAGTGGAAAACAATACGCGCGTTTTGCGGCTCGAAGCGATCGGGCGCTTCGCGTTTTACGGACTCGCGTTTTTGCTGCCGCTGTGGGTGTTGCCGATCACGGCATTCCCGTTTCTTGTCAATAAAGTTTTTCTGGCTTACGCGCTGATCCTTATCGCGCTTATCTGCTGGCTCCTTACCCGAATGCGGGCGGGATCTCTCGAGTTGCCGAAGAATTTTCTGGCGGCCTCCCTTGTTCTTTTTGCGCTTTCGGTCCTTCTCTCCGGCGTTTTTTCGGAAAGCCGGCACATTTCGTTCCGGGTATTGTCCGGCGATCCTGCCGGAGGCGTTGCGCTCGGATTTTTTGTCATCGCCGCATTTCTCGCCGCCGCCTATTTCAAAGAAGAGAAAACTGTTTTTACGTGGTTTTTGGCGTTTTTTGCGTCTGCGACGGCCCTTTTTGTGTTTCAGGCGGCGAAGATCGCGTTTTCGTCCAATCCGATCCCGCAGTGGTTCGATCTTCCGTTCGCGACATCGAATCTCTTTGGAACATGGACCGAATTCGGGATCTTGTTTTCGCTGGCGGGATTCGCCGCCCTGTTTCTTTTTGAGGTCGTTCCCTTGAAGAAGTTCAGGATATTTTTCGGATTCGTTGTCGCGGCGGCATTTCTGACCTTGATCGCGGCCAATGTTCGCGTCATCTGGTGGACGATGTTCGCATCATTGATCGTTCTTTTCGCGTATCTTTTTTCCATCCGGATCCTGGAAAAGAATTTTTTCCGGCCCACGCTTTTTTTATTGATCGCCGTTCTTGTAAGCGTGCAGGCGCCGACGTTCGTTTCCATTATTTCGGGGCGTCTCGGGACCCAGCCCGTGGAAGTGCGCCCGTCCTTTGAAGCGACGCTCGAAACGGTCAAAGGGGCCATTCTTGCACATCCGGTTTTCGGGTCCGGACCCGGGACCTTTGTTTATAATTGGGTCCAGCACCGGCCGCTCGAAGTGAATGCGAGCCCTTTTTGGAGCGTTCGATTCACGGCGGGCGCCGGATTTCTTCTGTCGCTCGTTTCCGCGATCGGTTTCGCGGGGGGGGCGGCGCTTCTGGCCGTCATGGCGGCGTTTTTCTGGTACGGTATCCGGGTATTCCGAAGTCCTGTCCGGTCAGGGCCGAATTCGTTTTTGGCGCTCACATTTTTTTTGGCGTTGATGGCGGGCGCATACGCCGGCGCGTACAATCCGGGATTCGTGCTGACGCTCTATCTTTTCATTTTTATCGGCATGTTCATGGGGCTATTGGAAACGCACAATTTTACCGATCGTTTCTCGATCAAGCTTTTTGCGAATTCTGGAGCATCGTTCATGACGGCGCTCTCCGTTATTGCGGTTTTGATCGGCGCCGTGTCAGCATCCTATGTTCTTGCTGAGCGATATGTTGCCGCGTATCACTACGGCGCAGGCGTTTTAAGCATGAATCGCGCGAATGACGCGGCAAATGCCGCTCTGTCCATTTCCCGCGCCACCGAATGGGACGGCGCCGATTTTTATTACCGGGGCCTTGCGGGCGTGAAGCTCGCGGAATTATCCCGGATCTTAAATGCATCCGAACCACCGGAATCGCTTCAGGCGCGTTTTCAAGCCGTGGCAAGCGAGGCGATCGAAGCCGCGCAGACCGCCACAAAAGTGAATGGGATCGACTCCGAGAATTGGAATGCGCTTGCGCGTATTTACGAGGCGCTCCTTCCGCTCGGGATTTCGGGCGTTTCGAACGCCGCGCTGGCGGCCTACGGAGAAGAAGCATTGAGAGACCCGTCGAGTCCCGAGCCGATCCTGGCAGAGGCCCGGATTTTTAAAGAGGCAGGGGATACGGAAAAAGCGCGGGAGCGCGCAGAAACGGCGCTCGCGCTCAAATCAAATTATGTGCCCGCGCATTTATTCATTGCGCAATTGGAGGAAGAATCGGGGAATATCCAGGGGGCGATCGAGCGAATGCAAAAAGCGGCCCTCCTGAACCCGACCGAGGTCGGAACGCTTTTCCAGCTGGGCCTCTTGTATTACCGGAGCGAGCAATTGGAAAACGCGGGACGTCTGTTCCAGCGCGCGGTCGAATTGTCGCCGACCTATTCCAATGCGCGATACTTTTTGGGACTTGTGTATGACCGGTTGGGCGAAAAAGCGGCCGCGCTCGAGCAATTCCAGCGGGTGCTTATTTTTAATCCGGAGAATGCCGAGGTAAAGCAGATCATCGGAAATTTGGAATCGGGCAAGCGGGCGCTTGCGGGAATTTCATCGCCGGAAGACCGCGATCGGGCGCCGATCGATGAATAGCGCCTGCCATGGTCCGGCGATTGCTTTCCACGCTGAATGTTGAAGTTTCGGGCGTCCACCAGGCCGCTTTTTTGCTTGCATTCGCAAGCATTGCCGCGAAGGTACTGGCGCTCCTGCGCGACCGGATCTTGGCGAGTACGTTTGGCGCGGGGGAGGCGCTCGATATTTATTTTGCCGCTTTCCGCATTCCCGATTTTTTATACGCCGCCTCGCTTTTGTTGACGACGAGCGCCGTTGTCATTCCGTTTCTTCTGCGCCGCGAATCCGAAAGCATTGAGGCCGCGCGCACATTCATTGCCCAACTCAGTGCCGTTTTCTGGGTCGTTATGATCGCTGCGGCCGCAGGCGCTTATATGGCGATGCCCGCGCTCGCGCGCCTTGTCACGCCCGGTTTTTCGGAGGAGGCAACGGCGCATCTGGTAACGCTCGCGCGGATCCTGTTGCTTTCGCCGGTGCTCTTAGGATTTTCCACGCTTGTTTCGAATGTCATTCAGGCGCACCGGCGGTTTTTTGTTTATGCGCTCTCTCCGATCCTCTATAATGCCGGCATCATCATCGGAGTTTTGTGGCTGTATCCTTTTTGGGGACTTCCCGGTCTTGCGTGGGGCGTGATTTTGGGGGCGGTGTTTCATCTCGCGATCCAGATACCGAGCTTGATCCATCTCGGATTTTTCCCGCGGCTCCTGTTTCGTATCCGATGGCAGGACATCGCAAGCGTTTTGAAATTATCGCTTCCGCGCTCCGTGGGTCTGGGATTGAATCAGGGCGTTTTTATGGTATTTACTGCCATCGCGTCTGCGCTCGGCGCGGGCAGTATCGCCATTTTTCAATTGGCATACAATCTGTACGGCGTTCCCTTGGGGGTCATCGGTCTTTCCTACAGCGTCGCCGCATTCCCGGGATTTGCGCGGTCCGTGACCGAAGGGAAGCACCGCGAATTTGCAGAGGGTGTTACGAATGTCACGCGTTATATTCTTTTTTGGTCGCTGCCGTTTGTCGTTCTGTTTATCGTGCTTCGCGCGCATATCGTGCGCGTGATCTTGGGCGCGGGAGCGTTCGGATGGGCGGATACGCGGTTGACGGCGGCTTCCCTCGCGCTTTTTTCTGTCGCGATCCTTACGCAGAGTTTGGTGCTGTTATTCGTGCGAGCGTTTTATGCCGCCGGGCATACGATCTTCCCGTTGATCATGAACGGGATCGCGAGCGCCGCGAGCATCGCGGTCGGATGGGGGTCGGTCGCGATGCTCGCCCGAAGCCCCGATCTCCGGTATTTCATTGATTCCTCGCTTCGCGTTTCGGATATCCCGCAGACCGCGGTATTGGCGCTGGCATTTGCATTCAGCGTGGGTTCGGTTTTGAACGCCGTCCTGTTATGGTTTGGATTCTCTCGATTTTTTCGTGTTCCTCTACGGACATGGACGAGGCCGTTCATCGAACACGGCGTCGCCGCGTTCGCACTTGGCGGCATTGCATACGGCGTTCTGCGGTCCACGGCTTCATGGTTCGATCTCCAGACCTTTTGGGGGGTTCTGGGGCACGGCGTTTTTGCTGCGCTCATTGGTTTTGTCGCGGCTTTTGCCGCGCTTTGGTGTTTTAACAACGCGGAACTTGCTCGGGTCTCCGGAATTTTCCAAAACCGCCGGCTGACGGACCTTCGGGGATTCTTAAAGTCCGCCATCGGACGGATTCGAAAAACATCCGTGGTCGCGCCCGAACCGCGAAGTCCGAGCGAGGGATGATTCTGGTCCGCCAGCCGGCGGATTTGTGATAGGATAGCGCGATGCAGGTGATCCGAAATTTTGTCATTATTTCGCATATTGACCATGGCAAGTCAACGCTTGCCGACCGGTTGCTCGAATTGACGGGGACCGTGGAAAAGCGGAAAATGCGCGCCCAATTCTTGGATTCCATGGAGCTCGAGCGCGAGCGGGGGATCACCATCAAAATGCAACCGGTCAGGATGATTTATCGTCCTGACCGTCCCGAGCGAAGCGAGGGACCGGAATATATACTCAATCTTATCGATACGCCGGGGCATATTGATTTTGCGTATGAGGTGTCGCGCGCTCTGCGGGCCGTTGAAGGCGCGATCCTGTTGGTGGACGCGACGCAGGGCGTGCAGGCGCAAACACTGACCGTACTCGATATGGCAGAGGAAGCGGGACTCGCCATCATTCCGGCGGTCAATAAGATCGATTTGCCGGCCGCGCGGATCGCCCAAACCAAAACAGAGATCGCAAAACTCCTTGGCGTTCGCGACGAGGAGATCCTCGAAATTTCGGGAAAAACCGGACAGGGTGTTGAAAAATTATTCGACGCGATCATTGAGCGTATTCCTGCGCCAAAACCGCCTCCGCCAACCGGCGGAGGCAGGAGCGTAAATCAAGCGCAGGCGCTTGTTTTTGATTACGAATTTTCGCCGCATCAGGGCGTGATCGCCTACGTGCGGATCGTTAACGGGACCTTCAAAAAAAATGATGCGTTGCGGCTCGCGGGCGCTTCCCGACGGTTCATTTGTCAGGAGGTCGGCGTATTTTCACCTGAACGAGAATCACGCGATGCGCTTGAGGCGGGGGAGATCGGTTACATCGTAACGAACATCAAAGAGGCCGAGATCGTTTTTGTGGGGGACACCGTGACAGGAGATCGCGATGGGGCGCCGGCGCTCGCGGAGTATCGCCGGCCCCAACCCATGATCTGGTCTTCGGTGTATCCGTTGTCGGAAAACGACTTTGATGATTTGAAAAAAGCGGTTCTACGCCTTCATTTGTCCGACAGCTCGTTTGTTCACGAAGAAGAATCGTCGAGAGTTTTGGGCCGCGGATTTCGCATCGGATTTTTGGGCATGCTGCATTTTGAGATCCTCGTCGAGAGGATACGCCGCGAATTCGGGATCGAGGTCATTGCGGCGACGCCGACCGTTGCGTACGACGTGACGTATAAAAGCGGCATTAAAAAATCCCTGTATGTGCCGGCCGAATTTCCGGACGATCACGAGATCGCCGAAGTGCGCGAACGATTGGTTGACGCAAATATCATCTATCCGCATGCCTACACGGGTGTCGTCGTGCAGCTTCTGCAAAATCATGAAGGGGTCATTCATTCGACAGATGCGTTCGGTTCCGATCGCTCGATCGTCCGCGTGTCCCTGCCACTGCGGGAGCTCATGCGGGATTTTTTTGATGAATTGAAAAGCGCAACGTCGGGATTCGCCTCGCTTTCGTACGTATTCGGCGCGATGCAAAAAGCGGATGTAGTGCGTCTGGATATTCTGGTGCATGAAGAGCGCGTGCCGGCATTCAGCCGCGTGGTCGGGAGAGAAGCCGTGGAGCGCGAAGCGCGCTTGGCGGTCGAGAAGCTATACGGAATTTTGCCTCGGGAACTTTTTGCGGTGAAGATCCAGGGGGTGTCGGGCGGCCGGATCTTGGCGTCGCGCACGCTCGCGGCGCTTAAAAAGGATGTGACCGGATATTTGTACGGCGGGGATCGGACGCGCAAAATGAAACTGTGGCAAAAACAAAAACGCGGCAAAAAGCGCATGAAAGAATTCGGCCGCGTTTCGATCCCCCACGATGTGTTCGTGAAGATGATCCGCTTGCGCTAAAGCGTTGTGAGGACCGGAAGGACAAGGAATGCGACCATGCTTAAAATCGCAAGCACCGAAATCCACGTCCAGATCGTCTGATGTTTTTTTCTGGTTTTTGTATCGAGCATCGTATATGTATGATAAAGGAACATGCGGAAATTTCAACAGCGCCTGTCATTTCGCTCATTTCTCTATTCATGGCCGTTCGTATTGGGTCTTGCGGCTTTGCTTTTTTTTCTGGGGCGCGCCGCTTGGAACGCCTATGAAAAATTGGGTTTGGCAAAGAATGTGTATGCCGACGCGCGCGCGTCGCGTCTGGAGATAGAAAAAAAACATGCGGATCTCACAGAGCGGCTCGGCGAATTATCGAGTCCGTACGGACTCGAACGGGAACTGCGGGAGCGCTATGGGTTGCATAAACCCGGCGAGGAGGTCGTGATTTTTGTTCGTCGTACGCCGCCCGACGGCGCACCGGCTCGAGCGGCCGATGGTGCGCCGTCCTGGCGGGAACGTCTGCGTACATGGATCCCAACGCTATGACCGCTAAAAAATGGATTTTTTATGGCGTTGCGGCTATCGGCGTTCTATTCATCGCGCTCGTATTTTTTTGGCGATCGGAGCGCTACCCGATTTTGGCCGTGAACGGCGTTTCCGTTTCCGCGCGCGATTACAATACCTATATGCGCGGATTCGAGCGGTATCGCCGCCTTTCAAACGATCCGTTGGATGCCCAGATCGTAAAGCGCGCAGTTCTCATGTCTTTTGTTGCGGATGTGCTGGTGCGCTCGGAACTTGAGCGCCGGGGCATTGCCGCGGAGGCGGAGAAAGACGTTGAAACCGCGCTCGCGGCGAATCGAGCTGAGCTTGAAAAGGCGGCTTCCGAACTCTATGGCTGGAACATCGAGACATTTCGCCGCTTTGCGCTCGACCCGCAGGCGCGCCAGCTCGCGCTCTCGCGCGAGCTCGAAAAAGAGGGAAAAGCGCTCAACGATTGGCTGCGGGAAGCATTGCTTGCGGCTTCGGTTTCGGTGTATGGTATTCCCTACGAGTGGTCAAACGGCCAGCTCAATGAGAAGAAGTAGGCGGAATTAGTTTCCGCCAAAAGGCCGAAGGCCGTTTAGGCGGACCCGCCCGAATGTCTCGCCTGCGGCGAGCTTTCGGCGGGTAGTGGCAGAACGGCTACTTCTTCCAAAAATTAAGGAGCAAAGCGACTATAATTTTTGAGAATCCCGTCAATTTTGCGGGTATGGTCTAGTGGCATGATGCAAGCTTCCCAAGCTTGAGACGCGGGTTCAATTCCCGCTACCCGCACCATCAAAAAACCGGCCAATTGCCGGTTTTTTGTTTTGGATGAGAGAACCGATGCGCTTGACTTTGTAGAAATACTTCATATAGAATGGGTCTGTTCGTTCGTTCTTTTCACAAGCCCTGAACACAAACCGGAAAGGAAAAACCATGGGACGAAAAACCTCGTTGATGGCGTTGATTTTGCTCTTCGTGGGTTTCGGAATCGGCATGGGATTTGATCGGAACACGAAGTTTGAATACGGCGTTACCCAAGAAGCGACCGTAACCAAAGTCGTAGACGGCAATACGGTTGAGTTGCTTTTTCGAAATGACCTCGTAGGCGAGGTTCGCACCGCCAAGCTCAAGGGCGTGGTCGCGAGCTGGAAAGGAGACGACGGCGCCTGCTTCGCTGAAAATTCGAAACGTTTTCTCAATGATCTCCTCAATGGAACGACAGTGACGGTCATGTGGGATTCGGGCGATAAAGTCGATAGCAAGGGAAATCCTCTGGTGTACCTTTGGCTCGGCAAATTCCTCGACATCAATGGATTGGTCGTGACGACCGGGAACGGGTGGGTCGCGCGGATGTTTCCGGGCGACCGAAAGGAGGCGTACCTTGCATTCGAGGCGAAAGCCCGCGCCGAAAAGCGGGGTCTCTGGGGTTCGTGCTCCGAGGAATTCCTGTCCAAGCTCACACACTAAGCGGGCACCCAACGCAAAACCGCCCCGCTGTAAGCGGGACGGTTTTTATATTTTCAGCCGACTAGAACTCACCCAAAAACCTCACTCGCGCATGCCGCGAGTAGGCACGCCGTATTTTTCTGCTGAAAAATCTGCTTACTCTCGCCCTGGTGCGCTCCGACCTGCGCTCCGCCGGAGGCTTCGGCGAGGCGAGGAATCCTACTCGCGGCATGCGCTCGTTCCGATCAACGATTTTGGGATGAGTTCTAGGGTTTTTTGATGTGTCCTTCGAGGAAGTCCGTATGGCCGAGTGTTGCGCAATCGCGTTCGATAGCGAGATCCCATTCGACGGTATCCAAGATCTCGCCGATGTCATATTTGTGCTTGCTTTCCTCTGGCCCCTTGAAGCGGAGCATATAAAGATTTTGGAATGATTGATGGTCGCAGGGCCGCCACCATTGGTTGCCTTTGTAATGGTCATAGGTGCGCCCTTCCAAAAATCGGGCGAACGCATCGTAATTGATGGGATAGTTCCCTTGAGCTTCGGCGGCGAGCAAAAATTCCATGGTCGCCGAATACGCGTAGCCCGCGTACCCCGACGGCGTGTCGCCGTCGAATTTTTTGCGGAACGCCTCTACGAATTTTTTGGCGGACGGGATCGAATCCTCGAGCCCCCAGTAAAAATTCACGCCCCAGTACATGCCCACCATTTCATCCAAGCTTACAGCGTCGGCGATCGATATTTCGGAGATCCCGAGGATGATGCTCATTTCTTTTTTAAGTTCCGCCTGATGCGCGGCTTTGATGAAATTGATCTGGTCATGTCCGAAGCTCGTCACGCACAAAACGTCCGGTTTTGCTTTCCGGACCGCTTGGAAAAATTTCGGAAAATCCTCAAGTTTTGAGCCGAGCGGAAATTTGGCGACGCCCAAGTCCTCTCCGCCGAGTTTTTTAAGGACGCTTTGGTAGGCGGCATAACTTTCGTGTCCCCATTGATAATCCGGAGCCATGCAAAACCATCGCTTGCCCACGTGTTCCAACCCCCATTTGCCGACCTGTTGCGCGGTCATATAGGGAGTGAACCCCTCGTGGAATGTATAGGGACCCATGTGGGGCGCTTCAGTGATGGCGCTTACCTGATTGATGGACACAAAAGGAATTCCGGCTTCGACCGCAAGGCGGTTGACCTCGGTTGCGGTTGCGGCCGAGAGTGTTCCGACAAGAAGATCCACGTTATCTTTTTGGATGACTTCGGTCGCCGCTTGCGTTGCAAGCTCGACTTTCATTTTGTCGTCCTTGGCGATGAGTTCCACCGGCATTCCCAAAACGCCGCCTCGCGCATTGAATTCGGCAACCGCAAGCTCCGCTCCTTTGAATTGATTTTTAACGACAATGCCGTAGGGACTTTCAAATCCCGAGATGAATCCGACGTTAAGCGTTTTTTTTGTATCCGCCATGCCTATTGGTTTTGTGGCCGATTATAACGGCCCATAAGCTCAGCGTGATCCAGAATGTGTCCTTCCATGGCGCCGAGAACGTCTTGTTTTGTTGCGGATACGGGATCAAGGTCGAGCATGGTATCGAGCGCATAGAGTTTGAAAAAATACCGATGCTCGCGGTCGGGCGGGCAGGGGCCCATATAACCGGGTTTTCCGCCGGAGTTTTTTCCGATCATGCCCGGAGGTTCTTGCCCCTCGATGATCGATGCGGTCGCGCTCGGGATATTCCAGCAGATCCAATGGTCCCACATGCGGTCAGGCCGTACGGATTCAGGCACATCCGGATCGTCCATAATCAGGACCAAACTTTGTGCTCCTGCAGGGATATCCGAGAACAAAAGCGGCGGGATGCGGTCGCTGCTGTCGCAGGTGTACTCCACGGGAATCCGGGCGCCTGCGGCAAATGCGGAACTCGAGATTTTCATACATGAATGCGATTAATCAATAATCATCTATAATGGTAGCATGGCGGTTTCCAAATCGAAAAAACGCGTGGTCCGGAATCAAGCCGAATGGTTCCGGATCCTGAATCTCCTGTCGCGGACCATCAATCTGGCGTCCACGGACCTTGCCGGAATTTTGAAAAATCTGACCCGGGGCCTGATCCGTGAAATAGGCATAGACGCGGTGGCGGTTTGGGTGGCGGAAGAGAGCGGATTCATGAAGATCGAGGCGTCCGCCGGCCTTTCGGATAATTATGTCCGTTTTTTTAACCGTACTGACCGCATTCCGGTCGGGAAGGGGCTTGTGGGGCGCATCATGAAAGGCCGCAAGACGATTTTTTTCGAACGGTTCGAAGAATACCGGCGGATCGGCGTATCGCGATGGAATCAAATGCTGGAAGAGGAGGGCGTCTCGGCGGTTCTTGCCGCCCCGATGTTCGTGGGCAAGAAAGTCGTGGGGACGTTCAATATTTACTATAAACGATCTCCGCACCATTTTTCGGACGGCGAGCGGCAATTTATTGAGATCCTTGCAAATCAGATCGCGATCACGATCGAGAACGTGTCGAATTATCGCGTGATCGAGCACGATAAAAAGGAGATGCAGAGCCATATCGAGAAATTGGTCGACCTTCAGCGCGCGGTCGGATTGATCAATCTCGTGATCTATGAATCGCTGGAACGGGCGGCCGAATACATCGCGGCGTATGTCGCCGAAAAATTCGGAGGGCGCGCGGTCGCGATTTTTCAACCCGATGAGCAGGGCGCGCTGACGTTTGCGGCGAGTTTCGGGGTTTCCGAAGCGTATCACGCGCGATTTTATGAGCGTGCGCCTGCAGGGACGCTCATGGATCAGGCGTATCGCGATCGCAAAGTTCAAACATCGTCGCGTATCCTTACGGATCCGCGGGTGGAAAAACAGTGGAGCACGTTTTTATCCGTTGAAGGGTTCATTGCGACGGCCGCCCTGCCGCTCGTCGTTCGGGAGCGCGCGATCGGAGTCCTCGCCATCCATTACCCGGAGCTTCACGCATTTTCGGAAGATGAGATGAGCGCGCTTGAAACCATCGCGCAATTCGTAGCCGCTTCGCTTGAAAATATCAGAAATATCCAGTCGCTCGTCGCGGAAAAAGAGAAGACCAAGGCGATGGTCTACAGTTTGCACGACGGTCTTATCGTATACGATACGGCGGGCGTCATCATTGAGTTGAACCCGCGCGTCGAGGAGCTCTTGTGGGTCGCGAAAGGCGATATCGTCGGCAGACATCCGCAGGAATTGGCGCCTCACCAGACGATCATGGCGAATATCCGCGAGATCTCGACGATTCTTCTCGCCGATTTTGAGTCAAAAGAGCTGGATGTCGGAGAGCCTTTGAATCTGACGCTTCGGATAAGCCAAGTTCCGCTTCGCGACGAAAAAAACCGGAAGATCGGTTCCATACGCGTGGTGAACGATATTACGGAGGCCCGGGCGGTTGAAAAATTAAAATCGAATTTCGTTGCGACCGCTTCGCATCAGATGCGGACCCCGCTCACCGGTATCAAGTGGGGTCTGGATACGCTGTTAAAAGGCATGGGCGAGCTGACCCGCGATCAGCGGAATTTGATCGAGCAGGTCATGGAATCGAATGAGTACGTCATCCAGCTGATCAACGATCTTCTGGATGTTTCGCGCATGGAAGAGGGGCGGTTTGAATATGAATTTGCCAAGAGCGATATTGCGGCGCTTCTGGACCGGATCGCGCAGGATTTTAAGGGCGCTGCGGAAAATAGCGGCGTCGCATTCGGGTTCCGCCGGCCTCCCGAAGCCGCGCCTCCCGTCATGATGGACGCGGGGAAAATGGAACTGGCGCTCCGCAATATCGTGGATAATGCCGTGAAATATACGCCGTCGGGCGGTCAGGTTGAGATCTCGCTGGATGTGGGCGCGCAATCGGTCGTTTTGCAGATCAAGGACACCGGCATCGGCATTCCGAAGGAGGACCAAAAATTCCTTTTCAATAAATTTTTCCGCGGAAAAAATGCGGTCAAAGTAAAAACCGAGGGATCGGGCCTCGGCTTGTATATCGCCAAAAACATCATTGAGCGCCACAACGGCACGGTTCACATGGAGTCGGAAGAAGGGAAGGGGACGATCATCACGATCCAGCTGCCGATCCGCGAGGAATTCATGCCGAAATCCCGGCCGTCGGGGACCGCAACGCGCTAGAACTCACCCCAAAACCTCACTCGCGCATGCCGCGAGCAGGCACGCCGTATTTTTCTGCTGAAAAATCTGCTTACTCTCGCGCCGTCGCGCTCCGAGAATCCTACTCGCGACATGCGCTCGTTCCGATCAACGGCCTTGGGATGAGTTCTAGCTCTTGAGCGTTTCCTTGATCGTTTTAACGACGTCGTCCGGCATGATATTGGATTTGATGAGATAGTTGACGGCGCCCATGGCAATGCCTTTTTCCACTTCGTCGCGGTTGCCGAGATTGGAAAGGATAATGACGGGAATCGCTTTGGTCGCGTCATCGCTTTTCAATTTTTTCAGGATCTCGAATCCATCGACGCCCGGAAGGATAAGATCGAGCAAAATGAGATCCGGGACCCGCTCCTCGATCTTTTTGAACGCGTCCTCCGCCGCGATCGCAAGATCGATCTGGAAATCATTTTTCAATCGCTGGGTGATGAGTCCCGCGATAAAGACATCGTCTTCGATGATCAGAATGCGCGTCATTGATTTCATGATACCACCGAGCGTCTTTATTTTTCAACCGTTTCGTCTATACTGGTTGTCATTAGGCCGACCTAGCTCAATTGGTAGAGCAACGGTATCGTAAACCGTAGGTTCGGGGTTCAACTCCCCGGGTCGGCTCCGATATTGATTTTTTCCCCTTGGTTTGCCGGCCGGTTTGTGATAAAATATCGCTATGGCCGATATGTTCAAAGACCGGGTCGGTGTTTTATACGATAACGTCCGCCGCATGGCGGACCGTCTTTGACCTCGCGAAAAAGCGCGGGGAGATCGAGGCGCTCGAAAAAGAAACCGCACGTCCGGATTTCTGGGATGACCGGAAGCGAGCCGAAGGTGTCATGGCTCGCCTCGGCGATCTGAAAAAGGGGGAGGAGATATGGAAGAAATTACGGGACGACGTTGAATCCTTGCGGGAACTCATCGAAAAAGAGCCGGATCCCGCTCTGCTTGAGGCGGATATTGCCGAGCTCGAACGGACATTCGAGCGCGAAAAAAAGAAGGCATTTCTGTCGGGAAAATACGACAAGGAATCAGCGGTGATCTCGATCTATGCAGGTGCGGGCGGGGATGACGCCGAGGATTGGACGCGCATCCTTCTCGATATGTATCGCCGCGCGGCCGAAAAAATGCATTTCTCGGCAAAACTTCTGCATCATCATCAGAATGAGACCGGCGGGACGAAAAACGTGACCTTTGAAGTGAACGGGCCCTATGCCTACGGATATCTGAAAGGCGAGGCGGGCGTGCATCGTCTAGTGCGCATCTCGCCGTTTTCGGCCAAAAAACTCCGGCACACGTCATTCGCGTTGGTGGAGGTCGTGCCCGCGCGTGTGAACGCCGAGGAAATGGATATCCGTCCGGACGATATCGAAGTGAGCTTTGCGCGCTCATCGGGTCCGGGCGGGCAGAATGTGAATAAACGCGAAACCGCGGTCCGCATCGTCCATAAACCGACGAACATTCAGGTGCATGTGGATTCGGAGCGGTCGCAATCGCAAAACCGCGAAAAAGCCATGGAGCTCTTGCGTGCCAGACTCTACAAGCGGGAGCGCCTACAGCGGGAAAAAGAAGGCGTCGCGTTCACGGTGGAGGGCGGTTCGGGAACCGCCGAATGGGGACATCAGATCCGTTCGTACGTTTTTCATCCCTATAAAATGGTAAAAGATCACCGGACAGGAGTTGAAACGAGCGATGTGGAGGCGGTGCTCGACGGGAAATTGGATTCATTTATTGACGCGGAGCTTGAACTTAAATAATCCCGTCCAAATTGGCATGATCTATTTCGACAAAGTATCTAAAACCTATTCGGCAACCTCGATCGCGCTCGACGGGGTGAGTTTGGCGATCGAACCCAAGGAATTCGTTTCGATCGTGGGGAGGTCGGGCGCAGGCAAAACCACGCTTTTAAAATTACTGCTTGCGGAAGAAAAACCCTCCTCCGGAGAAGTGTATTTTGAATCGTTCAATGTCCATAACGCGACGCCGAATGAAGTAATCCAGATCCGGCGCCGGATCGGGTGCGTGTTTCAGGATTTCCGTCTGTTGCCGTCGAAGACCGCATTTGAGAATATCGCGTTTGCCATGGAGGCGGCGGGGGCCGCCGATGCCGATATCGCGGTGGATGTTCCGCAAGCGCTCGAACTTGTGGGACTCGCGGACAAGGCGTGGCATTTTCCGAATGAATTGTCGGGCGGCGAAAAACAGCGGGTCGCGATCGCCAGAGCCATTGTCAACCGGCCGGATGTCGTATTGGCGGACGAACCGACCGGAAATCTCGATCCGATTTCCATGCGCGAGATCATGGGACTCCTGAAAAGCATCAATGAGCTGGGAACGACCGTGATTTTGGCGACGCACAATCATGATATTGTCAACGCCCTTGAGAAGCGGGTGGTCACCATCGAGTCGGGGAAGGTCGTGCGCGACGACAAAAAAGGGCGGTATATGATTAAATAGGGCTATGGCAACCGGAGTCACTATCCAGCGGATCATCAGAGGCGGGTTCATGAGTTTTTGGCGGAACGGCTGGGTGTCGCTGACCGCGACGCTTGTCATGACGCTCGCGGTTTTTGTCATCGGCTCGCTCCTGTTCTCGAATGTTTTGCTGACCTCGGCG
Source organism: Candidatus Niyogiibacteriota bacterium (assembly GCA_016181935.1). GTDB lineage: Bacteria > Patescibacteriota > Minisyncoccia > HO2-45-28 > HO2-45-28 > JACOYI01. Next base: position 66,844 of record JACOYI010000004.1, on the reverse strand, counting down.
CTTTCCCAGATCGAGGGGCAGGTGGATATCAGCGTCTATTTTCGGACGGATGCGGCGGAACAGGATATTCTTGCCGCGAACGCCGCGATCGCCCAATTGCCTCAAGTGAGGTCTATTGCGTATGTTTCGCGCGATGACGCGCTTGCCAAATTCCGGGCGCGCCATGCGGGCAATGCGCTGATCACCCAATCGCTCGATGAGCTTGCGGATAACCCGTTGCAGGCAAGTTTGAATATCCGCGCCGAAAGTCCGGAACAATACGAAGTGATCGCGCGATTTCTGGAATCGAGCGTCTATCAGGCGATCATTGATAAGGTCAATTATTTTCAAAATCAGGTGGTGATCGAACGGCTGTCGAAAGTGCTTTCGGCCGGGCGCGCGGTCGGCCTCGGGATCACGATAGCGCTTGCCGCGATCGCGGTTCTTGTGGTGCTGAACACCATTCGGCTCGCGATCTATGTCGCCCGGGACGAGATCTCGGTCATGAAAGTCGTTGGCGCGTCATCCGCCTATGTGCGCGGACCTTTTGTGGTGAGCGGGGCGCTTTATGGGATCTTTGCGGCATTCATCACCACGGTCCTTTTTTATCCGCTGACATTCTGGTTCGGGCCGCAGGCGGCAAAATTTTTCGGGGGATTGAATCTCTTTCATTATTATCTCGCGCATTTTTTCCAGATCTTTCTCATTTTGCTTTCTTGCGGCATTCTGTTGGGAACACTCTCGTCCGTCATTGCCATCCGGCGGTATCTTAAGGTATAAGGGTTTATCATTGCCGGGTCATCTAACGGTAGGATAGCGGACTCTGAATTTGATAACATGGTTCATATGCTATAAAGTTAAATAGTGCCATATAAGGATATTGTCAAAAGAAGGGAATGCCACAAAAGATACTATTTGAGAAATAGGCAGCTTTATAGGCAGAAAAACATCAAAAGAAGAGAGAATTTGATTAAGTTTGTGAATGCTTTAAAGCAAAAACCCTGTACGGATTGCGGAATGCAATATCCATCCTATGTAATGGATTTTGATCATAGAGACAGAAAAACAAAGATGGCGGGTATTAATCAGATGATCAATGTGCATAGTTATTCCAAAGATAAGATTTTGGCAGAAATTGATAAATGCGATTTGGTGTGTGCCAATTGCCATAGAATAAGAACATATTGCGGGGTCGTCTAACGGTAGGACACATGCCTCTGAAGCATGGTATTTTGGTTCGAATCCAAGCCCCGCAGCACTTCGATCCGCTATTTATCCCCACCATCGGGTGGCGGCGGCCGGTTGATGTGGTATACTGAAAAAGAATTAAAAAAAGGTCTCTTTTATTAGAATTTATTAGAAATAGAAATACCGCGGTCTATGTTCAATAAAATCGCACTTGCCAATTCGTTGGCCGCCATCACCGCCGCTGTCTACATCGTATTTTATGTGCTGTGGACGGCGATGCCGGAGGCGTTCAAATTCCTGTTCAACGCGCAGTTTTTTGGGGCCGATATCGCAAAAATGGTTCCCAAGTCCATCGCGTTCGGGGATTTTGTGGGGATGCTGGTCGCACTCGCCGTATTCGGATGGCTGATCGGGTACGCGTGGGGCTGGTTCTACAACTACTTCTCGAAACGATAAGGACAAGGGGATGAACGGCGACTAGGGTTGCCTTCACCCAATGGTTCTATGTGAAAACCCGCCGCACTTGAGCGCGGCGGGTTTTGGCTTTAGAGTAAGAGAATTATGCGGGCGCTGGATGCGGCTTTGTTCCATTTCCTGAATAATTTTGCCGGCACATCGCGCCTCATGGATGCCGCGGGTATTTTTGTGGCCGCGTACAGCCAATATATTCTTGTTTTGTTGGTGCTCGTATTTTTGTGGCGGCCGTTATCCGAACGGGCGCGCAATCGGACGATGGTCGCGTGGGGGCTTGGCGCCGCTGTTGTCGCACGATTCGTCGTCAAGCCCGCGATCGTTTTTTTCACGGAGCGCGCACGGCCGTTCGTTTTGTTTCCGGACAGTTCCGTGCTGATCGCAAAGTCCTTAGAGGAGTATTGGAATTCGTTCCCGTCGGGACACGCGATTTTTTTCTTCGCGCTTTCCACGGTCCTTTTTCATTTTCATCGGAAGCTCGGCATCTGGTTTTTTGCGGCCTCGATCATCATGGGGGTCGCGCGCATTTTTGCGGGCGTCCACTGGCCGAGCGACATCGCGGGCGGGGCGCTTCTCGGTGTTTTCATCGGGATAGCGGCGAATAAAGGATATGATGTTTGGCAAAAACGGCGGTTGTCAAAACACGAATAATGTCTGTTTTCATCGTCATTCCCACCTATAACGAGCGGGATAATATCGGGGCGCTGGGTCGTGCCATTTTTGCATTAGGGGTTCCGGACCTGAAAATGATCGTCGTGGATGATGCATCGCCGGACGGCACAGCGGATGCGGTGCGGGAACTTGCGGCATTATATCCGGTCCATTTGATCGGACGCCCCGCAAAACGTGGGCTGGGTACGGCATATGCCGAGGCGTTCCGCGCCATCCTCGCGGGACAAATCTGTGATTGGGGCGTTCCCGACCATGTCATCCAGATGGACGCCGACTGGTCGCATGATCCCACGGTCATTCCGCGCCTTCTCGAGGCGGTACAGGATGCCGATGTGGTGATCGGTTCGCGCTATATTGCGGGCGGCGGCATACGGAACTGGGACCGCGCGCGCAGGGCGCTTTCTTTTTTTGCGAATGTATATGCGAGGGCGGTTCTCGGCGTTCCGTACCGCGACCTGACCGCCGGATTCAAATGTTACCGGAGAGCGGCGCTCGAGGCGATCGATTGGGGGGAGGTGAGTTCCATGGGGTACAATTTTCAGATCGAGACGGTATACAAAGTGCACCGTAAGGGGCTCCGCATCACGGAGATTCCCATCGTGTTCACGGAACGCAAGCACGGTGTTTCCAAAATGAATCTCGGCATCATCATCGAAAGTTTTCGGAAGGTGCTTCTGCTACGTCTTCGTGGATAAACACCCAAAGGGTAGTCCTTTGGGTGGATAACCTGTGCATAAGTTGCCTTTTTGCTTTAGTTATCCACAGATTGTTAACACAAAGGACTACCCTTTGGGTTTTTATTGCGAAAAATTTTTACGGGTGAAGATGAAATACCGTTCATCAATGATGCGAATGTCATAAAGTTCCGATAGAGCGTATGAATCCGCATATATTTGGAAGGCTTTGGGATCCGGAAAGCCGAAATAATCACCCCCGTCGAGGAGTATGACGTCTGCCGTAAACGGTTCCTGGCCAAGCATGTAGACGTGTTCGCGATTTGAAAGATGGGGAATGAGATTCGTGTATGCGGCAACGCTTGCTTCGTTGGGAACCTCACGGATCATTGCGCGATAGGCGTCCCGATGGGGGTTGGCGCGGAAAAATTCCGTGGGAAACGAAAGAGGGCCGATGGGTGAGCGAAGAACGAATGCGCCACCCACTATGATCAAAAAAATACTCGCGAATACTTTTTCTTGTTTCGGCCACCGGACACGAAGGCGGTCGAAGCCGTAGAGCGACGCGACAAGAAGCGCCGGAATGAGGATGGCGTCATATTGATAAAAAGATGAAAATTGGAATTTAAATGCCGTCAGCAAATTTTCAAGAAAGCCGGGTGCCGCAAGAATCAGCGCGCGTCCGGCGGCAAGAGGCAGGAACGCGAAAGAGGCAAGGAGCCAGAAAACATAATTGATTTTTTCAACCGTAATAACGGTTTGAATGAGAAGCGATGGATGAAGAAGAAGATTTTTGACGATTGCGAGCGAGGTTTCTCCCAGCTCGGCATAGCGATCTAATCGCACAAGTCCGCCGCCGAGCGCCGGCATGATAAGTTTGGTGGCGATGATAAAATAGCCGAGCATGACAGTCAAAAGAAGCGCCCCATGGATGCGTTCTTTGGTCAAAAACCCAAAGGTTAGTCCTTTAGGTGGATAAACTGTTGATAAAGGGTATTTTTTAACAAAAAGCCAAAAACCGATCGCCGCGACCGCGAGGATTGCGTCTTCTTTTGTGCTTGCCGCAAGAATGAGAAAAATCCATGCCCAGCCCCAGCGTCGCTGTTCCAGAAAATACAGCCCGCCGAGCGCGAGCGGCACGAAAAAAGCGATCTCGTGGAAATCGAACCAGTTGACCCAATGAAGCGGCGGGTACAGAAGATACGCGCCCGCAAAAAACAGCGCGAGGCGCCGGTTTTTGAGAATGTGCAGCGCAAGCAGGTAAGCGGGGATCGCGCCCAGCGCCAAGGCCAGGGTTTGTATCACCAATAAATAGTAAGGACTCGGGAACAAGGCAAAGCCCGGTACGAGAAGGAACAAGAGCGGGCTCATGTGAATGCCGAGGTGATTCGGAATTTCCTCGATGGTGTTTTGCATCACGCGGCCATGGATGGTATTCCAGAATGTTTGCTGGAAAATACCCATATCCCATGCCTGCGTTTGAAAATCGGCGTGGCGGAGGAGGGTGAGCGTTCCGAAAACAAGGATGTATGCGGCAATAAAAACGCCAAGCAATATTTTAGACGATGGTGCCGACATGCGTTTATAGTAATAGTAAATGGGGAAAAAACCGACATTCCGGTATGCATTGATCGCGATCCTCGTGCTCGCGGCCGTGTTGCGCGTCGGCTGGATTGCGCGCGGGGATCCGGTCAATGACGAGGTTTTTTACGGGTTTCGCGCCATCGGCCTTATGGATTTTGACGAGGCGGAGCATCAGACCACGCCTTGGGAATGGTTCGATTCCCGCCAAAATTCCGCTGCGGAAAATTTAGGCGGGCAAGCCGATATCCCATGGTGGGCGCACTGGTCGTTCCACGACCATCCGCCGCTTGTTTTTTGGATCGAGCATCTCTCCATCGGCATTTTTGGAGAAAATAATTTTGGGATGCGGTTTCCGTCCGCAGTATTCGGCGTCGCATCCGTTTATCTTTTATATCTTTTGGGCCGCCGGTTGTATTCAGAGCGCGCGGGACTCATTGCGGCCCTGCTCTTGGCGATAACGCTTAATCACAATTACATTTCGCGCCTTGGGATGCAGGAGGCGTATGTGATTTTTTTCTTGCTTCTAGGGCTTTATTTTTTCGGACGGGCGCTCGATGACGACCGGTATTGGCCCGGAGTGGGGGCGGCGGTCGGGCTCGGATTCCTTGCCAAATATAACGCCGCGATCCTCGCGCCGATCATTCTTACTTATGCGGGATTTTTCCGGCGCGATTGTTTTCGCAGGAAAGAGATATGGTTCGGCGTATTGCTTGCCGTTGCCATGGCAAGCCCCGTTATTATTTACAATGCAATGCTTTATCGCGCTGTCGGGCATTTTGATTTTCAGCTCTCGTTTGTTTTTGGTCAGCATCCGGAGGTGTGGCAGGCGACCCCCGGAAAAGATATCGGTACCGTTACGGAGCGCGTGGCGAATTTTATTCCGCGGCTCATTGCCACGAATTCGTGGGTTTTTCTGACGCTCGTTGTCGCGTCGCTCGCGGGTTTCGCGGTGCGCTTAAGGGTCCTCATAGGGGGTTTCTTTAGAGCAGTTCTTGGTTTTCGGCGCCACGCGCTTCTCGCCTTGAGCGTTTTCTGGCTTTTGCTCCTGCTTTTAAAGATCGGCCCTTCATATCGTTTTTTGACGATGCTTACGCCATTTTTGGCGCTCATCGCTGCGCTCGGGCTGGACACGCTCGCGCCGTTCTTTGAGAATCGCCGCCGCTTTGGGTTCGCAGCACTCGCGGTGCTCGTCGCATTCGAACTTTTTTATACGGCCAATAATGTCATTGCATATTATCCGGCAGGCCCTACACCATGGCTTGCGTCAAAGGTGCGCTACGAAAATTATAATTGGGGATACAATGCGCTCGCCGATTATTTCAAAAAAGAGCTCTCGGGCACAATGCCGGCACTCCGGTTCGATGTGCGGTATCAATTTCTTGACGATATGCAGGAACGATTTTTGCGCCGCGATAGGGAAGCGGGAAAACAGCCGTACCCCGCGATGATCGTGATCTACGGTAATGTTGACCGAGGGGCAAAACTCTGGGTGCTCGACCGGCTTCATATCTATCACGGCTGGCCCGTCATTACGCTCGAAACCTATTTTCGATATTTGCGCGAACAGGGACCCGATTATTATGACCGTGTCGGGTTTCGTAACTATTATTTTGTCTTTCACACGGCGATCGTTCCCACGTCCGAATTTCAGGCGTTGGCCCGCGACTTGCCGTATAACGGCATCCAGAATCCGCGCGGAGAAGAAGTATTTCGAATTTATAAGCGGGATTCTCTCGCTACGCAATGATTTTTAGATAAGGACAAGTTGTCCGAATGGGGAAAGCGCGGTACGGTGAGTTCAATGGCCGACACTCAAGGACATATTGATCATCTTTCGGATCGCGCTCAAAAAATAACAGAAGCCCTGTATCGGGTGACGGATTTTTTCAAGGACACGGAGCCGCTCAAGTGGACATTGCGGAAAGAGGCGATCGAGACCCTCAATTCAATACTAAAGATTCGCTCGATCTCTCTTCCGGAGCGCGTTCGAGAGATAGAGTCAATTCGCGAAGGTATCAGTCGGTCTCTGCGTGTATTGGAACTTGCCGCGTCCAATTCTTTTGTGTCCGAGATAAACTTCAATGTCCTAAAGAGGGAATATTCAATGGTAATGGACTTTTTAATAAGCCAGAAAGACGCCTTTCTAACGGAATCCATTGATTTGTCCGATGATTCCACGCGTCCATTACAGATCGGTCATTCGAAGGCCGGCTCGGTTAAGCGAAAAGAAAGCGGGGTTTCACATTCGGGTGCGTTAGCCAATCAGGAGCGGCGAGAAAAAATCCTTTCATTTATAGGGGGGCAGGATTGGGTGAGTATCGGGGATCTTATGTCGGTTTTTCAGGGCCAGGCGAGCGCCAAGACCATCCAGCGCGATCTTGTCGGAATGGCGAACGAAGGACTGCTTTTGAAAGAAGGCGATAAGCGCTGGCGGCGGTATAAAATGGCGGGAAATTGACATTTTTCGGGATTTATACCCTTATTGCGGTTTTTTATTGACCATTTCTTCAGGAAACGATACGCTGAAAATTGTCTTCAAACGACGCAATAAGTTATCCACACGGAAGAACATTGCATGGATTTGAAGACGCCGTATAATAGAAACGTAATGCTGATTGTCGGTGCGAATGCACGACTGTTTTCGAGCAGAGCGTAATTTAAAAGAGCCGAAGCGCGGCTTCTTTCCTGTATTTCTGAAATACGGACACAACGCGCACGTTGATAATTAAATACCGATGGTGGTCTCTTAATTCAATTGCTATTAATGATGGGATTGAACGGTCGATGATCGTCCGCCTCCGCCCGTTGGCGGATCGCGAGACGATTCGGAATTTGATTCCATCTTCCGAAAATTGTTATTAGATTGATTATTTAATGCAGAGGACTTAACTAGTCGAAGTTTAAGCGAACTCTGCAGAGTTAAATTAAGAAAATTTATGAGTCAGTTCACGAAAGAAGCGAAAAAGCACAAAGTTGCTTCCATCGCTCTTAGCGTCACAACCGCATTGTGGTTGGCGGGTGCGGCGTATCTGGCGCCGGTCATTGCCGGAGCGCAGACAGCTGCCGATCTGCAAGCGCAGATCCAAGCCCTGCTCGCACAGATCGCGACGCTTCAGGCGAACCTTGCGGCGTTGCAGGGTGGGACAACGACTGCGGGCGCATGCGGATTCACGCGAAGCCTTACCGTGGGTTCGACGGGCACAGATGTAACGTGTCTGCAGAAATACCTTAATGGCGCGGGATACCAAGTTTCCGCAAGCGGAGCCGGTTCTCCGGGAAATGAATCATCGTATTTTGGTTCATTGACCCGCGCGGCGGTCGCAAAATGGCAGGCGGCAAATGGAGTTTCGCCGGCAGTCGGTTATTTCGGTCCTATTTCGCAGGCAAAATATAATTCGCTTGCGGGAGGAACGACCGGAGGAACCACGGGCGGGACAGTCGTTGTCCCTGTCGGCAGTGGTTTGACGGTTACGGCAGGAACCCAGCCGGCATCCAGTTTGATGCCAGAGGATTCAGCGCGCGTGCCATTCACGGTATTGCGCTTGACGGCCCCGGCAAACGGCGCTGTAACAGTGGATTCCATCACGGTGGAACGAACGGGTCTTGCGAACGATGCAGCATTCTCCGGAGTCCTTCTCTTAGATGAAAACGGAACGCAAGTTGGATTGGTGAAAACCCTAAATTCTTTGCACCAAGCGATTTTAACCGAGGATTTCACCATCAATGCGGGTCAAACCCGAACGATGACGATCGCGGGCAATGCACAGACAACACCTGGCGGATACGGCGGACAGATCGCCTACCTTTCCGTAGTTGGCGTTGCTGCAAATGCTCCCGTGGTTGGTTCATTCCCGATTACGGGCGCGGGTCATACGATTAACGAAACGCTTTCTATTGGTACGATCAGCACGGTAGCGCGCGGTTCGTTGGACCCGGGCTCTTCACAGACCAAAGAAGTTGGAACAAAGAATTACACCTTTTCGGCTGTTAAGCTCACCTCCGGAAGCCAGGAAGATGTATACATTAAATACATCCGATGGTATCAGTCGGGTTCCGCTTCCAAGGATGATCTTTCGAATGTAAAGGTTCTTGGCAATGGGAGTGAATACATGGCGACGGTCAGCGCGGATGGCAAGTATTACACAACCATTTTCACTGATAACGGAGGAAAAGGAATTGAAATGAAGAAAGGGTTCTCACGCGAATTCTTGATCAAAGCCGATATTACTGGCGGTTCAGCGAGAACCATTGACTTCGACATTCAGAAGCGAACCGATATCGCGTTTACCGGCGCCACTTACGGGTATGGCATCACGCCTCCGTTTGGTTCAAACACTACTGCGGATAGCGCGCAGTTCAAGACCACGGATGATCCGTACTTCGATGCGGCGCAAGTAGAGGTTTCGGCGGGAACCATGACGGTTTCAACGAATTCGGCGTTAGTTCCGGCGCAAAATGTTGCCGTAAACTTGCCGGGTCTGCCGTTGGCCGCATTCACCACGGATGTTCGCGGAGAACCGATCACGGTTGCGCGGTTGGCCTTTAACGTCACCCTTACCGATGGAGCCGGTGAAACCGAAGCCGATCTTACGAGCTTCTCGCTCTACGATGAAAACGGCGCGGTTGTTGCGGGTCCGGTTGATGGCGCAGTGGAAGCCGATACGGGGGGCGCAACAGGTAAATCCGATGCAGAAATTATCTTCACAGACACCATCACGTTCCCGATCGGCGTAAAGAGCTATATCTTGAAAGGAAAATACGGAACGGACTTCGACAACGACGATACGATTACGGCATCTACAACGCCGTCGAACTGGGGAACAGTAACCGGTCAAATTACGGGTAAAACCATTACTCCGAATCCGGACTCGGCTCTCACCTTTAGCGCAATGACGGTGAAGACCGGCGCGCTGACGGTTTCGGTATCGAGCGTTCCGATCGCACAGACCGTGATTCGAGGAGTATCTCAATTCGCATTTGCCAATTACATCGTGGATACGACAGCGGCGGGCGAAGATATTCGCTTGGTCAGTTTGCCGGTGGAGTACAACTTCTCTACGGGTGCTGGCGCCGCAACCGATCTTACGAATTGCAAGATGTATGACGGTGCAGTTGTTATTAATTCGACAAATATCAAGAACCCGTCTGCAAAGAGCTCTTCAACGAGCTTCGTGTTCGATGGTTCTGGCATCACTCTTGCAAAAGGAACATCCAAGACCTTAACGGTGAAATGCGATGTGTCGGGTTCTGCCACGAACAATGGTTTCTTCGAGTGGGGTATTGACGGAGCGGAAGATGATAATTTCACCGGCGCGTCAGGACTTACGAGCGGCCAGACCGTTACGGAGACCTTCACAGATTCCGCAGGTCAAAAAATGACCGTGTCTACAGGCGGATCGCTTACGGTTGCGTTGGATGCAGGAAGCCCCGGATACACGCAGGTGGGAGCTGGTGCGACGGGAGTTACGCTTTCGAAGATCCGTTTCTCGGCAGCAAATGAGGATATTGACCTTCGACAAGTCGCGCTTCAGTTAACGAATAATGCATCCAACACACCGGTTGACTTGGTGGGACGCAAAGTAACGTTGTGGGATGGCGCGACGCAAGTAGGCGAGGCAATTTTCCCGACTGGCGATGCGGCAACATCGAGTGCCATAACAAACTTCCGCATTCTGCGTGATACCGCAAAGGTTTTGACAGTCAAGGGAGATATCTCGGCGGTTAGCAATTCCGGTCCGCTGACGGAGTCCGGCGATCTCTTGTATGTTGATTATGACGGTGACAACGAAGGAACAAACGGTAACTACGGCGTTGGTGTCGCATCCGGCAGTAATATCACGCCGGCTTCTAGCGACACTGCATCCAATGGTGTTCGTATCTACAAGGCATATCCGTCGCTGACCAAATTGACCAGCTTGCCGACATACACATTGTCGGGTGGAACCCAGAGCGGCTATGTGTTGTATCGGTTCAGTGTCAAAGCGAACAACGGAGATCTTGCGATCTACAAATTCCAGTTCGATGTTTCGTCTTCTACACAGCAGGCAACAACATCGACCTATGGGTTGTACGTGTATGACTCGACCACATTCACGACTGGTCTTGCGGATCAAGGCTTTACCAACGGCCTTATCAACTACGGAAACTGCGTGAATGGTGACAACAAAATAACGAACACAACGCAGACACCGGGCGTGAACAATAGTCCGTTACAGGTCATGATCTATCCGGATAAAGGAACAACGGCATGTGCCGCAACAACGACATACACAATTCCGTCTGGCGCAACCCGATGGTTCCAGTTGAAGGGCACGATTGCGAATGTGGAAACCGGAAATACGGTTACGGATCAGATTTCGGTTCGGATCAGCGGCGACGCGGCATTTCCGACTACAACTCATGGCGTAAATGCTGCTATGCGTCAGGCCTCAATCGTTGAAAACGACACCAATAACGACTTTATCTGGTCGCCGATTTCAACGACAACGGCTGTAAGCCGGTTTGATCTCGACTTCACGAACGGCTACGGAATCTTCGATGACCAGGATTACGAGTACTTCTCGTCCAACTGATCCTCGAATTGCAAGCATAGTACACTCCTAAGCATCCTTGTGGCTTAGCGAGCAGTATGGGAAAACCCCCCGCCAAAGGCGGGGGGTTTTCTTTGTTCTCCATCTAACTCCATCCACCCAAAGGGTAGTCCTTTGGGTGGATAACCTGTGTATAACCAATCCTTTTTAAACAGTCTTGTTGAATTTTAAAGCTTTTTTTGATAGGATTGGATTCTATGGAATCTATAGACCCCAAAGAAACAGCGCCCGAAGAAAAAGTCATGTTAAGTACGTCTCGGATGCTTGTTTTTGTAATTTTTCTTATAGCCGCTTTTGGCATCAGCGGTTGGTATATTTGGGACCGGATTCCGAATAGCGATTCTTTAAGAAAAGGAACGACAACAGATGAGGGGTTGAAAAATCTAATTTCTGAAGAAAACGCAAAAGATTCGGCCTCCGAAGAAGACGTAAAAGAATTGATTAAGGCGCAGATGCCGAGTTTAACACGCGAGATTCCGGCAGACGCGAACGCAGATGCGGTTTCAAAAATTACCGCGGTAATAAAGACACTCACCGAGAATTATGACTACCTTCAAGGATGGCTAAATCTCGGTATTTTCCGGAAAGCGGCAAATGATTATAATGGGGCGATCGAAGCGTGGAAATTCGCTACGATTTTGCGACCCAAAAGCTCCACCGCATTTTTGAATCTTGGCGATTTGTACGGATGGTATTTGAAGGATAACGCAAAAGCGGAGCAGTATCTTTTGGCAGGCATCGCCGCCGAGCCGAATAGTGTCTATCCCTATTACAAAACCTACGAGTTTTATGTGGATATCATGAAAGATACAGCGAAAGCCCGCAAGGTTTTGCAGGACGGCATTGCTTCGAACCCCGACTCCTCTCAAGACCTAAAAACCGCCCTCTCCAATCTTTAATATACAAAGGGTAGTCCTTTGGGTGGATAACTTTCCCAAAAAGCGGCCCTTTGGAGGAAGTTATCCACAGTTTATCCACCCAAAGGACTACCCTTTGGGAATTATGGGTGATTGAATGGGTGGATGGAGCGAAAATTCGAATTTTCAATCGGAGAGTTCTATCACGTTTTTAATCGCGGGAATGACAAGCGATCGATTTTTGAGAATCCCAATGACTACTCGCGGTTTTTAGCGCTTTTGTATCTTTGCAACGGCTCGAAGCCGGTCAATATACGCGATCAGTTTCCCAAAGGACTACCCTTTGGGAAATTCGATGAACTGGAGAAGGTGGATAAGGGAGAGGAGTTGGTTGCTGTCGGCGCCTATTGCCTGATGCCGAACCATTTTCACCTTCTTTTGAAGGAAACAGCCGAGAATTCCATCACGAAATTCATGGGGAAGGTCTCGACCGCGTATTCGATGTACTATAATAAGAGATACGGACGGACCGGCGGACTGTTCGAGGGGACGTTTCAGGCGCGGCACACGGAGAGCGACGAGTATTTGAAGTACCTTTTTTCCTATATTCATTTAAATCCCTTGAAATTTTTGTATCCGGAATGGCGGGAAAGAGGGGTGGAGGACACGGAGCGGGCGCGGGATTTTTTGAATCGCTACGGATATTCGAGCTATGCGGATTACGCGGGAAAGAAGCGGCCCGAGAGAATCGTTCTTACTCAAAACGCCTTTCCGGAGTATTTCAACGAATCGGGGGAATTTGAGGATTTCATTACAGAATGGATCCAGTTTTCTTCGGTTCCGGAGGAGAATCTTTTAGGTAGAGAGCAGTATGCATAGTTATCCACAGTATCCACCCAAAGGACTACCCTTTGGGAGTGGGGTGGGGCATATATACATAAATGAACAATACGATGATCAATAAAACAAGTTTGAAGTTTATTGCGGGGTTTGTGGCGATCATCGGGGTATCGCTCATTTCGCTTTATGTTTTGCAAACCTATTTTAGTCCGGAGCGGCAGGCAGAACGGCGGCTCGCAGAGCTTGAGCGGCTGTATGCGGAGGATACCTATGGCGGTCAGACACCGGAGGAGACCCTGCAGTTATTTATTGACGCCCTGAAAGCAGGGGATATCGAGCTGGCGAGTAGGTATTTTATTGTGGATAAACAGGAAGAATGGAATAAAAATTTTAAAAAGATTATGGAGAATGGATTTTTTGATGAGATGATAACTGATCTTGAAAAAGCAAAAATAGGAAAAGAGGATAATGAATCCGTGCTTTTTACAGTTGCAAATAAAGATAACGAGGTGACTTTGCAAATTTCACTCGCCGTGAACCCATATAATAAGCTATGGAAGATTTACGATATGTAATCAAGCGCCTCTTTATTTACGCGGTCACAACAATTTTGTTGTGGCCGTCTTTTCTATTTGCATATGGAGTTGGGACGCATGCAGCATTGACCGACGAAACGGTTGATTTCTTTAACAGTCATTTTTCAGCACTCAAACTGGATGACGGCGCAAAAGCGCTTATGAAACAGGGAAGCATGGAAGAGGATGACGGCGCGCGGTTTATGCATCATTTCTATGACCCCGTGTACGAGCGCGGACTTTTTGGATTTTCGAGCTCCAAAGAATGGGCCGAAGCGACCATTGAGCAAGGGGGTCTTGCGGCGGTTGGGGCGGGCGGCATCAAGGAGCTTTTTTCGACCGAGGATGATTTTTCATGGGAGCGCGCGATCTACGAATACGCGTGGCGTGACAAAAATCGTGGACTTGAGACGCTCGGACATATTTTGCATTTGATTCAGGACGCGAGCGTGCCGGATCATACGCGCAACGACCCGCATCCGTCAATCCTTGATTGGGGAAGCCCATACGAACACTGGACCGAAAAATTTGAGAACGGATTTGAGTTAGTTGGCATCGGAAATAGTAAGCCAACTCTACTCAATTCACTCGAAGATTATTTTGGAAATCTCGCCGCATACTCGAACGGTAATTTTTTCAGCGAAGATACGATTTTTTCTCCAAACTATACATCTCCGACAGTAGATTTTTTTAAAAAAGAGATTTTAAGTGATGGTCAAGTCTATAGGTTTGCGTACCGAGATTCGAAAGATAGCAAATATAAATTAGCTTTGATGCCAATTAATGAAGAATGGAGAACCTCGATAGGCGATGAGAGGCCGCAACTAAAAGATAATGACAACCTCATCCTCTCCGACTACTGGTCCCGACTTTCTAAACAGGCCGTTCTTCACGGCGCCGGAGTCATCAAGTTGTTTTTTGATAAGGTTGAAAAGGAAAAACAGACAAAGGCGCTTTATTTGAAAAACCGCACATGGTTTCAGAAAATTTTTGATGCCTCGCGCGACAGCATTTTTAACATTACCGCCGCGCTTTATGGTTCAAGTGTAACACCGGAGGATTTGGGGAATTCTAACGACTTGGAAACTCGGTTTCCAAGTTCACAATCACCAGACGACCGCCAAGGTTTGACCTCAGGAACAGACGAGGTTAAACCTTTGAACTCAAATTCCGAGGTTCGACCTCTCAGCAATCTTGAGGTCGAACCTCTTATTTACAGCGGAGATGCGGTAGCGGGAACTATTGTCATGGATTCCAGCTACGATCCGAATTCGCTTACGGCGAGCACGCCGAACCCACCGCTTCGTGACTCGTTTGGTTTGATTGCGATTCCTGCGGGTTCTGCAGGCGCGGGCGGCGAGGCGCCGCGCCAAAAGTTTACTGAGCAAAATTTAGGCGGACAAGCTGGAACCGCGGATACTTCTATTACTACAGCAACAGATGAAATTGCCGCGCCGTTGACACTAGAGTCCGCGACTTCAACGGAAGAAGCGGCAACATCCACGCCGCCGCTAAACGTGCCGCCGGATTTTACATTCGAAATTCTCGAATGTGCGGCGTCATTTTCGTCTTCCGGATGTTTGATCGCAACGACAACGGTAACGCTTGTTGCATCATCGGACGCGCCGGACTTCGCGCGGTTTGAAATTGCATGCGAGACCGCCGGTACGGCATGCTCCGGTTTTCCGCAGATCATCGCAACATCATCAGCGGCGGTCGTCGTTCCTGTAAGCGATCGGGTCTTGTATACATTCACGGTCCAAGCAGTTGATGCGGTCGGAAACGGTTTGGCGATTTCAAAAACGGTGGAGGTTTCAGCGCGTCCCGTTGTCATTAACGAGATCGCATGGATGGGTACCGCGACATCGTCCGCCGACGAATGGATCGAGCTGTATAATCCGACAGGAATAGACATTCCGCTCGATCATTGGTTTATCCGCGCGGCGGATGGCGTGCCGTTCATTGAACTCGACGGCATCATTCCAGCAAAGGGATTTTATTTGATCGAGCGTACGGACGATGACACGGTCAGCGATATTACGGCGAATCTGATCGCGCCGTTTAGCGGAAACGGGAACGGGTCGGGTCTCGAAAACGGAGGCGAAAAATTGTTTCTTGAATATTTTGACGGCGCGGCGACAACGACGATGGATGAGGTTGGGACATTAGGTCCGCGGGGTCGCTGGTGTGCCGGTCTCGAATCGCCATGGTTTTGGACCATGGAACGCTATGATGCAAATGCATCCGGCAATGATTGTGCGAATTGGGGGCGAAACAACACGCTGATAAAAAACGGAAATGATGCCGGCGGGGCGCAAATCAACGGAACGCCAAAAGCGCGCAACAGCATCAGTTATGAAATCGCGAACGGTTCCATGCTGACGGCCGATAAAACGCTCACCAAAGAAAACTCCCCGTATTTGGTTGCTGATACGATAACGGTCGCGGCCGGCGTGACGCTCACGATCGAGCCGGGCGTTGTTATTAAAATGACAAATCCATCCGGCGCGCCGACCTTGGGCGTTTTGGGGACGCTTCGCGCCATCGGCAGTGCGTCGGAGCCGATCATATTTACCGGTCTCGCGGACGACGAATATGGCGGCGATATGAATGGCGACGGGATATGCGATCCATCCAATGCATCATCCACGGCGGCGTGTCCCGACATTGGTTCTTGGAAGCAAATTTATTTCAGTCCAACGAGCGTAAACTCGGCATTGGAAAATGTCGTGATCCGTTACGGCGGGCGATGGTATTCCAACATGCTTCGCCGTGCGGCGGTGATCGTGGACGGAGCCGCGGTTTTATTCCGGAATGTCGCCGTTGAATATTCGATGAAGCACGGCGTCCACTTGATAAACGGCGCGCCGGTTGATATAGCCGGATCAACATTTCGCAATAATCGCGAAGGCGGAGATTCTTACGGCGTTTTGATTGAAAACGGAAACGGAATCATTTTCGGAAGCGCGTTTGCGAATAATTCAAACGGTCTTCGGGTGATCGGCGGTTCGCTGATGCTTGAAGGGGGATCCGTCATGGGTTCGGTCAATGTCGGTCTTTCAGTCATCAACGCAACAACGACGATTTCAAATGTTTCGTTTTCAGAAAACCGTCTCGACATTGAGGCGATTGGAAAGTATTCAATCGTTTGCGGTGCCGGGTGCAGCGCCTCCACCACATCTCCGAATCCGCTCTAGCGCGGAAAGGGATTTTCTGTTATTGTCGCGCGAGAACCCATGTGGATCGGAGGCGAGCGATGTGGAATCTGGAATATCCGCTCGAACGCATCCGGTCGGTATTGCCGGATGTGGTTCGCGTCAGGGAAGGGAGCGATAAAATTGTTTCCTATCGGTTTCCGGGGGACGAGACCGAAAAAGTCCTTCCGTGTTTCGGGATCGTCTTTTTTCTGAATTTCGACCACGGACAATTTCCGAAGGACCTTTGCGCGATCAGCCGCGCGATCCGATGTTTGGACAAAGAACGCGCTCTCTTTATCGCAGGCCATATGCTGGGCGAGGAAGTGTGGCCCAATAAAAAACTCGCGAGCATCGCGGCAATTATTCCCATTGATTCAAAGGCGGCGTTCCATACCGACCTGATGCCTCATCTTGACATCCCGCATCCTTTCTGATTCAATGGTGGCGGGTTTTAAACTGTCGGCAAACCTTCCAGAAAGGAGACAACCATGCTGAGCATGGCGCAGTACGCGAAAAACATCGGGACCGTGATCACGCGACACCGGATGGAGAGGGACATCATGCAGCATGCGCTTGCGACCGCAGTTGAGTTGAGCGAGACGCAGATGGCGGCTATCGAAGATGGGAAAGCATTGCCGAGCTTGCAACGGCTCATCAAGATCGCGAATTATCTGAAAATCAAACCCGGTTGGCTGTTGATCGAGGCGGAGATCGCGGATTTGCCGGATGATGTCACGAATGTTCTCAAAGAAGCGATGCACGCATCCGACACCGTTCTCGGTATCGTGAATTTGGCCTTCCGGGCCGGGGAAAGCGCGCGAGAAATTCGAGAAATTTATGAGGGTATGAAGAAGAAGTAGTCGCCGTCGGCTTCGAGCCGGCGGTTTTTTGTTAGCTCTTGATTTTTTCTGCAGGTATGCTATAATTAAAATGTTCTTTTCCAGTAAATCGAGCCACGGAGGAGCATGAGGCCCCGAATAGAGAGAAGGAAGTTCGTCTACCACGGGAAGGTGGATGACCTTATCTATATATTCGAAAAGCTGGGCATCGGGGTCGAGTGGATCGGCGACGCCGAAAAGCGACTGAAGATCCGGCTCACCGAAGGCGATGTGCATATACTCGAACATCAGCGTATGCATGCGCTTGAGAGCAT
Organism: Candidatus Niyogiibacteriota bacterium; assembly: GCA_016181935.1. Taxonomy (GTDB): domain Bacteria; phylum Patescibacteriota; class Minisyncoccia; order HO2-45-28; family HO2-45-28; genus JACOYI01. The sequence continues at coordinate 49,064 of JACOYI010000004.1, read as the reverse complement.
GGTGCGCGATGCGAACTTTTTGGTGTATCTTGTGCAGAAAGCCCGCGCCCATCCCGAACGCGTGAAGATCCTTCTGGTCATACTGGCCGACGATGGAGAACGCGCATACGCGCGACCGGAATCCATGCCCATGCCTCTTCGGCGAGGCGGGAAACGATTCTCGTGGGAAGCTGTTATTGTTTCGTAGCCCCTCTTCGGAGGGGTGTTTTTTTGTTATGATGCCGCTATGGAAAATGAATCGGCAAAAAAGAAACGCGCGGGCGCGATTTTAAAGCGGCTCTCAAAAGCATACCCCGATGCGAAGATCGCGCTCACGTATGGCAATCCCATTCAATTACTCGTCGCGGTCATCCTGTCCGCGCAGTGCACGGATAAAAAAGTGAACGAAGTGACGCGCGAGCTTTTCAAAAAATATAAAACCGCGAAGAATTTTGCGGAGGCGAATCCGAAAACATTTGAGAAAGAAATAAAATCCACCGGATTTTACCATGCCAAGGCAAAGAGCATTATCGCCTCGGCAAAAATGCTGGTTGAAAAATTTGGCGGCCGGTTGCCCAAAACGATGGAGGAAATGACAAAACTCCGCGGCGTCGCGCGTAAGACCGCGAACATCGTTCTCGGCAATGCGTACGGTGTGGTGGAAGGAATCGCGGTGGATACGCATGTCCGGCAATTCGCCAATTACTGCAACTTGTCGGCGTACAGCGACCCCGTAAAAATCGAGCGCGACTTGATGGCGTTGTTTCCGAAAAAAGAATGGTTCCGGCTGACCTATCGCATCATCAACTACAATCGCGCAATGAAAAACAAAGCGAACCGCGAAAACGCGAAGATCCATCTCCGCGACCTCTGTCCCGGCGCGCCCGTCTAGCGATAGAATTTTTGCATTCGTCAACAAAAAAGCCAGAGCTTAGCTCTGGCTGGCGCTTACGAGAATCCGCCGGATGCGCGGATTGATGCAGGTGAGGATCTCATAGACCGAGGTTCGGGCGCAATGCGCAAGTTCGTGCGCCGAGACGAATTCGCTCCCGTCCGCTCCGATGAGCGTCGCGATATCCTCCGGTTCTGCTTCCGGAATATCCGTTACATCCACGCTCATCATGTCCATCGAGACCAGTCCAAGAACTTTTGCGCGTTTTCCGCGGATCAAGACATGCGCTTTGCGCGAAAGCGCGCCGCGATAGCCGTGCCAATAACCGACCGGCAAAAGAGCGACCCTCGAATTGCGGGTCAGTTTTTCGCTGAATCCATAGCCGATGCGTTCGTTTTTCGGAAAATTTTTGATATCCGTGACGATCGTTTTCCATGAAAGAACGGGCTTCAAAACGCTGTTCGGAAAAACGACGACGGGCGTACGACTTGGCCAATATCCGTAGAGCCCGATACCGATGCGGACCATATCGAAATGCGCTTCGGGATGGGCGAGTGCGCCGGCCGTGGCTGCGGCATGAACATGCTCAGGCCACAATTTGTTTTCCGGCATCCCATCCGCGATATCCGAAAAGAGCATGATCTGTGCGCGCGTTTCTTCGGAAAATTTGGGATCGCCGGCCGCCGCCAAATGCGTGTACAGCCCGTCCAATAAGATAGTGCCACTGTCCCTAAGGACGGTGAGCGCCTCGAATACTTGCGGAAGTTCGGAAGGGGAAAATCCTTGACGATGCATTCCCGTATCGATTTTGATGTGGATGTACAATGGAATGATTTTAGGGAGCATGGTGAGTTGCGATTCGCGAAGATTTTTCAGATCCGCCATTCCGGCGATCGTGAGCGCAATGCTGTTGGAGGCGGCGTCCGCGAATCGTCCTTTTAGCGTATGGCCGAGGACCAAAATGTCGCTCATGATGCCGCGCTTGCGAAGCGCGAGCGCTTCCACAATGGAATCCACCGCGAAACAATCCGCCCCCGCATCTTGAAGCGTCTCCGCGGTTTCCATGAGACCGTGGCCGTACGCGTTCGATTTGACGACCGCCATCACGCGGCAATGCCCGCCGACATATTTTTTGAATGCTCGATAATTATGCCGGAGCGCATCCGTATCGATCTCGATCCATGTTCGCAATCCGTCCATGAACCCTTTCTAAATTTTAAACAGCAATTTGATTCGAGCGTACTACAGGCGGGGCTTGCTGTCCACGCAGACACACGCCATATTTCTATTTTTTGTCAATAATATGGAAACGGTATTGGGGGATTGACATACAGCCATCCTTTTGGTAAGAAAAAGGTGCGTAAAAAGCAATGTTGCTTCGAACGCGCGCGTTCTTTAACCTCCCTCTTTTTGAAAGGGGAAAGCCATGGAACACACAGCGACCATCGACCTGCGTCCGACCTACGAGCAGGGTCTCAAGATGTTGATCGACCGCACGATCCAGAAGCTCGCGGCGCGGCGGGAAAACGGCAAGCGGGTCCCGTTCACGGCCTGCAGCATGAGCACGGCGTTCGGCGCGGGCGAGATCCACCGTCCGGGCTGGGTGAAGCGCCAGCGGCACATGCTGAGAATGCAGCTCGGTGGCCTCGAGAAGCACTACTCGGCCGTCGTGGAAGAAGCGAACCGCGAACTCGAAGCGGAAGTCACGGGCGCCATCAAGACACACCAGACCTCCGCCAAGGAAGCGCGGCGCCACGAACTCGAGCAGGCGGTCAAAGAGCTCGCCCTGCTCAATGGTGCGAGCGCTCCGGTCGCGTCGGCAGCTCCCGCGGCCGCTCCGGCCCCGGTCGCCGAAGCGCGCCGGCTGGTTCTCCCAGTTCACCTACTAGCCGCGCCCTCGGCACGGTCCAGTCAAACCCCGCGCACTTCATGTGCATGCGGGGTGTTTTTTACCGCGCGAACTTGACATCCAAATATATTTTGCATAAGATGCTTTTGTAGCCGTAGAACATAGGCACGGATACGGTAAGTCCTATGGAGGCATTCGATCCCGAAAAGGGGTGGATACTCATGCGGCGCGAAGCCGCAATTTTTTTAAACCATATGCCGACCACGCGAGCGCTCAAAGAAGACATCATCCGCGATGCACACGAAAAAGCCGAACGGGCAAAAGTCACGGTGTTTTTGAATTTTCACGGCGTGAAAACGCAGGACATGAACAAGCTTCGCGTGGCGCTCCGTAAACTCGGCGCGGACATCACGATCATCAAAAAAACGCTTTTGAAACGGGTGCTCTCCGCGTTTGGAACTGTGGGCGAGCTTCCCCGACTTGAGGGCGAGATCGCGGTAGCGTTCGGCTACGAAGAGGCCTCCGATGCGGCAAAGGCCATTAAAGATTTTGCGAAGAAGAATGACAATTTGAAAATCGTCGGCGGCATCGTGTCGGGGCAGTATATGCTTGCGCAAGCGATGAAGCAATTCGCGGACATTCCGCCCCGAGAAGTATTGCTTGCGCAATTGGCCGGCATGCTCGCGTTTCCGATGACCGGATTTGTCCGCGTCCTTTCGGGACCCGCGCGATCCCTGGTCGGTGTTATTAATCAAATAAGAAATGTTACGGAATAACATTTCTTTATTTGCGTCGCTCGCCCCAGATGAAAGCAAGCTTTCGCCTGCGGGCTCGCTCGCAAATATAAGTAAAAAGCAAAACTAATACTATGGCAGACGATACCAAGAATGTTGAGGTTCCCGCGAAGTTCAAAGATATCGTGGACGCGATCTCCACAATGAGCGTTCTTGATCTTTCGGAATTGGTGAAGGTTTTTGAGGAAAAGTTCGGCGTATCGGCTCAGGCGATGGCGATGCCCGCGGCGCCGCAAGCAGGAGGGGATACAAGTGCGGCGGAAGAAAAAACCGCGTATACCGTGGAACTGAAGAGCGCGGGCCCGCAAAAAATTCAGGTCATCAAAGCGCTTCGGGAGGCGTTGGGTCTGGGATTGAAAGAGGCCAAAGATCTGGCGGATGCCGCGCCAAAAGCGGTGAAAGAGAATCTCAAGAAAGAGGAAGCCGAAGAGCTTAAGAAAAAATTGGAAGCCGCAGGCGCGGAAGTCGGGCTTAAATAATCACCGCATTCATGGCCGCCGATATCCTTTCTGAACTTTTTTCCGATACGCGGATAAAAGTCATGCGGTTGTTCCTGCATAATCCGCAGGAACTGCTGGGTAGTGAAGAGGCGGCGGAACGTTCGGCGAGCGACCGCACGGCGGTCGAGAAGGAGATCCGCGTGCTTGCAAGGATCGGATTTTTGCAGACGGCAGGGAAAGGAACCAAGGCGCGCGTCGGAGTCCAGAGCGCGTCAAAACGATGGGCGCTCAATTCCGATTTCGAATTGCTGCGGCCGTTGCGCGCGCTTTTGATGAAAGAGGCTCCGCTCTCCAATACGGCGCTTCTGAAACGTTTCGATGCGGCATTCGGCGGCCGGCTGAAACTCGCGGTGCTGTCCGGCGTATTTTTGGATCAGGACAATGCGCGCACGGATATTTTGCTGGTAGGCGATGGTATCCGGCGGACGCCTCTTGAGCGGGTAGTGCGTTCCATTGAGGCCGATTTCGGCCGCGCGGTGAATTATGTGTATTTTACGTCTGAAGAATACGAGTATCGCATAAAAATGTCCGATCGGTTTTTGCGCGACATTCTCGCGACGCCGCACGAAACGCTGGTGAATCGCATGGAGTCGAAAAAAGCATAGCGCTAAACTAAAAGGAGCGCATGCGCGCGTAGCTCAGTTGGTTAGAGCGTACGGTTCACATCCGTAAGGCCCCTGGTTCGAGTCCAGGCGCGCGCACCCTTGACGGGTTGATTTTTATAGTTTATCCTCGTGTCAGGTTCATTGACGGTTCTTCACGCCACAGCCAATCGTAAGGAGGTGCCGCATGGTGATATTTTGGAGTGTGTACTTCTTCGGCCTTGTGCTCGCATGGATGCTTTCTTTCGTTGTCTGGGCATCGGGGTTCGAGCATCCGTATCGGATCGACTGGAAGATTCCGGCAGGAGCTAGTCGGTACTCATGGTTTCGCGATCGGTTTTTCCCGGCGCTCGACGGGGGTGTCTATTTGCCCGTCTGCGCTGGGAAGACGAAACCAGCGGACATCGGTATTACACGACGATGGACAGCGAATCGGTACAGGACGCCAACGATCTGGACGGGAAACCGTGGTCGTGGATTTTCGGCATCGGTATGCTGAGTTACAAATATATGCATGACGAAGAAGGGCCGCACATGATGTTTTATGCTTCGCGGCGCCTCGCGGCGCTTCTGGTGATCGCCGGAATCGCGACCGCGATCTGGAGCGTGTTCGGTTTCGCCATTTCGTGGTTCATTTCCTCTCTGATTTCGTAAGTAGTTTTCACAGACATCTGCGCCTTCGGGCGCAGTTTTTCTTTGCACTTATCCACATCCACAGGAAGGCCGGTGAGTTAAGAGCGGGAATATGATATAATAGTAAGCGATGCACCTTTTGGGCTATTTATTTAAAACGGGATAGAATGGCTGCGGAACGGTCGAATAAATCCGCATGCCCCCTATCTCTGCTTTATAAGAATTAATATCTAACATTTAACGCATTATGTTGTTACAAACGTGGGGAGATGTTCTGGTGGCGTCTTTCCAACAGTTATGGGCGGGCGTTATCGGATTCATCCCACAGCTTGTCGTTGCGCTCATTATTTTTGTCGTCGGCTGGGTGATCGCCATGGCGCTTGACCGGGTTGTCGCGCAAATTTTCCACGCCCTGAAAGTGGACCGCGCGCTTCAAAGCATCGGCTTCGAAGAACCGTTGTCGCGCGCAGGATGGCAGTTGGATTCCGGCGCATTCATCGGCGCGCTCGTAAAATGGTTCGTCATCATCGTATTTCTGGTTGCCGCCGTTGATGTGCTCGGTTTGACGCAGGTGAATATCTTTTTGTCGGACGTCGTATTGGTGTACCTTCCGAAAGTCATTGTTGCCGCGATCATTTTGGTCGCGTCGGCGGTCCTTGCGGATATCACCCAACGCGTCGTGACGGGTTCGGCCCGCGCGGCGCATTTGCCGTCCGCCGGGTTTTTGGGCGGTGTCTCGAAATGGGCGATCTGGATCTTTGCGATTTTGGCCGCGCTCTTCCAGCTGGGCATTGCGGGGCCATTGGTGCAAACACTCTTTACCGGAGCGGTTGCCGCGATCTCGCTTGCCATTGGTTTGTCGTTCGGTCTGGGGGGCAAAGACGCGGCGGAGAAATTCATCGCACGTCTGCGGAACGATATCATGGACAACCGGTAGAACTCCGCGCGAAATTTTTCTGAATGAAAAATCCCCGACACACTTCGTGTGTCGGGGATCGCGTTTTGCCTCGGTCTCAATCCAACCGGATTTTTCCTTTTTCGTTCACTATTCGCCGCTGCAACTGTTAAAACAAAAGATAGGGTCGCACGAGATCCATGTGATTTTGAGCCCACCACACGCCCCCGCCGACGCAGGAAGAAACAAAAAGGCCGATAGTGGCGTAGCCGACTGCGCTCTCAACAGGGATTTCGAACGGCTTCTCGATCAGATATAGCACGAAAAACGTACCGCCGATCCCGAGAAGTTGCGGAATCCCAAACACTGAACCTGCGCCGATCGCCGCCATCCCGAGTAGTATAGTGATCAACTGCATCGCGGGATAAATCGCCCGCTTCGCATACCATCTGCTCGAAGCGATCAGGAGGCCGACATAGCCGACAAAGCTGCCGAGCCAGAGCGCTCCTTGCTCGAACACATGAATGTAGGGAAGAGATTGCCCGACCACGCGCAGAAAAACAAATCCCGTCAGAACGATGAATGCCGTTGTGGTCGCCCGGCTCACGGCATCTTCATCGCGAAAACCGATTGCGTAACCGCATGGAATCACCGCCGCGGAAAAGCCGACCAACCCCATGAGTGCTGCGACCGCAATGAAACCCACGGGCGCACTCTGGTAAAAAAGCGCAACTGCGCTCCATACCAGAAACAAAATGCCAAAGAAATGCTCCCAGTTCGGCGCCAACTTATGAAGCGCGCCTGTGATGATGAGCATGGCTCCGAAAAGGAGACACCCCGTGAGTACCGGCCACAGCATATTCGTTTCCGAAAGCCAGTATCCTGAAATGATAAGGCCGACGCTCAGCGCGTACCCGACGCCCTCGTACACTTCTTTGGGAATGTAGAGGAAAATCTCGAGAAGCCAGCCGAACCATCGGAAGAGCAGATAGCCGAGACACACAACCCCCACGCCGATCGCGAGAACGCGAAGAATGTTCATCCACGTAATGAATCCCGCTGCCACTTGAAGTCCGGTGAGTTCCGGACAGCTTACCGCCGTTTCCGCGGCTTTTGCCAGAAACGGAAACAGCAGGAGGGCGACGCCGAGCAAAACCGTAGCGATCGAAGCACGCATGGTTTCTCCTTATGCGCTGATTAACTGCAAATCAAAGAGCCAACGACCCAAACTACGTTGATTATTTTAACAAGCTGTCTATAGAAAGTCAAGAGTTTTGAAATTAGTCCGGCTTTCGAAAAACCCCTGAAAATCAGGGGTTTTTCTATTCTTGCCCGTCCGAAGGGCGAGGGGGTTCCCCCCACCTTATTCACAGCGCATCGTTTTGGGGCTTGACGCAAGGATGGGAATCGCCTATACTCGAATTACATCGAAATATGATAACCAATCACATCAGTCATATGCGAAACGGCGGAGAGACGATTTAGGTTTGTTCTTCAAACCGTCCGCCGACTGGCGGATGGTTTTTGATTGGTCATAGTGCGATGAGAACTTTGAAAATTTCATAGAGCAGGTAAAAAGTTATCCTTCGGCCATACTCAGGATAATCCTGAGCGCAGTCGAAGGATTAAGACGTTGAAACATCGGGATAAGACATAAGAGCGCACGGTGGATGCCTTGACTTGGAGAAGCGATGAAGGACGCGGCGTGACGGCGATACGCCTCGGGGAGGTGTCTAGCAACCTTTGATCCGGGGATGTCCGAATGGGGAAACCTTTTTCGGTAAAACCGAAAAAGCCCTGTCGTATGACAGGGCTGCCAACCCGCTGAAGTGAAACATCTCAGTAAGCGGAGGAAAAGAAACAATTCGCGAAATCATTCTTTGAGGGCGGATAGTTACGCTCTTTAAGAATTATTTCGCTCATTCCCTAAGTAGCGGCGAGCGAAACGGGAAGAGCCCAAATCCTGCACCTTGTTTTCAAGGTGCAGGAGGTTATACGTGCGGTCCGTTTTGAGAGCAATCTCAAAGGAGAGAGCAGGTAATAGCCCTGTAACCGAAAACGGCCTTACGCTCTCGGGATCGTTACGTGAGTACCTCGACAAACGAAATCGTCGGGGGAATTCGGGAGGACTGACTCCCAAGGCTAAATATTCTCCAAGATCGATAGTGAACCAGTACCGTGAGGGAAAGGTGAAAAGCAGCCCGAGAGGGCGATGAAATAGTACCTGAAACCGTGCGCTTACAAGGACTCGGAGCACTCTGGAGACTAGAGACTAGAAACTCTGGAAGCTGGAAAATTTCCAGCTTCCGGTAATCCAGTTTCCAGTCTCCAGGGTGTGACGGGGTGCCTATTGAAGAATGAGCCAACGAGTTTATATGCACCGCTCGGATAAGTCCGTCAGGACGCATCCAAAGGGAAACCGAGTGTGAATAGCGCGTACTCTAGATTTTCCAGACAGCTAGAGGCTGGAGGCCGGAATTTTCCAGTTTCCAGCTTCTAGCTTCCGGATTCTAGAAAGTGGTGCGTGTAAGACCCGAAACCAGATGAGCTTGCCATGACCAGGGTGAACCCCGCAGAAATGCGGGGGGAGGCCCGAACTGGTTAGCCGTGCAATACTATCGGATGAGTTGTGGCAAGGAGTGAAAAGCTAATCGAATTTGGTAATAGCTGGTTCTCTCCGAAACAGCTTTTGGGCTGGCGTCTCGAAGTACTTCCGGGGGTAGAGCTACTGGAAGGCGTGAAAAGGGAGCAATCTCGTCATGCCTACCAAACTCCGAATACCGGAGGGGTATCGAGGCAGTTAGACCGTGGGGGCTAAGCTCCACCGGTCGAAAGGGAAACAGCCCGCATCTACATTTAAGGTCCCTAAATCTGTGCTAAGTGCAAGTAAGGTGGTGAGATTTCTCTGATAGCGAGGAGGTTGGCTTAGAAGCAGCCACCCTTCAAAGAGTGCGTAACAGCTCACTCGTTTAGAGATTTCGCGCCGAAGATAATCGGGGCTAAGCACAGTACCGAAGATTAGAACTTTGGAAGCTAGACGCTGGAAGCTGGAAAGCTGGAAATTTCTAGCAATCCAGTATCTAGCCTCTAGCTTCTAGAGTGGTAGGAGAGCGTTCCCAGGGCGATGAAGTCCCGTCGTGAGACGTGGATGGAGCGCTGGGAAGTGAGAATGTTGGCACAAGTAACCACAAGTTTGGTGAGATCCCAAACCGCCGAAAGTCCAAGGTTTCCTTGGCAACGATGATCAGCCAAGGGTTAGTCGGTCCTAAGGCAATGGCGAAAGCCGCAGCTGATGGACATGCCGTTAATATTCGGCAACTTCCGTATCGTTCCGACGAAGGGACGGAATGCAGTATGCCCTGCATGTTATTGGATTTGTGTTTCAAAAATAAGGATGCTCGCTAGGAAAATCCGGCGAGCGGCCGCAAGGCGGATCCAAGTTTTTGAGAAACCCCGCCTTTGGCGGGGGATAGGGCAAAGCGCGTTTCCAAGAAAAGCTTCTAAGGGCTCGCGATGCGGAAACCGTACCGGAAACCGACACAGGTGGACTCGTCGAGAAGACGAAGGCGAACGGGTGAGACTTCTCCAAGGAACTCGGCAAATCTGGCGACTGTTTATCAAAAACACAGCTCCCTGCGAACTCGTAAGAGGATGTATAGGGGGTGACGCCTGACCAATGCGAGAAGGTTAACGTTGGCGGTCACTCTGGAGACTAGAGGCTAGAATGCTAGATGCTGGAGAAATTCCAGACACTAGCTTCCGGTTTCCAGCCTCCAGGGTGGCTGACCGGCCGAAGCCCTCGTCAATGTCAGCGATAACTATAATCGTTCTAAGGTGGAAGGAATTTTCCTCCTAATCGGGAGGTTTGCTGCCTTAGTAAAATTCGGCCATATGCTGGAACCTCTGTAAGTATCCGATGGCACTATGGTAAAATACGTCCATAGATGGACAACCGTAGTAACAACTCATTCGGTGCAGACAATCAGCAGGAAAGGCCTATTAGCGCAGAATGGATTTGCGGTTTTGTGGATGGGGAAGGTTGCTTTTCCGTCAGCTCCATTCGAAATAAAACAACAAAATCCGGCGTACAGATATTTCCAGAGTTTGTCGTAACGCAAGGCGCAAAAAGTTTGCATACGCTCAAAGAAATTCAACAATTCTTCGGGTGCGGCAATATTTTTGTGAACCGGCGTTCGGATAATCATCGGGAACATATCTATCGTTATTGCGTTCGATCGTTGAGCGATCTCGATTCCATTATTATTCCGTTTTTTGCGAAGTATTCGCCGAGAACGGCCAAGAAAAACGATTTTTTAATTTTTCGAGGGATTATTGGAAAGATGAGATCGAAAGATCATTTAACCGAAAAGGGGCGAAAAGCAATTTTTCGAATGATCGGGTCAATGAATCGCAAGAAAATGCGGCAATAGGAATCCTCAGAGACTTTACGCCGAACCTCGGTATAGCGAGGAAGATAAAGTCCGAACTGCATAGCGATATGCAGATAACATGTTTAAGCGAAATTCCTTGTCGGGTAAGTTCCGACGCGCACGAAAGGCGTAACGACTGGAGGACTGTCTCGGAGAAGCGCCCGGTGAAAATACAATACCGGTGAAGATGCCGGTTACCTGCAGTTAGACGAAAAGACCCCGGAAGCTTTACTGCAACTTGATATTGGCTTTACGATTCTCATGCGTAGCATAGTGGGGAGGCTTTGAAGTTTTGGTTTCGGCCGGAATGGAGCCACCCGTGAAATACCCATCTTGAGCGTTGTAAAATCTAACCTGTCCCGTCAAACGGGACGGGAACAGTATCTGGTGGGCAGTTTAAGTGGGGCACTTTCCTCCTAAAAAGTAATGGAGGAGTTTATTAAGGTTGGTTAGGTGCGGATGGAAATCGCACCGATAGGGCAATGCCACATACCAGCTTAACTGCGAGACGGACATGTCAAGCAGGTGCGAAAGCAGAACATAGTGATCCGACCATGGGCATTAGAAGCCGTGGAAGCTCAACGGATAAAAGTTACTCCGGGGATAACAGGCTGGTACCGCCCAAGCGTCCATAGCGACGGCGGTGTTCGGCACCTCGATGTCGGCTCACCTTATCCTGGGGGTGGAGAAGCTCCCAAGGGTTTGGCTGTTCGCCAATTAAAAAGGTACGCGAGCTGGGTTCAAACCGTCAAAATACTTGAACCGAGGACATCAAACACGGCGGCATGCGCGAGCAATTGCGCATGAAAAACCGACTCATATCGGTGAAGTCCTAACACTACAAAAACAACCTGTCGTGTGTTAGGATAATACCGAGGGAAGTCGTGTATGAAATCATCACTTTCGTCGATACGAAGAGCTTATTTAGCGGGTTTTTTGGATGGGGACGGCAGTATTTACGCGCGGCTTAAGCCGAATGCCGATTATCGGTACGGATATCAGGTCGCTCTCTATATTGTGCTGTTTCAATCCGCGAAGGACCGCAGTAAGTTCGAGGAGTTGTGTGCCCTGATCGGTCTCGGTCATATCAGGGATCGCAACGACGGAATTCTTGAGTATACGATCAATCGGATCGATAATATCAAAAAATTCCTCATATCGATTCGACCTTTTGTGATATTAAAACGCAAACAGGTTGAGCTGATGTTCAAAATTATCGATCAAAAGCAAAAAGTCGAGAAGGCAAACGACTTTAAGGTTTTGATGAAAATGATAGATTCCTTCCGCGAATTGAATTATTCAAAAAAGCGGAAGAAACGTACATTGACCCCGTAGAGACTTGTCGCGTTCGCCAGCTGGCGGAGCGGCAGAGTGATTCAGAAACGAATTGCTAACACGTCGGTCGCCCCGAGAAATCGGGGATGATGGTATAGTCCATACAGCAAGTAATTGTTGAGAAATGCGTAAGACAGGTTGGTCTCCTATCTACTGCAGGCGTTGATTTTTGAGGGGATTCGTCCTCTGTACGAGAGGATCAGGATGAACGAACCTCTGGTCTGCCAGCTGTCCTGCCAAGGGCACCGCTGGGTAGCTACGTTCGGATCGGATAACCGCTGAAAGCATCTAAGCGGGAAGCCGGCCCCAAGATTAGAAATCGTTAAGGTCCGTGGAAGATTACCACGCATATAGGCTTTAGGTGTAAGTCCCGTAAGGGATTCAGCCGAGAAGTACTAAACGACCGGTCTTATCCCGATGTTTCGACGTCTTTTTCTGCTCTATGATTTGTGATTCCGAAAATTCATTTTAGAACACGCAATAAGCAATTGAATCTCCGGTTCTGGTGGCTTGAGGGGGTGGAACTACCTCTTCCCATTCCGAACAGAGTCGTAAAACGCTCTACTGCCGATGATACTCGCAAGGGGACAGTAGGCAGCCGCCAGTACCGGGGATTGAATAAAGTTGTTACGAACGGAGGTGTGCGATGGGAAAAATCACGCGGATCCTGACCGACTTGTCGATGGATGCGGTCCCGTTGACTTCAGACGAAAGAAAGATCGCGGACGTCATTGATCGCGGAGATTTTGTTTCATTGCCGCTGGTGGAGCGGTTGAAATATCAAAAACAGGCGCGCGAAAGCGTGCGAAAACGAAAAGTTCTTAAGCGCTTGTAGCCAAGCTGGTAAGGCGGGGGTCTGCAAAACCCCGAGCGTCGGTTCGAATCCGGCCAAGCGCTTTCTGGCGGCAAGGCGGCTTCTCGGGTAGCGGTGGGTTCTCCTCCTTTCCCGGCTGTTACTTTGTGGGCTGCCTGCCGCCACCTCTTGACAGGGAAAGAGGAAGGTGCTAGATTCCTCTTCAGAGTGGCTGTAGTTGAGTTTTCTATACTAACCTTGGTGACCATCGGTTAGGTGTCATTGAGGGGTAGTGAAAGGCGTGGACTTCGACGGAAGCGCTGCGCGGAGGATGATCACTTCCAAATGGAAGGGGACGTCTCAAGCCCTATAGCCACTCAACTTTTTCAGATTCACATGCAGGACGGGGTGGGCCGCAGAAGGCGGCTAGCGTTCCGCGGCAGGGTCCGTGGTCCTAAATCCTAGGTATGCGAACGCCGTACCGTACCCACCCTTCCTGCTCCACTTCACATAAGCAAGCGTCCGTAGCTCAGCTGGTAGAGCACCATCCGGCACGCGTGTTGGATCGGGGGTCACGGGTTCAATTCCCGTCGGGCGCTTTCCGAAGTTCTTTCACTCAACGAATCGGCGGGGATCCGGTCAGACGCGGCCCCACGGAAGTCACGAGATGGGCCTCAACGCCTGAATCTCCGCCGACCCTTTCGCGCAATCGCAGGACGTTCTGAGTTCGGGGGATTTTAAGTTCGGCGGCCACCGCCCCGGCTGCCAAAATCCTGCGATTGCGTTCCTCCATAAATCGGTTCTTTGCAGCGAGAGGCACCCGCTTTCTGGCCGCCAAGCTGTACTATCGCCAGTTGCCTCAAGGCGTGTACAGGTACCCGGTGCAGTCGGACCTCGGGAAACCCTTGGAAAGCCCGAGTGAGCCGACACAGTGCAGAGTTTACTCCCGTTATCCTTTTGGATAGCGGGGTTCTTTTTTGCCCACGATTTCTTTTGACGGACTTTCTTTATCTGTTATATTTTGCAGTGGAGGAAACAACGAAAAGGAGTATGAAATGACAAGGACAAAAACCGCAGCGGTCGTTGTATTGTTCATTTCTTTTTTCGTGTTCGTCGCTTTCATAGGGAAAACGGCATCGAGCGCAGAAAAAACCGGCCTGTCGATCATTACCGGACAGGTTGTTGATATGGATGGCGTTCCTGTTGACCAGATAGCGGTTTCGGTGAGAACATCGGATAATCAACAGGTAGGGATAACTTTTACCAACGAACGCGGGATTTTTGTACTTTACAACATGCCGCCGGGATTCTACGAATTTTCTCTGTTGGTGGTAGGGTACAATAATTCGGTTCCGAAAATTCTTCACTACACCGGAAAAGTGCAGACAGTAGACCTTGGCGTCATGAAATTGGTGTTTCGACCCGCCCAGTAGATCGTTTTCCCGGATCAAATCCCGCATCCTTTTGGATAGCGGGACTTTTTCTTTTCCTTTCTATATAGTAAGAGCATATGCCGATTTTTTCGTGGAAGGCGAAGCGTCAGCTGGTCGTCTTCGGGGCGCTCATTCTTGCGGGCGCGGCCGTCATTGCGTATCTCGCGTTTCTTGCGGTCCCTGAAGCGACCTGTTTTGATAACCGTCAAAATCAAGGCGAGGAAGGCGTGGATTGCGGCGGGCCCTGCACGCCCTGCCTTGCAAATCTTTCCGAGCCCGTGGTGCTGTGGTCCCGGTTTTTCCAATTGGGCGAGGGACTCTACGAGGCCGCCGCTTTCATAGAAAACATCCATAATTTCGCGGCGGCTGATCGCGCATTTTACCGCGTAAAACTTTACGATGCCAATAACATTTTGATCTCACAGCGCGCGGGCGAAACGTACATCAACCCCGCCGAACGATTTTTGATACTCGAACCCGGACTTTTTACGGGCGAGCGCAAACCCGTGCGGGTTTCCATTGAATTTGAACCGACCCGCTGGCGTTACGCGGATTACGCAAAACCGAATATTCTCGTCGTGCGGCGCGATTTTACGCTCACTCCGAGTCCGCGATTGTCTGTCACGATCCGCAATGCGGGCTCGGCGGATCGCGCGAACCTCCAAGCATCCGCGATCCTTCTGGACGCCGCGGGAAACGCCTACGGCGCAAGCCAAACTGCGGTTGAAGAATTGCGCGCGGGAGCGGAACGCGTGTTGTCATTTTCGTGGCCTACAGGCGCTGTCACTACGGAACCTTCCGCGATCGACGTGCTTGTCCGAACCCCCGCGCCCCGCTAACGTAAGGACGTATGCGCGTCCTTCTTCAGCGGATCGACTGGATTTTATTACTGTCGCTCACCCCGCTTTTGTTCGCGGGCCTCGTCACCATGAAGTCCTTCGGCGGCGGGGACGATTATTTTTTCTGGCGTCAGCTTATTTGGGTCGGAGTTTCATTCGGCGTTTTTCTTTGGATGTCGTTTTCGGATCCCTCGATCCTGCGTTCCCGGTCGCTGCTCGTGGGAATGTATGCGGCGGGCCTTGCGGCGCTTCTCCTGCTTTTTGTCACGGCGGATCCCATCCGGGGCGCCACGAGCTGGTTTCGGGTCGGAGCGTTGTCGTTCGAGCCGGTGGAACCCATGAAAATCGTCTTGGCGCTGATGCTTGCAAAATATTTTTCCCGCCGCCACATTGAAATTGCGAATATCCGCCATATTATCGTTTCGGGATTTTATGTGCTCATTCCGCTCGTGCTGGTGTTCATTCAGCCGGACTTGGGATCGGTTTTGATTTTGGCGGCATTGTGGCTTGCGATGGTCTTGGCGTCGGGCATTTCCAAAAAACATTTTTTCGCGCTCGGCCTTTTGGCTGTCGCGACCGTCATCATCGGATGGTTTTTCGTTCTTGAGCCGTATCAGCGCGAACGCATTTACTCGTTTTTGGATCCGTATCTCGATCCCCGCGGCGGCGGATATCATACGATCCAAGCGCAGATCGCCGTTGGGGCGGGCAGTTTCTGGGGGCGCGGGATCGGGTACGGCAGCCAGTCGCGCCTCGAATTTTTACCGGAACCCGAAACCGATTTTATGTTCGCGGCATTCGCCGAAGAATGGGGATTCGCGGGTTCGCTTTTACTTCTTATTTTTTTCGGGATCGTCGTGTGGCGGATCCTTCGCGTGGGGGTGATGGGCGAGGGGAATTTTGAGCGGCTCTACGCGATCGGGCTCTCGAGCATCATTATCGCGCAATTTTTTATCCATGTCGGCATGAATGTGGGGCTTCTTCCGATCACGGGCTTGCCGCTTCCTTTTGTCAGTTATGGCGGCTCGTCGCTGATAACGCTTTTTATGGGTCTTGGCATTTTGAATTCTTTATCCAAGCGCCCGCTCGGGCGGGAATAGAGCTCATTTCAAAACCGTTGATCGGAACGAGCGCATGCTGCGAGTAGGATTCTCGGAGCGCGACGGCGCGAGAATAAGCCGATTCTTCAGCAGAAGAATACGGCGTGCCTACTCGCAGCATGCGCGAGAGAAGAGAGGTTTTGAAATGAGTTCTAAGCAAATCCCCCGGCTGTTTTTATCCACACCCTGGGCGCTTGACAAGAAAAAAGAGGGGAGTATACTGAATTATTAGGTGCAGTATCGCCATAGTCATTAAGGAAGAAGTCAATTAGAAGCCCCGTTTAAAGAGGGATATTAGGGGTATTTTTATACTTTTTTATTTTTTTATGGAAAAAAAGCATTTTTCCGAGTACAAACCGCCGTTGGTCGAACTCCCTCCTCTTGCGTCACCGCAACTTGATTCGTTCCAATGGTTCTTGGAAAAAGGATTGAAAGAGCTTTTCGGCGAGTTCTCGCCGATCGAGGATTACGCCGGAAAAGAGCTTTCGCTCGAATTCGCGGGGTTTACGCTCGATGAGCCGAAGTGCGACGAATATCATGCCAAGACCCACAATCTTTCGTATGAGGCGCCACTTCGCGTTCGGGCGCGGCTTATCAATAAACGGACAAAAGAAGTCAAAGAACAGGAGATTTTCCTGACCGATTTGCCGCTGATGACCTCGCGCGGCACTTTTATTGTAAATGGCGTGGAGCGCGTCGTGGTTTCGCTGTTGGCGCGTTCGTTCGGTCTGTATTTTACGGCGGACGCATTCGGCGGCCGCAAATATTTCGGCGCAAAGATCATTCCGTCCCGCGGGGCGTGGATCGAACTCGAAACCGAAGCCGACGGCGCGATTTACGCGCGCATCGACCGGAAACGCAAATTTCCGGTGACCATGCTTTTGCGTATTTTGGGGCTTGAGGCCGAGGAAGATATCAAAAAGACATTTGGCGACGTGGATTCCGGGGAAACGGCGCACATGACGCAGACCCTCGAAAAAGATTCGACCAAAAATGCCGAGGAGGCCTATGTGGAAGTGTATAAACGCATCCGGCCCGGGGAACTCGCGACCGTGGAAAATGCGCGGGAACTTTTTGACGGGATGTTTTCTCCGGACCGATACGACCTTTCGGCGGTCGGCCGCCACAAATTGAACAATCGTTTGGGTCTTGACCGCAATGTTCGCAAGGATGCGAGAACGCTCGCGCTCGATGATCTGACGCTCATCATTCGCCACATTATTCAGATGAATAACGATCCGATGGCCCAGCCCGACGACATCGATCACTTGGGCAACCGCCGGATCCGCGGCGTCGGCGAAATGCTCCAGCAAAAACTCCGCGTCGGCATGATGCGGATCAAGCGTACCGCGCAGGATCGCATGTCGACCCTCGATATTTTTACATTGACCCCCGCTCAGCTCATCAACACCCGCCCGTTTATGGCGGCCGTTAAAGAATTTTTTACCACAAGCCAGCTTTCGCAATTCATGCGTCAGGAGAACGTACTTTCGGAGCTGGAACATTTGCGGCGTCTCACCGCGATGGGTCCCGGCGGCCTTACCAAAGAGCGCGCGGGATTCGAGGTGCGCGACGTGCACCCGTCGCACTACGGCCGTATTTGTCCGATTCAGACGCCCGAAGGGCCGAACATCGGTCTTGTCGTGCATTTGTCGAGTTTTGTGCGTATCAACGATATGGGGATATTGGAAAGTCCGTATGCAAAAGTTCACAAGGGCGTCGTCACGAAAGAGATCGTCTATCTCACCGCGTTCGATGAAGCGCGCTACAACATCGCGGCCGCGGGTATGAAAATGGATGAGAAGGGGCGGATTTTGGAGAACGAAGTGGAGGGCCGCGTCAAGACACAGCCGAGCATTATCCGCCGCGAAGACATTCATTTTGTGGATGTCTCGCCCGCGCAGGCATTCAGCGTTTCAACGAGCCTCATTCCTTTTTTGGATCATGACGACGCGAACCGCGCCATGATGGGTTCGAATATGCAGCGGCAAGCCGTGCCGTGCATCAAACCGGCGTTGCCGCTGGTTGCAACGGGGCTCGAAGGAAAAGTCGCGGAGGATTCCGGACGGCTTATTGTTGCCGAACATGACGGAGTCGTTAAAAAAGTGGATGCGACGCACATCACGATCCGTTCGGGCTCGAAAGACCGCGACCACGTGCTCGTGAATTTTTTGCGTTCCAATGATTTCACCTCTATTCATCAGCGGCCGCTGGTGAATGTAGGCGACAAAGTGAAAAAAGGCGACGTGCTTGCGGATGTGACCTCGACCGATCGGGGACAGTTGGCGCTCGGGCAAAATCTGCTGGTGGCGTTCATGTCGTGGGGCGGCGCGAATTTTGAGGACGCCATCATCATTTCGGAGCGCTTGGTGAAGGACGATATTTTCACGTCCATGCACATGACGAATTATACGGCGGCGGTGCGCGATACGAAATTGGGTCCGGAGGTGACCACCTATGACATCCCGAACGTCGGCGAGGACAAATTGAAAGATCTGGACGAAGAGGGCGTTGTGCGCATCGGCGCCGAGGTTTTGCCGGGCGATATTTTGGTGGGGAAGATCACGCCGAAAGGCGAGGCGGATCTGACCCCGGAGGAGCGGCTACTCCGCGCGATCTTCGGGGAAAAAGCGCGCGAAGTGAAAGACACGTCGCTCCGCCTGCCGCACGGGCGTCAAGATCGCGTCGTGGGGGTCAAGATCTTTTCGCGTGAAGCGGGCGATCAGCTCGAAACCGGCATCATCAAACAGATCCAGGTGGAGTTGGCGCAGTTGCGCAAGGTCATGGTGGGCGACAAACTTGCCGGCCGCCACGGAAACAAAGGAGTGATCTCAAAAATTTTGCCGGTGGAAGACATGCCGTTTTTGGAGGACGGAACGCCGGTGGATATCATTTTGAATCCGCTGGGTGTGGCATCGCGCATGAATATCGGGCAGGTGTTCGAGACGCACCTGGGTTATGCGGCGGATAAACTCGGCTACCAAGCGGTCGTTCCGCCGTTTCAGGGCGCGTCGGAAGAGGAGATCAAAGAGGAAATGGTGAAAGCCGGCATTCCGGCGTCGGGCAAGGTGAAAGTGTATGATGGCCGCACGGGCGAAGCATTTGACCAGCCGGTGACCGTCGGAATGATCTACGTCATGAAGCTTATCCACATGGTGGAGGAAAAGATCCATATGCGTTCCACCGGCCCGTATTCGCTCATCACCCAGCAGCCGCTGGGCGGCAAAGCGCAGGGCGGCGGCCAGCGATTCGGCGAAATGGAAGTGTGGGCGCTCGAAGGATACGGCGCGGCGTACACCCTGCAGGAAATGCTCACCATTAAATCGGACGACGTACTGGGGCGTGCGGCCGCGTATGACGCGATCGTCCGGGGCGAACCTTTCAAGAGTCCGAATTTGCCCGCTTCATTCCACGTATTATTGAACGAACTCCGCGGATTGTCGCTCGATATCGAGCTGGTCGGCGGAGAGGCCCCGAAATTGTCGCAGGATATGGAACGCCACGAGGCGGGAGCTGCGGCGTTTTCGGAAACCGCGCGTCGCGCATAATTCCATGGAATCATCGACAACCCCGATCAATTTTAAGGCGATCTCGTTGAAACTCGCGTCCCCCGAGAAGATTTTATCGTGGTCGCGAGGCGAGGTGACAAAACCGGAAACCATCAATTATCGGACCCAGCGCGCGGAAAAGGACGGCCTTTTCGATGAGCGCATTTTCGGTCCGGAAAAGGATTATGAATGTTATTGCGGCAAATACCGCCGGATCCGTTACAAAGGGATCGTGTGCGATAAATGCGGCGTCGAAGTGACGCGTTCGGTCGTCCGCCGCGAACGGATGGGACACATTGCGCTCGCGAGTCCCGTCGCGCATATTTGGTTCTTGCGCGGCGTGCCGTCGCGGGTCGGGCTTTTGTTCGACCTGACGCTTGCGGAGCTTGAGCGCGTGATCTATTTCGCGGGCTACATTGTAACGAGCGTGGACGAGGGGATGCGCCGGGACCGGATCGCGGATCTTGGGCGCGAATTCAAACAAAAATCAAAAGAGGCCGACCGCGCGACATTGTCGAAACTCAAAACGGCATTCGAGAAAGCGAAAACGGAACTCGAAGGACTGCGGCCGCTCGAGATCCTGTCGGAGATCGAATATCATCGGTTAAGTTTGAAATTCGCGGATGTGTTTGAAGCCGATATCGGCGCAAAAGCCCTGCATGCGATCGCCCGCTCGATCGACCTGCATAAACTGGCCGCGGAATTGGAGGATGAATTGAAAAATACCGAGACGCAGGATCAAAAGAAGATCATCCGCCGATTGGGCATGGTGAAAGGAATGATCCGGGCGGGCGTGCGTCCCGAGTGGATGTTTTTGACCGTGATCCCCATTACGCCGCCGGCATTCCGGCCCATGGTGGCGTTGGACGGCGGGCGGCATGCGACATCGGATGTGAACGATCTGTACCGCCGCGTCATCAATCGCAACAATCGTTTGAAAAAGCTGATGGAATTGGGCGCGCCGGAAGTGATCGTCCGCAACGAAAAACGCATGTTGCAGGAGGCCGTGGACGCGCTTCTCGATAACAGTATCCGCCGGGGACATGCGGCGGTGACGAGTCAGGCGCAAAAGCGCGCACTTAAATCCCTTGCGGACGCGCTCCGCGGAAAGCAGGGGCGGTTCCGCCAGAATTTGCTGGGCAAGCGCGTGGATTATTCGGGGCGCTCCGTTATTGTCGTGGGTCCCGCGCTTAAACTGCACCAATGCGGCATTCCCAAGCACATGGCGTTGGAACTCTTCCGTCCGTTTGTCATCTCGAATTTGATTTCCAAGGGATTGGCGCACAATATCCGGGGGGCGAACCGCACGATCGATGAGCCGACGCCGGATGTGTGGGCGGCATTGGAAGAGGTCATCCATGACAAATTCGTGCTTTTAAACCGCGCGCCGACATTGCATCGCCTGGGGGTTCAGGCATTTCAGCCGGTGCTCATCGAAGGCAACGCGCTTCAGATCCATCCGCTGGTGTGTCAGGCGTTTAACGCCGACTTTGACGGCGACCAGATGGCGGTTCACGTGCCGCTGACCCAGGAGGCGCAAAAAGAGGCCAGAGAACTCATGTGGTCCATCCGTAATTTGACGAAACCCGGCACGGGTGATCCGATCGTGAATCCGACGCAGGATATGGTGCTCGGTATTTATTGGCTCACAAAAATTTTTCCGGGATTCAAGGGCGAGGGAAATATCTATTCGAGTCCGAACGAAGCGATTTTGGCGTCGGAATTCGGCGACGTGCACCTGAAAGCAACAATCAAAGTTGCGATCACCGCGACGCCGAAATATCGTCTCATTGCCGAGGCGGGCGATTATCTTGAAACGTCCGTCGGGCGTTTGCTTTTCAACAGCGCCCTGCCGGATGATTTTGAATATTTCAACAACGAGGTGAAGAAAAAAGATCTGGAGCGGATGGTCACGATGCTCATTGCGCGCTATGGCCGCGAAGCGATCCCGGGAATTCTCGATAAGATCAAAACGTTCGGTTTTCAATACGCCACCGTATCCGGTATTTCATGGGGCGTCGACGATCTCCGGACACCGGAAGAAAAACCGCAGCTGATCCGGGAGGCTCAGGCGCAGGCGGCCGAGATCGAGCGTCAATACAACGAGGGGCTTCTTACCAACGACGAACGGTACAAAAAAATCGTCGAGACTTGGAAGGGGGTAAAGCAAAAAGTGGATAATTTGGTTCCGAAAGCGCTCGACGAATATGGTTCGGTGTACGCCATGGTGTCGTCCGCGGCTCGCGGAAATTGGATCCAGGTCTCGCAAATGTCCGGCATGCGGGGATTGGTGTTGAACCCCGCCGGCCGCATCATCGAGCTCCCGATCATTTCCAATTACAAAGAGGGATTGGGCGTTTTGGAATATTTCATCTCAACGCATGGCGCGCGAAAAGGAACGGCGGATACCGCGCTCAAAACTTCAGCGGCCGGATATTTGACGCGCCGTCTGGTGGATGTGGCGCAGGACGTGATCGTCGAAGACGAGGATTGCGGGGATGATAAGGGATTTTTGGTGACACGCCGTGAGGCGGAGGATTTCGGCAAAGGGCTCGCATCCCGTATTTTTGGCCGGGTCGCCGCGCGCGACGTCAACAATCGTCACGGAAAGACGGTGGCAAAGCGCGGAAACTTTTTGAATTTTGAAGACGCGGAGAAGATCGAGAAAAGCGAAGTGGACGAGGTTTTCATCCGAAGCCCGTTCACATGCAAAACATTCCGGGGTATCTGCCAGCAGTGTTACGGGTATGATCTGGGAACGAATGAGCCGGTGGCGCTCGGCGAGGCCGTGGGAATCGTGGCGGCGCAAGCGATCGGGGAACCCGGAACCCAGCTGACCATGCGCACATTCCACACCGGAGGCGTTGCCGTGGGCGGCGATATCACCATGGGTCTTCCGCGCGTGGAGGAATTATTCGAGATCCGCACGCCCGCGAATCCCGCGATCCTCGCGGATTGTACGGGAACGGTTCTCGATATCAAAGAAGACGGCCATGAACGCGTGGTCAAGGTGCTCTGCGATGTCGGTCCCAAGAAATCAAAAGCCGAATCAAAGGAATTCCGGATCCCGTTCGGCCGGATGCCGGCCGTCGAAAAAGGCGTCGACGTTGTGCCGGGCATGCGTCTGTCCGACGGTCCGGTCGATATCCGCCAGCTCTTCATGCTCATGGGTCCGGAGGCGGCCGAGCGGTATATTTTGGATGAGGTTTCGCATCTCTATACGTTGCAAGGCGCATCCATTAACTCGAAACACGTGGAGATCATCGTGCGTCAAATGTTCGCGCATGTGCGCATCAGCGATCCGGGCAGTACCAATTTTGCGATCGGCGACGGCGTCAAAAATTCGGCATTCCTCGAAGAAAATCGCGATACGAAAAAAATGGGCGGCAAACCTGCGAAAGGCGAGCCGTTTCCGTTGGGCATCACTCGTTCGGCGCTGGCATCATCGAGCTTCCTTGCCGCGGCATCATTCCAGGAAACCACGCGCGTCTTGATTAGCGCGGCGCTCGAAGGCCGCGTGGATACGCTGCGCGGGCTCAAAGAAAACGTCATCATCGGCCGCGTCATTCCGGCAGGAACCGGATTTCACCGGAAGAAAGCGGAGAAATAATCATTTTGATATAATGGAATGAGATCCGTCGTCCCTTAAAACAGCGAGGACGCCATGTTCATTCCTCTCTACGGGCTCGCCGCGGTATTGGG
The DNA here is from genome assembly GCA_016181935.1 of Candidatus Niyogiibacteriota bacterium. Taxonomy (GTDB): domain Bacteria; phylum Patescibacteriota; class Minisyncoccia; order HO2-45-28; family HO2-45-28; genus JACOYI01. Next base: position 25,740 of record JACOYI010000004.1, on the reverse strand, counting down.
GTTGGCGGCATTTTTGTTGTGGCGCGCCCACATGCGCAGTTTGAGCATATGCGCGGCCATTGTCTTTACCGGCGTATTTTTGAATTGGCTGGCGGTCACCGTGAACGGCGGTCACATGCCGGTCATCGGGACCGATCTGGATGGCGCACGACTCCCGTGGCTTTGCGATATCTTTCATATCCCGAAGCTTTTTCATCTAACGTTCTGGAAAACCGATATCGTCATCAATTCCACGGATATTGCCGGATATTACAGCATCGGCGATTTCGTGATCGGCGCGGGCGTCATCATTATCGCCGTTATCGTTTTGCGGCGGATTTTCAAAAGCGCCCCGAAACGGTAACCGAGCAACACTGTTGCTCGGTTTTTCTCTACACCTTGATGACCACCGGATGGGGTTGACTGGTAATGATTTTTGTGTTAATATGCTCTTGCTCATTAAAAAGCAATAAGGACAAACCCCAGGAGGAGCTATGAAGACAACGCTGTACCCCTATTTGTTGGTGTTTGTCATGACCCTTGTCACCCTGATAATTTTTAGCCCCGCATGTGCCTTCGGTAATCTTTTCATTCGGTACGGAGGATTCATCGTTCTTACGGGCGGGTGGCTGAACGCGCTCGTCATCGTACTGAACGGCAGAATGCCGGTGCGGCTCGACGGAGGCTTTTATTGGACGCACAAGTCCGGAGTTGAGCGAAGCTGGCGCCACTGCGCGATGGATGAATCCACGCAGTTGAAGTTTCTTGGCGATCGGTTTGATGTGGGCCGCGGGCTGATGAGTATCGGCGATCTTCTGATCTTTCCCGGCGCGGCTCTCACTGCGTACGGAATAGCGATAGATCTGGTCGGGTTTAAAAAGCTTTGCATCGCGCTTTTCGTTAGCGCGGCGTGGATGGTCGGCGAAATTCTTGTGTCGCGCTATAGTTGGCGCCATCTGAAGTAAGATGGCGCTTTTTCTTTTTTTACACCTCGATCACAACGGGCAGGACCATCGGGCGGCGGTGGGTTTTTTCGAACAGAAAGTCGCCGACCTGATCGCGCAGGTTGTCGCGGACATACGTCCAGTTGACGGGATGCATGGTATGCGTCGAGTGTTCAACGATCTTTTTGACAAGCAGGCGCGCTTGGAACAAGAGTTCCTTGGATTCGCGCAAATACACGAATCCCCGCGAAATGATATCCGGCGATCCGCGGACTTTGCCGGTTTGCGAATCCACGGTCGCGATGATGACGAAAATGCCGTCGGATGCGAGCATTTGCCGGTCGCGGAGCACCACTTCCTGAACGTCGCCGACCCCAAGGCCGTCCACCATGACGTAGTTTGCCGGCACCCGTTCTTTGGTGAGCATGACCGAGCCCTTTTTGACCTCCGCGACCTGCCCGTTATCCGCGACGACGATCTTCTCCTCGGCCATTCCGGCGCGGCGTCCGACCTTCGCGTGAAGTTTCAAGAACGAATGGTTGCCTTCGATCGGCATGAGATACTGAGGCTTGATCGTCTCGATCAGGAGTTTCAGGTCCTCCTGTTTTGCATGGCCTCCGGCATGAATGTCGAGCATTTTATAATTGATGACATCCGCGCCGTCGCGGTAGAGCTTGTCCGTAAGATACTGGACCGAGCGCTCGTTGCCCGGAATGACCGAGGACGAAAAGACCACGGTATCGCCGCTTTGAATTTTCAGGAATTTGTGGCGGCCCGTGACAATGCGCATCAAGACCGCATTTTCTTCCCCCTGGGCGCCCGTTACGAGGACCACGACTTTTTTGGACGGGTATTTGTGCGTGTCTGCGGCATCGATCAGGATCGCCGGATTCACTTTGATATATCCGAGGTGTTCCGCGATCTCGATATTCGTTTTCATGCTGCGGCCGTCGATCGCGACGCGTTTATCGTATTTTTCGGCGATCTGCAGAATTTCATTTAAGCGGCCCAAGAGCGATGCGAAGGTACCGATGATGAGCCGTCCGGCGGCATCCCGTATGATCGCCTCCATTTCGTGCTGAATGTCCACCTCGCTGAATTGATGGCCGGGTTCGCGGGCATTCGTGCTGTCGGACATCAGCAAAAGCACGTTCTTTTCGCCCAGCTCCCGGAGTTTTTCCATTTCGGTCACGCCCCCGATACCGGAACGCGTATCGATCTTAAAGTCGCCCGTATGGATGAGAATGCCGACGGGCGTATGCAGGATGACGCCGACCGATCCCGGGATATTATGCGAAACGCCGAAAAACTCGATTTGGAATGCTCCAAAGTCAAGTTTCGTATCGTTCGATATCTCATTGAGGTTGAGATGCCCCCCCAGATGTTCATAGTCACGCTGGCGCTTGGCGATGATGGCGAGCGTAAGATCGGTCCCGTAAAGCGGGATATCGGCGCCGAGTTTCGGCATGACATGCGGGATGCCGCCGATATGATCGTAATGCGCATGCGTGATAATGACGGCTTTGATCTTATCTTTTTTGGGCAGAAGGGAGGTGATATTCGGAATGATGTAATCGATTCCCGGCATGTTTTCGTCCGGAAACTGGAGGCCGATGTCGATCACGATGATGTCGCCGTGATATTTGGATCCCGGGTCCACATATTCCAGATACATCATGTTCCGGCCCACTTCCTCGAGTCCTCCAACGGGAACGACCCGGATCTTTGCATTCGGGCTTCCGTGGGGAACGACGAGTTTTTCCGCCGACGTCGCTTTTTTTACGTCTTTTAATTCATCGCGGATATCGGAAACGCGTCCGGACGTTTTTGCGAACTTTCCTGCCGGCTTTCGCCGGTAATTTCTTGATCGTGTGATCATGCGATTAAATGAATAAATAATTGATAATGAGATTCCCATAGTGCCCCCGAGAGGATTTGAACCTCTACTCCCTTACGGGAACAGCGCCCTGAACGCTGCGTGTCTGCCAATTCCACCACGGGGGCAATGACTCGGAGGGGGAAACCCGGAAAGGGTTTCCCCCTTCCGACGTTCGCTTTCGCTCACTGCTTCCCCCTTCCAGGGTGCCCCGCTGCGCGGAGTAAATCCGCGCGCGGGGCGATTTTCTACTTCAAAAAGATCTTCCATACGCGCGTCGTATACAGGTGCCATGCGTGGACATTTGCGAAACGTTCCGCCGGAACGGTGATGAGCCGCGTATCGAATCCGCGAAGCCCGGGAGCCGCCACATACACATAGGATGGCGAATAGAGAAATGCGGCGGGCGCATCTTTTCGCACCTCATCCAGAAACGCGGCATATTTTTCGCGGCGCAGGACCGCGTCATGCGTGGTCCGTGCCTCTTCGACGAGCTTGTCCGTTGTTTTGTTGGTATAGAGCGCGATATTGAGCCCCGGGTCATTTCGTTGGGATGAATGCCAGAACGCAAACGGATCGGGGTCGCGCCCCACGACCTCGCCGAAGAGAAGCGCCTCATATTCGCGGGGGCGGATGATATTTTGGTTCAGGTCGCCGATCTCGAATGTTCTGACTTCGACATTCGCTCCGATCGCGCGCCATTGGTTCCTGACAATCTCGGCTGCGGCCGCCAATTCCGGCGTATTTGCGGTCGAGATCGTGAATGCCAAAGGGATCGCCGGCTTTTTACCCTCGGCTTTTTCGCGGATCCCGGTCGTTGGATTCAATTTCCATCCCGCCTTCGCAAGCGTACTCGACGCATTCAGGAGATCGAAGCGATCGGTCGGAGAGCCGCGGTGCAGGATCTCGGGCGGGATCGGGTCATCGATGGCGATGCCGAATCCGCCGAGCGCCGTTTCAATGATCTCTTTTTTATCGATCGATTGTACCAGCGCCAGCCGTACGGCGCGATCCTGCAATGCCGCCGATTTGTTTTGGTTGAAGAAAACGCCGAATATACGGGGAAGCGACAACAGGCGCAAGCGGTCTCCAAAGTTCTGCAGTTCGGCGGTCTTGTCGGCGGAGAGCGATGACAGAGCGTCGATGGCGCCTCCGCGGAGCGCCGAAAGCGCCTCGGCCTCCGAATTATAGAATCTGAGCGTGATCTTCCGGATGAGCGGTTTTCCTAAGGCGTAGTGTTCAAATGCGCCAAGCTCGTATGCCGTAATGATGCCGGCGGCATTTCGTTCGATCGCGTCGACCTCGTACGGGCCCGCGCCGATGACCTTACGATTGTATTCGGACAAGCTGAATTGGTCCGACGTCGCATTTTTCCAAATGTGGCGCGGGAGAATGCCGACGGTCATATTTTCAAGAAAGGGCGAGTACGGCCGTTTTAAGACGAACCGGATCTGATGGTCATTCACCACTTCGATATCCACGCCTTCCCAGTTGGCGCGCAGCGGGCTTTTGATCGCCGGATTTTTTGCGGCCTGTATCGTGAACGCGACGTCGTCCGCGGTGATCGGTTCCCCGTCGTGCCACGTGAGGCCGCCGCGAAGCGTGAATTCATAGACCAAACCATCCTCCGAGATCGTATAATTTTGCGCAAGGTTCGTTTCGAGTCCGCCGGTGCCGTCCGATTTCATCAGGCCGGCATACAAAAGATTCGTAAGGTCGCGATCCGCTTCCGTGCTTGCAAGCAGAGGATTCGCGAGGTGCGGCGTCCCCGTGATGCCCTCGACAAAAGAACCGCCGGGCGCAGGGATCATGACCGCGAATCGTTTTTGCAATTGGATCCAGAAGCCGAGCGTTCCGATAACGATCGCGCCGGTTGCGATAAGAAAGGCGATTTTTTCCCATGCCACCAACCCTCGCAACACAACGCGAAGTTCGAGAAGCGTGGGAATCGAGGATCGTTTTACAAACGGAAAAGAAGATTTTATCACAAGATAGATGGAGGGGCGGGATTTTGGGCTAGCGGAGCGTCAAACCCAAAATCGCAAGAACGACGAATGCGATCCCGAGGATGATCGTTGAAATGAAAAGTCCTCGTTCAAGGCCCCGTTTGGTGCGATAGAAAGTTGCCTCGCCTCCGCCGAAAATCGAACCCACGCTACCGCCTTTTTGCTGGAGGAGGATGGTGATCGCGAGGAGGATAGCGACGCCTATTTGTGCGTACGGCAACAGAGTCCGTAAAATCTGCATTTCCTACACAATAGCACCTCCTTGGCTGGGGGTCAACTCTGGAAGCTGGAACCCTAGAAACTAGAAGCTGGAAAATCCAGTCTCCAGAAATCTAGCTTCCAGCTCTTCGGTGGCGGCGCCGTTTGGCCGGCGGACGCTTCCTAAGGGTAGTCCTTTTCAAAGGGTAGTCCTTAGGAACGAGATATGGACTACCCTTGGGGACTACCCTTGGCGCGAACTTTTTTTTTGCTCCGATTCTTAAGGATCACTCTTTGGGCGACTTTTGTTGTGCGCTTTCCTTTGAACAATGTTTTTTTACGGCGCTTATGATGGTAGGCGAGCGCAAAGCGATGGGCCTCATTGCGGACGGCCTGCATCAGGTGAAGCAGGGGCTGTGAGCTCTCCTTCAATTTAAGGGTGGTGCGATTGGGCAAATAAAGTTCCTCTTCGCGTTTTGCGAGAGAGACGACGCGGATTTTTTTCAGGTGCTGGACCGCCGCGAGCGCGGCGTTCAACTGCATTTTTCCTCCGTCAATGACCATGACGGCGGGCAATGGCCACTCGCGGTGTTCGATCCGGCGCGTGACGATCTCGCGGATCATGGCGACGTCGTTGGGACGCGCCGGCAAACGGATCTTGAACCGCCGGTAATCGTTTTTGTAGGGCGCGCCGTCGATGAAGACCACCATGGAACCGACCGCGTCCGTCCCTTGGATGTTCGAAATGTCGTATCCCTCGATGCGCTTGACGCTTTTCGCGCCGAGCGCCGTCAGGAGATGCCGAAGGCCCTTTTCGCGCCACGCCTCGTCGTCCCTCGACAGAAATGCGCGATGCTCGAAAATATTTTCCAGCGCATCGATCTGGTCGCGCAAGGCCGCAGCTTCCTCGTACTGGCGCGATTCCGAGAGTTTTCGCATCTCTTTTTTCAGCCGCCGCGTTACAGCCGTATAACGCCCGGCAAGGATGCGTTTTAAAAGCGCGATATTTTTGCGATACCGGTCAATGCGTTCCTCGGCATCGGGGTAAAAATCGCGCCATTTCTTTTTTTTCAGGCAGCAGATGCCGGCGCACCGGCCGAGTTCGGCGTTTTCGCATGGCCGGTCATGCAGAGCGCGAGACGAGCGTGCGCATTCGCAATACGGGAACGCCTTGCGGAGGGATTTTAAAACGAGCTTGAGCGCTCCGCCATCCGTGTACGGACCGAGATGCGCTACCGATGTGCTCCCTTCATCGGGTTGATGCGTAATGAATACCCGCGGAAATTTTCCGCGCGTGAAGCCGACGTAAAAAAAGTTTTTGTCGTCGCGCATCAGGACGTTATATTTCGGCTTGAGCTTTTTGATGAGTTCCGCTTCGCGGATGAGCGCTTCAATGTCCGAACCCAATTCCTGCCAGTCAAAGGAGGTGGCTTCTTTGAGCATGGCCTGTTTGCGGGTATCGCCTTCGGCGCCGGTTATCGTGAAATACGAATTCAGGCGCATCTTGAGATTTTGCGCTTTTCCGACGTAAACGACGGTTCCCGCGCGGTCGCGGAAAAAATAGACGCCCGGCGAATCCGGAATGGTTTTGGTGTTCTCGAGTACGGATGGCACGTTGATTATTATACGCCGAAGGAACCCCCAAAGGGTAGTCCTTTTCCGTTCCTAAGGACTACCCTTTGGGGGTTCCTTATTCATTGACATCGTCTTGACACGTTTATATAATGAATGCTTTATGCCTACGCCCGCCACCGATGTCATCCGGATTCGGGGTGCGAAAGCCCACAACCTCAAGGATGTTTCGCTGGATATTCCAAAAAATAAACTCATTGTCATCACCGGCCTTTCGGGTTCGGGCAAATCGTCGCTTGCGTTCGATACGATCTATGCCGAGGCCGAACGGCGGTTCGTGGAATCCTTGTCGAGTTATGCTCGGCAATTTTTGGGCGTGCGGGAAAAACCGGACGTGGAGTCCATGGATGGATTATCGCCCGCCATCGCCATTGACCAGCGGTCGGTAGCCCGCACGCCGCGCTCCACCGTAGGCACCATCACCGAAATTTATGATTACCTGCGCGTACTTTTTGCGCGCCTCGGCGAGCCGCATTGTCCCCAATGCGGACAGGCGGTCAAAAAACAAACGATCGATGAAATGCTCTCAAAAGTATCGGGGCTTCCGTCGGGGGCGCTGGCCATGATCGTCGCTCCGGTCATTACGGGCCGCAAAGGCGAACACAAAAAAATTTTGCAGGAATTGAAAAAGAAGGGGTTTTTGCGCGTGCGGGTGGACGGCGGCGTGATGCGCACGGATGAAGCGCTCGATCTGGAGCTCGACCCCAAGCGTCAGCATTCCATCGCGGTCGTTGTGGATCGCATCGTTATCGGCAAGGATCTCGACCGAGAGCGTCTGCGCGATTCGTTCGAAGCGGCGCTCGGACTCGGCAAGGGCATCGTGCTCGTGGCGAGCGCGGATGATGCGTCAGGCGCCAAAAAAATATTTCCGGAAATGATCTTCTCCGAGCATTTTGCCTGCCCCGTGTGCGGCATTTCGCTTCCCGCGATCGAGCCGCGCCTGTTTTCGTTCAACAGTCCGTTCGGCGCATGTCCCGCATGCACCGGATTGGGTTCGCGGCTCGAGGTGGATCCGGAATTGGTTTTACCGAATAAAAATCTGACGCTTTCGGAGGGTGCCATCCAGCCGTGGGCACGCTCTGCACACCGCGTGGGCCGGCAATCGTGGTATTGGTGGATGCTCGAGGATCTGGCGAAGCGGTACAAATTTTCTTTGGATGTTCCCGTCAAAGATCTTCCGCAAAAAATCATTGATATTCTTTTGTGCGGCGAATCTCCAGCTCCCAGCTCCCAGCTCCCAGCTCCCAGCCTCCAGCGTGCCTCCAGTTTTGAGGGCATCATTCCGAATTTGGAGCGCCGCTGGAAGGAAACGGATTCCGAATGGACGCGCGCCGAGGTCGAGCGTTATATGCGGATCGAACGATGTCCGACCTGCGAGGGGCGGCGATTGAAACCCGAGGCGCTCGCGGTGCGTCTCGACGGCAAAAGCATCGCGGATGTTTCGGCGTTTCCGTGCGCGTCCGCCATCGGATTCATGCGCGCATTCGAGAAAAAACTTTCAAGCCAAAAAACGAAAGCCATCGCAAAGCCGCTCGCAAAAGAGATCGTACGGCGTCTCCAATTTTTGTTGGATGTGGGACTCGAATACCTGACGCTCGACCGGTCGAGCGCGACGCTGTCGGGCGGGGAGGGCCAGCGGGTGCGGCTCGCGACCCAGATCGGCTCCGGTCTTTCCGGCGTCATCTATGTGCTCGATGAGCCGTCCATCGGTTTGCATCCGCGCGATCACAGCCGTTTGATTCAGACACTCAAAAATCTGCGCGACCTCGGCAACACGGTCATTGTGGTCGAGCACGACCGCGATACGATGGCGAATGCGGATTGGATCATCGACCTCGGCCCCGGCGCGGGGCGTCACGGCGGGGAAGTTATTTTTGAAGGAACGTACAAAGAATTATTGAAAGCAAAAACGCTGACAGGCGAATATCTGTCGGGTCAGCGCGAAGTGAAGGCGGGGAATGCGGGGGCGCGCGCCACGCGTGTCCACGAAAAAGCCAAAATGCTTACTGTTCGCGGAGCCGCGGAACATAATTTAAAAAACATCGCTGTCGAAATTCCGACGGCCAAATTCGTCTGTGTTACGGGCGTGTCGGGTTCGGGCAAGTCCACGCTTGTCAACGACATTCTGGCGCGTGCCCTTTCCCAGCATTTTTACGGCTCGCGTGAGGCGCCGGGCGTTCACAAAACCATCGAGGGCGTCCACCATGTCGACAAGGTCATCGTGGTGGACCAGTCGCCCATCGGACGCACGCCCCGCTCCAATCCTGCGACCTACACGGGCGCGTTCACGTTCATCCGCGATCTGTTCGCGGCAACGCGCGATGCCAGAGCGCGCGGTTACAAAGCGGGGCGATTCAGTTTCAATGTCAAAGGCGGGCGGTGCGAGGAATGCGAGGGGCAGGGCGTCAAACGCATCGAAATGCATTTTTTGCCCGATATTTATGTGGAGTGCGAGGAATGCAAAGGCACGCGGTATAACGCCGAAGCCCTTTCTATTGTATACAACGGGAAAACCATCGCCGAGGTTCTCGATATGACGGCGGAGGAGGCGCTTGCGTTTTTCAAAAACATTCCGCAATTGAAAGCGCGCATCGAAACGCTCGTCGAGGTCGGGCTGTCGTATATGAAATTGGGGCAGGCGGCGACGACACTTTCGGGCGGCGAGGCCCAGCGCGTGAAATTGGCAACAGAGCTTGCTCGTAAATCCACCGGGAAAACCTTATATATTTTGGATGAGCCGACCACCGGTCTGCATTTTGAAGACACGCGGAAGTTGTTGGGCGTACTCGTGGCGCTGGTGGAAAAGGGAAATACCGTGCTTGTCATCGAGCATAATCCGGATGTCATTAAAAATGCGGATTGGGTCATTGACCTCGGTCCCGAAGGAGGCGAGAAAGGCGGCATGGTGGTGGCGTCCGCGTCTCCCGAAGAACTCGCGCGCAACAAAAAATCCTACACCGGCCAATGGCTTGCGAGGGATTGATCTCAAAGGATTCCCCAAGGGTAGTCCTTAGGAATCAGAAAAGGACTACCCTTGGGGGAATTACCCTTATCCGTTCCTAAGGGGAACCCTTGGCGGATGTTGACCGATTCGGCGTACTCACGGTCAATCCTGAGTATGCCCGAAGGATTGACAAACTCATGGAAGTTTTGTATACAGTATTTGGAAAAGCAGTCCGGCAAAAACGCACATTAAAAGGAGGCGTTATGAGTCAGAAGACGATCATCTGGTTTTGGAGTACGGGCGTTTTCGCGGTTCAGCTGCTTATCGGGACGATCATCTATATGAAATACGGCTTCGCCCTTGCCGCCGTTTCCGGTTCCTTCGTTCTCTTTATCGTTTCCGCGGCTGTTTTCTACCTCGCCGTCATTCTTTTCCTTACCAGCATCGACCCCGATGGAGATGGTTCTGCTTTCGTCATCGGCCTCCTTGTCGCTACCTTCATCGGCATCCTCGCCATCGCTGAAAGTAATGGGGGAGGAGAGTCCCAGTTTCTTTTTTTTGTAACCACGCTTCCCGCTGGCATTGTGACGGTATACGGTGGGACCACGTTTCTTGTCCGGAAGCTTTCTGTAAAAAGAAGCGCAGTTCATCCGTAAGGTCTTGTCAGTCCGCGTTCCCCGTGAGCGCGGATTTTTATTGAAAGTAAATGCCGCATTCCGTAGGAATGCGGCTAGGATTGCGGTGATGGTTGACAAACCCACGGAAGTTTTGTATACAGTATTTGGAAAAGCAGTCCGGAAAAAACGCACATTGAAAGGAGTGCGAAATGTGGAAACGAAATTGGGTGCTTTACGGTTGGATTCCTTTGCTGTTCGTTGTTGTTGCAGCCGCGCTTTGGTTGACCAAAACACCCGCCATCCAGCCGCGCGAAGTGGTGGCGGCGCAAGAAATTCCCGTTCTATCTGGGCAAACATTTCAAATTCTGAACGAGAAGGGGGAGACAATAATCCTCGCTCTGCGCTTTCGTTTTCCCGACGGTCTCCCCTGTGTTTTGTCCTATTCGCATGCGGGTCTTTCCTGCAACTGGCCGCAGGCCAAGTAGTCCGAATCCGCGTTCCAAGCGAGCGCGGATTTATTTTTTTAACAATTCGTCCCATACACTTAAAATACGCTATAGCGTATTTTAAGTGTACGATGCTATTCTAGACCGACTTTTCATTGCAAAAGAAAAAACCGCCCCGATAAAATTATCGACATCGGATGTCGATAGAATTAAGGATTGACACTTTTCTAAGTACTGTATAGGTTGGTGGGGGAGATTCAGTAAGCGCGTAGCAGAAGGGGGCGTGTCTATGAGCAACAAACAGAGGGATCCCTGGATGATTTTTGGCATCGTTCTATTGGCAATAATGATATTCGGCGCTGTGCTCGGTACGATTATTTTGTCCGACATTAGGCCGCGCGAGCGTCTAGCGGAGGAACACGGGAAAGATCAGTCTAATCCTCAGAGTCTTCTGGATCCTTTGAGCCCACTAAGTCCAGCGAACCCTTTGCATCCATTAAGTCCGGTGCGTGTTTGGTAATTTTTTTCTAAACTAAAAAACCGCCAGCCCATGGCTAGCGGCTATTTTTATGGCGCGGGAGCTTCAATGCCGTGTTTTTTCTTGTAATCCGCGATGGCGGATTTGATAGCGTCCTCCGCGAGAACCGAACAGTGGATCTTCACGGGTGGGAGCGACAGCTCCTCCACGATGTCCACGTTTTTGATTTTCTCGGCCTCCTCGAGCGTTTTGCCCTTGATCCATTCGGTGGCGAGCGAGGAGGACGCGATGGCCGAGCCGCAGCCAAAGGTCTTGAATTTCGCGTCCACGATGACGCCATTTTCGTCCACCTGTATCTGCAGTTTCATCACGTCGCCGCATTCGGGGGCACCCACCAGTCCGGTGCCGACATCGGGGGCGTTCCTGTCGAGCGTCCCCACGTTTTTGGGATTCGCGTAATGGTCGAGGACCTTTTCGCTGTAGGCCATGGCTCCTCCGATAAAAAGTTCTTCTCGTTGCCATCGTATCATGCTTGGCAAAGGATTGACAGGGATTTTAAGATGTACTATATTCTTTTCAGTCCCCGAACGAACCTTGTCATCAAAGGAGAATGTGATGAAACGATGGGCGATTGTCTTGGTCGTTGTGGCGATCATCGGTATTCTTGGCGGCTGTGAGGCGAGCAAGGAAGAATGGAAAACAATTCAGAAAATCACAAAGCACGAAATGCCCGTAGAAATTCGCAAGATACTGATCACCGATACGGGTTTTGTTTACTATCTTCGCTTGTCGAGTGGTGTCGAGTGTGTTGTGGGATTGGGTTATGACTCGGTGAGTTGCAACTGGCCGCGCTGAACAAAGCGCGGTTTTTTTGTTAAGGATACCTTAGGAGGAGTCCTTTTCCGATTCCTAAGGACTCCCCTTGAAAAGGACCATCTTTGGGGGCGAGCGTCCGGGCGGGACTTGACGATTTTCGGGCGCTCGCTATAATGCGTCTTGTAAAAACAATTAGCATTCTTTCACCACATTTTTATGCTGAAAGTTCAACCATTGGGGGATCGGGTGCTGGTGGAGCCCTTGTCAAAAGAGGACACGGAGGGCCGCACCAAGTCCGGCCTCGTGATTCCGGATACCGCCGAAAAGGAGCGTCCGGAGCAGGGAAAGGTCATTGCAACGGGCAAGGGCCGTCATACCGATGAAGGGAAATTGATCCCGCTCGCCGTGAAAAAAGGCGACCGCGTGTTGTTTTCCAAATACGGCCCGACCGAGCTGAAACTCGACGGCAAGAATTATCTCATCGTAAAGGAGGAGGACATCCTCGCAATCATTAACTAATTCGACTAGCTCACTATAAATAATATGGCAGCCAAACAAATTTTATTTGATGCCAAGGCCCGCGAAGCGCTGAAGCGCGGCGTGGATGCGCTTGCGAATGCGGTGAAGATCACGCTGGGTCCCAAGGGGCGCAATGTTGTTTTGGATAAAGGATATGGCGCGCCGACCATCACGAATGACGGGGTGACCATTGCAAAAGAGATCGAACTTGAGGATAAAGTCGAGAACATGGGCGCCGAGATCGTGAAGGAGGTCGCGACCAAGACCAATGATGTGGCGGGCGATGGCACGACCACGGCGACGCTCTTGGCGCAGGCCATTATCACGGAAGGATTGAAAAATATCGCGGCCGGCACCAACCCGATGGGGTTGCGCGTGGGTATTGAAAAAGCCACGGCAAAAGTCGTGGAGGAATTGAAGAAACTTTCGACCCCCATTTCGAAAAAGGAGGAGATCGCGCAGGTGGCGACCATCTCGGCAAAAGATGCGGCCATCGGCGACAAGATCGCCGAGGTCATCCACAAAGTCGGCAAAGACGGCGTGGTAACGGTGGAGGCGTCGCCGAGCTTCGGCATGTCGTACGAACTCGTCGAGGGTTTGCAGTTCGACCGCGGATTCGCATCGGCGTATATGATCACGAATGCCGAGCGGATGGAGGCGGTGTATGAAGACCCGAAAATTTTAATTACGGATAAAAAAATAACGGCGATCTCGGATATTCTTCCGGTGTTGGAAAAGATGGCGCAGGCGGGCAAGAAAGAACTCGTCATCATTGCGGAGGAGGTGGAGGGTGAGGCATTGGCGACACTGGTGGTGAACAAATTGCGTGGCGCATTTCATGCGCTCGCGGTCAAAGCCCCCGGATATGGCGACCGCCGCAAGGAAATGCTCGAAGACATCGCTATTGTGACGGGCGCCAAAGTCGTATCGGAGGAGGCGGGTATGAAATTGGATGCCGCGGACCTTTCGGTATTGGGAACCGCATCAAAAGTCATTGCGACCAAGGACAATACGACCATTGTCGGCGGTAAAGGGAAAAAGGGGGAGATCGACAAGCGCGTCTCCCAGTTGAAAAAGCAGATGGAAAAAGCGGATTCGGACTACGACCGCGAAAAATTGCAGGAGCGTTTGGCGAAACTCGCGGGCGGCGTCGCGGTCATCCGCGTAGGCGCGGCAACGGAAGTCGAACAAAAGGAAAAACAGCATCGTATCGAGGATGCGGTATCGGCAACCAAGGCGGCCATCGAGGAGGGAATCGTGCCGGGGGGCGGCGTGGCGTTCGTGCGCGCGGCCGCGGTGCTCGACAAGAGTTTGCTGAACATGGAGGACAACGAGGAAAATCACGACGAATGGCTCGCGCATAAGATCGTGCGCAACGCCATCGAAAAACCCTTGTGGCAGATCGCGGAGAACGCGGGCGTGTCGGGTTCCGTGATTCTGGATAATGTCCGCAAGAAAAAGGGGAATATCGGCTATAATGCCGCGACCGCCCAGTACGAGGACATGCTCGAAGCGGGAATCGTGGACCCGACCAAAGTAACGCGTTCAACCTTGCAAAATGCCGCGTCCGCCGCCGCGATGTTTTTGACGACCGAGGCGGTGGTGGCGGAAAAACCGAAGAAAGAAACCCCGCCTCCAATGCCCGACCCGAACGGAATGGGTATGTAAGCGCCCCCCCAAGGGTTACCCTTATCCGATCCTAAGGGTAACCCTTAAGAGTTGACTTTCAAAGAATCCGATGCTCTAATGGCATTGGATTCTTTGTTTTGAACATTAACTCGCAAAGGAGAACAGCATGCTTTCTCGTCTGAACGTCTTTCGCGCAGGTCTTTTGCTGATCATGGCGGCATCCGCGTGGTTTGCGGGCTGGGTGGCGTCGGAGCTCGGCGTTTCGGAAGCTGGTCCGATGGTCGTCACGCTACTCGCGGCAACAGGAAGCTCGCTGTTTTTCATTCCCGCCATCTTCCTTTTCGTGTCGAGCTTCGCCACGTTCGCGGCTGACCCATCGTCCGGCGCCCTCATCATTCCCCACAACTCGGGGTATTACCGCCTGATGAAGGAGTTCTACGGAGACAAGTGGCACCCGGGGCGGCTCTCGGGGTGTGCCATTTTCTGGAAGACCGTCTGGGTCGGCGTAGCGTTGCTGGTCGTGGTTGTCGTCGTGGCGTTTTTGGCATATTTGCTCTGGGGATTCGCCGCAGGCATCTTCTATCTTTCTCGCGGGGTCCCGCTCAGCCAACTGAAGGACATGGAGGGGGGCGGCGTTATGGGGTTTTGGATCATATCCCTTATTTTGGCGCTTATGCTGTTCGCGGTTATGATAGCGTCAATCGGCATGGTTTTCGGCCGCGTGCCGCTCCTTGCCGCATTTTTCCGCGCGCTCAAAGAACATTCGTGTCCCGTGGTCTTGGTCAAATAGTTCTCCGGTTCGCAACTCCTTGCTTCGGCAAGGGGTTTTCTTTATTAGGCGTTTTTGGTTCATTGACATAGCGAATATTTTGATTTAAGGTATTTTCAGCACTCTTTGATAAGGAGGCACCCATGGAGCGGTATCCGGCGTTCATGTTCGCCTTGTTCTTCGCCAGTATCTTTTTCTTCGCGGTTCTTGCGTTGCGGGGCGTGCAGGTGGTTTCGATGCTTTTGCTCATCGGCGCCGTATGCGGCGCGATCAAATTCGTGGTGTTCCAGAAAAAGTTCACGAAAAAACTCGACGAAGACTGCAACATCAGGATTTCGATGCCGAACGGCATCGTGGGATGGTCGCATACGCTCGTTTTTATGGTAAGTGTGGTGATTTTGGGCTGGTTCGCGATGGTCATGAGTCCGGCCATTGTGCCCGAGTTTTCTGATTCGGCAAGTTGGCCCGCGCAGGCCTTGATCGTATTCCTTCAGCTTCTGCTGGTTCTTTTCACGTCCTTTGCGGCGGAGTTGCTGTTGGTTGGCACTCTGCTCCCGTTTTCCGAAGGCAGAAATACGCAAGAGTCGCATTAGCGGCTCTTGTTTTTATTTGCTCGAGTGGTAGTCTGAATACATGCAAATACTTTGGTTCGTACTAGGGGTCGTTGTTCTCGCGGTTCTTTGGGCCGTCTACGCGTACAACCGTTTTGTGACGCTCCGGTTCCGTTCGCACGAGGCGCTCTCGGATATTGATGTGCAACTCAAGCGGCGGTTCGACCTCATTCCGAATCTCATCGAGGCGGTGAAAGGATACATGGCGCACGAAAAAAGCGTGCTCGAAAATGTGACGCGCGCGCGGACCGAAGCGATGGGCGCATCGGGTTCGGCGCTCGACCACGCGGACAAGGACAATATGCTGACCTCGGCGTTAAAATCGCTCTTTGCGGTCTCCGAAAATTATCCCGACCTTAAGGCGAATACCAACTTTGTCGAACTTCAGCGCGAACTTGCGGATACGGAGAACAAGATACAGGCGGCGCGCCGGTTCTACAATTCCACGGTGATGGCGTTGAACACGATGGTGGATTCGTTCCCCGCGAATTTCATTGCCTCGCTTTTTAAATTCTCGAAAGAAAAATTCTTCCAGATCGACTCGGCGGCCGAGCGCGAGCCGGTCAAGGTGAAGTTTTAGGCCTTCCCAAAGGACTACCCTTTGAGCTTTTTTGGTGTATAGTGGAATTGGATCAGAACTCTAGACGGGAGAATGCCATGGGGCAGGAAATTGTCAGTGGCGGGCTTGTGCCGCGGCCGCTCAAGTGTCCGCACGACAAAACCATCCTTCAGGATACAACTCGCGGCGCGTGGTGTTCACACTGTTTCAAATATTTTCAAACGGATTGGGAACCCGTTCCCGATCCGAAACCGGGCGAGCCCGCACGCAGGCAACTACTCGTCGAAGTCAAGCATTGATCCCGCTCCGCCAACTGGTGGATGCGGGACTTTTCTTTTGGGCCATTTTGCTTCATATATAGAGGATGGACTTATACACGCACCGCGATTCCAATATCCGCAGGACATGGGCGCTTTTCACCCTGTTTTTCATCGTGGTCATCGGCATCGGGTGGGTGTTTTCGCGCATCTATGGCAACCCGTCCATTCTGATTTTTGCGGTTTTGTTCAGCATCATCATGAATGTGGTGAGCTATTGGTATTCGGACAAAATTGTTTTGGCGGCGACGGGGGCCAAACCCATTCAAAAATCACAGGCGCCGGAGCTCTACAATGTCGTTGAAAATCTTGCCATCACCGCCGGTCTCCCGATGCCCCGCGTATACATCGTGGATGACGCCGCGCCCAATGCGTTCGCGACGGGGCGCAATGCCGAGCATGGCGTAGTAGCCGTAACGCGCGGGCTTTTGGAGCGCCTGAATCGCACCGAACTCGAGGGGGTTTTGGCCCACGAACTCTCCCACATCGGCAATCGCGACATGCTGGTCTCGACCGTGGCGGTAGTTCTGGTGGGGTTCATCGCGCTTTTGTCCGACATGTTCATGCGCTCGATGCTCTGGGGAGGGTTTCGCGGCGGGGATCGCGACAGCGGACGCGGCGGCGCGATCATGCTTGTTATCGGCATCGCGTTATCCATTTTGGCGCCCATTGCGGCGATGCTCATCCAGCTCGCCATTTCGCGTAAGCGCGAATTTTTGGCCGATGCGTCTGGCGCGTTGCTTACGCGCTATCCCGACGGGCTTGCCTCGGCGCTCGAGAAAATCGGAGCGTACACTCAACCGATGCGCCGAGCCAACAACGCCACGGCGCACCTGTGGCTTGCGGATCCCCACGGAAAGACGCATACTACCGTAGCGAAATTGTTCATGACGCACCCACCGATTCAGGAACGAATCGCGCGCTTACGAGGGATGACGATATGAAAGCCGAACGAGAAACGCCGATGGAATCGTCCGAAAACGGGCTCGAATCCTTTCGCGCCGAAATGTGGGAGCTGAAGGCGGAGGAGGAATCCGGTGAGGCCGCAACCGCGCATTTTTCGGAATTAAATCCGGACGCATTGACGGAGGAGGACCGCGCCATCTGGGAGAAGCTCGGGAACCACGCCTTGTCGAACGAGGAGTTCAGCGCATATCGCACCGAGATTTCGCGGGGCGGGAATGCGTCGCGGAAGCACTTTGTCGGATTCATCGGCAACAAGCTGATGATCCAGCAGTTGGAAGACGAGAAGAAAAAATAACCGGAAGCCCTATGGGCTTCCGAATATCCGGAGAGGTCGCATAGTGGTCTAGTGCGCTTGCTTGGAAAGCAAGTGCGGGGGAAACTCCGCCGCGAGTTCGAATCTCGCCCTCTCCGCTGTGAAGATACGGGATACTAGAAACCCCGGCTTTTGCCGTAGAAGCGAAAGAGTGCGCCTGCTTAGAGGCAGACACAAAGCAAGAGCTTGTAAAAATGCTAATAAGATGACAACTACCAGAGAATTACAAGAAAAATATCCGGAAATTTTTAAAAATATTGGAGGAATTATTTATAATCTTAATAAAATAGAAACCCTGATTATAACAACCCTCTCGATTTTCTTTACCGATATTTCCAACCCACAATCCGAAAAAAATTTTATTTTCAATGATGCGATGGCGGATGAAAATGTCTTTCCGAGTATTGAAAACAAGAGGCGCTTGTTGGTTAAGGTTATAAAAGGGGTTTGGAGAGTTTGCGAAGAAAACGGGATTTGTTTTGAAAAAAAGAGGTGGTTAGATATTTGCGAATCAATAAAAAGATTACAAAATATAAGAAACAACTTAGCTCATCATCATCTCGTCTTTCCAAACGAGGGAGGAGTTGGTTATTACGTCCGAAAGAGCAACGAAGAGCTACCAGACGACAAGAAACAAAAAAAACCGGGTAGCATGAAATTGGTGAAATTTGATTTGGATAAGGAATTTAAAGAAAGCGAGAAAATATCAAAAGATAGTGAAGAGTTAATCAAGCTTACTGTTGGGGCTCTAAATAAGCTAAATCTTATTACGGAAAAGCAATCAGGAGCGAAATAGTAAAAGATTTAAATCTCGCGACCCGATTTAATTTTTTTATGCCGAGATTTTTACGAGACAAACGTTCGCCCAAATCAAAATCCGTATTCGTTTCTAGGGTGATGAGCGCGAATCGTAGTAAAAATACTTCACCAGAATTTCAAGTTCGGCATGAGTTAAGACGAATAGGGCTTGAGGGTTTTCGCTTGCATACGTCGTTGCCGGGTAGGCCGGACATAGCTTTTCTAAAAAAGAAACTGGCTATTTTCATAAACGGTTGTTTTTGGCATCAATGTCCGAAATGCGAGAATCCGATGCCGAAGCATAATCGAGAGTTTTGGCGTAAGAAATTTTTAAATAATCAGATTCGCGATAAGAAAAAAATTCGAGAATTACGAGCAATGGGATGGTCGTCAGTTGTGATTTGGGAATGTGATATCAAGAAAGATGCCAATAAAGTCATTGAAAAATTGAGAGACAAATTGAAAGTCAGGCCTCGTTGATTTTTTGGGCCAATGCTTCGCCTAATTTTTCAATGACACCGACGACCAGCGCATTTCCCATAAAAAATGCTCGTTTTATATCGGGTTGCCCCGCTGTGTGATCTTCGGGAAACATACAAAGACGCTCGAGTTCAAGTGGAGTAAGTCGGCGCAGTTTTCCGGATGCAGTTTTGATGACGTGTTTGAATCGAGACGGTGTGGGGCCGCCCTCGCCGGTGATGATCGTTCGCGATGGTTTATCTAACGGATCCGGAAAGACCATCGATCCCTCATTGTAGAAAAATTTAAACCCATTTTGTCCACTTCTTTCCTCTTTTTTCGCACCTTTTAAATATTGCCATTGCGGCAGATCTTTTTTTTCTATGAAAAATTCCTTTGAGACATCATTTTCATCGAGCGTGATATCGCCGAGAACCAAGTGTTTTCCTCGATAGTTCGGCTTTGTTTCGAGTGTTGTCACGTTTCTATTTATCACAATCCCAGCGTTTTTGAATGGCGTTGTTTGGCCGCCATTTTTATTGAAATTTTCAGAGATTTCCGCGAACCCACCATCAATTTTAAAACTTTTGGAATCGAGGCTTTCTTTTATCGGAAACGCCTTCGCCGCGGTGCCGTGGTTTTTTATCCAGTCGGACGGATTTTTGAGGCCCGCGATTTTTTGATAGATGGAGGTGTTTTTTTTATATCCCAATATGAATATGCGCCGACGCCGTTGCGGCATGCCATAATCGGCAGCATTGATCACTCGCCATTCCACGACGTAGCCGAGATCATTCAACGAGGCGAGCATGATGGCAAAGTCGCGCCCTCGTTGTGATACGGGAGATTTCAAAAGGCGATCCACATTTTCAAGCATGAGACAGGACGGCGCCCGCGAGCCTTTTTCTTTTAAAATTCGATGAATTTGCCACCACAGAACTCCTTTTTTCCCGACAATCCCGGCAGCATGGGAAAGCACTCGCGCGACCGAATAATCTTGGCAGGGGAATCCGCCGACGAGCAGGTCGTGGTCCGGAATGTTGGATGTTTTAACTTGTGCGATGTCCTCGTTCGAATGATTTTCGGATTCAAAGCGATTTATATAAACCTCAGATGCGTGCTGTTTTTTTGTAGCGGGCTCCCATTGATTGCTCCATACCACTTTGTATTTGAATTTTTTTTTCGTTTTGCAATTTTCGAGACCAAGACGGAAGCCGCCGACGCCGGCGAATAATTCCACGACCCGCAACGGCCTGTCTTGCGTAAATCGTTGTTTTGTTGTATTCTTGGGCTGCCGTTTTTGCATAGCGTTTTGATCTTATCAGATTCAACGAGATCGATCAAGATCGAGTTATCCACACCTTCATGTCAAAGAAACTAACTAAACTTCTACAACTTGATCCGGAGGAGATCGGGTCTGCAAAAGCTCTTCGAGCGAAGAGTATTGAGGACTCGGTTTCGTTACCAAGCGGTCCCTCTCGAAACGAGATGTTATATCATGTGCTTTGGTCCGGCGACGGATATGAAGTGGGCGCTGGTAAGCCGGGAAAGGAAACGGAAAGGAAGAATCCGAACCCGTTCGATATGTGGCCGTTCATCCGGAAAGGAGGGGCGTTCGAGGAGAAAAGTGCCAGCTTCGGAGATATTTTTCATGAATTGGAGCACATGTCGAATAAGAGCAAGTATTCCCTCGAATTACTCGGGTGCCTTTTGGCGCGTTCCGCGTTGATGCTCGATCATAAAATCAAGAATGATAGGGTCATTTATGTCCCGAATGAGACGGTTCTCGGAGAAATAAAAAAAGACATTCCCTCCATGTTCAGCGTTCCTCTCGAGGTTTTTTTACAATATTTGGAAATGATCGCCTTGAACGAGGATGTGAAATATCAGAAAAATTTAAATATGAAAGGAAAACCCTATAGTAAATCCGCGGGCCGACCTAATAATCTTCTTACTTGCGTGCATCTCATTGCTGTTCTTCTCGGAAAAGCAAGTATCGTTGATTTTGCATACGGCTTTGCACAACAGCGAGGCGTTTCCGCGATCAAGGTATCCCAATTATCGAGTTGTTTCCCATTTCTTGAGATCGATAAGACGGAAGCGAAGGTAATTTCAAAGGAGATTAAATAGAGAAACGTTGACCGATGCGCCCGGTTTATTGCTATAGACAAAATATAAAAAATATGGTAGGAATCTTATACACACATAGAGGGTGCGTAGTCTTGTATAAGGTTTATAATTAATTTGAACACGATATGACAAGTGGAATTAAGTCTAAAATCGGGACCCTAGCTGAACTGAAGCGGAAAACAGACAAAGCTTGGAATGCTTTATCAAGCGACAAGCGCGCTGAAATAGAGAAAAAATGGGACGTAGAACACGCCTATTATTCAAGTACGCTTGAGGGCAACGGTTTGGATAGGAAAAAATTCGAAGAACTTGCTAGAAAAATAAAATAATCTTCCCATGACCGCCCTGTTGAATCGTCCTAAAGACGAAAAAGAGCGGCAACTTTGTGATGCGGTCGGCGCGATTCGTGCAGCACGATTTGTAAGAAGATACGCCAAGACAAATAAACCGATCAATTTAGATGCTGTTTTGGCTATCCAACGAGAGATTTTTAAAGATTGGTGGCCAGAAATTGCCGGCAAATTGAGACAAGAAGAAGTAAAATTATGGCATTCGAAACATAGACCACCACACTTTTCGCGAGTTCCGACCTATATGTTTCAGTTTGAGCGCTGGCTGATTGAAAAACTTTCATCTATAGATTCAACCTCGCTTTTGTCTAAGGACAGAAAGATTTCTGTAGAAGAATTTGTAAAAATCATCGGGATAGCTGCCGAAGCGCATCACGAAATAAGCTGGATTCATCCTTTTAGGGATGGCAACGGACGAACTGCGCGATTACTTGCTAATTTGATTTTTCAGCGATACGGTTTGTGGGGAATTTCTTCGCAAATAGAGCGAGAAAATAAAGAAGAATATCTTAAGGCGCTATCTCAAATAGACGATTTTGATGATTACGAACCATTGATGAATATGATGGCCGATGGTTTGGTTGAACGAGCTCAAAAAGAGCCGGGGTTTAAGCCATTTAATAGGGGATAGTAGATGAACTCGTCATACGTTTCAAAATTCAACTGACAACTACCTCCAATCGATTTCCCCGAGGCCGTGTTCCTTCAGATATCGGTTCGCTTTGCTGAAGTGTTTGCAGCCGAAGAAGCCGTTGTCGGCGGAAAAAGGCGAGGGGTGCGCGGCTTCGAGTACCAAGTGTTTCCGGCGATCAATGACGGCGCCTTTGTTTTTCGCGTAATTCCCCCAGAGCATGAAGACGATGTGTTCGCGTTCCTGCGATAGCGCGCGGATGGCGGCATCGGTGAATTCCTCCCATCCCTTGTGCTGATGCGAGCCGGCCGTATTCGCGCGGACCGTCAGCGTCGCATTCAACAGTAAAACGCCTTGGCGCGCCCACCGCGCGAGGTCGCCGTTTTGCTGTGGCGTGATGCCGAGGTCCGAATGGATTTCCTTGAAAATATTTTGAAGCGACGGGGGGATGGGGACGCGCTCGCCCACGGCGAAACAAAGCCCGTTCGCCTGACCGCGGCCGTGGTACGGGTCCTGCCCCAAAATCACCACTTTTACTTTGTCGAACGGGCACAGGTCGAACGCGCGGAAAATATCCTTCGGCGGGGGATACACCGCACGCTTCGCGTATTCCGCGCGCACGAAACGGGTGAGCGCGTCGAAGTACGGCTTCCCGAATTCTTCGCCGAGCGCCCGCCTCCACGACGCTTCAATTTTGACGGATGGGCTTGCCATTTGATTGCTATTGTAGAGCGTTTATGGACGCTTGACTAACTCCTTCCGGCCATTATAATAAAATTATTATGACTCAAAAAGTGCTGAAGGTCGGTACTTCTGCCGCCGTGACGATTCCCAAAAAATCATTGAAAGAACTCGGGTTGAAGCCGGGCGACAAGGTGACCGTGGAGATAGACAGAAAAAAAAGAACGGTTTCTATTCATTCTGTCCGCGGAATTACCAAGCGTCAGGAGCGCATTGCCAAACTGACTTTCGATTTCATCAGCCGATACCGTAAGGATTTGGAGGCGCTCGCCAGAAAATAGCGTGTGAAATATCTTTCCAAAGAAGATATTCTCCAGATACATTCCATGGTGATCGATGAAACCGGCGGCTTGCATGGCGTGCGCGACATGGACGCTATTTTAGGTTTGGAAAGCGCCCCCAAACAAAAAGTTTTTGGAAAAGAATTATATCCCACGATCTTCGAAAAATCAGCTGTTTACATTCGCGATATCATCATGAGGCACCCGTTTTTGGATGGAAACAAGCGATCGGGTATGACCGCCGCCGCCGTATTTTTGGAAGACAACGGACATGAAATGGTCGCCAAAGAAGGCGAGATCGAAAAATTTGCGCTAAGAGTAATTTTGGAAAAGCTGGACTTGGAGGCAATCGCCGCGTGGTTAAAGGCGAATTCTAGATAAACGAACGACCAAGTTGGATTGGCTTGACTTTTTGATAGAACTGTTGTATACTTGATTTCGAATCAAGTTCTGTTTTCTAAAGCGAACATTGAAAAAGGAGGTGAGGGATGCGGCGCTGGCTCGAAACCGAAGCGACCGGCAAGCGGATGTGCGGGTTTATCGTCGCATTCGCGCTCGGCGGCTTTGTGTACGCGACGCTTGTGGTGATGTTCTTCCATTCTCTCGAAGTTTGGCTCCCGTTGGTTGTGAGTGAGAGCGAGTTCGAGCAAACTCCTGTTATTCTATTGGCGATCGGCATTATTTTTTCCGTGGTATTCGAGGAGGTGCTTTTCCGGCTCGTTCCGTTGGCGGCTGCCGTGAAAATGGAATGCTCGTTTCCGAAACTTATGGCGGTTATTGCGGTATCGTCCGTCATCTTCGGATACCTGCACGGCATTCTTCCCGAACTTCAGCGGGGTGAGGCGCCGGATTTCCTGCTCGCCACCCTATTCATTTTCATCCAAGGAGTGTTCGGGTTCCTGCTTTCGCTCGTGTTTCTGAAATGCGGCGGATATGCGGGGAAATTCAAGAAGGCGTTTTTGGCTTCTACCGCCACCCACATCCTGTACAATTCGATTCCTTCTTTGTTCTTTCTCTTGTTGTAACCGGCCTGCCTAACGGCGGCCGGTTTTTGTTTTGAAAATGAAATCCCCCGATTCGCATATGCGAATCGGGGGTCGTTGAAGTCAGTTCGTGCGGTGGTAGATGGATTGCCGCGACATCACGGTCATCGCGCGGGCATGGTTCTTCGCCGCGTGACGGAGGATGAGTGTGGTGGTCAGGACTCCGCCGGCGACCGCGACGACCACGAGCAGGATGGCAAGCATCGCCATCGCACCCTTGCCGCTATCTCCGTCGTCGCGCGAGGATTTGCGATCGCCGAACACGTCCATGACGTTGCCGAGCGCGCGCGGAATGGCGCTCACGCCCTGATACATGTTGTACACTTGCGCGAACGTGTTCCACCCCGCGACCGCGCCCGAGCCGAACGTCCTCTGTTTCCAGAAACGCATCCACGATTCGATCGTGAGCGCGATGCCGGAGCCCAAAACGGGTGCGATGATGACGAGGTAGCCGAGCGAGAGCATCGCCTCGACATACCTCGGTTCAAGCCACCCCGCCGCGCCCGCGATGAGCGCGAGAACGATGAGGTAGACCCACGTGAATCCGCAGGCGCTCATGACGGCGCCGCACCATGCCAAGAATTTGGGCCATCCGCCGAGCGTCTGGGTTTCGGGCCACGTATGGCCCACGCTCCACGCGTTGAACCAGCTGATGCCGAAATTCAGCACCATGAGCACGAACAGCCAGAGGTACATGCGCGTCTCCTTTTGAACGTCTGTGATGCGAAGAACTGCAGGGTAAATCTGCCGGCATTATAACTCCGAAAGTGGTAAAAGTCAAGATTCCCTTGCGGGCGCAAGTGCGTGCTATAGTGGCTATACGGTCGAGGCTTACGAATTAGGCCTTTTAGATAGATATGTATAAAAAACGATATTTGGCGGTGATCGCGGGAGGATTGGCGTTTGCGGCTTTTGCGTTCGCCCAAACGGGAACGACGCAAACACCCGGTCAGGACGCGCGTACGCAAACTCAAACCCAGCGGCAGGAATTAAAAACGCAGTTGGATGTCCAGCGTAAAGCGCTGCGCGCGGCGGTCGAGGCGGAGCGGACGAAGTTCAGAACCGAGGCCCAGCAAAAGCTCCAGAGCATTAGAACCGCAACGCCCGAGGAGCGCGAAACGATCCGCGTGGAATTGAAAGCGGAGCGCGAGGAATTGCAAAAGAGCACGAAGATGATGCGTGACGACCTCAAAGCAAGCTCCACGCAGTTGCGCGAGGATTTTCGCACGAAAGTGCAGGATGTTAGAGAGCGCGCAAAGATCGCGGCGGCGCACGGGCGGGGTCTTAAAATGATCAATCGGTATCGCGCGGCGATCGCGCGGTTCGACCACTTGATCGGACGGCTCGAAATGCGCCTCGAAAAACTGGAGACGCGCGGCATTGATGTGTCGTCGGTTGTGCCGATGATCGAGGAAGCGAAAAATATGAAGGTCGAGGCCGATGCGGACCTGGAAGCCATGAAAGCGAAATATGAGGACCTGCTGAACGGCGAAAACACCGGAGGCGTTGCGGAGGAGGCGCGCGCCATTGCGAAAGACCTGAAGACGAAACTTGAGGCATTCCATAACAAATTGAAGGATATCGCGAAGGCGATCCGCGCATTGGTGCCCGAAGAGGGAACGGCAACGACCACGAGCGCTAACACCCAATAAATCCTATGAACACCAAATACATCATTATTGTGGTCG
>JACOYI010000011.1 GCA_016181935.1 Candidatus Niyogiibacteriota bacterium | reverse complement strand
GCGCGTAAAACAAATCCGAATGCCGTTATCGAATTCCAGTTGGTGCCGCAAATGCGGCGGCTCACAGCATTCCGCGACCGGATGCGCATCCGCCGCCGCCTTTAGTGCGCCTGCCAATTCCACCATCTCACCACATGCGTGATTCCATGCGATCGTCATAGCGTCTCTTAAAAAGAAGCCCCTATTAGCATAGTGCGCCCGACGCGAAATTTCAACAGATAGTGCGGTATACTTAGGTATGGCTCGCGGATTTTGGATCTACGGCTTTGTGTTCAGCGCCGTCGTGGCGCTCGATGCCGTAAAATATCTCACATTCGGCTTCCCCGCGCTCATCAATTGGGAATCCTTTGCGCATCCGGCGTGGGTCATCGGCGCGCTCGCGTTGTTTTTTGCGAGCCTTAAATTCAACAATCGCGCATTCTGGAAATTCCTTTTCGGCGTTTATATCGCCGTCACGCTCGCCGCGCTCCTGAACCATTATTTGCCATTTTCCGAAACCCTCACCTACAACTGCATGCTTTTCAATCTCGTTTTCGCGTCGCTCTATTTTGCGATCCTTCAGCGCCATGCGTAGGGCGCACGGAGCAGCGCTCGCGGGGATTTTCGCAGCGACCGTTCTCGTCCTCCTCTTCATGGGCCGCACATGGTGGGGAACGGCCGAACCGGGCCTCTGGACGGGCGGCGTCGGAAGCGCGCAAAATTCCCAATTGCTTTTCGATCCCTACACCTTCACGCACATTTCGCACGGCATCGGATTTTACCTCGCTTTCTGGCTTCTTTTCAAAAAGCGCCTCCCGTTCGGAACGCTCCTTCTCATGGCAACGGCGCTCGAAGCGGGCTGGGAAATTCTGGAAAACACGAACCTTGTGATCGAGCGCTATCGCGAGGTCACCATCGCGCAAGGATATTTTGGCGACAGCATCGCCAATTCGCTCGGCGATATCGCCGTAACCGTTGTCGGATTCTGGCTTGCCGCGCGCTTGCCGCTTATTGCCACGATCGCGCTTTTCGTCGGCATCGAGGTTGTGCTTGCGCTCACCATCCGCGACAATCTTTTGCTGAATATCGTGATGCTCCTCTACCCCATCCCCGCCATTCAGGCGTGGCAGTTGGGAGGGTAAAACGATCAGCCGATCTCAAAAACCTTCCGGCGCGATGCAAAGCCGCTTACCAGCCGAACGCGCGACGCGCCAACGCCGAAATGGCTAGAGAGCGCATCAGAAATCGCGCGGTTCGCCTGACCCTGTATGGGCGGCTCTTTTACAGAAACGATAAAATGCGTTTCATCGAGCTTCTCGATGCCCGCTTCGTGCGCATTCGGTTTTGCGTTGACAAAAATTTTCACAAAATTAGAACTCATTTCAAAACCTCACTCGCACATGCCGCGAGTAGGCACGCCGTATTTTTCTGCCGAAAAATCTGCTTACTCTCGCGCCGTCGCGCTCCGAGAATCCTACTCGTAGCATGCGCTCGTTCCGATCAACAGTTTTGAAATGAGTTCTAGTACCCCTCCAATTTATGCGCTTTGGTATGCTGGCGGATGCGCTCGAGCGCCTTGGCCTCGATCTGGCGGATGCGCTCGCGGGTCACGCCGAATTCTTTGCCGACCTCTTCGAGCGTGTGCGTGATGCCGTCATCCAACCCGAACCGCATTTTTAAAATTTTCTGCTCCCGCGGCGTCAGGTCCACCATGATCTCGCGCAACTGGTCTTTCAACAACCGCCGCGACGCCTCCTGCGATGGCGACAAAATTTTCTCGTCCTCGATGAATTCACCGAGCGTCGAATCCTCGTCATCCTCGCCCACCGGCGTATCAATGGAAATCGTATCCTGCGAGATCTTCTGGATGTGATGGATCTTTTCCACCTCCACGCCCATTTCGGATGCGATCTCCTCGGGCAACGGATCGCGGCCCAAATCCTGCGTCAGGCGGCGCACGATCTGCTGATATTTGGAAATGGTCTCCACCATGTGCACCGGAATACGGATGGTGCGCGCCTGATCCGCAAGCGCGCGCGTTACGGCCTGCCGGATCCACCATGTGGCATACGTTGAAAATTTATATCCGCGTCTCCAGTCGAATTTTTCAACGGCGCGGAACAAACCCAGATTCCCCTCTTGGATCAGGTCGAGAAGCGTCAGGTTCGGCGAGCGGCCCACGTAGCGCTTGGCGATCGAAACCACGAGCCGAAGATTCGCGAGCGCCAATTGTTTCTTCGCCTCCTCCTCCCCTTTTTCGATGCGCTTCGCGAGTTCGCGCTCCTCCTCGCCTTTCAACAGCGAGATTTTCCCGATCTCGCGCAAATACATCTGCACCGAATCCGTGCCCAAATGTTCAAGCGCCTCCTGTAATTTCACATCCTTCGGCTTTTTTTCCTCGATCTCGAGAATGTCCCGTCCCTCAACGACATCCACGCCTTGTTCCTGCAAACGGTTGTACAAATCCTCCAAAAAAATGATGTTCCGCTCGATGTGCTGGAATTTGTTCAGGATCTCGTTATAAGTGATGAATCCGCGCAGTTTCCCTTTACGGATCAATTCTTGGACCTTTTCCTCGGTGAATTCGGTTTTTGCGGAAAATTTTTTGGCCTCCGCTTTTGGAGCGCCCTGTTTCGTGATCCGCCGGCCGGCGGATTTGGTTTTAGATTTACGGGCGGATTTTCGCATTCGCGCTTTTTTTGCCGCCTTGATTTTTTTTCCCATGGAGTCGAATGTTGTCCTCAAGTATAGCGCTTTGTCAAGCGAAGTCAACCCAGCCGGTTCAATTCGCTCGTTAAGGTTTTGAATTCCTCAAGCTGTCCTTGAAGCAGGACGTCCTGCCCGGATCGCTCCGCGAGCCGCATATCGGCGGCGAGCTCCAGTAGACGCTCCTTAATGCCTTCGCGGCGCAATTCGCGTCCGAGCGTCTGAATTTCGCTCCCGATCTTCTCGGCATTTTCGCACATGATCTCAGCTTCGAGCGCGAGTTTTTTCAGGTAGTGATCCATTGCGCCGCCCGCCGCGGTTTTCGCCTGTTCAAAAAACGGCCGCCGTCCCGCGCAAAACCATGCGGGATCTACGCCCGAAAAATCCGCATCCTGCCCTTTCCAAGCCGCAAATCCGATCAAGCGCTCTTCCACAAGATCCCGCCGGCTTCGCAGGCGCTTTTGCGGCTCGGGCGTTTCGGCGGTTTCCTCGGCCTTCCCCGATTTCACCCGCCGCACATCCTGCCATACCGCATCCTCCGGAACATTCAAAAATGCGGCGACCTGCCCCACCCAATGCGCGCGGTCAATGCCTGACGCGATCCCCGCGACGAACGGAAGCACCACCCTCACCACTTCCTTGTTCAAAACGCGCGGTTCGGGATATTTCGCACCCAACGTTTCCAAAAAAAACCGCACAATGGGCCGCGCGCCGCTAAGCGCGTTCCGCCATAATTCGGGATTTTCGCGTATCAGATCGGCGGGGTCCTTTGCTCCGCCAGCCGGCGGATCGATGCGAACCACCTTCACATCGAACCCGAGGCGCAATGCGTCATGCACGCTCTTGGCGGTCGCTTCAAAACCGGCGGCATCGGAATCGAACGACAAAATCAGCGTATCCGCAAGCCGCTTGATGATAGTCAAATGAAACGGCGTGAGCGCCGTCCCCGACACCGCGACCGCGTTCGTAACGCCCGCCTGATGCGACAATATCAGGTCCATCTGCCCCTCGAGCACGATGCAGGCGTTTTGTTTCCGGATATCGGTCTTGGCGCGGTCGAATCCGTAGAGGATCCGCGATTTGTCGTACAGAATCGTCTGCGGCGTATTGATGTATTTGGGTTCCTCCCGAGGCTCGGCCTCCGAAATCCCCGAGGCCGAGCCTCGGGAACGAAGGTCCTTTTCAAAAATACGCGCGGAAAATCCGACCGCGCGCCCTGTCGCATCGAACAACGGGAACATGATGCGGCCGCGGAAACGGTCGTACCACCCCGCGTCGCGTTCGGAACGGATGGCAAGCCCCGCCTTTTCCATCTCCTCGCCGCGAAATCCCTTGACGCGAAGCGCGCTCGTCAATTCGTTCCATGAATTTTTGGCATACCCCACGCGGAACGATTTTGCGGTCTCGCCCGTCATTCCCCGTTCCTTCAGATACGCGCCGACATCCTTTCGCTCATACAAATTGCGCTCGTAAAACCGAACCGCTTCTTCCAAACAATCGAGTAAGCGCGTGCGTTCCGTGCGAAGACGCGGATCTTCGCGATGAATTTCCACGCCCGCTTTTTCGGCAAGCATGCGGAGCGCCTCCGAAAATTCCACGCCCTCGATCTCCATCACGAACCGGAAGATATCGCCGCCCTTGTTGCATCCGAAACAGTGCCATATCTGGCGCGACGGCGTCACGTAAAAGGACGGCGTGCGCTCGGTGTGAAAAGGACAGGACGCCTTGAAATTGACCCCCGCCTTTTCAAGCCGGATGTAGGAGCTTACAAGCTCCGCGATATCGACTTTTTCCTTGATTTGTTCTACGGTCGTTGCCATAGCCCCACTCTACCAGTTCGCGCTTTGCGTAGCGACGAGCGCTTCGGCCGCCTTAAAAACATCCCCCGCGCCCATGGTGAAAATGACATCGGCCGCGCCCGCATCCGCAAAATGCCGTCTTGCATCGTCAAAACTCCCGAGCGCGATGACGCGGGGATGATGCGCGCGGGCCGCTTCCGCCAATCGCTCGGAGGAAATGTCGGGGTCGGGCGCTTCGCGCGCCGCGTAAATGGGAATAAAAACCACCTCGTCCGCATCGCCGAAACTCGCGGCAAAATCATCGAGCAATAATTTGGTCCGGCTGTAGAGATGCGGCTGGAATATAACGTGGATGCGCTTCGACGGAAACCGTTCCCGCGCCGCTTGCAGTGTCGCACGAATCTCGGACGGATGATGTGCGTAATCATCATAAATCTCGGCACCGCTCTGCATTTTGCCTTTATATTCAAACCGGCGCAGGACGCCCGAGAATTTTTCGAGGGCAGAGCGCGCGGCAACGCGATCAATCCCCGCGGCATCCGCGACCGCAAGCGCTGAAGCCGCGTTCCGGAGCATGTGCGCACCGGGCACCTGTAATTTCGGAACTTGCGCGATGAACGCGGTGTAATCGACAACACTGCACCGGAGTCCCTGCACAACCGGCACGAGTACTGGATCGGCCGGGTCGCACACCAGCACGTCGTCGCTCTTCAGGCGCCCCGCAAGCTCGCAAAACGCGCTCTGAATATCCGCAAGACCGGTGTAATAATCCAGATGGTCGTTGTCGATATTCGTGATGACCAAAATCCGCGGGTCCAGATTCAAAAAGGACCGGCGGTATTCACATGCTTCAACGATAAAATAATCGCCCCGACCCGCGACGCAATTCGAACCGAAATCGCGGAGCATCCCGCCGACGATGACCGAGGGGTCGAGCCCTGCGTCGCGCACGATGCGCGCGATCATGCCGGTCGTGGAAGTTTTGCCGTGCGTTCCCGATATCGCGATGGTTTTCGAACCGCCGGAAACCAACCCCAAAAATTCGGCGTAGGTAAAAAGAGGCAAACCGCGCTTTTTTGCTTCGGCGAGCTCCGGATTTTTTTCATCCACCGCAACGGTGTAGATGACCGCCTCGGCGTCCGGCGGAATGTTTTGGGCGTCGTGCGCATACGCAATATGCGCGCCCGCTTTTTCCAATCCGCGCGCTTCCGCCGACGGCTGGATATCGGAACCCGACACGCGCTTTCCGCGCATGAACATCAATTTCGCGATCGCCGACATCCCTGCGCCGCCAATGCCGATAAAATGAATCCGATAAAGCATTTTTAAATCGGTCATTTGAGTTTTTTGATCAGAGCTGTAAATTGTTCGCCGCGATCGAATTCATTGCGGAACTCCCCGAATGATGCGAACGCGGGACTGAACAGGATCCGATCGCCCGCTTTTGCCGCGCTCACCGCATCGCGCACCGCCTCGCCGAGTGTCGACGCATCACGGATCGGATGCCCGAGCGCATGCACCGCCTTCCGGATGCGGCGCGTTCCCGAACCTGTGAGCAATATCACGGCTTTTGTATAGCGCGGCAGAGCGGCGAGTAATTTTTTCATATCCAATCCCTTGTCCGCGCCGCCCATGATGAGAATGACATTTCGTTTTTGCGCGAG
Organism: Candidatus Niyogiibacteriota bacterium; assembly: GCA_016181935.1. Classification (GTDB taxonomy): domain Bacteria; phylum Patescibacteriota; class Minisyncoccia; order HO2-45-28; family HO2-45-28; genus JACOYI01. Next base: position 4,549 of record JACOYI010000011.1, on the reverse strand, counting down.
CGCTTCAAGACCCGCGAGCGTCGCGTCCGGCGTGGTCGCGGTCGTATCGTTATAGACCTCGATACCATTATGTACGCGGATGCGTTCCAGACGCCCCTCGACGCCTGCAAAGGACTCCGCAACTTTTTTTACGATGGAGCGCGGAACATCGAGTGCTTGAGCCGCGCGTAGGGCGCAGGCAAGATTCGCGCGGTTATGTTCCCCTGCCAAGCGAACCTTCCACGTCCTCGGCACGTCCGAGGGGCGCGCAACGATCAAGCGGCTTTTGATTTTCGGGCGCAGGGCGCGGATGCGGCGTGCCACTTCCGGCGTCGCCACCACGACATCGCCCGCTTTCTGATGCAGGAAGATCTGCGTCTTGTCCCGCCAATACGCATCGCGGTCGCCGTGATAATAATTCAAATGGTCATCCATGAAATTCGTAACTACCGCGATGTTCGGCGAAATGCGGGCATCGCCAAGCCCCTGCAATTGCCAGCTTGAAAGTTCAAGAACGACCGCGTCGCCCGCCCGCACGTCGTCGAGCAACGGAAGCGTTGCCATACCGCGTACATTGCCGCCCAGATACGTCCGACGGCCCGTGTAGACGATCGGCGACTCCGGCGCTTTCAGGATCTCGTACAAAAGATGGGTCGCGGTCGTCTTTCCGCGCGTACCGGTGATGCCGATCGAAACGATCGGGGGCGCCAGCTGCATAAAAAGCGATTCGTCCATTTCCACGGGGATGCCGCGTTTTCGCGCTTCGGCAATATAGGGCGAATCCAGCGCGACGCCCGCCGCTTTCAAAATAAAATCGCGCCCGCAAAAATCCCCGAGGCGGTGCTTGCCGAGCACATACTGCACGCCGCGAAGTCCGCGCAACTTCGCAAGTGATTCGCGGAGGTCCTTACGCGTTTTCAGGTCCGTCACAATGAGTTCGGCGCCGTTTTTGGCAAGATAGCGTACGTCGCCCAACCCGCGCCCCAAAAGGCCGAGCCCCATGACCGTGATTTTTTTGTTCTTAAAATATGAGTTCATAAACTCTCAACCACCCAAACCCCGACCCCGACGACCCCAAGGGGGTCCTAGGGGTGGATAATTCACACTTATCCACAGTTTGTGCACCCCTAGGACTCCCCTCGGGGTTTTAGAAATTAAAAACCCGCACTGCAAAAGCAGAACGGGATCATGCGCGGTGACGACAGAGATACCCCCGCCGCTCGTCAAATCCGGAAAGCGGAAGCGAATCGGGGTCGATCCCGAATTGAAAACACTGGACGGTCGCGCCGTCCGAGGAGCGGGGCCGTGAAAAAACCGAGCAAAGCTCGAATTGCCTGTCTTCATACGAATACGCGTACCGGTTTCCGTCTGAATCACGCAACGTGATGCCATACCCTGCGGCCCGCAATTCCTCGAGGTCGCTCGGGAGCTGTCCGGTGCAATGTCGGAAATTGGAGATATCCGAGTAAATTTCTTCCAAGTCATATATGCGCCGCTCGTCTTTGCGCCGGTCGATCTCTTCCGAGATCAACGACACCATTTCGTACGCCAGCACGGCCAAGACAAGGATACAAAACACGACCAATGTCGCCTGCAATACCCATTTTTCGTCCGCCGTCATCGGGTCTCCATCGGTAAGAACAGGTTTGCGTAACTATAGAGAAAATTTCGGCTCCCCGCAAGGGTTACCGCGCGGGCTTTGAGAACGGCGGATACCGGTCCGGATCAATGGTCCGCGCGAAGCATACGCGGCCTTCGCCGTGCGCCCAATTTTCATTGAGTCCTTCGGCCATCGGCGCCTTGAATCTCACATCCGTTCCATCACTTGGACGATTGAATGTCGCGCAAAGTTCGAATGTTTGCGGCGCGGCTTTCACAACATACCCGTAATTTTCTCCGGTTTCGGGATCCGTCGGCGTCACAAAACCGCTGATCGGGTCGTTCAGATCCGCAAACGTTTTCGGAAGTGTTTGTTTTGCCTGCCAATAACTCACAATTTGCCATTGAATGGTCTGCAGGTCGGAAACGCGCCGCTCGTCGAACCGAAGAGCGCGTTGCGCCGCGGGAGAACCCGCCACCACGAATCCCGCAATAACCGCGATCGCAACCGCCGCCATCGCGAACCATGCGATCCATTTTTGATATTGTTTCCAATCGCTGCGGTCCAAAAGTTCAAAAATGTAATATTTGAATACCGAGCCCGCAACCACGAGTATCGCCGCGACTTTGAGCAAAAACCGCCCCGTCACGTCGCCGCCCAAAAGCCGCCAGATAACGGCGACGAGGTCGCCTGCCAAAATGACGCCCGCGACAAAAAGCGTGAAATACAAAAGCCACGTACGGACCCAGTATTTTCGCTTTTCCGGTTCCGCCTTAAAAACGCGCTCCAAGAACCACGACGCCCAGATGAAAATGGGGAATATCACCACGAGTGCGGCGATCTGCAAGCGCACCGCGTCTTTGCCCGCGCCGTAATTCAGCGGGTCCGGAACCCAAAGATCAATGTAAGAAAACAGCAAGCTGACCAGAAAACCGACGGTCGCGTAGAGCCCCGCAATAACGATGAGATTCAGGAAAAAGTCCTTTGCCGTTGATTTGGAGGTCATAGGAATAGTTCACACTACCACATATTCCAAAAAAATGAAAGACGGGCCGCTTGGTGCGGCCCGCCGTGCTGATGGTTCAGATGAACTTGGGATCGTGCGCGGCCTCGAACGTGCGCTGGAGTCCGTGCAGGGACTCCAGCAGGTCCCGACAGTGGGCCGGGCTCCAGAGCAGGCCGAAGGCATTCCGGAGCTCGTCATCGATCTCCTTGCGCTCGGGGCTTTCGGGATCGGGCAGGATCCGGCGGAGCTCCCTGAAAGCCGCGGAGCCCCTGCCGTTGCCGTTGTAGTGCCCTCCGTTGGAGTGCGCCTTGAGCACCTCGGTGAGATAACACACGACGAGGCGCTGAGGCCGCCCCTTGAGTTCGCGGATCCACGCGAGGACGTCTTCCGTGATGACTGCGGGCGGCGGCGCGCTTGAGGTTTGATATGTTGCCATTTCCATCACACCTCCTTCTTCTGAAGAGAGTGAGAAGAGAGTGAACAGAACGGGTATGCGCTTCCTTAAAAGTACGCAAATAACTCGTACCCTGACTAGTATTATACCACAATCTAATCCTATGTCAACTACTTATCCACCCCTAGGACTCCCCTCGGGGTTTTAGGATGCCCCTACCCGCGGGCGACGACGTAGACCATATAGATAAGAAAGAGTGCGAGCATGGCGCCTCCCTGCCAGCGCTCGAGCACATGCCGCTTGCCTATGAACATCACGACGAACAATAGGATCGTTGCCGCAGTAGCCACCACCACATCCACATTCAACACCGCATTGAACGACACGGGCGCGATCAGCCCCGTGATACCAAGAATGGAAAACACATTAAAAATATTCGAGCCCACGATATTCCCTACCGCGATGTCCGCATGCTTCCGGTAGGCCGCCACGGCCGAGGTCGCCAGTTCCGGCAGCGACGTTCCGGCCGCAACGATGGTGAGGCCGATCAACGCCTCGGACAGGCCTGCCAGCCGCGCGAGCGTCACGGCCTGATCCACGAACAACTTGCCGCCGAAAAACAAAAACAAGAGTCCGGCCGCCGTGAACGCGGCCGACACGCCGAGCGAGTATTCTTTGATCTCCTCTTCTGCCTCGCCATCCTTGCCGATCTTGGCGATCGCGAATGCGTAATACAAAAAGATCGCGAGCATTCCGAGAAGTCCGAGCGCGTCGCTACGGGAAAGTACATTGGCGCTCGCGCCGTCGAGCACACGGTCGTTCACGGCAACGGCCAGTATGAGCATCGCCAACAGCGCGAACGGGATTTCCTTCCAGACCGTGCTTTCTTTGACGCGAAGCGGCCAAATGAGCGACGCGATGCCTAAAATAAGAAGGATATTGAAAATGTTCGACCCCAAGATGTTGCCGATGACGATGTCCGAGGCGCCCCGCAAAGCCGAGACGATATTGACCACCAATTCGGGCGCCGACGTACCGAATGCAACGATCGTAAGACCGATCACGAGCGGCGCCACGCCCCACGCGCGCGCCAGCGACGCCGCGCCGCGCACCAGAAGTTCGGCGCCGAATATCAATATCGCAAGACCGAAGAACAAAAGGAGGAGCGCAAGAAACATGCCCCTCATTGTAGCGCGGGGCGCCTGTTTTTCAAACCAAAAGGGTAGTCCTTAGGAATCAGAAAAGGACTACCCTTAGGGATTATTCCGACCCGCTTCGCGTTTACTGCAAATCGGCGCTGATCTGATTCAGCTCGGCATCCAATCCGCTCAAATCCGTCCCGTTCAAATCTGCGTCGATCGCATCCAACTCATCGGATGGCGACACGCTTTGAAGATTTGCCGTGGTGTCATCGAATGCGGAAGCCGGCTCGATCCCCGCATCCTTCAACGCCTGCAATTCCTCCGCCGATAGCGCAACGGGCGCCAAGTCGCTTTCCAGCCGCAAGGTTTCGCGAACCTGTTTTGCGACCGGAGAACCCGACTGCCACACATAGAACGCGACACCGGCA
>JACOYI010000010.1 GCA_016181935.1 Candidatus Niyogiibacteriota bacterium | reverse complement strand
TCCTACTCCCGTGGTTTGTCCGACCGACAATTTTGCATACGGGGTTGTTGTTCCGATACCGACACGATTCGTAGTTGTACCAAGACGGATGTAGCCGCCAAGCGAATCAACGAATGTGAAATCGTTATCCGATCCCCCGCCACCCCCCGTTGATGCCCATGTCAAATTTCCAGAGCCATCCACTTTCAAAAAATTTCCGTCAACAAGTGACGATGGCCATGCGTAGGTCTGCCCATTGAATCGTGTCGTGCCGGTCGCAACAAGATTTCCGACCGTTACGGTTCCTGAAATAAATGCGTCGCCATCAACAGACAGCGGTTCTGCGGGCGATGACGTCGCGATTCCAACACGCCCGTTCGCATCGATCACCAAAATATTCGCGGCTGCAGAATTTTGAATTTGAAATAAATTTGCCACCTGTCCCGATGCCGCGCGGATCGAGAGCGGAATTGCGTCGGTCGAGGTCGCTTCGATCGTTACGGTTGAATTGCCGATGGGAGTCGTGGTTCCAAATGTGGACGGCGTGGTGCTCCCGCTCACGGCGGATGCGATGCGCGCGAATGCGGCGGCAGAAATGCGCTGGCGCGGCGAGAGTGTCTGCGAAGAATCGTTATCCGAGGAAACTTCAACCTGTAAATAAATATCGGAGTTTGTGCTGAAATCATAGTTCAGGGCATTCGGATACCCGTTTGCCACATCCCCGATGTTGACGTTAAAAACGCCTTGTCGAACGGTCGCGGTCGTCGTGCCGGGCACGCTCGCGGGCCACACGCGACTTCCTGAATCAACGGTTGAGTTATCCCAAATCGAAAACTTAAAATAAAACGTTGTACCAGAACCGCCCAAGAGATCACCGTCCGCATCCGCTAAGCGGCCTTGATACGAAATGATCGTGGGAACGCCGGCGGCGGCTGACGCATAAAAAACAAAAACGGCGCTCGAAAGAATACCGAACGCCACGATACCGAACGCCCCAAAAAAGACGCCCTTACCCGTTTGATTCCAAAGAGTTTTTATCTTGCGTTTCATTCGAAAGATTGGCTTTGCCAATCTTTACGTATTATAGCGAAACGCAATGTTTATTTTCTGTGGATAAGTACGGGATAACGATCAAGAGATGAATTGCACCTCTTCTTCAAGCAAAATTCCGTACGTTCGATGCACGCGATCCTTTACCAAACTTACGAGCGCCATGACGTCTTCCGCGGTCGAGTTATCCACATTGACAAAATAGTTTGCATGTCGGGTGGAGACGGTGGCGCCTCGAATTTTGATTCCCTTCAGATCCAATCGGTCGATCAAAAATGCGGCGGGAATCACGGGGGAAGCCGAAAATTCCCGAAGGTCTGGGAATTTTTTTGTCAAGGACGACTTATCCACAGCCCCCCACAAAACATTTTTGAACATGCATCCGGCGCATTGCGCGCCGATGTCCTGCGTCGCGCGGCGCCGCAGAGAATATTTCCCGACCAATTTTTGCGAGTCCTGCGCGACCCCCGATTCCAAATACATGTTCATCGAAACGACGATCCATGACGGATTTTTTTTGAAGATCGAATCGCGGTAACCAAAATGACATTCGCGCCGCGATAAAACGCGGAGTTCATCGGTCATGGCGTCAAAAACGCGCACGGAATGCAAAACGTCCTTCATCTCTTTTCCGTAGCACCCTGCATTCCCCCGCACCGAACCGCCGATCGTTCCGGGAATCCCGATCGCCCATTCAAATCCGGCAAGCCCCGCCTTGATGGTTTCGGCGGTGGCGCGCGCCATCGAAACCCCGGCATCCGCCCCCACATGCATTCCGCTAATGGAAAGATTCTGGAGCATCATTTTGATCGCAACACCGCCGAATCCGCGGTCGGAGATCAGGACGTTCGAACCCGCGCCCAAAAGGAAAAAGGGGGCGCTTTTATCGCGCGCAAAATGAACGGCCTCTCGCAGGTCCTCGAGCGTTCGCGCCTCGCAAAAATACCGGGCTTGGCCCCCGATTTTAAATACCGTGTGCGGCTTAAGTTCGACGTTCTCCTGAATTTCCATAGCTTTTATTCTAACAACCAAGGGTAGTCCTTAGGAACAGATAAGGACTACCCTTATGGACTACTCCTTGGGTGCTTAACGGTTCTCAACGATGATCGCGCCGGTCAAACTTGTATTCAAGTGATCGTGATACCGCCACGTTCCGATATGTTCGAACTTGAACTCGAACCTCTCTGCGGTTTCAAGTCCGCGGCATGCATCAAAGGTGCTGCCAAGGCATCCGCCCGTTGTCGGATAAACCGCATGCGTCGGATGCATGGCGGATGCCGGCCAATGAGGACGGGAGCCGCCGTTCATCCAAATAACGGCATCACCTTGTTTGATGGCGAGTTCCTTCGGGAAAAATCCCTCGTCAGTAATTTTCACCTCCCATGTTCGCGGGATCGTAGGAGCCACGCCGGCGGGCGCAGGAATTCCTTGCGGTGAAATATTTTGGATGGATGTCGGGATTCCGTTCACTGCGCATGCGCGATCCGGCACCCATCCGTCCGGCAAGCACGCATTCGGGAAAACCTTACAGTCCTTGGTTGCCGCGTTCCGAGCCGGCGTCACGACTTGTGCACAAATGCGCCCGTTGGCGTCCGCCGGCAAACGCGCCAAACTGTCAAAATATGCAAGCGCGTTTTTGGCGTTCTGAATGGCGGAATTCGCCTGTCCGAATGCTTCGCCAAAATCTTTTGCGTCAAACGCGGACCTCGCCTTTGCAAGGTGATCGTTCGCATTTTGCGAAAGAGCCGTCACTTTTTCCGGAACTTCTTTTTTCGCATCCATCGCTTCATTGATCTTGCGTTCCAATTGAGCGAGCAACTCCGTCGCGGCTGCGATCATCCGGCGCGCGCGCATTTCCGGATCAAACTGCTGATTTTGAATCGCGCGAAGCGAATCCTCCGATGCGATATCGCGAATGTCTTGGGCTTGACGCGCCTCGAGCGCCCTCTGGGCGGCATTGCTGATATTTAACCGGATATCGTTGCGAATATCCTTGAATTCGGGACGCGATTCCAGCATTGCGAGAAGATTTTCGATTCCGCGGATACGCGCCGCCAATAATTCTTTTTGTTCTTCCGAAACCGTTCCTGTGCGCGCTTTAAGCGCGGCAAGGTCGCGTTCGGCGATCTCTATTTTTTTGCGAAGATCATCGGTCGTCTGCCCCACGATCTTTTTCGCGCGCTCGGCATCCAAATTCCCCCGTTCCAACTGATGCGCGACAACTTCGGTCGCCTGCGTCAGGCCGCGCTGGGAACGATCCAGCGATTGCTTGATCGCTTCTTTTGCCTCGACCGGCGCGTTTAGGAGCACCCGGCCCAAAACCGCCTGATGCCGTAATGATATCTGATTGAAACGCTCCGCAAGGTCTGCGACATTCTGCCCCCGCGAGTCCAATTCATTTAGGCGTGTCTGGGCGTCCGCCTGTTCCGCCCGGTACAACGCTTCGGCGCGCGCCGCAACGGCGGCATCGGCGCCCTTTTCAACGACCGCCTTCAATTCCGCCAAACGTTCCTCCGCGATCTCGGCACGAACCTCGGCCTTGCGAATCGCATTGAATGTCAAAAAATTGAAGCGCGCCCAGTCGCCCAGCCGGTCAAAAATATGAAGCGCGCTTTCGGGCGTCGTGCCCGCAGGCACGGTCACATCCGCCTCGGCGATGCCTTGGCGAGACAGGTCCGCATCCTGCGCTAACGCAACCCCGCATCCTGCCGCCGCTATCAGCAACGAGAACAAAAACAAAGCACACGCATTTCGCATACAATTTAATTTTTGATAAATGAATAATTGAAATCCTATAGGCATTCCTTGATGCGACAGGCGGGGTTGAACTCCACACAGATGTCCTAATGTGAGTGCCGCCGTCTGCCGCATCAAAAGTCCTATCTTCCGTATGATATCACACTTGTAACATCATCGCCCGCGAGACCCCCAAAAACACAGAACCCCGCGCTTGACGCGGGATTCTATGCGGACACTGTATCGAACACTCACATGTCCTGACAATAGCATACCCGCCAAAAAAATGCAAACGCTAGGCTGTGAATAACGAACCGGAGGTCGTCTTTGTCTTTTCGATCCCTTCTTTAAGCGCGGTCGTGGGATTCCAGCGAAGCCACTCGCGGGCGCGCGTAATATCGGCAAGCGTTTCCTTTGCCTCTCCTCTCCTCGGCGGCGCCCACACGCATTTGCCGGACGCCAGAAGTTCCTCCGGTAAAACATCCGGCACCTCCCCCAGCATCAGGCGCGCGACGTCCCACATCGCATAATTTTTCCCTGTCCCCAGATTGATGATCTCCCCATTCCCCACGTTCGGCGATTCTGCGGCCAGAAGATTTCCCTGCACCGCATCCCCGATCCATGTGAAATCGCGGCGGTGATGGCCATCCGGCACGATCGTCAACGGTTCACCCGCCTTGAGTTTGCTTAAAAAAATGCCGATCACGGTCGCATACGCGCCATCCTCCACCGTGGTTTGACGCGGGCCGTACACGTTAAAATACCGGAGGCACACGGTTTCGGGTCCGCCGGTCGAGCGTCCGCGGTCATGCATCATCATCTCCCCCATGCGCTTGCTTGATGCGTACGGCGAGAGCGCCTGCGCTGACACCGCCATGTCCTCTCGAAGCGGAAGTTCTTCGCGGCTGCCGTATGCGGTGGATGAACCGGAATACACGATGCGCCGGACGTCGTATTTTTTTGCGAATTCGATGACGTGATGCGTTCCGATGACGTTATTGATGAAATACCGCGCCGGTTCAAGGAACGACGGCTGGATCCGCGCGATCGCGGCGCAGTGAAAAACGATCTCCGGACGGACCGTCCGGAAAACATCCTCGAACGCCGCGTCGTTCGTGATGTCAACTTCAAAATTCGGGGCTTTGGGGTTTCCGTGCTCGCGCTTTCCCGTGATCAAATTATCCACGGAACATACGGTATCGCCCCGTACAACGCAGGCGTCCACAATATGCGAGCCGATAAAACCCAATCCGCCGGTAACCAGAACGTTCATGGTTAAAATTTAACCATTCGCGAGAATTTTATCAAGATTGACAAAATTAAAAATTATTGCGGATTCTTACGCGGCGTATTTCTTGTACCGCCCTTCGATTTTTTCGAGCGCCGGGCGGGATTCATACTGATAGTGATATCCGAGGCGTGACGTGATCTTGGAGCCGTCCATCACGATGGGATAGGAATAAAATTTCCAGCCGCCCCGCGATGTCGGGATGCGTCCCTGCGAAGCGTGCCACAGCCACCAAAATGCAAATCGTACGATCGCGGGCGTGATGCGGAATGTCCTCTTTCCCATCACTTCCGCCATATCGCGCGCGAGCACGAGCGTGTTGGGCGTGATATTAAACACGTCATACGTTCCCGCGAGTTCCTGAAATGACAATAATTCAACAATATCGCACACGTCGTCCTCGTGAATGAACTGGCGGCACCAGATGGAGTTCGCCACCGGAATGATCGGCAATCCTTTGCGCAATACGCTCTGAAGGCCGAAGCGCCGGAACATGAACCGGCCTCTCGGGCCGGTGATCGCCGCCGGCCGCACGACAAAAATCTGCGGGGTCTTCTGCCCCGTGCGCTCTGCCGTCCCAACCTTATCCGCGAGCGCTTCTTCCGCGGCGATCTTTTCCACGCCATAACGATATTCGTCCTCCCGCAATTCCTCGTCTTCCCGAAACCAGTGATCAAGCGTGTTGGATGGAAACGCGCCGTAACACGATGCGCTCGAAAAATGGACGAGTTTTCGGACCGACGGATTCGAGAACGCAAAATCAAAAACGTTTTGCGAGCCGCCGACATTCCATTTCCATTGGAGCGCGCGCTTGCCGTACATTTCACGGATCTGCCACGCCGCATGGATAACGACCGCGGGATTGTGCAGGGCGACCATCCGCTGCCACGTGTTCGAGGATGTGTTGTCGCGGATCCAAATGATCTTGGGGTTTCGGTGAAGCAACGCGGGCATCGGTTCTTTGTCCAAACACACGATGACCCCGACATCGCGGCGTTTGGAAAATTGATCCGCCAGCATTCCGCCGACATAGCCAGCCGCACCAGTAATCAATATATTCGTTGGTTGACGCAAAAGCATACGACTTAATAAAAAAATCTAAATGTCAAATGAATGTCCAATTCCAAAATCCCAATGCCAGCTTTTGACATTAAGATTTTGGATTTGATTTGATATTTGGACTTTTTTATTTGACATTAATTCGTATTACATCCCCGACCTCGAGAGAAGCGTCCGGATGGTCTTTGCCGCGATCTCGAGATCAAGCGCAAATGAGCGGTTTTTGATGTAATACAGATCGTACGAAAGACGCACCTTGGTCGCTTCCACGGATTGCGGCGGCAGATCCTGCTTGATCTGCGCCCAGCCGGAAAGCCCCGGCTGAATGATGTTGCGGATCGCATAGTGAGGGATCTGGGCTTCGAGCGTTTTCCCTAGATCCCGAATATCGGGCCGCGGTCCGATCAGCGACAGATCGCCGCGGATCACGCTCCAGAGCTGGGGGAATTCATCGATCCGGAGTTTTCGCAAAAAATATCCGACCTGAGTCAGACGGCGATCACCGGGAGAAAGCCACTCGCCGCCGTCGTTCACGTTCATGGTTCTGAATTTTGGAATGCGGACAATTTTACCGCCTCTACCGATACGCTCCTGAACGATGAAAACCGGACCGCCATCCTCCCCCTTAATAGCACACCAGACGAATGGATAGAATACAAGGGATGGAATGCCGATGATGAGAGCGACCGTAATATCCATGATGCGTTTTAAGAGATCGTATGCACTATGTGCGGACGGTGGAATATTTTCCACAAACCAGCGATCGCGCAACAGTGAAAGCGGCACGCGGTCAAAAATGTCCTCGTACAGCGTATGCACATCGAGAAACCGGACGCCGGAAAAGATCAATTGATAGAATTGGGAAGCCGCCGGTTCGAACGCCCGATTCTTCATATCCGCTACGACGATTGCGACCCCTTCCTCTGCCGCCCGGCGCCCGACATCCTCCGCGATCCGGTGCGCATCGGAGGACGGGTCCATGCGGGCAACAAAATGAAATGCGTATCGAGGATTGCCGTTCACTTCGTCCCATAATTCCTGCGCCTCCTCCCCGCTTGCGACGAGGATCGCCTTTTGCTTCTTGCGGAATCCGAGCAGCGGGACACCATACACGCGCCAGCAAAAAACCAGACCAAAGGAGATCGCGAGGTACAGGAACAGGATCCTCTTGGGGGTGATCGCGAAGTAGCGGATAAAATAAAAGAAGAAAACCGCAAGTACGCTTCCGATGATCTGGGCCTTAAGCAGGAGGGAAAAGAGTTTGCTTTTGAATACCAGCGTATGCTTGCCGTAAAGACCGGCAATGAAAAAAATGGCCGCCCACAGAAAAAAGAGGGGGATGAAAGCCGGAAAATTCAGGTCAAGCACCCTGCGGGACGGGATCTCGCCGAATCGAATGGCCAATGCCGCCCAGAGCGCAAGCGCAAAGAGCAGGATATCGCCGATAACGAGGATGAATGCTTCCCGTTTATAGATGGACATACATGGTATAATGATGTATAATTTTACCTGAAATCCCTCAAAATTCAAGGATGGCAAGAAAAATTCTCTACATCATCACAAAATCGAATTGGGGCGGCGCTCAGCGCTATGTCTATGATCTCGCGACACATCTCCCCGCGGATTTTACCGCCGTCGCGGCATTTGGGGGCTTCGGCGCTCTTAGCGACAAACTCAAGAGCCGCGACATTCGCACGATCCCCATCGCCCGCCTTGAGCGCGATATCCGTCCCCGGAATGACATCGCAGTATTTCTGGAACTTTTCCGCCTATTCCGTCACGAGCGGCCGGATATCGTTCATTTGAACAGCTCGAAAATGGCTTTTCTTGGGGCGCCGGCGGCGCGGCTTGCCGGCGTTCCATTGGTCGTTTTTACCGCCCACGGCTGGCCATTCAACGAGGACCGCCCGCGACGGCAAAAAATCGTTTTCAGATTACTTGTATTTTTCTCGCTTCTTTTTACCGATCGGGTCATCGCAGTATCGGACGCGGTAAGAAACGATGTCCGCCGTTTTCCATTTATTGCGAAAAAAATCACCGTCATTCATAACGGCATCGAAATTCCGGCATTTAGATCCAAAGCCGAGAGCCGTACTGCGCTTGCCGCACGCGAACCGCGTCTTGCGTCGCTGCCGCCGGACACGCAATGGCTCGGCATCAATGCAGAACTCCATAGAAGCAAAGGGATCGCCTATGCCATTCGGGCCGCAGAACTTCTTTCAGTGGCGCCCGTCACTCTCTGTATCATCAGCTCGGGCGACGAACACGCCGCGCTTACGGAACAAATCCGCAATGCAAAGCTCGAAAATCGCGTTTTCCTGCTCGGTTATATCCATAACGCGGCGGAGCACATGAAAGCATTCGACATTTTTCTGCTTCCGTCGATCACCGAGGCGCTCGGCTATGTTCTACTCGAAGCCGGCGCCGCGGAATTGCCGGTCATCGCATCCCGCGTCGGCGGAATTCCAGAAGTCATCCGGCACGAGGAAACGGGATTTTTTGTTCCGCCGCGTGATCCCGCCGCGCTTGCCGCGGCCATTGAATTTTTTCTCGCACATCCGACGGATGCGCGCACACTCGGAGAAAGTCTCAAACAATGCGTTCAAAAAAATTTCTCGCTTGACCGGATGCTCGAGCAGACATTCGCCCTGTATCGCTCGCTCTAATGCCGCGCGCGAGGTCGCGCCTTGAACTTTTTTTTGAGTTCCGCATCATGGCGCGAAACCATTTCTTCGGTCAACCCTTGGGATTTAAGAAGCGCACGATTGTATGCCCGCATTGCATCCAAAACCTTGAGGCCGGATGCAAGGAGCATCCGCTCTCGGGAGCGCGCCGGCAGTACGCGCCCAAGACGCTTCGCAAACGCGAGAAGGGCGTTCACATCCTTCGGGAAACAATACCCCCCATATCCGCGATAATCCCCATGATTCACATCCAGCCACGCATCCCCAATTCGATGATCGGATGCGAACACGTTGCGCACGCGATCATACGAAATCCCGACCGGAACATTTTCTTTTTTCAATGCGTACTCCAGGGCGCGGCAACAATCGGCAATAATGTTTCCAAAAACCACTTTTAAGGCGCCGAACGTGTTGGCGGCGTATTTGCCGAGTTCCGCTTCGCTTGCCGTGATCGCCGCTTGATGGAGTCCCGAGCGCGCGGGTGATACGAATGGGGCTCGGGGGAGCAATGCGGCCACGCGCACCGCGTGATCCTCGGCGTTCACGGTGTGCCCCGCGATCTGCCGGTCCGGATGCGCCATATCCTCCCACGCGGATGCTTCGCGCAAAAATTCGGGATTAAGGACGATCGGGCACCGGTACGTGTGAGACAGGCGTTCGCAGGTCGCGGGCTCCACCGTTGTTTTAATGACAAAAATCCGTTCGGGTGAAGCGTATTTTGCGACCACCGCCTCGACGATCGAGACATCGCAGCTGCCGTCGGGTTTTGACGGAGACGGCACGCAGATAAAGAGGATATCGGAGCGGGAAATATCGTCCCGAAATTTTTTCTTGGGGTCCGCATCAAAGAGAAATAGATTTTTTCCTCGCTTAAACCCCGCGCTCAAAAAATACTTAGCAAGCGGAGCGCCCACCATACCAATGCCCGCGACGCCGACCATCGGCTTTCTTTTCATGGGCGAAGTATAAGATGAAAACAGCGCCGCGTCAAAATAAAACAAGCCGCCGAGGGCGGCTTGTTTTATTCCTATTTCTAGTATCCGCCCGTTGCCGGTTTTGGTGCGGGAACCAACCGCATCCATTCCGGAACCCCTCCGTCAGAGAACGGCTGAGCGGTTGCGGGCGCCGGCTGGGAGGCGCGCTCAGTTTGCTGCATTAATGTATTCAACAACGCCTGCAGGTCTGCGACTTGCTTTTGAAGCGATGCCGTATCCGGCGGGGTCGGCGTCACGGCAGGCGCCGCCGCTTGGGGTGCCGCCGGAATCGGAATACCGCCGCCAAATACTTCATTTAGCTTTGTGCGCGTTTTGGGACCCACAAATCCATAACCCGCATCGCTCGCACTCGCTACAACCCCGTATTTCATCTGGAATTTCTGCACCGCGCGTTCGGTAAGAGAGCCGAAAAATTCTGTTTCGTTTCCGGACGACCCAACGCCCGATTCCGCAACGCGCGTCGCGGCATCCGAATTCAAAAGGACCTGCAATCGCTTCACGTCCGCATTCGAGATTCCGCGGCTTAACGCCCGGCTAAATACACCGGATACCGTCTGCGCCGGAATCACGGGACCCGTCGGCGGCTTTCCCAAAATCGCGGCCGCCGCGGTCTGTGCTTCTTCCGTTGTTATGGTCGGTGGACTCTCTTCCTGTTCGGGAACCGTCGGCGCAATGCCGGAACCGCCGCCGCCTCCTCCTCCTCCGCCTCCGCCTCCGGTCGCACACGTGTCGGAAGATAATGTAGCGGTTGTTGTGGCACTGCCGGCACCCGTGGGATTTTCGATCGTGTAAACACTCCCGGTTGACAAACATTTAAGACCAACTGCGGTTGATTGAACTTCGGGAATATCCAATTTCCGCTTGTCGGCCTGCGTAACTTCTATTATCTGACCGCCATCCAAACGAACGCTGAAACTCGACGTATCCACTTGAAGCGTATCCATGGTCGCTTCCGACCCGGATACCGTAAATGCAACCCCATTCAACTCGATCTTTGCGTCTGTTATCTGAAGCGAAACATTATCCGCGGCCACCGCGAGAAATGGCATCAAGAGACCTAAACCCAGCGATAAATACGTTTTCATGACATTTTGGAATTAAGATGGAGCGATCAGCGAATCCCGAAAAATTCCAAGCTGAATGCGGCCACCGTCACATTCGCACTTCCGGAGTATGTCGTTGTCGCGGAAATCCCGATGATATTGGCGGCTGTTGATGACGCACCCGTGATAACCAGATT
The DNA here is from genome assembly GCA_016181935.1 of Candidatus Niyogiibacteriota bacterium. GTDB lineage: Bacteria > Patescibacteriota > Minisyncoccia > HO2-45-28 > HO2-45-28 > JACOYI01. Next base: position 34 of record JACOYI010000010.1, on the reverse strand, counting down.
ATCTGCCGCCGTTCCGGTTGCTGAAATGAAGATT
>JACOYI010000012.1 GCA_016181935.1 Candidatus Niyogiibacteriota bacterium | reverse complement strand
TGCGCTCTTGGTCGGGCCGAATGTCGGAATCCCGTAGGACCGGAACACATCCACGATGCCGTCGGCAAGCGGTTTGTCCGGCCCGATGACGGCGAGATGCACGTTGTGATGGCGTGCGAATGTGGCGAGCTTTTGGTGGTCGGCGATCGGAATAAAGATGTTTTCGGCGATCAAACGGGTTCCCGCGCTTTTAGGCGCGATATAGATATCGCCCGCACGGGGCGATTGCCGCAATTTCCATGCAAGCGCGTGTTCGCGCCCGCCGCCGCCCACGATCAGGACATTGGTTTTTGAACTCATTCGCCTCCTCTTTCAAGGTGCAAAGTACGGAATCACTCTAGCGTATTTTTTGAAAAAGAAAAACGGCGGCCGATTTTGGCCGCCATGTATCTTAATAATGTCCATTCGTGTGTTTCAGCCGCAGTTGCTGGGTGATGGTTTCGAGCGCCACGATATGCGCGCTTTCCACGAGTGACGTGCTGTGTTCGGCTTTTGCCGCGAGCACCCTCGCCAGAGCCGCTTCCATGATCTTCCGGAGTTCTTGGTGGACCCACGCGAGATCTTCCGTAAAGTCCACGCGGTGGCGGCGTTCGCCGCGATTCCGCCGCCACTCGAGATACGATACTGCCACGCCGCCGGAATTCGCGATGATACCCGGAATCGTGATCCGCCCGTCATCGTCCACGATCTCCTGCGCTTCCGGCGTGATCGCTTCGTTGGCCGCTTCGACGATCATTTTTGATTTGAGGTCCTTCGCATTCGCGGCTGTGATCTGATGTTCGATCGCGGCCGGAATAAGAATGTGAACAGGCAGAAGCAGGAGTTCGGCATTCGATATTGGGTCCGCGTTTTTTTGCGGATAACCGGCAAAGGTTCTGTGTTTTTCGTAATACGAAAAGATGTCGGCAAGGCTGAGACCGTGGGAATTGTAGAGCCCTCCCTGTACGTCGCTTATCGCAACCACGCGAAATCGGAAAAATTCCGGGTTCGCATTCGCCAAAAGGAGTTTGGCGATGTTCATGCCGACATTGCCGAAACCCTGAATGGCGATGGTGATCGGATGATTTCCGGAGAAATGCGCGCTTTGCCGGATGAAGGCGGCAGTGAGCATGAGGAGGCCGTGCGCGGTGGCGTCATCGCGGCCCGGACAGCCGTCATAGTCGAGCGGTTTTCCGGTCACAACGGCGGCGACATTGGGGAGTTTGACGAGCTGATTGAGTTCGGCTACCCGGTTGTAGATCCAGAACATGACGGTCGGGTCGGTTCCCATATCCGGCCCTGGAACGTAAATGTCGGGCGAGAGCATGTTTTTGGCCAGCAGACGCTCGGTCATTTTTTGCACGATTTCGCGCAGATCGCCTGGGCCGTAGTTTTGCGGGTTCATGGGAATGCCGAATTTGGCGCCGCCGAACGGTAACTGAGTGATGGCGCATTTCTCGGTCATGTCGAGCGCGAGCACCTTGAGCAACTCCAGCGAAACGTTGGGGTGAAAGCGTAAGCCGCCTTTGAACGGACGCGCGCCGGTAGAATAGGGGTTGCAATTGAATACGCCGAGCACGCGGAAAACTTCAAGGCCGCTGGATGTCCACACGCGGAACTTGGTGTCGCAAATGTCTTTGGGCTCGCCCAGTTCCCGAAGGACGCTATCCGGGATGCCGCCGCGCGCCGCATAGCGCTGAAGTTGGGCGATCTTTTCCTCGAACATTACGGGACTCCTTCACAATTTCAAACAGCAATTTGGCTTCACCCTAGCGCATTTGAAAAGAATTAAAAAGCCCCGCAGTGCGAGGCATGTGGTGCAGTATATTTGAATTAGTCCGAACGCATTTTGTCGCAGACGGCAAATTCTTTTGTAAAAATTCATTATCAAAATTTGATAAAAAAGAAAGAAGCACCAGAACACAACAGTCCAGTGCCTCCGATGTGCCGCATTATGGACGCAACCCTAGGCATAAACGGCTTCGATTTCTCGAATAGTGGCGATCGGAACGAGATACCTGCAACAAGTACGATGCACCCCTTTGCCCGTAGTGTAGTAGTGCGGTTGCTTGTCTCTCGGATCAGAGAATCTTCGACTCAACTCCCGGTTAACTTTGTCGCTCAATGACATCGTATGTCGAAGCTCAACCTTCTCATGCTGGATGTCGTTAAGAAGAAGAAAGCAAACTGCATCTTCTGGAACTACGACCGTGTTCACGATGATCTCATGGGGACAGGTTCTGAGATCTCTCCGCAGCGTCCCAATGAGACGATCTACATCACTTCGGCGCGCACATTCGATACCAACCAACTTTTCGTAGTACCGAAAATCAGGTTTCCACGCACGTACCTCGGCCATGATTTGCCTCCAGGTTTTAATTGTTTAGGAACCCGTCGTTTGCTTAAAACTACCGAAAAGTTCGCTGAAAGTCAAAATCGGGAATCAAAAAAGAAACTTGCTGAGTTTCTCTTCCAAAAATTCATTATGAAAAATTTTTCTTTTCCTCGAATGCAAAACCGTCAATTCGTTTTTGAGCCCAAAAAAGAATACATTTTGACCGCCGAGCAACGCGAGACGACTGTCTCAAACTCGCATTTCCTAAATGGTGCTCGGGGTGGGATTCGAACCCACAAGCCTTGCGGCCAAGGATTTTAAGTCCTTTGCGTATACCATTCCGCCACCCGAGCGTTTATAACTTTCTATTTATATTCTCTTTAATCGTCCTCGTAAAGCAAGGAGCCAGATCGCGCCGGATACAAGAACAGCATAAACCGGATATAAGAGATTATACACATCGAACTTCGTGGACGCCGCGATGGCAAGTAAGACGCCGAAAAAGTACAAAAACCATAAGAGCGCGGGTTCGGAAAGCGGCTTCCCGTACGTTTTTACAACGGTCGGAACGGATACGAAAAGATCGGCGGCAACGACGAAAATGAGCGCCCACAACGGCTCTTCTGTAAATGTCCATGAACCGATCGCAGCTGCGCCTAGAATAGCGGCCGCGCCGTCAACTTTCATGAATCCGGCGCGCCCAGCGCGGAGGGAGAGCAGAAATATGACCGCCGTACTGATCGTTGTCATAACGGGAACCAGAAGCGTCCAGCTTGCGCCTGCCGAGAACTGGGCGGCGGTTGCGATTCCCGCGAGCACCATCCACCCGCCCCAAGAAACCGGATTGGGGCGGGTTGGCCCATACAGAACGCTTCGGATGTACGGGATCAGAATGACCGCGAGGATGATTCCCGAAGCCGTTCCCAATATGGTATGCCAATCGAGCGTCATGAGGCCTGGGGGGGAATCGAACCCCCGTATAAGGGTTTTGCAGACCCTTGCCTTACCTCTTGGCTACCAGGCCTTAAGGGTAGTCCATATCTCGCTCCTAAGGACTACCCTTTGGTTTTACGCCGCGCAGGATCTCTTCGAATTTGCGGCGCGCCTTTTCTCCATGATCGAGCGCGAAATCCACCGGAATTCTCTGACCCATTGTAAACTTTCGTTCGGCGTATTCATAGAAATCGCGCCGCACGGCGCGCACTGCTTTTAGCACCTCTGTTTCGCGCGACTCCGGCCAAACCGAGAAATAGATCGTGGCGCGTTCCAGATTCGGCGCAACGAGAACGCGCGTTACAGTTATCAAAGTTCCCGGGAGCGCGACAGAGCGCGCGATGAACTCCGAAGCGGCTTCCGACATCCATGATATCAATCGTTCCCGCCGGCGTTCCGTCATCATTCGAGTGCGGGTTGTATTTCCTCGTAATCGAGCACCTCGATCTCATCTCCTTCGGCGATGGAAATTTTGGATGTCGCAAGAATTCCGAATTCTTTGCCTTCTTCGACAGCGGAAACCCGCGATTTTTGCTGCTGCAATTCAAGGATTTTCCCTTCGCCAAGCGCAACGCCGCGGCGTAAAATCCTGAATTTTTTGCCCGCGAGCACCGCGCCTTTCAAAACGCGCCCGCCCACGACCCGCTTTTCACCCTCCTCTTTGAAGAGTTTGAGTATTTTAGCGCGTCCGACGATTTTTTCAATGGTTTCCGACGGGATGCGTTTTACGATCTCTTGGCGCATCCAATCAACGACGTCATAGATGACATCGAACGGCTGGATGGAGATCGTGAAGCGTTCCGCAAGATCGCGCGCCGGTTTCTCGATCGGAACGCGAAAGGCGATGACGATCGTGCGCGGCGAGCTCGATGCGATCTTAATGTCGTCTTCGTTCAGCGCCCCCACTCCTTTTTTCAAAAACCGGATCTTAAGCCGCGGCTTTTCGAAATTCCGGATCTCCGCTTCCAGCGCTTCGAGCGACCCCGAAACGTCGGCTTTTACCAGAACGGGGATTTCGATGATGTTTTCCGCGGCAACCGCCGTCAGAGGTTCGCGCGCTGTTTTTTCGCGCACACCCGCCGCACTCGCTTCCGCTTCTTTTTTCGATGGAAATGCCGTCATGGCGCTTCCGATCGCGGGAAGTTCGGAAAATCCGACGATCCGGACCGGCTGTCCCGCTCCCGCTTCGCGGATGGCGTGTCCTGCAAAATCTTCGAATATGCGGACGGGCGCCCAGCTTGAGCCGCACGCCACGAATTCTCCGGCGCGAAGCGTCCCCGAGAGAAGGATGAGAGTCGCGGTGTTGCCGCGTTTGGAGTCCTGATGCGTTTCAATGACGACGCCGGAGGCGGGTTCCGAAAGGTTTGTTTTTAAATCCTCGAGTTCGCTCACCAAGAAGATCATTTCCAAGAGTTCCTGCACCCCTTGGCCGGTACGCGCCGATATCGGAACGAGCGGCACCGTGCCGCCCCATTCTTCGATGTAGACGCCGGCATCCGAAAGTTCTTTCTTCGCTTTTTCCGGATTCGTTTCGGGTTTGTCGATCTTGTTCAGCGCGACGATGAACGGAATGTCGGCCGCGCGGATCGCATCCAGCGCCTCTTTCGTTTGGGGTTTAACGCCGTCATCGGCGGCGACGACCAAAATCGCAACGTCGGCGACATGTGCGCCGCGTGAGCGCATCCGGGAAAACGCCGCATGCCCCGGCGTATCGATAAAGGTCATTTTTTTCAGTTCGCCGCTTTTTGCGACCGCCGTCACTTCGTAGGCGCCGATATGCTGGGTGATGCCGCCGGATTCGCGTTCCGCCACATTCGATTTCCGGATGGAATCGAGAAGCGTTGTTTTCCCATGATCAATATGGCCCATGATGACAATGATGGGAGGACGCAGGGAAATAACCGGTTGGGATGATGGAGCCATACGAATGTGTTAATGCCGGGCAAGCGCATGGTCGATCGCCTCATGCTCTTCGGCCGAAAGGGGGTACGTGGATTCGCCTCGCGCGATCGGTTTTGCGTAAATGCGCGTCCCATCGCGATGGAACAAGCTCGAAATGACGAATCCGCTCTTATGCTCGTTCAACACGGCGAGCGCAAAGCTTTGATCGCCGCCGGCGTCCGAATACGGATTGAAGCGCACCAGCCCGAAATTCTGGGCGCTTTGGCGGAGCCGCGTCTCGATATGTTCGAGCGTTCGGTCCACGTCATCGCTTTTTTTGGCACTGCGTTCGAGTTCGCCGATGATCTCGCGGATCAGGCCTTCAAATGAACGCACGTTCTGTCCCCGAAAGAGTTTGCGCAATCTCCATTCCAGAACGATGAACCAGAGAAGCGATACCGCCCCCAGAGTGAGAGCGGCAATGCTGAAGATGAAGGGAATGTCCGAACCGCGAATCATGAACGGAGTATATCGCAGAAACGCCAAAAATGAAAGAAAATGCCGGTCAGAAGATTCTGACCGGCTGCAGGTTCATTGAGGGCTACCGCCGGATGGCGATGAGTGATGCGCCGATGATCGTGAGGAGCACGCCCGTAGCCGACCAAAGATCGGTTTTTACGGGACTGAAATGGTCCGGTATCCATCGCGCGAGGAGAGCTGAGATGACGAACACCGCAACGCTTGATACGTTGACGATCGCCAGCGGCAAACCGGGGTTCGGAGCGACAGCGACGGCGCGAAAGATCAAAAGATTGGCGATCGCGCCAAAGGTCAGGCCGACGAACAGCATCCCGCCCACAAGCTTCCAGGACGGCGCGATCGCGGTGAAGGGCGCCCCTCCGAAGAACATGGATGTGGCGGCGACCCCCAGAAAGTACCAGATGAGAAAAACATCCGGCCGGACCTGAAAGTTCCGATCGAAAAATCCGATTGAAAGCCACGGCACGATGAGGCAGAGCATGGAAATGACGGATTGCCACAACCAGCTTCCGGTCATGGGACAGGCCTCCGTTAAGGTGCGCTGAAATTTCCTCTTTAAGATCTAGTTACCTTATAACACTATTTCACAAAAAAGTCAAGAATCTGAATAAAAAAGAGGGCAGCGCAGGGCTGCCCCCGTTCGGTCGGAACACTTAGACGCGATCGTAGAGGATGTCGGAGAGCTCGCGCCACACGCTTCCTTTGGTTACGAATGGCTTTGCGAGCCATCCGTGGTCGTTAAACCGGGCGGCAAGAGCGCTGATTTTTGCGAGCTTGCGGCGCGCGATTTCAAGCGCTAGGGTATTTGTCACCAGCGCTTCAGCCGCTTCTTTTGCTTTGGCTGCCAGTTCCTCTGCTCTGGATCGAAGTTCTCTGAACTCCGCTTCGAGCTCGACGCGCGACATGCCGCTTTGCGGGCCGTCGTAGCTTTCCTCGGGCCGGATGGAGCCGACGCGGATCATGTGATAGAGCTCGCGCAGGTCTTCCAGATTTTTCGCCCGAATGTTGAAGTCGAAGCGGAAAGGGCTCCGGTTGGAGTAGGTTTCGGGCGCCACAACGTCAACCCTCGCGGTCGCTGTCTTGTGGCGATAGACTCCCGCTTCCCGCCGTGCATTGATCTGGTGGCCGCCGCGGAAAGACACCTCCTCGATGACATTCACGATCGCCTGTGGGAACTCATCGGAAAGGTCGTAAATTTCAGCGAACCACCGACCTTTTTCCTCATAGACGCGAATGTTGTGGAAGGTGTTTTGTTCAACACCGTCCCGGTATTTTTTGGTTTTAAAGTGCGGAGCATCTTTCACATTCAAGTTCAAATACGCGCGGACATTCATTTCTCACCTTCTGTTTGTGTCGCTCGGATTTCGGCAGGCATTTTCTGCCCGTCCGTTCCATGGTCGACCGTTTGGAAATGTACTGCGTACCGCTAGTTCATCCAGCGATACGGCGCAATAGTAGCACGAATCTTTTAAAAGTCAAATTCAGAAAATGATGAGCGTTGCGATCAAAAAGTAGACGATCAAACTCAGAAGGTCTTGGATGACGGTCGCGAGCGGTCCCGCGCCAAGCGCAGGATCGGCGTGTTCTTTATAGAGCGCCATCGGGATGACGGTGGCAACGATCGGCGCGATCATCATGTTGACGAACATGGCGATGCCGACCGCGAGACCGATGTCGGCCGATTTGAGCCACCCGTAGGCGAAAAGGCCGGCTGCGAGCCCGAAAATGGCTCCGAGCGAGAGTCCCAACTGGGTCTCTTTCCATATATATTTCCAAAAATGGGCGCCCGTTTTTCGAAGATAGCGCACATAGATCGTTTCGGTCTGTGTTCCGATCGCGTCACTTAAATAGACGATAACTGGAATGAAAAAGGCGAGTCGAATATCGTTTCCCAGAATTGCTTCGTATTTTGAAACAACAAAGGACGCCGCCATGCCGCCCGCGAGTCCGAGCGCGAGCCATGGGACGCGGTGGCGCACCAGCATTCCCACGGACTCTTTAATGTCATTTTCCAGTATCGGTTTTTTTTCGGTCATGCTTTTTATCTTTTTAAGATATACGGTTTTATCGGCAACAGCAGGAGCGCCCCGACGAATGATATGGAAACAACGGTGAGAATAACCGCCGGAAAACCTTCGGCGACCGCGAGGTAACCGCCAATGGCGGCAAAGCCGGCGCCCATCAGGTCGGTGAGCGTGAAGTATACGCCCCATTCGGTGCCCTCTTTTTCTTTATCAATATGCCGCGTGAAAATGGCCATGTAGGTCGGGAACGTGAATGCGGTGAAGAGCCCGAGAACGAATTGGACGATGTACAGTTCAATGGGTGTTTGGATGACAAGATACAGAAGAGGGATGAACGCAATGAGAATCGTGAAGACGAACAGGAGCCAAAAATCGTCTTTTTCACCGCGCACGCGATCAATGAAATGGGCGACGGGGATTTGCAGAGTGCTTTTCGTGAAAAGGTAAATGCCGGCGGCAAGTCCGGCGACCGCCTCATTCCCGCCTTGGATAAAATCCGTAATGAAGAGCGCGAAAATCGGACCCAAAAGTCCCGCCGCTCCCATAAAAACCGTGTCCGAAATGATAAGAAAACGGATAACAGGATTGATGTCTTTCAGAAAATAGTGATTGAGTTTTGAGGGCAGTTTCATGGATATTCGCGGGCGTATAGAAAATGCGGAGGAGGTGAGATTCGAACTCACGAAAGGATTTCTCCTTTACGGCTTTTCGAGAGCCGCGCCTTCAACCACTCGGCCACTCCTCCGGGTGCGAGTGCAGTATATCGCCAGAATTGCTCCGCGTAAATAGATTATTTCGGAGCGCGGAATCCCCAAATGCCGAGTACGAGAGAGGCAACGATGGGATGGTGATGCCGAGCACATAATCCGGCCGGATCTCATCGCGCACCAAAATCGCAAAGGCCGCCATTGCCCAGATCAGAATGATGCTTGCGGCAAGCCACGGGTATTTCATAGATATTTGATTTCATTATACAGATCGGGAACGCGTTCGGCGAGCACGCTTATCCACCCATTGAATTTTTCGCGTTCATGCGCGACCGTTTCCCCGGCGCGTATGGTCATTTCCGCCATTGCTTCCGGCGCGATGTTGACCGTGTGCAAGCTCTCGAATTCATTGATCGGTTCGATCTCCTCGGCATGAGGCGCCTCCTCGATAGCGGCCGTCGTGGCGACCGGCGTATGCTCGATAAAATCGCGGATCGCGTCGGCAAGGTCAAAGGTCGGATCGAGTTTCAAGGCGACGAGTTCAAGCATCAAAAGCGCGCGCAAGAACGCGATCGCGTCCGGCGGCAGGGTCAATTTGTAAAAACGGAGGCGTTCGAGCAGGGAAACGATGACCGGAGCCGACGTGCGCCTGACCACGCCTGAACGGTCGCGGTGCCATTCATTGAAGATCGGCGTGATATCCACGGTCAATTTTTCTTTCAGGATATCCAGCACTTTTCGGAATCGTTCGCGCGCGCTTGCGTCTTCGGAAAGCAATTTTTCAAAGGGCGCGCGCGTGACCGGTTCCGCAAAATCCACAAGAGCGCCGGCCGCATCATCGAAGTCGAGATTTTGTGATGCCTTCCAGAATATCAGGAACGATGCGGTCGGATGCATGGCGCGGCCGATGATGCCGAAATCCGTGTAGCTGAATTGCCCGCCCGACATGAGAAGGAGAGACGAGGGATAGGGATTCAAATGAAAAAAACCATCCACGAAATACTGGCGCATCATGTCGCGGATAAAACCCCGTGAGGTCGCTGCAAGAGCGATCACATTTTTTTCAAGCGCGGCACGGGCATCATCGGGGTGCGTTGCCAGAAGCGCGATGATCCGATCCGCTTTCATTCCCGGCAAATATTCGCGCACCAGCACGCGCTTTTTCGTGAAATCGGAATAGACCATCGGGATAAGAACATCGGTTTTATGGTAGTGCTGGGCATGGTCGTAGAGCGACGAACTGTTTTTTGCTTCGACCGCAAGGTCGAGTTCGTCCGCGAGCCACTCGAAGATCCAGACGTCATCGAGGAGCGAGGCAAGAAACCGCAGAACGTAGAGATCCGCGCGCGCCTCCGGTCGGGCATCCGGTTTTTGGATCTTTACGACCACATCGTTGCCCGCGAGCTTGGCACGGTAGGACTGATAAAAAATAGAAACGGAGAGCGCACCAGGGTCGATAGATTCAAAGACGGCGCTCATAGGTTTCCCGATCTCCTGGCGGAATACCTCGAAGAGGTCATCGCGAGGACGCTCCTCGGTCCGCCGGCCGGCGGATTGGCGGATATTCAGGAGCTGGACCGCATAGGAAAGCGGCAGAAGATCGAACCGCATGGCCAAGAGTTCCCCGAATTTGATGAAGATGCCGCCGAGATCCTCGAGCGCCAAGCGCAGGCGGCGCGGGTTATCAAGCGTTACGATCCGTCCGGTTTCATCGCGGACAGACCGGAGAAGGGCGTATTTAAGAATAAGAAACGGCAGGAAAAAAATCCTGCCCAAAAGCATGAAGACGGTCATAGGGGTGCGCGTTAAACCGCACTTTTAAAACCGACGATCGCGAGCACGATGCTCGTGACAACGCCCGCAAGATACAAATTCGTCGCATCAATGCGCGCATCGCTGTAAAGAATGACGGCGATGGCGATCCAGATGCCGAAAATCGTCGCAAGAGTCCACGGGTATCTCATACCATTTAATATACTCCGAACGGCAAAATGGCGCGAGCGCCGATGTTCACATCATGCCGCGCGGTGAATCCTGCCGGAACTTCGAGGACAAAGCGGGCGGGTTCTCGGGACATGAAAATTTCGGGATACGATTCGGGTGCCGCATTTTCTTTGATATCCACGACGCGCCCATCCACGGAAAGCCACAGGATATCGATGGAAAAGAGCATGCCCTTCATCCATATCGGATGAAAATCGTCATAGTCGCTGATAAAAAACATCCCTTCGCTGTCCGCGAGCGTCGCGTGTCCGGACAAACCGCGGATCTTTTCTTCGTTGGTGCGCGCGATTTGAACCATGATATCCGTATTGTTCAGCCGGATGGAAATGGTGTCCGGTACGGCGGGATCCGTACGGCCATCCCATAACCACCATGCGCTCGTAAGAACAAGCAGGATCGCCGCGGCGGAAACACTCAAGCGCGCTATTGCCGAAGCCATAGATTTGCGTATAGTGGTCATTATACAGTCCCTTGTTAAATATCGGGAGGTCTTATGCGAAAATACATGGCTTTTCTTTTCGCGTCCATCCTTTTTGCGCCTGCTGTGGTTGGAGCCGAAGAGGATCCGGATTCCATCAAAATTTTAGGTACATCCGTCGGGATCGAACTCAATCTGGCGAAAACCGGGAATTCCATGGTGTTTTCCGTGAAAGACAAGACATCCGATAGTGGAGAAGAAACTCAAAATACCGTAAGTCCCGGTAATCGCGAACCATCGTATCTTCGGTCAACCGCCGAACTCCGCGTACAATTCTGGGACGTTGCCGAATTCTGGCTCCATCCGTACACCGCTTCGGACGGAAGCCGGACATTGCATTCCGGCGGCGCTGAATTTTTGTTCACGGTTCCATTTGACCGGCTGGGGCTGGATGGAGTGAGCGCGGGTTTTTATCACCATTCCGTCCACAATTTCAACGATCCGCGGTATGGCGACGGCATTTTCATTGACGGCATTCAGGTCGAATGGAAAAAGGAATGGGATGATGCGGTGACAGGCATCCCGTTGACCATGCGACTGTGGTACATGTATGCGCTTAGAAGCGATTGGAGTCCGTATGTGTTCACATCGGATGCCCAAGAGGTTCATCGAGGCGATCTCGGAACGCTTGAATCGCGATTCGGATTCGATCTTCGTTCCGACGCGGAGTATCCGTGGCGATTGCAGATCGTCGCGAACACGGCAAAAGCCGGCGCGTGGGGGGATGATTCCGGCGGTCTTGCTTCCATAAATCACCGGCTCGATATCGGAATTTTTTCACTCGGCGCGCTTCAGGCCGGTTCTTTTGCGGAATATAACGACAATCTCGACCGGCGGGATGAATTCGGCAAGCATGAGTGGCAAGCCGGCATTTCCATTGGCGTGAAAGAAGGCGACCCCCGGCCGTAATGGCGGGGGTTTTTATTTTTCTTGCCTGCACGTCCGGTATATGTTAACTTGGATGCGGATTTTGGTGCCGGGGGGTTCTTTGCGAGAAGGAGAGATTCATGCCTCCAAACAGCAAGACGGCAATGGAAGCCGCAAAAGAATTCGTCGAACTTTGTCTTTCGCGCGGTTTTTTCGGGGACGAAAATGCCGATCGCGTGCGGGTTCGACTGGAAGAGCTTTTGATTCCGCCGCAATTTCAGGGAACGGGAAGCTGTGTCCGGTTTTTGGTCAATTTCGATATCCGGCGCGTCGTTGAAAAAGAAGCGGAACTCGATGATTGCCCGACTCCGGTGATGCTTCCGGCCGAATGGCTGACATCGCTCGGATTCGATCTCGAAAAAGGGAAGCTCGGCATTTTTGACGAAAATTTCGTCCGGCAACTCGAACGAAGCTGTCTCAACGATTTTACCGGGCATGTGGCCCGCATGCATCCGATGGTGACCTATCAATGCGCCGACCCCAATGAGGATATCAAGGCGTGGGAACGGTTGCTGGAGGAATGGCAAAAGGAATTCAAAGCGCATTATGAAGGGGCATTCGAAAACAAAACGGGATCCTGAGAGATCCCTTTTTATTTAAAGATAAAAATCCGCCTATCCGCTTCCGCTGGTTGGCGGATGGCGAAACGAGGCGGATCAAAATCGGACCCGTGCTCCTAAGTACGGCATCCATTCGACGCCGGCTTTTTCAAAACTGAAACCGGCGTTCAATTGATCGGAAAAGGGCGCGTAAAAAAACCAGCATTCAACAGAGGCGGCATCGTCGCGTCGTTCGGCGCTTGAACGGTAGCGGTAGATCCCTTCGAGGAACACCGACAGGAATTGCATGGTGACCGCGGTGCTTTCGGCGCGGAGCACCCATTCGGACGGAAATCGCGCACCGCGGATATCGGAAAAATATCCGAGCGCAAGATATTGAAAACGATCGTGAACGCTTGGGATGCGCGATGCGATGAATTGGCCGCCGCCCTGCCAATAATCCTGTCCCCCGATGCGGGCTCCGTATTCGACGGCGAGTGCAAGAAACGGCGCATCCGCGAATGGCGCATAAGCCGCCGTATGGCGCGTCATCCACTCGTTGTCGCTGTCATTCGCTTCGAACATTCCGTAGCCGGAAAGCCGTCCGAACGGCAGCGGGACTGTGCGCCAATTATATTCGAGTGTATGCATCGTGATGCCGAACGCATCCTGACCGCGCATGGGCGTGGACAATTCGAATTCAAGCGTTCCCGAGACCGACTTCCGGGGTTCCTCTGCGCCCGCAAACGCCGCAAAAAAGCAAAGAACCGCAAGAACCATCAACCGCTTCATGGCGCCTCGTTTTCAAAACATTCTTGAACAACTGTACGCCGCAGTTCCGGCGCCGTCAACTAGCTTGACACTCGCACCCTTTTCCTTTATAAAGGGTTCAGTTTCACCCGTTCGTTAAAACTCTAAATTAAGGAAGGAGGTGAAGAACCGCGAACTGTAGTACCGAAGTGTTTTGTCCCAAACCCCAACCCAGAAGGAGAAGGCCATGAGCGCATTCGCTCGGTATTTCCTTCTCGTCGTGCTGGCGCTCGCCTTCGGGCTTGCGCAAGCCGACGCGGAGCCGGCATATGTCAAATCCCCTCCGCTCACCAAGGTCGTGAAGGCCGCGGTGGGTAGCGTGAAAAGCGGGTCCGTTCAGGTTCCGCTCATCACATGGGGCGGCGACATCGCCACGATCTACGCCAACGGCAACGCCCTCCAGACCGCGCCCGGCAGTATCTTTGCCGGCGAAGGCCTGAATCTCACCCTGTTCCGCGAAGACAATTTTGTGGAGCAGGTGAAGATGTTTCTGTCCGGAAGAACCCCGTATCTTCGGGGTACCATGGGTATGATCACGATGGCCTCCGAGGTCATCTGCCCGACGGCCGATGCCCCGACCTGTCCCGTGGTCGTCTACCAAATGACGTGGTCAGCGGGCGGCGACTGGATGGTGGCCAAAGAAGGCATCAAGGCGCCCAAAGACCTGAAAGGCAAGACCATTGCCGTGCAGGCCTACGGCCCGCATGTGGATTACCTCATGAAGATCCTTGCGGACGCGGGCTTGAAGCCGACAGACGTCACGCTTAAATGGCTTCCGGAATTGACCGTGAAAGCGAACAATCCGGCGCAGGCGTTTCGCGAGGACTCGCGTGTGGATGCGGTCATGGTCATCACGCCGGATGCTCTGGTGCTGACCTCCGGCGGCGGTATCGGGACCGGATCCGAGGATTCGGTCAAAGGAGCTCACGCTCTGCTTTCGACCAAGACCGCGAACCGCATCATCGCAGATGTCATTGTCGCGCGCAGGGACTATTTCGACTCGAATCGCGCCGAGGTCCAGAAATTCGTGCACGGCCTTCTGACGGCCGAGGAAAAGGTCCGCGACCTGTTCGGTTCCAAAACCGGAGCGGAGTACAAGACGGCGGTCACGGCCGCGGCCAAGATCCTGCTCGACAGCGACAAAGCGATCGGGGATGCCGAAGGGCTCTACCTCGACTGCGAGTTCGTCGGGTATCCGGGGAACGTTCAATTCTTCACGGATGCCAACTACCCGCGCGGCATGGCGAAACTTTCGGGCGAGATCCAGTCGGCGTTCAAACCGTTGGGCTTGCTCGCGGCTGCGGCCACGCTGAACCATGCGGGCTGGGACTATGGCAAGCTCAAAGTCGGCCTCGCAGATACGGTGGCTTCCGAATCGCCGCGGTTCGACCCGTCAGCAGTTGCGGGCGTCGTCGCGCGCCAGCAACAGGCGGGCACGCTCGGCGAGGGGACACTTTTCGAATTCATGGTGCTCTTCGAACCGAACCAGAAAGAATTTCCGGCCGGGCTTTACGAGAGCGATTTCAATCGCGCCGTGAATCTGGCCGCGACCTACGGCGGCGCCATCATCACCATCGAAGGCCATTCGGATCCGATGGGATATCTTCAGGCGCAAAAAGACGGTAAGACCGCGGTGGTGCTCAGCCAGATCAAGCAATCTGGGAAAAATCTGAGCATGACGCGGGCCGTGCAAGTGCGTGACAGTTTGATGATGTGCGGTTCCGAACCCTGCCCCCCGAAGACCAAGCAAGAGTGGTTGTCGAATATGCGCGTCGTGTTCCGCATCCTGCAAGTGGAAGCGGAAGCGAGTGTCTTCAAACCGTTGAACTAGGAGAACGCCATGAGAAATCTGAACATTGTGTGGATGCTTGCCATCCTGGCGCTTCTCGCGTTCGGCGGCTGTGAAAAAAATCAGCAATCACAATCCGGCGCATCATCGTCGGTTCCGGACGACAACGCGGCAGCCGCAGGTTCCCCGGATTTTCGCGGGTGGCCGCCGGCGCCCACAGAAAACGACAAAATCGTTCTTGCCGATGATCTGCTTGCGGAAAACTACTGGCTCGTGTTCGATGATTCGGGCAGCATGAGCGAGCGCGCATGCGGCGGCGGCGGCGATAAGATCGACGTCGCAAAATCGGCCGCGATGGAATTCTTCAACAGTATTCCGGCGCGCGCCAATGTTGGGTTGTACCAGCTGAATGTAGGCGCGGTTGTCCCGCTGGGAATCAACAACCGCGATGTGTTGAAAAACGCGGTGAGGTACGTCCGGGCAAGTGGCGGAACCCCGCTTCGGAGCGCCATGGAGGATGCCTATGGTGAATTGACGCGCCAAGGTCAGCGTCAGCTCGGTTACGGCACCTACAATATCGTGATGGTGACGGACGGCGAAGCGAATTCCGGACAGGACCCGGAGAGGATCGTCGGGGCGATCACCCAACAGTCGCCCATCGTCATCCATACGATCGGGTTCTGCATCGGGAGCGATCATTCGTTGAATCAACCCGGCGTGACCTATTACGCCGAAGCGAACAATCCGGAACAACTGGCGCAAGGCCTTGCGGGCGTGCTCGCGGAAGCGCCGAAGTTCGACGTTTCTGCGTTCACTTCCAACGAGTAAGTAGTTCTTTCCAACACACAACAGCCCCGGCGCAACGTCGGGGCTGGTTTTTGTTTTGGGGCAAGGGTTGACCCCGATAGTGGTCGCGCTCGCGCCTTCAGCGCGAGTCCGAAGGACCGCTGGCGCGGCTACCACTATCGGGGTTGACAAATCAAGCTGAAGTTCTTATAATCCCAGCAGGTTTTCAGAATCTTTGACAACGTACCAAACACACGAAAGGAGGTGCTATGCACTGGAAGCTTCCGCTCATCCTCTTGGGGCTTGCTGTCATCATTTTCCTCGGGCTCCAGTTCGGGAAACCGTTCTGGGACGAGCATGTGGTACAGTCGACCAGCGACATCAAGGACCTGAAAGGGACCATGACGGTCGCGATGGATTCCTGGATCGGCTATTTTCCGCTCTGCTCGCTCGAAATGCGCGAGCAGATGAAAAAGGACAAGTGGCTTTTGCGGTGCGAGGACGACAAAGCGGATTACGCGAAGCGGATGGAAAAATTGTCGCACGGCAAGACCGACTTCGCGGTTGCGACCGTGGACTCATATCTCTTGAACGACAAAGCGTACAACTACGACGGCGTCATCATCCTCGTCATTGACGAATCCAAGGGCGGCGACGCGATCGTCGCGAATGCGAAGATCGTTCCGAATCTGGATGTGCTCAAAGCCAACACGCAAGTGAAATTCGCAGGAACGCCGGGTTCGCCGAGTCATCATCTGATAAAAACCGTTGCCAAACATTTCGGCATGTCCGAACTGCTGACAAAAGGACGGATGGTGGAAACGGCGAGGTCGGAAGAAGCGTGGGAAAAACTCCAAGACGGCGACGTGGATGTCGCCGTACTGTGGGAGCCCGATGTTTCGCGCGCCCTCAATAAAGGGTTCGTGAAATTGATCGGCACCGAGGACATGGAAGGCGTCATCGTGGACATTCTGGTCGCGAACCGCTCGTTCCTTGCGAATCATCCGGATGCCGTGGAACTTCTGCTCAAGAACTATTTTGACGTTCTTCAGTACTACCGCGACAATCCCGACGCGCTCGTCAAAAACGTCAAACAAGAAACGGACGTTTCGGAAGACGACGTGGCAAAGGCCATGCTCGCCGGCGTTCATTTCTCAACGCTGACGGAAAACGTCGAGAAGTGGTTCAATGCCGCGGCCGCGACCAGTGTGACGGTCAGCGCGCTCGTCAAAAGTATCGAATCCGCAGTGGACATTCTCGTGGAAAGCAAAGATTTTTCGGCAAGTCCGTTGCCGGGAAACGACCCGTATCGCCTGATCGCGTCTGCACCCATTGCCGCCGCATTCGAAGCGGC
Organism: Candidatus Niyogiibacteriota bacterium; assembly: GCA_016181935.1. GTDB lineage: Bacteria > Patescibacteriota > Minisyncoccia > HO2-45-28 > HO2-45-28 > JACOYI01. The sequence goes on along the minus strand of JACOYI010000012.1, from coordinate 15,601 downwards.
CGGCGGGGTTCTGGATGCGGGCGAGATCACGGATCCGCTGACGGCGCCCTTCAAGGCGCTTTCGGGCGATGGCTGGGGAAAACTTCGGCGCGTTGGCGCGGTCAAAGTGGACCCGATCATTTTTCAGTCGGGAACGGCGAATCTGACGCTCGAAGGAAAGGAGATCATCGACCGCATGGTCGAGACCCTCGAGCATTATCCAAGGTACCGGATCTCGATCGAAGGACATACCGGCACGCGCGGCGATCCGGCCGTCAATCTGCAGCTCTCGCAAGAGCGCGCGGAAAGCGTCCAGCGTTACCTCGAAGTGACGTATTCGGTGGATGCGAACCGGATGCGGGCCATGGGACACGGAGGCACTAAGCCGATGAAGAAGCCCGCGGGCGAAGAGGACGATGCGTATCAAAAATATCGCCTTCCCCGCGTGGAAATTCTCTTCATGGCCGATCCTCTCTAGAAAGGAGGCGTGATGAAAATGAATCGTCCGGCAAAACGTGCAGGCCGGGGACCGCCGGTGCTCGCGGATTTTTCCGAAGCGGCGATCGCGCGGTCCGTGCACAAGGCCATTTTCCTGAGTCCTGCCGCTACGTATCCGTTGATGCTCGGCGGCATCGGTTTTGCGGCGCTGTTGGCGCCATGGTTGGTCGCCGGGCTCGCATTCCCGCTCATCATTGTGTCGTCGGCGGCAGTCGTCGTCGGCGCCGCGAGCTGGGCATGGAATTTCGGATTGCGCCGCGATGTTTTCGAGACGCGCTATATCAAGGAATTCAAGGAGCGTCTCGCGCGACAAAGCGAGGAGGCGCTCGTGGAATTGCACGAACGGCTGCAGGAATGCCGCTCCGTCGAAGGCGGAGAGGCCATCGCGGAGCAGGCGCTCTCTCAACTCGGTCTGATCCAAGAAAAACTCGACGCATTCCAGAACATGCTCAAACAGAAGCTGGATGCGGGCGAACTCACGTTCGGCCGGTTCTTGGCAACGGCGCTGCAGGTCTACGCGAGCGTCATGAACAACTTGCGTTCTATCGCGGATCATTTGCAAAGTGCCGGAAGCATCAAGATCGAGTATGCGCGGAAACGCGCACGCGAGCTTGAAAAAATCAAAACGCCGTCGCAAAACGATACGGACGAGATCGCGACGCTCGAGGAGCGTATTGCGCTCTACGAGGCGCAGATCGCGAAAGCCGACGGATTGTTGACGGAAAACGAAAAGACCATGACTGCGGTGGATCAAAGCATCGCGGCCGTGGCCGAAATGCAGACCGATCCCAAGACGGGCAACCTCGAATTTGCCCGCAGCGACCTGGAAGAATTGGTCCGGCGCGCGTCCCGTTCCAACGGGTAGCGCGCCCCGTTTTTGCTTCCCCGAACCCCAACCCCTCACCCGAAAGGAGAGCAATGGAAGCCCAAATCGCATTGAAAGAAAGACAGCAGCCGCTGGTCCTGAATCTCGATGTCGTGAAAGCGCAGGAGGTGATGGTCATTCCACAAGATGTAAAGGCGTCCGTGGGGCCGGCGGAAAGCGAACTCAACAAACGCGCGAATGAGTTCGTCGAGACCCTGCTTGCCATGAATCCCGAGGACATCAAAGGACAACGGACGAACAAAGACCGCATCGAAAGCATGGGCCGCGATCTCCAGCGTCAGGCCGCGTATCGCAGTCAGATGCTGAAGAATCCCATTCGCACGCTTTCCGCGCACGGCGATGACGGCGGCGAGGTCGCTAACACTCTGATCGCGCTTCGCGAACAGGTGGAGAAGCTCGACCCCGCGAAATTTGACCTTTCGCCCGGCTGGCTTTCGCGCATGCTCGGATTTCTCCCGGGCATCGGAAAACCGCTCAAGCGCTATTTCATGCGGTTCGAAAGCGCGCAGACCATCATCGACGCCATCATCAATTCGCTCGAGAAGGGAAGCGCCCAGCTGGATCGCGACAACGAGATCCTGCGCGGCGACCAAGACCAGATGCGCGAGCTGACGATCAAGATCGAAAAGCAGATCCAGCTCGGCCAGATCATCGACCAGAAACTCCAGACGCGGCTCGAAAGCGGCGACATCGCCGAAGCCGACCCGCGCTTCGCGTTCATTCAGGAAGAGCTTCTCTTCCCGCTGAAGCAGCGCATCATGGACCTTCAGCAGCAGCTGGCCGTGAATCAGCAAGGGGTGCTTGCGGTCGAGATCATCATCCGCAACAACCTCGAACTCATCCGCGGCGTGAACCGCGCGCACGACGTGACGATCAACGCCCTGAACGTGGCGGTGGCCGTGGCGATCGCGCTCGCGCACCAGAAAATCGTGCTCGACAAGATCACGGCGCTGAATGCGACGACCTCGAAATTGATCGAGCAAACCGCTCAGCAACTGCGCACGCAGGGCACCGCGATCCATAAACAAGCCGCGGGTTCCATGCTCGACATGGAATCACTGAAACGGGCATTCACCAACATCAGCGGCGCGATGGACGAAATTTCGCGCTATCGCCGGGAAGCCCTGCCGAAGATGTCCCAAGCCATTCTCGATTTCAACCGGATGACGGACGAAGGCGAGGAGGCGATCCAGAAAATGGAACAGGGCAATCGGGCGCGTCCGGCGCAGGTGGACGTGCTCAATATCCAGTAGGGTTCGGCCTCACGCAGTTTTTGCAGGACGCAGGGCGGCAATAACGCCGCCCTGCGAAACACCACCCGCTTCACAAAAGGAGAAGCGATGTTCCACAAAATCACCCTCACGCTGGTCGCGCTTTTCGCGCTCGCCGGCATGATGTTCCAGCCCGCGGTCAGGGCGGCCTCGAAGCCGCCCTACACGATCTGCCACTCGCGCTACGCCGGATGGGAGCCGTGGCTCTACGCGGACAGCTCCGGCGTCCCTCAACCAGTACACCGCCGGCAACCTGGATGGCTGCGTCATGACCAACATGGACGCGCTGACGATGCCGGCTCTGGGCGGCGTGGATTCGACCGTACTCATCTACGGCGACTACTCGAATGGCAACGACGGCGTCGTGTCGAAAACGGCGAAGTCGATGAAGGAGCTGAAGGGCCGCGAAACCATGCTCGTCATGCTGACGGTTTCGCACTACTTGCTCGCGCGCGCGTTCGACAAGAACGGCATGGCCGAAGGCGATGTGCCGCTGGTGAACACGTCGAACCCGGCCGATATCGTGGCGACCTTCATGAACGCGCCGAAAGCGACGGTGGTCACCTGGAATCCGTATCTGCAAGAGGTGCGGGGAGCCAAGGGTGCCAAGTTGTTATTCGACTCGTCGCAGATCCCGGGCGAGATCATGGACCTCATGGTCGTGCGGACCGATTCCCCCGAAGAGCTGAAGCGGGCGCTCGTAGGCGCGTGGTACGAGACCATGGAGCACATGCTCCCCGGCCATCCGAAGCGCGACGAGGCGATCGCGGTGATGGCCAAGAACTCCGGAGCCACGCCCAAGCAATTCGAGGCCCAGCTCAAGACCACCGCCATGTTCTACAAGGCGGCGGACGCGGCGAAGTTCGTCCGCAGTCCGGACGTGAAGAAGACCATGCAGTATGTGGTGGACTTCTCGTTCTCGCACGACCTCTACAGCGGCAAGGCGAAGGATGACGTGGGGATCGAGTACCCCGACGGTACGGTTCAGGGGAACCCCAAGAACGTCAAGCTTCGCTTCAATGCCTCCTACATGCAGCTCGCCGCCGACGGCAAGCTGTAGGCCACTCACTCTGTTCTTTTGGTTCGTTTAGCTTCATGCCGTCCTGCACCTTGTTCGCAAGGTGAAGGACGGCATTTTTGTTTGACCCCGATAGTGGTCGCGCTCGCGCTTTCAGCGCGAGTCTGGAGGACCGCTGGCGCGGCTACCACTATCGGGGTTTGACAAGATATACTTTTTATGATATTTAAAGACCAAGCCGTTCCTTGATAGAAACCCTAGAAAGGAGGAATTCTCATGCGCTGGATCTATCGTTTGCTCGGATTCCGGGCAGATGCGACGCTCGCGCGGAGCATTATACTTGGCATCCTGCCGTTCGCGGCGCTGCTTGCGATTTACGCATACAGTTCGCATGCGCGCAAAGCCGAAAATCCGGACGACAAACTTCTGCCGTCATTCTCGCAAATGACCGAAGCGGCACGAAGCGCCATTTTCGATGCGGACAAGCGAACGGGCGAGCGCATCGCGATTCAAGATACGCGCGTAAGCTTGCGGCGAATCGGTATCGGCATTCTTGCCGCCGCCACCGCCGGGCTCATCATCGGTTTGCACATCGGTCTATTCGGAAATCTGCGCGCGCTTCTGCTGCCGATCCTGACGTTTTTGTCCATCATCCCGCCGCTTGCCATCTTGCCGATCATTTTCATCGTGTTCGGCGTTGGCGAGACCGCGAAATTCGTTCTCATTTTCTGGACGTTTTCCACGATCGCGCGCGACGTGAATCTGGCCGTGCGCATGATCCCGCAAGAGCAGATCGTAAAGGCCATGACGCTCGGCGCTTCACCGTTTGAGGTCGCGTATCGCGTGGTGTTCCCGCAGATTTTCCCGCGGCTTCTGGAAACCGTGCGCCTGACGCTCGGCGCCGCATGGCTTTTCCTGATCGCGTCGGAAGCCATTGCGTCTACTGAGGGGTTGGGATTCCGCATCTTTCTGGTGCGGCGATACTTGGCGATGGATACCATTTTCCCGTACGTTCTGTGGATCACGCTCCTCGGATTCGCCGCGAACTGGGCCATTGGCAAATGGATCAGCTTGCGGTATCCGTGGTACGCGCGGTCCGATCACTAGGAGAACGCCATGGAACGGCTCGAACAGCTGAAACGCAATCAACTGCATTTGCAGGATGTTCACAAGTGGTACGGCCCGAAGCGCGTACTCGACGACATTGATCTGTCCGTGCGTGCGGGCGAGTTTTGCACTGTGGTGGGACCGTCCGGATGCGGTAAGTCTACGCTCCTGCGGCTGATCATAGGCCAAGAGCGCGCCACCTCCGGAACGTTACTGATGGAGGGCGAACCGATCAAAGAGCCCTCCAAGGAACGCGGTATCGTGTTCCAAAGATACCCGCTTTTTGAGCACCTCTCTGTGTTCGATAACGTGTACTTGGGCCGTCGGCTGTCCGTTCCGTGGTGGGGACGCATCCGCCGGCGCAAGGAATTCCGCGACGAGATCATGGAGCATTTGTCCGTCATGCGGCTTGCGGAACACGCGAAAAAATATCCGTACGAACTCTCGGGCGGCATGCAGCAGCGGGTTGCGATCGCGCAAACGATCCTGATGCGCCCCAAAATTTTGCTGATGGATGAGCCGTTCGGTGCGCTCGATCCGTCCACTAGAGAGTCCATGCAGGTCCATATCCTCAAGCTATGGGAAGAGCACAAAACGACGATCTTTTTCGTCACCCACGATCTTGAGGAAGCGGCCTATCTTGGCACCCGTCTTCTCGTGCTGTCGCAGTATTACACGGACGGCCGAGGCGACGATCCGAAGATCAATCGCGGCGCGCGCATTGTCGGCGATCATCCATTGTCGCGGCATGCCTTGTCAACGGATGTCAAAAAAACCGCCGATTTCGGCGCATTCATTCAGATGATCCGCCACGAAGGGTTCGATCCCTCGAACCGGATGCACGTGACGAAATTCAATCTCAAGCATCCGGATTCGTTCCAGACATTGACCGACGAAGAACGCCGGTAATAACGAAAAGCGAAACCGCCAACCCCATCCAAAAGGAGATGCGATGTTCGCACGGCTGAGATACTTCCTCAAAGGAAAGGGCGCTTCCACATGGCTGGAATCCATTCAAGCCGAATTGGAGGAGATTACGATCGAGAATTTCGCCGAGCCGAATTTGGAAGTCGAATCCGGAGACCACATTGTCGGCATTGCTGGCGATGACCTTCGGAAGCTCCACGCTCTTCGCAGGCGGTACGGGGATTTTGCGATCGCAGCAAAGATTCGGTGTGCGACATCGAGCGGGCCGGAACACGACGAAGCGGAAAAAGAATTTGGTCGTTTCTTCACGCAAGGCGAAGCTGTCAATAGCATCTTTTGGGTGTCTTGCCGCGCCGCCTTTCCCGAAATTTGGGATAAGGAGGCGATCGGAATCCGGAAAGGGTGGCAGGTCGTCTGGAGCGACCCCGACGACAAAAGAGCGTTTACGTTTCCCGTGGGAATGCCCCTTCATGCCGAACTCGAAGGAGAGCTCGAACGTCTTTTTCTTGGCAATGCCGGCTCGATAAAAGTCGACCCGACCAAATTCCTCGGCAGCGCGCCTCCCGGCGACATCGCTGCCGGGATTCGCAAACCGGAATCCGAACCATCCGAGGCGTCCATCGGTAGCAACGCAGACCTCGAAGAAGCGCGGCGGCGCTTTCAGGCCGCCGCCGATGGAGAAAAAGAGAGCGGCAAAAATCCTCCGCTGCTAAAATAGCAAATGTTCTTTTTGTGCCCCTGACCAACATGGTCAGGGGATTTTTATTTGGTGGACCGGGTAGTGAAAAATGGCATAACGCCTGCGCGTTAAGCGCGATGCCATTTTCTACTACCCGGTGGACCTAGGGAGAATCTCGCGCGTCTTCTACGGGCGCGCCCGCGGAGCGCCACCGGCACTCCGGAGTTCGATTCCCCGATTAAATCACAAAATAGCAAAGCTATTTTGTGGACCTAGGGAGAATCGAACTCCCATCCCGTCCATGCCATGGACGTGTCATGCCACTAGACCATAGGCCCATTTTAACTTGCGCGGTTCAAGTATAGAGGATTTTTGCGAAAATAAAAAGAATCCCGCTACAGGCGGGATATTTATTGTTCTCCTGCTTTTTTCAAAAACTCGATGTGGCGGTAGCGCATTTCGTCAAATGTGTCGCGCGAAACATCGAAAAGGACGCCATCAAAGCAGTTCCGGCTTTCGGTATTTGGATCCGGATGATCGCCGGAATACCGAAGTAAAACCGTGCCATTGCCAAACGCGACGACCATCACAAAATGATGAACGGGGTAATCGCGTTGAGTTTTTTTGTCATGATATACCGGCTCCAGTTCGCACAAGTCGCCGTACGCGAATGTCACTTTACCGTTGCTTATGGATAGCGGGTGTTCGGCATCGCCTTGGTTGTTGACGTCACCGTAGGCATAACCGTGAAGTTCCACGGTTTCACCTATCGCCGGCGGCTCCAGTTTCGGCATCGATTGCCATAATGCGGAGCAGGCCGATACCATAAAAATTGCAACGAACATCGCAAATGTTCGCATGATATATCTCCTTAAAGAGGTCCGATTCAATTATACCAGCGCCCCACGCTGAGTCGAATGACAGTTTGTGTCCCCGGGAGGAATCGAACCTCCATCAGGAGCTTAGGACGCCCCTGTTCTATCCGTTGAACTACGGGGACAGTGTAGGATATACTATTACTATTATGGCGGACTATCAACAACAAATTAAAAAAGCAGTGAAGGCGGCGTTGCCGGCGGTGGTGAGTATTGCGGTGGCAAAGGATATGGAGGAGATCGCCTCACACTTGCCGCATGAGTTTTATCATTTGCGTCCCGAAGAGCAGGCGATCGTGCGGGAGCGCTTGCGCGAAGCGCCGCGCGACGAATCAGGGCGCGTAAAAGTCGGCGGCGGCTCCGGATTCATTGTGGACAGCGCGGGCATCATTTTGACGAACAAGCACGTGATCGCGGACCGGCAATCGGTGTACACGGTCATCACGACGGACGGCAAACGGCACGAAACAAAAGTGCTGGCTGTGGATCCCATCAGCGATGTCGCGATCCTGAAAATAGACGCGAAAAATTTACCAGCGATAAAATTGGGAACCGCGCAAGGGATCGAGCTGGGCGAGACCGTAGTCGCCATCGGCAATGCGCTCGGCGAATTTCAAAATACGATCTCGGTCGGCGTCGTGTCCGGCTTGTCGCGGCTCATCACCGCGATGACCGACATGTCGGGGCGCGGGGAGCGTTTGCGCGGCCTCATTCAGACCGATGCCGCCATCAATCCGGGCAATTCCGGCGGGCCGCTGGTCAATTTGGAGGGCGAGGCGGTTGCCATCAATACGGCGGTGGTGTTCGGCGCGCAAAATATCGGATTCGCGATCCCCATTGATCGCGCCGCGCAGGATCTAAAAGAGATCAAAGAATACGGCCGCATCCGGCGGCCGTTTCTGGGCATCCGATATATGCTGTTAAGTCCGGCGGTCAAAGAACGGTTCAACGTGCCGCTTGATTACGGCGCTCTCATCATCAATGAAGGCGCGCCGTTCGACGCGGCGGTGATCCCCGGGAGCGCCGCCGAAAAAGCGGATCTTCAGGAGTACGACGTGATTTTGTCCTGCGATAAGAAAAAAATCACGGAAGAAGAGACGCTTGAGGATATCATCGCGTCGAAAACCATTGGAGATACGCTTGAATTCGAAGTGATGCGGTTCGGCAAGACGTTTACAAAAAATGTGACGCTCGAAGATTTCAATTTTCAGGATTCAGCCGACAAGCATGCGCACGACGTAGCCCGTGATATAGGCGATGCCGGAGGCGAGTCCGCCCACCACGAGCATTTCCATCCCTGACCACAACCACGATTTGGCGGTAAAAAGTGTTCGTAGGGCGCCGACGACAAAAAAGGAAATGCCCGCTAAAGCAATAGACCATCGGAACGAAGCGCCGTTCGCGGGTATTCCGACATACGGGAGTATGGGTAAAAATCCGGCGCCCACGAAAGCGATCAATGTAATGGCGGCGCTTTTGAGGGGCTCTGGGTTGGCGGCCTCCCATGCGCGGGAGGCGTTTTGTTTTGTGTAAAAATCGCGTTCGGAGCGCGAGGCCAAAAAATTCGAGGCGGCCATGGAAAATCCGTCCGCGAACAGATTTGCGACGCCGAGGATGATGATGGTAACGGGAGAAAGTGCCGCGCCCGCGACGCCCGCAACGACGGCGAATGTGGTGACGATGCCGTCATTGGCGCCGTAAACCGCGTCTTTTAGATATTTTCCGGTTTTGGAATGAAATCGCCCGTTGGGCATAAGGAATCCTTTTCAAGGGTAGTCCTTAGGAATCAGAAAAGGACTACCCTTAGGGACTACCCTTAATCGTATCATAAAAGAAAAATCATCCGTCACCTCTAGAGGTGACGGATGAGCGATTTAGAACGGGATGATGGACGGGGACGCGATCAAGAACTGGAACAGGCGTCCCAAGCCCAAGCCGGCGCCCGCGCGCGGATAGGGATTGTGTTTGAAAAGGTTGAGATACGAATCAAATGCCCGGACCACTTCTTCATCGGTTCCGCCATGCTGCCGATTCAGGTCGAGAAGATGCTTGAGCATGAGCGAGTTGCGGAGTTTTTCGGAAAGGATCGCATAGTCGTATTCTCGCGCGGATCCGCCGATCGTTTCTCCGGCGTAGGGCAGAAGAAGGTCAACGCATTCGACACACCCCTCATTTTCGAAGTCGCGGCTCCGTTCCATGTTGAAGAACTTGATGGGTTCCGGATAATGCGTGACCTGCAAAATGCCGAAGTGTTGGGTGAGCGCCCGTTCCGCTTTCGAATTGAGATCGTCGCCGTATTCAATAGGACGCTCGAATTTTTGGCCGCTCTCTGTTTCTACGATGACCGTAAAGGCGATATCGCGGAGAAATTGGATGGCATTGGAGTACGAAATCACATGGTCCTGCGCATTTTCTTTCCATTTGCCAAACCAATGATACAGCGCGCGATGCCGTTCCCGCTCCAGCAGATTGCTTCTCAGGACGCGGACGATGACGTGTTCAACGATCTCCGCATTATACTCGACGAGCTTTTGGAGATCGATGTCGAGCGCTTCCCATTCAAAAAGTTCGAATTCGGAAAGATGCCGGCCGTCGGTTGCAACTTCCCGCCGGAATGAGCGTCCGGATGTGAACATGCGCGGAAGATTTGAGGATACCAGCAGTTCTTCCATAAGAAGCTGTGCGGTTTGGCGGAGCGGCATCAGGTTTTTTTCGGCGAGAATAAAAATGTTCGCGATCGTTTCGCAGCTTCCGGTGACTTCCGTGACTTCCTGATAAAACGTTTCGACAAAGCCGCGTTCTTCCAGGGCTTCTCGGAGCGCTTTCATCACGAGCGCTTGGAGCAGGATGCGGTTGGACAACGGGAAAGCGGTTGTGATCGGCTGCATGATCCTCGCATGGTTGGAAACGAACAAAACCCAAGGGATAGGTTAGCAGAGATTTTGAAATCCGACAAGGAGAAATCGAAAAAATTCGGGAAGTCGGACTTCCCGAATTTCTATATTCGCGCAAGAAAAACCCCGCCCGCCTAGACGCGAGGCTGGCCGCGCCAAAAGGCGGACGGGAAGTGTACTAATCCCAGACGGGAAGATTCTCGAAAATGTGCATCGCCTCATCGATCTCGTCGTTCGTGATGACGATGGGCGGCATGAAGCGGATGGCGGATTTTCCGCAACCGAGAAGCAGGAGGCCGTTTTGTTCGGCGCAGGCGACGATCTGGTCACGAAGGTGCGGGTCTGGGACGTCAGAACCGTTCCGATCGCTGATGAAGACATCGAGACCCAGCATCCATCCGAGGCCACGAAGATTGGCGAGGCGCATGGCATAATGTTTTGCCGCGCATTTGTGATTGATCGCTTTTGTGGCGTCATTCAATCGTTTGCGAAGATGCGTGATGGGCGAATGGATTACGCCCTTCATGCGATCCAAAATTTCTTCCACGCTTTTGATGGTTTCAAACGCGGCTCGGCATGCCGAGCTATTTCCGCCAAAGGTATTTGAATGGCGTCCGAGTTCCGTGAAATCAAGCCGCGCGTCAAAGATCGTAACTCCGAGCACGTGGGTACCGGCGCAGATGCTTTTGGCGAGCGTTACAATGTCGGGTATGAATCCTGGGAAATATTCGCATGCGAGCATTTTTCCAGCGCGTCCGATACCGGTCTGTATTTCATCGTCCACGATTTTGATGTCGCGCTCTTTGCAGTAATAGGCAAGCGGCAGCAAAAATTCAAGTTCGGACGGATTCATGCCGCCTTCGCCCTGTTCGGGCTCGATGAAGAGCGCATTCACTTCTTCGTGGAACGGCTCTACGATTTCTTCCACCAATTCCATATAATGTTCCGGCGTCCAGCGTTCCATTTGCGATACGCCGTTTCCCGTATTTCTTTGTTTTTCGCGCGGAAACGGGATAGCTTGCGCAGTAATGGGCCGCGGGAAAAAACGCGTACGAATCGTGCGTCCGCCCATCAAAGCATTGGAGCCGAACGTGCGTCCGTGAAATGCATAGGGAAAGACGAGGAACCGGGTTTGTTCGGGACGCGCCGAGAGCAACAACTTTAGAGCCGCCTCGTTTGCTTCGGTGCCGGAATTCGAAAAGAAAACTTTTTTCGGGTAGTCGCCCGGCGCGATGGCGATGAGCTTTTCCGCCAATTCGACAGCCCACCGATTGACCCAATCGTGGGTCATGGTGTGGGAAAGTCCGGTTTTGTCCTCATGTGCGCGGACAGCATCGCGAATGTGCTGCACGTAAGAACCATGACCCAAATTGCAAACACCGACGAGCGAAGTAAAATCCATAACCCGTCGTCCATCCGCGTCCCACAGGTAAACGCCCTCTCCCCTGACGGGAACGAATGTTGAATGGATTGTTGTGGTCGCGAGAACCTTTTTTGCGCGCCCGATCCATTCTTCAGAAAGGGCTGCTTTCGCAAGGAGGACCATAAAGCGCTCCGTTATCAAGTGTCTATCTATCCCCAACGCTAGGTGAATGGGGTGGAAAAATCAACCCGTATCCAATGCACAAAGGGTAGTCCTTTTCTAAGGGTAACCCTTAGGAATCAGAAAAGGATTACCCTTGGGACTACCTTTGGGTTTGATTCTTTGCAAGCGGAAAGTTAAATTTTGCGTTCGTCGCTGAATCCGGAAATGGCGCGGCGGATGCCATTGTAGATGGCAAGCGCGGCAAGGAATGCCGTTACCATTAAAAGCCACTGGGCAACCGAGCCCGAAGCGCCGCCGAAAGCGAGCGCCAACAAGCTTGGCGCTTTATTGGCGGCAATGACGACGGCGCTCACCGATGTTTCTTTGGAGTGGCGCTTGGCAAGCGCGTCGGTGTAATCCATTGTGGCGTTGAAAATAAGAGATGAGCCGATTTCGGCCGATTCTTTGACAACGCCCGCGATGACGAAACTCGAGTCCTTGCGGCCTTTCAAACTCGGCAGATCGAACGTCAGGACATTCCCGTTTTGTTCGCGGAGCGCGATATCGGAAGAAATATATTGCACTTCAGGTGGAAGCTCGACGGTCGCGCTGAGTGCGGAAAGAGTTCCCACGCCCGTGTTCGTGTAATTGACCGTGTATTCGATCTTCGCGCCCGGCCACGGCTGGGTGCGCGAGAGCGCCGAGGAAAGATTCAATGCGCCCGGATCGACGGGTTTGGGCGCGCTCGTGCTTTTGAAGATCGCGCCAATACCGCTCGGGGGCGCGCCGGAATTCGTTGCGACCGTACCCGCCGATGCTCCCGACGTGTGCGTTGTAAAACTAATGATCTGTCCATGAACCGTTCCCTGCGCATTTTGCGCGACCGCGCGATAATAGTAGGCCGTATTCGGAGAGAGCGTCGCAAGCGTTTGCGAATACGAAGAATAGGTGGCGGTATTGGAAATGGAAACGGCGGCCGTGGAATTGCCGAGCGCACTTGTCGCCCCCCATTCGAACCACGCATTCGTGGCGGAGCCCGACGGGTACACAGTGCCGTTCAGTCCCGCAGAGGTTTGGGAAACCGCAGAGGCCGAGAGCGTCGTGACAGCCGGCATGCCGGAATAGGAATACGACGGCGGATTATAGGAAGGCGGGGGGTAATATACAGGCGGCGTATAATTTCCAGCGGGCGGATTGGTGTTCGGTTGACCGCCGGCGGTCGTAAAACTCATGGTATTGCCGTAACTCGTGCCGTATTTGTTTTGAGCGACGATGCGAAAATAATAGGTCGTGCCGGGCTCAAGCGTCGTGAGCCGCACGCGCAGGGATTGGATATAGGACTGGCTTCCGGCAAACTGGATCTCGGTTCCCACGCCGAACGATGTGGATGGACCGTATTCGAACCATGCGACGGTTTGCTCCTCGTTCGGATTGACCGTCGCGTTGAGCATCGCTTGTTTCAGCGTGATATCCGTTGCTGAAACTGTGGTGACGGTCGGGGCAAGTTGGGCGGCAAATGCGGGGAGTACAGGCAAAAGAGCCGTGGGAGCGATGACTCCGGCAAGAATAACGACAATGAGAGCTTTGGACGTTCGCGCGCGCATAATTTTATTGGTAAAGAGTATCAAAAAGCAGGCTTTTGTCAAGCGGCCTTATTGACACAAAGTTGAAAATATGCTTTCCTAAAATTGGAGTTTTCATGGATGAACTTTAAGAAACTTTGAAACAGGGGTTTTCAAATGAAACCATCCACGTATACAGGCCAATTGGGCCTTGTCTTGTTGTTGGACCGGTCCACGGCCGAAGAGATGATTCTCAACGCGTCCGGACACCACATCCCCCATGTGACGCTGTATCACTCAAAACTGCGCGGGGTGCCGCAAAAAACGGTCCGCGAACTTCTTACTGAATTGGCCGGAGCGCTTCCTATCCCGCTCGCGTTCACGAAAATTGCGCCGTTCGGCGGCAAATTTCTTTTCTGGGACATTGAACGATCCGCCGCCCTTATGCGCGCGCATGAACGGGCGCTCGGCCTATCACGCTATTTTGTTCCGACAGGAACACAGCAAGCCGAGCGCGAAGGAATCGTTCTTTCCGCAAACGAACGGCGAAATGTGCAAACCTATGGCCATCCGCTCGTGCGCGAACTCTGGCGGCCGCACGTTACGCTCGGCTATTTCCCGCACGGCCTCTCCTGCGACACGGCGATGAAACCATTCAACGGAAGCGCCCACGGCATCGCTTTTGTCCGCATCGGTGAAGCGGGAACGATTGCAAAAATCATTTCTCAAAAAAACGCGCGCTGCAATTGAATTGCAGCGCTTTTTGTGTTGCCGCCGGATCGCGGCTAGACCGATTTTGCCCAGTCCGGCACTTCTTCCAAACCATCAGTTCGCCAGAAAATGTCTTTTTCGGAAAGATGTTTGGTGAGATTGTCGAGCTCCGGACTCGCATGCCAATCCGCTTTTCCAGTCGAGAGTTCCGCGGACGCATCACCGTGCTTCACCGTGTGAATGACCGCTCCTGCCGACATGTAGATGTTGTGGGGCTTGTTGGGATGCGTTGTGAAGACCGAGTTTGCGCGATGCACCGTCATTTTCATCGCTCCGTCCGGCATGAGTTCGGCTGATGCGATCCAGCCCTGTTGAACCACGTAGGTTTCCCTCACGCTCTTGTGGAAATGGCTGTTTTGCCAGCCGCAGATCCCTTTCGGCATCTCGGTGAGAATGTAGCCGACTCCTTCTTTCATGAAGCTAGACCGAATCTCGCCGTTGTCCATTCTGCGCACGAGAACTTTGATGCCGAGTGTTTCAAATTCGGCGGCAATCAATTTCTCCATGACCCTCTCCTTTCCGTTGGTTGTGAAAATGCGAAACAGCGCCCGCTGTTTCCAGCGCAGAACATACCAAAACAGGAAAAAATGTCAATAGGATGTGATACGCTGGAAATATGTCATTCGAGCGATTCGAACAAGAACAGAATTTGGAACGCGCTGTCGAGCGGCAACAGCTCGATAAGCTGTATGAATATGCACGTGCGCGCGAAGCCGCCGGCGGGCGCATCCGCGAATCTGACTTCGAGAATTATTACGGTCCGGATGCGGTCGCGAAAGATCGTGATTATGTCGAACTGCGCAAACGGCAGTTCAGCGAATCACTCGCGCGCCTACCGGAAGGCGAGCGCGGGGACGCGGAAGAGGCGCGGAAGCTTTCCTATGTGATGGAGATGATGCTGCAGGAGGAGGGGGAGCTCTCGGAATGGTTTGGGCGCGATGCGCATACGGCGATGGCGTCCGAGTACGACGACATCAAGAACGGCGTGGATGCGATCGTGGAGTTCGAGACCGAAACGGGCGCCGAGTATCTGGCGCTCGCCGTGGATTTCACGCTCAAACGCGGCTCGCTCGATAAAATTCAGAGGATCAAAGAAGATATTGATGGTGGTCGCACCACGGAAGTTAAATATTTTTATTCCGAATACGAGAAAAAACAAAAACCGTTGAAGGATTTGGCGAAGGTCGTCGTCACCTGCGATACGTCGACTCTGCTCGAAGCGGCGCACCTCTGGAAAACAAAAGGACGGTCGCCGCAGGCGCAACGCGCGCTCGCGAACCATCCCATTCAGCTGATCATTTTAAGAGAGATCCAGTCCCAGCTCGAGGCATACCGCGCCTATGCGGAAAAAACGGGAAAAGTGAACTTCGAAACAATGTATGCGGGCGACCTTGCAATGATCGACGCGATCCTTGGTGAAAAAGAAGGGCGGGCCGACACGCTCCTCAACGAAAAAGAGGGACGGATTCTGGGGAATCCTACAAGTGACGACGCCTATCGCGCCCTCGCACGGAATCTTTCGGTTGTGTTCGGGAAATGAAAAAGGCGGCCGAGGGACCGCCTACAGATGATGGAAGTATTTTTCTTGGTGTGTCAGGATAAGCGTCGC
>JACOYI010000003.1 GCA_016181935.1 Candidatus Niyogiibacteriota bacterium | reverse complement strand
AGCTTGTCTTGGCGCTTTCCAACGAGTTTCTGAACACGCCTTCTAAAATATTCGCTGTAATAAACCCTCACGATCGATAAAAGCTATTCGCTCCTGACGCGTTTCAAAAAAGATTTTGCATCTCTAAATTCGTATCTCGGCCCCTCTTGTGCCGCTTTTAACGCCCGCTCGGCGAAATCAGAGTTATATTTTCCTTCCGGGTCTTTCCCCGCTTGACCAATCACAAAAGAACGAAGAAGTCCTACTTCCTTCTCAAGCTTCTTTGCTTTCTTCTCGAGCGTTTTTGTGGTCATCGGTACGATCACTATACCAAAAAATGGTAATTGCTGCAAGTTTAGTAATATCAATCAAAAAAGCGAGCGTTATGCTCGCCTTCATTATACTGAATTTTCCCTAAAAATCAAACTGCCCGACGATGCGGTATTTGGTGGATGCACTCGTGCGGGTGGACTTGATGAACGCGAAAGAGCGAACCTCGAACGCCCAATCCACGCGCTCATCGAGCGGCGGCAGGCGGCGATTCGGCTTGAAATTGGCGACCGTAATGTGCGCGATTTTCGGAAACCGCCCCCGAATACGTGCGCCCGTTTTGGGGTCCGAAAGGAGCTCCCGTTCGATGCTCCGCTTGAGCGCTCCGAATGCTTTTGGCGTCCTTCCAGCCGACCAGATGAGCCGCGGCTTCATGCTTGGCGGCCCCCATTGCACTTTGCGGATATCCAGCATGAACGGCTGCGCATCCTCCGCCGCCCTCATAAGCGCTCGTTTCGCGGCGCTGATTTCGGTGTTTCCGGCGCGCCACGGCCCGATAAGCGTCACGTGAAGATTCGCCGGTTTTTTCCAGCGCATCCGCCAATCGGCGCCGAGTTCGGCATGCTCTTTCTGCCAGCGGACAATTGCGCGCCGGATTTCAGGAGGCACGAGAATCGCGACAAAAACCCTGCATTTTTTCTTCACGCAACCCCTCCGGAAAACAAAAGAACGCGGCGGTATCCGCGTTCATCATAAGAAAAGCCGGTGAAAAATCAAAGCTCCCGCACGATGCGGTGGAGCGCGAGCTCAATGGGCAATTCGCGCCAGCCGGAATAGTGGCGCTCGGTCGCGGTTTCGAGCAGGATACGCAAAATGGTTTCGAGTTCCTTGGCGCTGAACGGATTCGCCGCGTCTTTTTCAACGCGCCCGCTTCGGAGCGCATCCAAAAATTGGGAGCGGAATTGATGAATGAGAAGTTTCAAAAAAAGCCGCGGGTCGGAGCCCTTTGCAAAAACCTGTCCGGCGCATTCGATGGCATGTTTGGCGTCACGCAACGCAAGCGCGCTTGCGACCTCCGCGAGCGCGGTTTTTGACGGCGCGCCAAAAAAATCCTCGAGCACCGAGGCGGTGATGGTGTTGCCGCAGAGCGCCTGCGCCTGCCCCAATAGATTCAGCGCGTCGCGGAACGACCCTTCGGCAAAGAGTGCGAGCATCGAAGCCGCATCGGGCTCGAGCGCCATCTCCTCTTTTTTGGCGGCGTCCGCAAGCACCCGCACAAGTGTCGCCTCGTCCGCCAACCGGAACTGCAGATGCTGAACGCGGGACTGAACCGTATCCGGAACTTTTTCGGGCTCGGTCGTCGCCAAAATAAAAATCACATGCGGCGGCGGCTCTTCAGTGAGCTTTAAAAGCGCGTTCCATGCCTCGCGCGTGAGCATATGCGCCTCATCCAGAATGTATACTTTATAGTTAGCGCGCATGGGCAAAAGCTCGGCCGCTTCGCGAATGGCGCGCACCTCATCCACGCCGCGATTCGACGCCGCATCCATTTCCACGAGATCGAGCGCGCGGCCCGATAAGAACTCTGCGCAGGATTCGCAAGCGTTGCATGGAATTAACCGTCCCTCCTCGCTAACGCTTCGTCGGGATGCTCGATTTGGCGATTGCTCTTCGCCGGTTGGCGAATCGCAAGCCAAATCGGCACAGTTAACCGCGCGTGCGAAAATGCGCGCGACGCTCGTTTTGCCTGTGCCGCGGGGACCGGAAAATAGATATGCATGCGCGATGCGGTTCATGGCGAGCGCATTCGAAAGGATGCGCACCACCGGGTCCTGCCCTCGAACATCCGCAAAACTCTGCGGCCGGTATTTGCGATAAAGAACCTGTTCCGTAGGCATGGCGCTATGATAGCAAGCGTTCCGCGATTGTCCGAACGGTACGGGACAAACTGTGGTGGTGTTCCACGATCGAACGGAGCTCGGAGTTCGGCCGCAATTCATTCATCAATCGGGTGATGCGCTCCGCAAGAAATTGCGGGTCGCGCGACTCCAAAAAATACTTCGCCGGCAAAATGCCGCGAAACGCTTCGTTCGCGGTAATGACCGTAAGCCCGCACGCCATCGCCTCAAGTACCGCCTTGTCCACTGAGCCCGTTCCAGACATGGAAATGAACAGGTCGTGGCTTTGGTAAATGGCGGGCATTTCGCCGTACGAATGTGCGCCGCGCCATACGATATTGTTTTTAAGATCCTTCTCGCTGATGCGCTCCCGCAACATTTTCACATAAGCCTCGTCCGCGGACGTGAGCGGTCCGCCGACGATCGACAGGATCCACGCCACGCCGGAAAGCCGCGCGCACGCTTCGATAATGTCTTCGATCTTTTTCACGGGCGAGATACGGCCGAGAACAAGCAAGCGAACGGCGTTTTGCGGCGCTGCCGAAGCCGCAGGCCTGAAAAATTCGGCGTCGATCGCGTGCCCCGTGCGTATGACCTTGGGCGATGCGAGGCGAAAACTTTCCTTTGAGGCGGTAAAAATGCCGTCAACAAGCCGAGAAGCGAGGCGCAGCCATAGGGGTACGGAGCCGTGCACATACCACAACGCCGTCCGGTGCCTGCGGAAAAGGATCACGGGCAGAGCCGCGACAACAAATTCCGGCACCATGTGAAAAAAGACCGCATCCGCCTCGCGCGAATGGAGGGCATATAGCCGGCGATATTCCCGAATGCGCCCGAGCCGCGAAACTCCCCGATCTTTTCCGAACGAATACAACCGCACATTCGCGGGCAGGGCGTGGTCGCCGATAAAACTCGTGATAACGGTGAGATCCGCGTACTCGGCGAATTCTTCGAGCCACCGATGGAAAAAACCGAGATTCCGGTCCTTGCGGTCCACCTTTTGCGTGATGATCAATAATTTCTTACGCATGGCGGCACGCTACGAACGATTCTCTCAATAATTTGCAATAATCGCTCCACGACGGCATGGACGGAAGCTCGGGAGCGGCGCGGGGCATATTCAGTTGCCGTAAAACGGCGTCCGTAAGCGCCTGCAGGTCGCCCACCGGAACAACAAACGCGCCTTTGATCTCTTCGGCAATACCGACATCCGTGCTTACGATCGGGCATCCGGCTGCGGCCGCTTCCACCAGTGTTCGTCCGTACCCTTCATATTCGGAGGTCAAAAGATACAGATCCGCGGTTTTGTAATAGGAGCAGAGTGTTTCGAATGAGACCGCGCCTTCGAGCGCAACATTTGCGGCGACCCCCGCGCGATGCGCTTCGCGAATGATCGCGCGTCTTTCTGGTCCCGAACCCGCGATGACCAACAGCGCGCTCGGGTGCTCTGCCGTGATGCGCTTCATCGCATGGATCGCGCAGATGAAATTTTTTTCGCGAGCGAGACGGCCCGCCATCAAAATGATTTTCCTAAAGGCCGGATATTTTGCGCCCAAGTCCGCGCTCACCTGTGTTTTGCGGATGGAATCGGTATCCACATAGATCGGAAAAATGACGGCGCGCTTCCCTTGCGGAATGCCCGCCTTGCTAACGGGCAGGCTTCGCGCAATGCGAAAACTCACGGCGCGCACGTGCGTAGCGCGCGGCAATAAAAATTTCGCCATGGAGGCCCGTATGCGATTGGCGAATGAATGGCGGATAAAACGCGGATTAAAAATATCCGTATGTAATTGCATTTGCCACGCGATCCGAAAGCGGCTCGAAAGAAGCCACGCGATGCATGCGTGCTCGATGTCCTGCGCCGTGATCAGATCGTACCGCTCGCGCTTCAACAGATGCGCTGCACGCCCGTATGCCCGCCAAAACCGCGCGATACGGCCGGCAACCGCCTCCGCAGAAACATTCGCGGATAACGCGAGCGCCGGCGCTTGATGCGCGCCGAGACGCGCGACAAATACGAAAATATCCAGGCGGCCGACGATCCGGCCGTAATCCTTCATGCGCCGCGCCGCATCGGAGGCCGCATCCAAGATCTGCGGATCGCCGGATAGCATTAAAATCTTCATATTCATAATTCTTTCACCAATGAAATGAGATCGCCGACCATGCGCTCGCGGGTGAACATCCGGACAGTTTCGGGCCCTGTCCGCGCAAACGTGGCGCGCAATGCATCATCACCAAACAAACGCGTTATCGCCTTCTTTAACGCCTCGCGATCATTATAATCCACCAGCACGCCGTTTTCGCCGTCACGGATGATTTCCGGATTGCCGCCGACATTGGTCGTGACCACGGGCGTTTTGAGCGCGAGCACTTCCAGCAATTGATGCGACAAACCCTCATATCCGGTATTCAACACAAAGAGGTCGGCCGCGCGGATGTATTCCGCAAGTTCCGCATGCCGGACGCGCCCGGCGAGCATCACGCGCGCGTCGAGTCCCAATGCCCGAACCGCAAGCTCAAGTGTTTCGCGTTCTTCGCCGTCCCCCGCGATCACCAGACGGAGATCCGGAATTTCGCGAACGATATCCGGCACGATTTCGATGAGCGTTCCGAATCCCTTCCATGGAACGAGCCGCCCCGCCGATACGATCACGGTCCCCTGCAGGTGATATTTTGCGCGCGCCTCCTCCCGCGTCAGCAAACACCGGACGCCGCCGAATGCATTCGGAATGATGCGGATCTTCGACTGTTCTTTGCCCCAGCCTGCGACGATGCGCTTAAGATACGCGGACGGAACAATGACCATGCGGGCGCTCTCTGCCACTCGCTTCTCCGCCCACCGGCGGATTTCGGTTACTAGATCGAAACGCCCGTTTTGAAAATCATCAAGCGACACAAAAATGCCGGCGCTTCCCTGAAAGATCTCCCATGCGTAATCACCCACAATTTTTAAAATGAATTTTTTGCGGAGTAATTTCGCGGCCACCATCGCCGGAAATCCGACACTAAAAGGATCTTGCGCATAAATGATATCCGCGCCCTGGGCGCGCCACAGGCACAGGAAAAAATAGGCCGCATGGCGGATACCGCGGGGAAGCCGCCGGAATGCGCTAAAGCTCGCAATGCAAACATCGATCCCATGTTTCGGAAGCTCATCCGAAAGGATCGCGCTGTAGGTCGCGGGACCGCCGATATCCGGCGGAAAAAGCGGCGTTGCGATAAGAATTTTCATGCGCCAATGAGACGATAAAAAATTCCGTTCATTTTATTCGCGACTCCGTCCCATGAATAGTGGTCGCGAGCGAGCGCGCGGCCGGTCTCGGCGACGCGCGCGCGAAAATCCGCGTCATAAAAAAGATGTCGGAGCTGGTAGGCAAGATCGTGAGGATCGTCCACCTTCACCAAAACGCCGGTCTCGTTGTGTTTCAAAAAATCCGGAATGCCGCCGACCGCGGTCCCGATCGCGGGAAGTCCCGCGGCCATGGCCTCAAGAAACGCAGAACCCAATCCTTCCGAACGGGACGGCCGCGCAAAAACATGGGCGGCCGAATACCATCGCGCAAGTTCATCGTGGTCGAGATCGCCCAAAAAATGCACGCGCTTCTCGATTTCGAGCTCCCGCGCAAGCGCTTTCAACGACGTTTCTTGAAAGCCGGTTCCGGCGATCATCGCGTGCTCCCGATGATTTTTGGGGGGCAAAGCCAATGCGCGGATCAACGTATCCACGCCGTTCTTAGGAACAAGCCGGGAGGCCGTGATAACGATCTTCGCGTTCGGCGGAAGTTCGAACCGGCCGTAGAACTCTTTTCGCGCTTCCGGATGCGCTTTGCCAAAACGCCCGACATCCACGCCGTTCGGTACCACATCCACGCGATCGGACAGGGCGCCCGCCTTTTCGGCGACTCTACGCAAATAAAAACTGATGGTCTGGATGCGGTCAGCCGAGCGGACGATTTTTTTGAACCACCATCCCATAAGCCCCCACCGGCCGTGAAATAGATACTCTTCCGGATCGCCTTCCTGAAGCGTCAGCAAAAAGGGGATGGCTCGGTTCCGGCGCTTCAAAAAATACGCGGCGATCGTCGCGTAGGACGCCATCATGCCCCACATGAGGATTCTGGAGGCTGGAGGCTGGAGGCTGGAGGCTCTCATCAAGCGGCGGGCGTTCCAATAACCAAGAAACGGCACCAGATATTTGTCGAACGAAAAACCAAAACCCAGCCGGCGCACCTCCACGCCGCCTATTCGTTCGCGCGCAGGAAACGCGGAGGACATCCGCGCGGTAAAAAGGATGAAGTCATACCGGTCGCAAAGCAGTTTTGCGATCTCGTGGATCGCAAGTTCCGCCCCGCCGATCATCGGGAGGTAAACCGTGGAAAACACAAGAATTTTGGGTCGGGCGCCGGAAGGTTTTATCATAAGTATAGGGAAGGGGAGATTTCCGCTTATTATAAAATAACTTTCCCCCATGGTCAATCGTCGTCGAATTCTGTATCTCGCCGCATCATCCCGGTGGAACGGAACCGGCAAGTATGTTCAGGAGTTGGCGCTTTATGCCGTGCGCCTGAATTTCGACGTTGCGGTTTCGGGCGCCAGACACGGCGCATTGATCGAGCGTCTGGGCGCGCTCGATATCCCCTATTTTGAAATGCGCAGTTTCTGGAGCGTACTCGCCATCCTTTTTCGGTTCCGCCCTCACATTCTTCATACGGCCGATCCCCGCTCGGCGGTGATCGGCGGACTCGCTTTTCTTGTCTATCGGATTGTTTTTTTGCGGTTCGATTCCGCAAACATCCACACCGTACGCGGTTGGACATTCACGGAACCGCGCGGACGCTTGAATCGCATGCTCCGCAAAGCAGCGGAGAGAATGCGATGTCTGCTTTGCGATACCATTATTCTTCTTTCGCGCGCCGATCATCAGACGGCGCTCGAATACCGGATCGCGCCCAAACGTAAATTGACGGTCGTTCCGCCGGGGATCGATCCGCGAGGCGTTGCGGTCCTTGCGCGTGATGAGGCGCGCGCCAAATTACTGGAAACGGAATTTCGCGACCGCATCGTTATCGGCACGATCGGGGAATTCATCCGGATCAAGGGACACCGGTATCTTCTCGAGGCATTCGCCTCGTTAAAATACGCGTTCCATGAACGCGACCCGCGCCGCGCCCCATTGCTTCATCTTCTTCTGATCGGGACGGGCGGCGCATTCGAAGAGCTCAGGAGAAAAGCCGAGATCTTAAAAATTGAAAATGATATCACGTTCGTCGCGAATGCAGCGTCCGCAAGCCCGTATTGTTCCGCGTTCGATATTTTTGTCCTGCCGTCGCTTGCCGGTGCCTCGTCCTACACGCTCCTCGAGGCGGCGCTCGCGAAATTGCCGGTCATCGCCACGGATGTCGGCGGCAATCCCGACATCATCAAACATGATAAAACCGGCCTTTTGATCCCGCCGAGAAATGCAGGAAAGATCGCGGCGGGGATCGAACGTCTGATCGCAAACCCGGAATTTGCATGTAGGCTGGGTTCGGGCCTCCACGAACATGTCGTCAAAAATTTCGCGCTCAGTGAATCCCTTTCCAAAACATTCACGCTCTATTGACAACTTTACTTTTATATTCTAATATCATATCCAAACGCTCTTTTTTCAAAAGGAGGCTCCATGAAAGGAAAGTGGGCGGAGAGATTGTGGTTCCTGTTTTTTCTTGCGGCAACCATTACCCCTATCTACGTCGTTCCTCAATTCAAACCGTTGCTTTCCTCTGATTTCACGATCTGGGGGATGATAATTCCGGCCGTGATCCTCATTTACACACAGGGTGAACCGTTGAATGCTTTCCAACGAATGCTCTCCATCATCGGCTTGACCATCGCGATGGTTTCCAGCGTTTTTTTGATGGTGACATTCACGTCGGCGCTTGAAACCGCAAAACCTCGCCCTCCCGCTTTTGTCCTCATTATCATCGGTATTTTTGCCGGACTCTTCATGGTTTCCATGCGCCGCGCCCTGCAAATCACCCGGAGTCCTGTCGAACCGCCATCGCCGTCCTAACCGACGGCTTTTTTTATCTTTTTTAACACCAAAAGCCCCAAAGGGTAGTCCTTTGGGTGGATAAACTGTGAATAAATTAGAGTTATCCACACAAAGGACTACCCTTTGGGGGATCAGATGATGCCGCGGAAGCGGAGCGCCAAATATCCAATGGCGCCGATGATGCCGATCCCGAGCGCCGCCGCAAACCAGCCGACCGCATGCCACGGAAAAGAATCCTTTATCGGCGCTGAAACCGCCGCGGTTTCTTGTGCAGCGTCGGATCGTGCGCTGACCGCAACAGCCGGCGGCGTTTGGATTTTTTGCGGCTGCATCCCGGAACGAAACACGAAGCGATCGCTTCCGGGGCTTTGAGCGCCGATTTTAACAGCGCCATCATGAAAATGAAAACTTTCATCGGGCTTTAATGCGCCCGCATACGAAAATTCGTGCGCAAAAGAACCGTTCGGATATAAAAGATATGCTGCGCCAGACAATGGAAAACCAAAATTCGTAACCTCGCCCGTTACGACCAGTCGGGCGTCCGTACGGATCTCGGTACGCACCGGTATGGAATATGTGAACTGACCGTTCGAGATCCCCCATCCGGAAATATCAAGCGCGTAGGCGGACGCATTCGCGATCTCGATCCACCCGTCATTTCCGGGCTTCACCTCGGAGATCGTGAGTCCATTTGCGATGACGCGCGCCGTAAGGCGATCGGTGATCGAAACGCCGCCAAGCGCCGCGGAAAGAAAAACCGTGTATTCGCCCGGAAATCGCCAGATATGATAAACAGATGCGCCGCGCGCGGTTGCGCCATCGCCGAAGCTCCACAAAAAATCCGCGCCCGCGATCGGAGCGCCAGCACCGTCATACAGCGCGCCGTCAAATCGAATCGCAGCGCCAACGACCGACGTACGATCGCCGCCGGCGTCCGCCGAAAAACGCGGCTCGTTTGACGATGTTGCCGGCGGCGCGGACGTTCCGCCAACAGACGAGGATGGCGGAGATTCACCGCCATCATCTATTGGAACGCCGGTATTTTGCGCTTTTGGCGTTGCGGGCGCCGTAAGCCATGCCGACCCCGCGCGCTGCATCGTTTCTTTGGTTGAATTATTTCCTGCGGGCCATCCTCCCGATGCATCCACGCGAGCGACCTCGGCGCCCGATGCATTTTTTAAAATCAAAATCTCCCCCGCATTCGAGAGTCCGCTTCCAAATGCCGCGACCAAATCCGCCGGCACATCCGGAACGGTTGAATCATCCGTACGCTCGATCAAAAAATATCCGCCTGCCGCAATCGTCCCCGAAAGCGCAACGTTCATGCCGCCATCCGCGGTCGAAAGTATCCACCCATCCAGATCCTCCGCCGAATCCGAATACAGTTCGACCCACTCGTCGCTTGCCGAATTTACGGTCCCCATCCACGCAACCTCATTGATGCGAACGGCGGCATTTGCGATCTCTACCATCAGGAAAACCGGCGCGAGCGCCAAAACAAAAATCAGGGCGTATTTCATTGCCCTGATTGTAGCGAAGACCTCCGAAAGGTCAAAATCAAAACTTGATGCTGTCCCCGGGCTTGAGCGTTTTGGTCTCGCATGTGCCGGAGATCTCCCAATGCCGGCTCTTTTTTTTCTTCCGGTTCGCGACGCGCCTTCGCCCTCAACTCGGAAAGTGACAATGCGCGCTTGGGCGCTATCGGGCGCGTTACCAGCGCTCCCTCGCGAATATGCGGCACGCGGCCCAGAGGCATTCCAGGACGCCGCTCGGCCTGATGGTGCGACTCCACCGAACGCCGCTCCGAAGCCCCTGTTCTTTTGGTCGTTTCTGGCGGACGAGCAGCAGGCGGCCGGACAGGCGCACCGTCCTTTCGCGCCCGCCCCTCAAATTCAATTCCAAATTCTTCGAGTCCTCCTTTGAACTCCTCGCGCCCTCCTTCGGGAGGCAAGGGGCGCAACGGCCGCAATTCGCCCGCCTCGATCTTTTTCAGACAATCCGAACAATACACGGGCCGGCGGCCATCCGGTTTGAACGGAAGCTGGGTCGCTTTGCCGCAGATCCAGCATGTTGCGTCGAATTTTTCTCCCATCGTGCGTGCTCCCGCAAACGTCGGACCTACGGCCGATGCCGCAACCCCCCCACCCGCTTCAGGCAACGACGTGCTCCATTGGCGGATATCCGCTTCCACTTGAGCGATTGGCCGCGCATACTGGCTTCGTGATGCCTCGATAATGCGCTCCCGCTCCGCCATTTTGGCGTTTGTCGCGATCGGCGGGATCGTGGTCGCGGAAAACGGCCGCGACGTGACTCCATTGACCATGAGCTTCAGATAAATGTGGTAGTTGGGCAAACCGACCAAGTCCTGCGGCATAAACTCCGGCTCGAATTCCTTTTCCAAAAATTCGGCGTCCGCAGCCCCCACGCGGAATGCGATCATGGTTCCCACGTTGCCGAACACCGCGTCGCGGACCTTCGTATTATTCAATTGCCCTACGAGCTGCCCCACATATTGATGCGCAATGATAAGATTCAGGCGGTATTTCCGCGCTTCTGACAAAATGGACGCAAATGATTCCGTTGCGAAATTCTGGAATTCGTCCACATACAAATAAAAATCGGGACGGTCTTCCTCGCGGGGAATGCGAACGCGCTCCATCGCGGCCAATTGGATCTTCGTGATCAGCATCGCCCCCAACAGCGAAGAATTTTCTTCGCCGATCCGGCCTTTCGAAATGTTCATCAACAGGATCTTGCGGTCATTCATCAATTCGTACACATCGAAGCTGGATTTTGTCTGCCCGACGATATTTCGAATGAGCGACGTCGAAAGAAATTGGCCGACCTTATTTTGAATGGGAACGATCGCTTCGTTCCTGAATCGCGGCTCCCATGCCTCGAATTCGTTCAGCCAAAACGCTTTGACCACGGGATCCGAAACATTCGCGAGAACGCGCTGCCGGTATTCGCGGTCCGTCAGGATCCGCTGGATCCCGAGAAGCGTCGTCCCCTGCATCTCGATCAACGCCAGAATGCAGTTTTGCAAAATGTATTCCATGCGCGCCGACCACACGTTCGACCAGATCTTCGTGAAAATGCCGATCAGCCCCTGCGCGATCAAATGTTTATACTTCGGGTCCGGTACTTCGAGTACATTGAATCCCAACGGGTAGTCGGTGTCGGCGGGATTGAAATAAATCACGTCGCTCTTGCGTGATTCCGGAACCTTGGCAAGAAGCTCCTCGACCAATTCCCCGTGCGGATCAACGACGCACAGTCCCTGCCCGGAATAAATATCCTGAATCGCCATATTTTTGATCAAATTCGTCTTGCCGGTGCCGGTTTTCCCCACCACATACGCATGCTGGCGGCGATCCGATGTTTTGATGCCGAATACCCGCTCGTTTCCGCGGAAATTGGTTTTTGCAAAATAATTGGTGTTCATTTCCTGCATAGAATTCATTCTATCATCCTAGAACTCATTTCAAAATTGCGCTCACGCATGCCATAAAAAAGGTACGCCGTATTTTTCTACTGAAAAATCGGCTCGTTCTCGCGCCGCCGCGCTCCGAAAGCCCTTTTTCACGGCATACGCTCGCCCATCAATAATTTTGAAATGGGTTCTACAAAAGAGGTTCGGGGTGTTCGCCGCCGCCCGCCGTGCTATCGGGCAGATCGCGCGGAGCAGGTACGCTCGTTTGCGCTGTCGTGCCGGCCGGAGCGGGTGCGAGCCCCAAAAGCTCGGCTTCTTCTTCGGCGATGCGCTTTTTCGCCTCTTCCTGCGCGAGCGCATACGTCGCATGATTAAATTCCAAGATCCGGTCTTTGAATGATTCGTGTTCGGGGGGTAAGATCCGGAGAGTTTCGGCCGAGAACGGGTCTGACGTGTCTCCATCGATCGTCATTTTGATATAAAACTGCTGCATGCCGAGATTGACCATGTCTTTTGCTTTGACCACGGGCGTCATCTCCGCTTCCAAATGCATCGCATCGTCCCCCCCGACGCGAAAAACCACGATCGTCCCGACATTGCCGAGCACCGTCGAGCGCACTTGCGCCAACAACTGCGCCATATACTGATGCGCCACGACCAGAGCGAGGCCGTATTTGCGCGACTCGGAAAACAAACTCTCGAATGTCGTCGTCACCAAATTATGGAACTCATCCACATACAGATAGAAATCCTCGCGCTTTTCCTCCGGCATCGCGGCCCGGGCCATCCCCGCCTGCTTTAATTTCGTGATGAACATGGAGCCGAAAAAGCTCGAATTCTCCTCTCCCATCTTTCCTTTGGAAAGCGAGATCAAAAGAATTTTCTTTTCATTCATGATCCGTTCCAGATCGACCTTGTTTTCGCGTTGGCCGAAAATATGGCGCAGATACGGATTCGACAGGAATTGGCCGAGTTTATTGACCAGCGGGATGACCGCCTCGGTATCGAATTTTTCCGACCAATCGGCGAATTCAATGGCCCAGAAACGGCGCACCATTTCATCCTCGATGTAATCAATGGCCTTCTGACGGTATTTGCGGTCGGTCAGCATCGAAATCATGCCGCGCATGGTCGCCATCGGAAAATCCAACAGCGCCAAAAGCGTGAACCGGAGCACGTGTTCCAAACGCGGCGTCCAATTCGCGCCGAACTGGCGCGCCATCACTTCGATCAGCCCCTGCGCCACCTGATGTTTCAATTCCGGATGAACATTTTGGAGCGGATTGAACGATGTGGGCCACGCGGTATCCGCCGGATCGATCAATACCGTATCCCGAATCCGTTCCTCGGGAATGAATTTCAAAATTTCTTCGATCAGGTCGCCATGCGGATCGATGACGCATACGCCGTGACCCTGTCCGATATCCTGCCGGATCAGCAGCTCCAGAAGCTTGGATTTACCGACGCCCGACTTGCCGACCACGTACATGTGGCGGCGGCGATCGCGGCGCTTGATCCCGAAAATGAACCGCTTTTCCTCGAGCGCTGCAACATAGTTCGTGCGCCCAAAAAAAACGACTTCTCGCGGATCCTCCCGTTTGTAAATGGGGAGTTCGGGCGGCGGCGGGGCAAGTTTGATGATTTGAGCGCGTCCCTCTCGGATGGGCATGCCAAATTTGTACGAGCGTTAGTGAGTGAATAAATTCGAGCCAATTCCTTTACAACGCGTCGAGTTCTTCGAGCGCTTTTTTATACGCGGCGAGCGCCCGGGTCACCTCTTCGCGCGTGGGTTCGAATCCCGGTTCGTGCGCAATGCGGTTGCGAAGCGCGTGCGCTTCCCATACCGCGTTGATATCAGAAACCTCGTCCGGAGCAAGCGAGCGCAAGCGCTCCGCAATATTCTTGCCCGCGATGCCGATACGGCCGAGCGTATGCTCAAGTAACACATCGGCTTCGATGACCGCAAGCGCGAAACCGGCCGTCCCCATTTCAACCCTTCGGATGACCTCCCCCCATTTCTTGCGCGTCATGATCTTTTGCGTATCTTCCAGCGCATACCGCTGGCGGGGGGCGCGATACGCCTGAAATCCGGCGCGAACTCTCCAACGCATCCGAAACGGCCAAACCTGAAACACGAGGTAAACGAAAGAAACCAGAAGAAGAAGGATCAAACCGATGCCGACCCAACGCAGGCCGACATACAGCCCGACCCAGAAATCCGACTTCAAAAGAAAATCAAACGGGCCTAAAAATTGCCCCAGATACGAAAAATCAAACGCAGGAAAGGGCTGCATACGGATATTGATAGAATATCATTGTTGCGCGCGCTTACGCCACCTCCGCCAGATAACATTCCTCGCAATAAACGATGTCGGGACGGGACGGATCGTATGCGGTCGTTATTTCTTTTCCGCATTTCATGCACGCTCGCTGGTGGAAACGGGGCGGATTCAGACGGCTAAACCTGCGAGCGTTACGGCACCAAAAACATTCGCGCGGAAGCGCAAAACCAAATTCGCGAAGCAACGCAAGTTCTGCCGAGATAATATGATAGGCGCGTCTGCATGCGCGGCACTCGATGACCTCGCTCGTAATGGTATCCGGAACATCGCCGATCGCATCGGGAAGGTCTAACGCGTTCAGGGTGATCGTGTGTTCTTTCCCGACCGGCTCTTTCCACCGCCATTCCCGCGCCTCAATGTCTGTTCTTGCGAGCGGAAAGAAATCCTGCGCTTGTGTTTCGTTGTAATCAAAGTAGGAGAGATCGTACGGAAAAAATTCCCCGTATCCGAATACGCGCCCGGCGCGATCGCGGTAAGGATTTTTTTTGAGGTCGTCCAGAATGACGCTTCGCAATTTCTGGTAATCCTCTTTGCCGTACTGCTTGTTCAAAATGCAATAACTTTTTTTCCGAAGACCGATGCATCCCAGCATATCCTGACAGCTAATCAAATCCATGCTGTAATCCGCATTCAGCGAATCATCCGCACCAAAACTAAACCGCACCCGATTCGAGGCGGCCCCGCTGATATGCTCATAATTGTATTCTGCATTAAAGCCGCCCGATGTGTAGTCATAACACCGTTTTGCGCCGTCAAAAATCGTCAACTGGACCCAACGGCTGTCCTCGACCTCATCCACCATATAGCAATCATGGGCATTTTTCGAAAAATAAATGTACTCGCCCGATACATCAACATTGTGCGAACCGTGCATGAATTTCTGCGGAAACCGAAGCCAAAAGGCCGCGGCGCGCTCTTTCATTTTTTCAAGTTCGCGGAACGAATCCAACCGGAATTCTTTGATTTTTTTTTCGTAATCCGACTTGGAATAGGGCTCGTTGAAAATATGGTACTGCTTATGACGCAAATTCACGCACCCAAAGCAATCCGTACAGCTCTTCACGTGTTTTGAAAAATACACGTTGCGGCACTCCGCGAAATCTTCAGAAAAATGCACATTATAGGATTTGTCGGCAACGATATTCTCATAGCACCGCTCATTCCCCTCCACGACCGAGCAATCCATGGAATCTTTGCTGTCTTTCAGCATCAAGGAATAATGGCAATTTTCCGCATTGCCGGAATCAAACAGGAAATAACAATTTTTGAGCGCGTAGACATAATTATTGTAAGGGCTATTAACGAGCGTGGGATAATTCCCAAAAAGGCCGAGCGTAGGAACCTTTTTTTGAAGCTCGCCTAATTGCTCAAAAAAATTCTTGGACGGATCGTATTCCCGCGCGTGGTCCATCGCATCCCACCGGTCGGAAAACCAGCACGGCGGACAATACACAACGAACGGCTTATCCGGCGAAAAAATGCTGAGTTTTTCGACCCCGCAGAGATCGCATTTCCTTTTATAGAGTGTCATCACGTTCAAAAACGAAAGCCGCCGCTGAAACCGGCATGCGGGGCAGAACGTCGGCGGCGGAACATCCATTGCGCGATAAAAATCGAGATCGGCGATCTCGATCGCGAATTCTTTTTTGCAATTTTGACAGGAGCGTTCATTTTCCGCCATATAGAATATCGGAAACTACTCGCGTCCGCTTTTTTCCGCGCCTGCCTGCCCGGGGATCGCAAGGCCGGGGAGTTCCTCGCCCTCGCCGAAGATCGGAAGGCCGGCGGGCGGACCCAGCCGCTTTGCCTCTACTTGCTTGATAAACGGCGCCGTAAGCACCAGAAACGACGGCGGATGAAAAATGGTCGCCAGCGCCTCCGTATTCAATACAAAGGCCACGGATTTGCTTCTCGAATTCCAGAAAAACAGATTCGAATTGAGAAATCGCCCGATCCAGCGTTCCTCCGGCATTGCGCGCGTCCGGTAACTATGAAGCATGTTTTGCTTGCGCGCTTCTGCGCGGCGCCGAATAAAAATATAGGGGAACATCACCCACTTTACGAGCGTCCATACACGCAAATTATATGAAAACCGGTTAAGCCCCGCGTATTGATTGAAAGCGCTCCGTACGCCGCGCTGCGCAAACTGCAGATTGAAGCTCGCGCGCGGCGCAAAATACATGCTCCGGATGATCGTATCGAACCCCGGTTTTATAAGATTTTTTTCGATCGCTTCGAGCATCGCGGTTTCCCCCGGAGAGCGCGTGATCGTCGCCAAACCCTCGATGTCCCCCGCAACTTTCGCTTTTGAAATGCTTTTCTCTTTCAACTCTTTCACCACGGCCTGCCCCCGCTTTTGCCACTCGGTATCGGCCGGACGAATGACGAGCTGAACCCACAAATGCTCTTCTTTTTTGATCCTTGAGAGCTCTTCGACAAGCGTGGACATCGGATCGAGCGCCTTTTCCTCCTCGATCGATTCGAATACAATGTATGTCCGGAGGGGATAGGCCGCGTCTTTTTTAAGCTTCAATTCCATGCCGAACATATCCATTCCCGCGCTATACAGTTCACGGGTTTCGCTAGGCAGGCGATCCACGTAATCCGCCGCCTCCACGACCTCGATATCCTTATAGTTCGAGTACAGGAAGGACTCGACAATGTTCCGCTGTGCGGCGGGCGCTCGGATGTAAAAATGGATCTCGCCGCCGAAGCTCACGGCCTCCAAACTGAACGGCCGGGTGACCTCCCCCTTCACATATTTCTCGTGCCAATCCGACGGCGAATTCCGAAGCGACGCCAATTGTTCGAGTAATTGCTCCATGGCTTTGGGCGACTTGCGGATCTCCCGCGGGATGAGAATTTCGAGCAGAGTCCAGACGATCTTCTTCCGAAAAATGGATTGCCGCCAAAAAAGAAACAGATCGTGCGTAAGCACGGCCACGACAATGAGCACGGGAATCCACCACAGTCCGATAAAAAAACGGATCACGGGACCGAAAAATTCCCATGCCACCACCCCGAGAGTTTCGCTGAAAAGCATTACCTCAATTATGCCACAGTGAAGCGTCCGTCGGAAAGTTTTTTGAAATACTGTTTATTTTGAAGATTGATGAGGATCGTATTCTCTTTCACGTGCCGCTCTTTTTGAACGCGTTTGATGAGTTCATCTTTCACAAGCGGCCCCTGCTTGGAAAGTACGGCCGCGATGATGTCCCGGACGATCCCGGGTTGATACCCCCAATTTGAAAGCGCATACAGGCCGCGCCCCACCAAAATGAACCGGTCGTCTTTGATGAGTTCGTTATGCACGGTCTGCACGTGCGCGCCTCGCCCGATCATCGTTTCAATGGCTTTTGCGACTTCACGAAAATGCAGAGGGGAGCCGTGCTTTTTCAAAACCAGATACGCATAATCCCGCATGCCGCGCGGATGCACCAATGGAGAACTCGCGTGCCCCCATTCGCCGAATGGATTTTTGCGGATCAATTTGGAAACATCCAGCCACGAAAAAAGGGCATCTCGCGGGAATGTCCGCGACAAAGCGGTCCGCGCGTGGTCGCCGAATCGGTCCAGCATCTCGTTCTCGCTCATTAATTTTTCGCCGAGCGTCCCTGCAAAACCGCGGAGCGCTTCGCGGGCTTTTTTCGAAACATCGCTATTCGTTGTCCAGTGGTGATGGCATTGCTCGTCGGCGCCCACGCGCAGGAATGACGGCCCCAGTGTCAATAAAAATCGCACGCAATTCTGGACCGCGGATTCAGTTGAAAATTCGGCAAGCAGGCCATCCTCCCTCCAAACCCCGCCCCGGCGCTCTATTTCTTTCTGAAGCGCTTCGATCAGAGGCAGAGCGAGCGCAAATGTCGCGCTTTCGCGGATCTTGCCCAAGGCCGCGGCTTCGATCTGGCGAACGCGCTCGCGTGTGATCTTGTAGGGCCGTCCGATGGACTCCAATGTCTGGCGGCGGGTGCGCGACCCAACGCCAAATCGCCGCTCAATGATATCGCGGGAGCGGCCGGACAACTTCTTTAAAATGGAAACGGTGATCGTTTTAAAATCGTAATTCATCTTGACCATAAAGTTCACGATAAGCCTAGCTTAACACTCTCAAAAAATCAAGTCAAGCCCGTCCTGCACCTTGCAACCAAGGCGCAGGACGGAATCCTACGTATGTAATGGTAAGAACTCAGGAAGGTCGGCGACGGAGGACAAAATACGCTCATCGCCCAATCCGGCTGTCCGGAATGATGTTGACGGCGTCCCGCCCGACAAAACGGCGGCAAACGGCATGCCGATCGCGCGGGCGCATTCGAAATCAATGACCGTATCACCGACGAAAAGAATTTCTTCTTTTCTGCAGATCCCATAATCCCACAGCACATCAAGGATCGAATCCGCGCTCCGGGGATGCGGTTTCGGATGGTTGGAATGCCCCACGCCCGCGATACCGTGGAAAAAGTGCGCGATGCCGGAGAGATCCAGCTGATAGCGTCCGCTTCCCGAATCGCGGTTCGAAAGGGCGCCCATGAGAATTCCCCGTTCGCGAAAATGGCTCAAGGTCTCCATGACGCCCGCAAAAAGCGGGATGCGTTTCCCCTGTTCGCGGAATGCCCAGCGTGCATAAAACACATACGGATCCATTTCGGGCCAGCACAGCGCCACGATCTCAATGCCAGAAATCCCCCACGAGCTCCGTACTTTGCTTTCGATGCCTTCGGTCGGCAGACCGAATTCCGCGGCGATCTCGAGAAATTTGCGGATGCCTCCGGAATCCAGAAGCGTATCGTCCAGATCGAAGATGATGGCGCGCGTCATTTCCAAAACCACAGAATAAGCCGCGGGTCCTCCCAAAACCGGCGCAGGAGATATCTCAATCGCGCCCATAGCGGGCCATAAATCACATAAACCGCGGGCTCGCGAATGCAATTCACGGCGGCAAGCGGTTCAAGAATTGTTTCGATTTCGCGTCGCCCATACAGCATATGAACAATCGGCGGCTGGCGCGAATTGATCGCGATCGCGGGAACCAATGTGTGCGTCGCCGCAACCGTTGAAATGCCCCATGCAACAAGACGCCGATGGATCGTAAGAAACCGACAGGCGGTTTCGTTGCTCGACAGTTCCGCCTCGCGGGGATATGCCCCGCGGCAAACACGCACCCGAAAGCGGGCGCCGCGGGTATGCCATTCGGCAAATGCGCCGGCGATCCTCAAAGAATTCTTGCGATACGCCTGTACGACGAGTCCGATATTGGAAAAACGCGGAATGAATTGTTTTCCATTCCTTGTCCCCAAAAGTTTCTTTTCCACCGGAAGAACCCACCGGCCATCGGCCGCATGTTCTCGGTCGATCCACATCGTCCGCCCGGATCGTGCCGCGTGCCGCGCGAGCTTCGCGAGCCGGGAATACAGCTGTCTTTGGGCGGCCGCATTCCACCGCGCAGCAACCAATGACGAAGGCTTAACCGCAATGTCGCCGCGGATCTTGTGCGCCGTCATTTCATCCAACAGCTTTTCAACTGCCACGACTGTCCGTTCGGCTTCGGCATCCGTTCCCGCCGCTTCGGCGGCGTAGCTCGCGATGACGCGAATGTCTTGTTCGTTCTTCGCTTTGGCGATCGCAAAGGCCGAGTCGGTCGTACTGCCAGCAGTAAACCGCTTGAGCCCGAGCGTGCAGGCAAGAACAGCTCCCGCCAAAAACAAAAAAACGATGCCCGCGATTCCTGCGAATATCATGGCATCCTCCGTTTGTCTCAATGTGCCCTTGCTTTTCTTTTTCTACTGTCCACCACCCGTAAACAAAAGTCAACCCGGTAGTAGAAAGCGGCGTAGCGCGCGCATGCCGGACGTCGCTTTTCACTACGGGGTCAACACCAGCAAAAATGCTCCCCGAAAGGGGAGCGAAAAAGATCACCGGCGCGGGGGGGGCGGAGGCGGCGGAGGCGGGCGAACAGGTTCGATGACTTCCGATATCGTAATGTGAACGCCGCCCGACGAAGGAACGAAATAATGCGGCATTCCATCCCTATCTGTCCACGTGAAAGCATTTTCCTGAATGTCTATCGCTCCATAATAAGTAGTGCTTGAAAAAATGGTGCTTCCGCCAGGAGCCGAAAAGTTGATCGTGTAATATTGAACTTCCTCCTGCTCTTCTTCCGCTTCATCCATCACCATTTCTTCCGCTTCATCCGCCGCCATTTCTTCTGCGAAAACCCTTTCTTCTGCGTCCGGTGTTGCCTCGCTCGGCATTACTTCTTTTTCATATTCATCGGGCACCGCTTCTTCCGGCGCCACTACCTCATACGGCACCGTTTCTTCAGGCATCGTTAGCCAGTACCCCGCACCAGACGCCACTATCGTCATCAACGCCAAAACCCCAAGCCCAAGATAGACAAGCACTTTCATGCCGCTCCTCCTGTAAATGAATGATTTTTATGAGCTCAACTCCAAGTACTTAATAGCATTCAAAGCCAAAATCGTCAAACGGCTTTGGTAATGTGTACACACTTACGGCGGTTTTTGAGCTCCGCGGCATTCGGTTTTTCAAACCGGCAGTTCGCCGCTCCTGCGGCGGCGCCTGCCTGCGCTCTCGGCGAAAAAGTCCGCCCTTTAACAAATCAGGGCGGACACCCAGCTTTTTCGCCTGCGAGAGCTTTTCAAAACCGAACACCGCTTCGCTTTTTCAAAAACCGCTAAATGTGCCTTCCTAAAACACTTTTAAGAGCGCCGCTCGCTCCACTTCTGCCATGTGACGAGGAGCGGGCTTGCAAGAAAGAGCGATGAGTAGGTGCCGAAAATAATGCCCGCTAAAAGCGTGAGCGCAAAATAACGCGTCACGTCGGCTCCGAACCAAAAGAGCGCAGCAATGACACAAAAAAGCGCGAATGACGTGGCAAGAGAGCGCGCAAAGGTCTCGTTCAAACTGCGACCGACAACCGACTCAAAATCGTCATTCGGGGTTTTGCGCAAATTCTCGCGGATGCGGTCAAAAACAACGATGGTGTCATGCACGGAAAAGCCGAGGATCGTCAAGAGAGCGGTCACAAAAAGCGCGTCGGCTTCCACTCCTGCGACCCGACCAAGCACGGCAAACAGTCCGGCGGGAAGCAAAACATCATGCGCGAGCGCCGCGATCGCCGTCACCGCATATTTCCAGCTCGCCATCGGACGCTGGGCATGGCGAAACGCCCAACTGACGAATGCGAGGATCAGTGCAAGAACCAGCGCAATCGCGACAAACGCTTTGCGCCGGAGCTCCGCGCCGATGGTCGGCCCGATCGAATCGAACCGCTTCTCATTCACGATCGTATCGGACGCCGCAGAATCCGCAAGCGCGGAGAGGATCTGCCGGTGCTCCTGATCGCGAACATCGCGAAACCGCGCAAGGACTCCGCGCTCGCCGGCCTCTTGTATGCGCGCCTCTGCAAATCCCGCGCCCGCCAGCCGTTCCCGAAGCGTCTCGATCGGCGGACGTTCCCCCAAAAATTCCGCCTCGATCAGCGCGCCGCCGGTAAAATCAATGCCCGGATTCAAACCGAAAATAATGAGCGCGGCAGAAGAACCCAGCAGCAAAATACCGGAAAAGACATAAAACCAGCGGCGGTATCGGATGATGATCATACGATTCTGTATAAAAAATTGCGGATGCGGCTTTGTCCGAACCCGAGCGCATACAAGAACATCCGCGTCACCACGAGTCCCGAAAACATGCTCGCAAGGATTCCGATCCCCAAGGTCAGCGCAAAACCGCGGATGATGGACGAGCCGAACCAGTACAGGATCGCCGCCGTTATTAAACTTGAGATATTGGAATCGCGGATCGAAGGCCATGCCCGGCGGAATCCTTCGTGCGATGCCGTTTCGAGCGCCCGCCCCCATCGCACTTCTTCGCGCATCCGCTCGAACACAAGAATATTCGCGTCCACGGCCATGCCGATGGACAAAAGAAATCCTGCAATGCCCGCGGCGGAAAGCGTTACCGGCAATAATTTAAAGGCCGTAAGAATACAAACGACATAAAATCCCAAGCTGAGGACAGCCAAAAATCCAAGAAGACGATACCGCAAAATCAAGAAAAGGGCGACCGCCGCGATCCCGTAGAGTCCGGCATACATCCCTTTGCGAAACGCCTCATTGCCCAGCGTCGCGCCGACGGATTGCTGGGAGACGAGCTCGATCGGCACGGGCAAGGCGCCGGAATTCAGGCGCCGTACGATGAGCCGCGCTTCGGCGGGCGTGAATTGCCCCGTGATCTGCGCCTGTCCGCTATTGATCTCTTCTTGGACGACCGGCGCCGTTATCGGAAGACCGTCGAGGTAAATCGCGATGCGTTTGCCGACATTCTCGCGGGTCAGGCGCGCAAAAAGATCCTTCCCTTCGGTATTGAATTCCAAAAGGACGGTGGGCTGTCCGGTCGTTGGATCGAAATCCATAACCGCGCGTTTCAAAAAACGCCCCGTAAGGCCGCTCGATACAAAATAGGCGTCCTCGCCGAGGCGTTCTTTTTTCTCCTGAGCCGCGAGAATTTCATCCCGCGCTTCCGCCAAGCGCTCGTTCTTGAATTCCAGATACGGCGTAAATCCGATGACCTGGATCGCCTGTCCGATATCAAAAACGCCGGCGAGCTCCACGATCAAGCGATGCTCGGCGCCCGAACGCTCCACCTGAACCACGGGTTCCGAAACCCCGAATGCATTGACGCGGCGTTCGATGACATCGCGCAGCCCCTCCATGGATTCTTTGATATCCGAAGACGGGATCGCCGACGTATCTGCGCGGTACACCAAATGCGCGCCGCCTTGCAGATCGAGCCCCAAACGAAACGGAACGCCGGCCAAAAATCCGCCGGGATTCACGCGGTCGGCAAATGCAAAATAGCCGAGCACCAAACCCAGTATGAGAAGACCAAATGCGAAAAGCCGAATGCGGAGCATTGTTCTATTCTTAATGAAAAACCCCTTGCTGAGCAAGGGGGGTCTTTTTATCCACAGCTTATCCACCCAAAGGACTACCCTTTGGAAGGAAGCGGGATCGCCTTTTTCCCGCGAGCGAACACATACGCCAGCGTCCGGTCGGCGCGCGACAGGCGCTTCCACCACGGATACTCGTCGCTAAGCACTTCTTCAATGTCAAGAAAGATCTGACGAACTTCATGATTCACCGATGGCTTGCTTCTCTGCCAGATCGAAAATTCATGCTGAAGGAGATTTGCGCCGATCGTAAATCCGATGAGCGTTCCCATCGGCATCACGTATTCCATGAGTTCATCCGGAACGCCACGCTCGTGAAGTTCGGCGTAGAGAGCAGAAGACGCATGGTGAAGTTTTTCGCAATCCTCATCAAAATCGTCTGGCCTTGGTTTGTCGTACCGATAAAATCCGATCTGTGGCGTGAGCCGCGTCCGGAAGTGCGTCGAGAATCCCATGCGGTGTAAGTCGCGCCACGAGCGAAAACTCATGACGCCCCGAAAATCCGCTGAGACCGCTTCAAATTCATTCGGAAGTTTATCGTGCTCGCCGCGCGGACACTCCAAAAGACGCTTCACCGCATCTTCAAAGGAATGACACTCGGCGAACTGCGCGCGTAGACAAAATTTATAGAGCAGCCAAAACTCCACATCCTCGGAGCGCGGCAAAGCCACATCATCGAAAATATGGCTTATATAGCCCCACTCCTCGAACTGCGTGATGTCCAGATATTCCCACGACGCCTTTTTCCACGGCGTCGGCTCGTAATGGCGCGCGAACTGCGCCGCCCCGCATTTTCCAGCTTCCTCGACGACCATCTCCGTGAGCGCGATATTTTCGGGCGTATTATCGAGCAGGAGATGTTCGAGCAGTTTCGGGAACGCCTCGCCGGACACGCACACGCCGACCGAAGTCAGCGCCGCGGACGGCAGAAAATTGCCGAGCACATCGCAGGTCTCACCAATGAGCCCCGATTCCAAGCTCGCAGGGTCATCCGCATAGAGATGCGCGTAGCGAGAACGCAAAAATTGCGGGAACGGCCCGTCAAAATTCTCGCCTTGCCATTCGCGATACCGGTCGAAACAAAGCGCCAAGTGGTCGCGGACCTGCTCGGCGGACACGCCGTATTCCGCAAGAATGTCGGCGATGGGATAGCAATCCTTGCCGCCCATGTCCACATAGCGCGTGGAAAGCTCGATGTATCCCGCGCCCGGCCGCCCCCATTCGATGGATTTGGCGGCAAGGATCGAGATTTGCTCAAAGCACACCCACACCGAGGCCCCGCGCGCGATCGAATTATGCCCATAGGCATCGAGCCATGTCTGCAGAAATCGGCGCACCCGTTCGGCTTTTGTCAGTTTTTCGAGATACCCCGGGTTGATCGAAACACAAACCAAAAACTCATTGAGCACCCGCTCGCCATCCGGAAATTTATCGCGGAAATCCTGTAAGGATTTCACGCCGTAATGCGCGAGCGCCTTCTCCGGCTTTCCGCCGAATTCTTTTTCGGTTATTCCAAGGGGCGAAACCAAGAGTTCCGGCAAAAATTTGTCCACGAAGATCCCGCGGATGCCCCGCGGATTTTTGAGCCGCGAATACATGGCGATCGTGGCGCCGCCGATATTGGCCGGCAACATCTGCATGAAAAACACCCGTTGCGTCGTATTCGTGAAAAATCGCCGCAGAACGCGCGCTTCGAGCGAAGAAAATTCATACGGCAAATCCTGCCGCGCAAATGCGCGCACGAATTCCAGACCTTTCATTGCGGATTCCTTTCATTCAATGTGCAAAACCTCCCCTATTCTTTCATAAAAAAAGAACCCCGGTTAAGGGGTTTCGGGATTAGACAACAGGGACTCGAGTCCCGCAAGAACGTCTGCGAACACATTTTCTGCGCCCTGCTCTGCATTCACCACACGCCAACGCTCGGGGTCTTGTCGCGCTTGCTCCAAAAATGATGTTCGTACGCGCTCATGAAAATCCATGCCCAATTTCTCGAAGGCCGTGAGCTTTTCGCCGCGGCTGGCGAGGCGCACGTGGAGTTTCCGTGGATCTCCGTCCAATAGCACGATGCGATCGGGCCAAATTCCATCATGGACAATCCCTTCTTCTCCCTTCGTTGCGCCACGAACCCATCGATCCCATTCCATCACCGCGATGAGATCCAATCTGCGACCTGCACATTGGTAGGCGAATGTGGATGGGCTGAACCGGTCACACAAAACGATCTTGCCTCGCGTCACCGCTGGCCGAATCCAGATCCCGATATGCGTCTTGCGATCGTGCAAAAATATATGCGCCTGCTCAAGGGGCGAAAGCTCCTCGTGCTGTACACGGTCGCGAAACCGTTTGTAGTAGGGCTGCTTGGTGACCACGACATCGCACCGATCCGCCACGAGCGCCCGGAATGCGAGCCGATCCTCGTCCGACCCGTCCTCCATCGCATAGACAACGCGCTTGCCGCGCACCTGAAGTTCTTTTGCCAAAAGTTTGAGTTGCGTCGTCTTGCCGGTGGCTTCCCCACCTTCAAAAACGATAAAAACGCCGTTCATGGCGCCTCCATATATCAAGCAAATCCTTGGATATTTTAACCCCTTTCTAAATTCAAAAATCCCAAAGGACTACCCTTTGGGTGGATAACCGCTTGACAAGAGCCCCAAGGGTAGTCCTTAGGAATCAGAAAAGGACTACCCTTGGGGCTACCCCTTCACTTCAATTCCCATGCTCCGCGCCGTCCCTTCAATGATTTTCATTGCGGCCTCAACGGAATTGGCGTTCAGGTCTTCCATTTTTTGTTCGGCGATCTCACGGACTTTCGCGTGCGAAACGGCTCCGACTTTTTGCGCAAGCGGATTTCCGGACCCCTTCTCAATGCCCGCGGCCTTGCGCAAAAGATCCGATGCGGGCGGCGTTTTCAATTTAAAATCAAACGTGCGGTCTTCGTAGATCGTCATTTCCACCGGAATGATGGAATCGCCCTTGTCCTTGGTCGCCTCATTGAATTGCGAGCAGAATTGCCCGATGTTGATGCCATGCGGGCCGAGCGTCGACCCGATGGGCGGCGCGGGATTGGCCTTTCCGGCCGGAATTTGAAGTTTCAATACGATTTTGATGGGTTTTGCCATAATGCCATATGCGAGAATCGCAACTGTCATTTTAAGGGCCCCGCAGGCATTTTGCAAGGCGTTTGCGGATTATACTTTGCAAAATCCGCAAACAAAATGCCGAGGACGGAGCTTGAATTTCGCTGGAAATTCAAGCGTACCTTAAAATGACGGCTGCGATTTGAGCATTACAATTTCTTTATCTGCAAAAAATCGAGCTCAACCGGAGTTTCGCGCCCGAAAATCGATACGAGCACTTTTACTTTGCCTCTGGCGTCGTCGATCTCGGATATCTTTCCTTCATACTCTTTGAACGGCCCGTCGTTGATGCGCACGGTATCGCCCGCCTTCACATCGATCGTGTATTTCGGTTCTTCGGCCTGCATGCGGCGGAAAAGAAAATCCACTTCTTCGCGCGACAAGGGCGTGGGCGTGATTCCCGACCCCACGAATCCCGTCACGCGCGGAGTATTGCGCACCACATACCACGAATCATCGGTCACCACCATCTCGACCAGCACATATCCGGGGTAGATCTTTTCCTCTTCGACCCTTCGCTTGCCGCCCTTGATCTTGATCTTTTTTTCCTTGGGAACCAAAATATTGAAAATTTTGTCTTCATATCCCAATGAATCCACGCGCTGTTTCAAATTGCGCGCAACCGCCTCTTCGTAACCCGAATAGGTGTGCACCGCATACCAATTCCGTCCGAATTCTCCGGTTTGCTTTGCCATAGTTCAATTTAAAATTGAAAAAATAAAAATTAAAAAAGTTAAACCGCCAGCCACTCGATAACGCGTATAAACACAAGGTCGAGCGCGCCCAAATATGCCGCGACGAGCGCGGAAACGGCGATCACCAGAATTGTAAACCGCACCGTCTCGCGGCGGGTCGGCCAGTTCACATTTTTTACCTCGAGCCGCGCGGATCTCAAATAATCCACAAGGCGTTGAATAGAACTCATAAATAGCTCTTATTGAAAAACCCCTCGCGGGGCTTTACTTTCTGTCCCTTTCATTCTATAGCAAGGGTAGTCGGGCGTCAATACGCCCCGAGTGATATACTGGACTTGTAACGAACCTTAACACGAGGGCGCCATGCAACCCCAAAAACTCGGCATTCTTTTCGATGCCGGCGGGTGTCTTGGCGCAAACACCGTTGGCCCCTTGCGCGCCGCCGAAGAGAGAGGATTTTTGCCTGCCGCCTACCACGAAGCTGCGTCGGTCGGCGGACTCACTGCCTCGAAGCTGACAGAACTGGGCGGGGTTGGTTCACGCAAGATCGAAAAACAATGGCTGGATGTCGAAGCGAACGGCCCGGGAGCTCTTTTTTCCAAATATCCCATGTTCACTCGGGGATTATTCGGCTTCTTCCATGAACTTTTCCCCCAAGACGGCCGTTTCAGTTATCTTTTTTCGAACGCCGGGATCCGCAATCTGGTCGCCCCTCTTGATTGCCGCGCCATCATTGATTCGCCGGTGCGCTTGGATATCGCCGTGTGGCACGAACGAACGCAGTGCCGGAAATTCTTTTCGAACCGCGACGCTCTTTTCCGAGGAAAACCGGAGCTGTGGAAGCAGGTCATCCTGGCAGCCACCGCGATCCAAGGATTTTTGCCCGCGATCCCGATCGACGGCGAATATTATTCGGATGGGCATTACATTT
The DNA here is from genome assembly GCA_016181935.1 of Candidatus Niyogiibacteriota bacterium. GTDB lineage: Bacteria > Patescibacteriota > Minisyncoccia > HO2-45-28 > HO2-45-28 > JACOYI01. The sequence continues at coordinate 107,859 of JACOYI010000003.1, read as the reverse complement.
CGCTCCAACGCGCATTCGCGGAAGGGTGCGATACCGTGTTCGTTTTCCTGAATACGCCCAAGAGCCGCACGCAAAAAGATTTTCACCCCGAAAAAGACCAGTGGCTCAGGCGCGCGTTGAGGACGGGCGGTGCCGATCAAATGGTCGTCGAAGAATTCAGGCGTTTCCGGCATGCCAAAAAAGAATTCCAGCGTGTCATTTTTTTTCGCTCTTCCTGGCTATCTCCGACCCATACTATGATCGATTTCCATCGGGGCACGGATTTCGAGCGCGGAGAACTCGGCTTGAAAGGCGACATCACGCTCGCCATCGAACACTCCTATGAAAGCGCCCTACGCGTGTTCCAGCGCGAATTTCCGAAAGAGATCTAACGGTTCCGACGATACTGTCGGAGCCGTTTTTAAATATCCAAATTCTGAACGGTTTTTGCGTGCGTTTGGATGAAGATCTTGCGCGGCTCCACGATCGCGCCCATCAGAATATCGAACGTGCGGTTCGCCTCCTCGGCATCCTCAATGGCAACCCGCTTCAACATGCGGTTCGCGGGGTTCATCGTCGTTTCCCACAACTGCTCGGGGTTCATTTCGCCCAATCCTTTGTAACGCTGAACGGGGGAACCTTCCCATTTTTTTTCTTTCATTAATTTATCGCGCTCCGCATCCGAAAATGCGTAGATCTTTTCCTTGCCTTTATGCAGACCGTAGAGCGGCGGCTGGGCAATATATAAATACCCCTGCTCGATCAGCGGTTGGTAATGCCGGTAGAAAAATGTGAGAAGGAGCGTACGGATATGCGCGCCGTCCACGTCGGCATCCGTCATCAAAATGATCTTGTGATAGCGCAATTTATCAAGTTCCATTTCCGGCCCGATTCCGACGCCGAGTGCGATGATCAGATTTTTGATCTCCTGCGACATGAGCATCCGGTCGAGCCGAGAACGCTCCACGTTTAAAATTTTCCCGCGAAGCGGCAAAATGGCCTGCGCCCGGCGGTCTCTAGCGCCCTTGGCCGAACCGCCCGCCGAATCCCCCTCCACCAAAAAAAGCTCGGACTCCTCGGGGTCGCGCGATTGGCAATCCGCAAGTTTTCCCGGAAGCGTAAGGCCGGAAAGCGCCCCTTTGCGCAGTACCGTTTCCTTGGCGGCTTTTGCGGCTTTGCGCGCTTTCATCGCCAGCACCACGGTTTCGATGATATTGCGCGCATCGGACGGGTGCTCTTCCAAGAATTCGGCAAAGCTCGACGCGAATACCGCTTCAACCGCCGTGCGGGCTTCCGGATTCCCGAGTTTCGCTTTGGTCTGCCCCTCGAATTGCGGCTCGCGGATCTTGATCGAAACGATCGCGGTGAGTCCCTCCCGAACATCGTCGCCCGTGAGATTGTCATCCTCCGATTTCAAAACGGCATTTTTGCGCACATAATCGTTGAGCGTACGCGTAAGCGCCGTCCGAAAACCCGTCAAATGCATGCCGCCTTCGGGCGTATGGATGTTGTTGGCAAAACTTGACTCGCGCGACTGGAGATCGTCCACATATTGAAGCGCGATCTCAACCGCAATGCTTTCGTGGTCCTTCAGGGTATAAAAAACCGCTTCGTGGCGCGGTTCGAGCGCCCGGTTCAAATAGGAAATGTAGGAACGCACGCCCCCCTCAAAATAAAACGCGTGCGAGCGGTGCTCGTGGGCATTGTCCGAACGCTGGTCCCAAACCGTGATCTTAAGCCCGTGCGTCAAATACGCCTGCTCGCGCAAATGACTCAAAATTCTGCCCCAATCGTATTGAATGTCCTTGAAGATCTCGGGATCCGCCTCGAATGTCACCGCGGTCCCCGAACCGCTGCACGCCCCGATCTTTTGCACCGGACCTTTTGGTTTCCCGCGGATATATTCCTGCGACCAGAGCGCCCCGTCGCGGCACACCTGCACTTCGAGCCGTTTCGATAACGCATTCACCACGCTGACACCCACGCCGTGAAGGCCGCCCGAGATCTTATAGGATTCGCCGCCGAATTTCCCGCCCGCATGCAGGGTCGTCATCACGGTTTCAAGCGCCGATTTTTTGGTCTGCTCGTGACGCTCCACGGGAATGCCGCGGCCGTCATCCACCACGCGGATCGCGCTCGCGGGCAGCAGCGTTACCGAGATATTTTTCGCATACTCCGCCATCGCCTCATCCACGCTGTTATCCACCACCTCCCAGATCAAATGATGCAGGCCGTCAACGCCCGTGGACCCGATGTACATGCCCGGCCGCTTACGCACGGGTTCAAGACCCTCCAGGACATAAATATCCTTTGCGGTGTAGCCCCCTTTTTTCTCTTTTTCGGTGTCTGCCATATTTTAAATTTCCTATTTTAAATTTTGAGTTATCATCGTACCTCCCATTCGGGGTTTGTTTCAAGCGCTTTTGTGATCTTCTTCATCAACGCTTCGACCTCGCGATCCATAAGCGTCCGCTCCTCGGATTGGAATACCAAATGAAATGCCAAACTCTTCCTGCCCGCGCCTCCGCCAACGGGCGGATCGTCCCCCTCGAAAACATCGAACAGATCAACGTCCGCAAGCAGTTCGCCGCCCGTGTTTTGAATGACGTCCTCGATGTCCGTCATCCGGACATTTTTGGGAACAAGAATCGCGAGGTCGCGAAGGATCGCCGGATACTTGGGAATTGCGCGGTATTCTTTTTCGCTCTCAAGTTCTGTTTCGAATGCATCGAGATACAGTTCGCCTGCCGCCGTGCCTGGAGGCAAATCGAATGCGCGGCGGATATCCGGATGCACCGTCCCGAAAACGCCGACCGTCGTATCGCCGATTTTCATGGAGGCCGATTGATACGAATGCAGGAGGCGCGCCGCGCCTTTTGTTAAGAGCCCGGAAGACGCCGGAACATCATCATACCAAAACTCCGGCAACCCGAGCGCCTCGGCGATCGCGGAAAGCGAACCTTTGAGCTCGTAAAAAATCGGGGAATGCGCGGGATGCTTTTCTTTATCGCAATGAATGAATGCCAGCCGGTTTTCTTCGCATTGGGGCGTATCGCGCCATGCGCGCGGCGCGCGGAAAACGCGGCTCTGTTCGCAAAACCGCACGGGGCTCGCGAATTTTACGGCCTCGCGCGCCGCTCCAAAGAGCGACGGCAAAATCATCGGGCGCAAACTTGCGGCGTCGCGGCTTTGCGGATTTTCGAGTTCAAAAAGCGCGGCGCGCGTATCCGCATCCAAGAGCGCGGTTTCTTTTTCACCGATGAACGAATAGGTCCGCACTTCATCGAACCCGGCGTTCCGGAACACGGAAAGGATCCGGTCCGAATACGCGAGGCGCGTATCGGTCACCGCCGTGATCAATTCCCCGACGGGCCGCGCTTCGCCGATCGCATCATACCCCGAAAGCCGCCCGATCTCCTCAATGAGGTCCACATCGCGCGCGATATCACGGCGCGCCGTCGGAACCGTCACCGTGAGGATCCCCTTCGCGGCTTCAACGTGGAACGACAAGCGCTCCAAGATCGAACGCATTTCTTTTTCCTGAAGGTCCGTGCCTAAGAGGCGATTTACGGCATCGGGTTCCAACGGAATGACCGCGGGCGCGATACGGCGCGGATAGATATCGATAACGCCTGCCACCTCGCCCGACGCCAATTCCCGCAGCAATTCGACCGCCAAGGCGAGCGCCGATCCCGCGGCATTCGGATCCAGTCCGGCGGCATACCGCCCTGCCGCATCGGTCCGCAACCCCAAACGCGAGAACGCGCGATGAACGTGCGCGGAGCCGAAATTCGCGGCCTGCAAAAAGATCGTTTTTGTTTTCGGGCCGACCGCGGAATTCGCGCCGCCCATGATGCCGCAGAGATCGATGATCCCGGCGGCATCGCTCGCCACGATGGCCCCCGAGGGCAATACGCGCATTTTCCCGTCGAGCGTCTCGATGGTTTCGCCTTCGCGCGACAGACGGATGTTCAGCCGCTTTCCGCGGATCGTATCGTAATCGAATGCGTGCAGAGGATGACCCGATTCGAGCATCACATAATTCGTGATATCCACGACGTTGTTGACGGCATGGACGCCGAGCGCCGCGAGACGCTCGCGAAGCCACGCGGGCGACGGCTGGATCCTGATGTTCCGAATGAGCGCCCCGTGATACCGGGGGGCCGCTTCGGACGGCTTGACCGTAACGCTCAAAAATTTATTCCCCGAGGGTTCGAGCGCTTTCGGCGCCGGAAATTTTCCTTTTTGTTTTGTGATCGCCGCGACTTCCCGCGCAAATCCGATGTGGCCGCCGGCGTCCGGCGTCCGGTTCGAAAGCACCGCAACATCCAAGATCACATCTCGACCGCGCTTTTCCATTCCTTCAACTTCAAACGCATGGCGCGCGATCAATTCCGCGAGCTTGTCGGGCTTCGGAAGGCGGGGAACGAATTCTTTGAGCCAGAGATAACTAAAGCGCATAAAAATCTAAATTCCAAAATCCAAATTTCAAATCAACATTAAAATCAAAATTTTTAAAATTCGGGCTTTGGATTTCATTTGGCATTTCGATTTTGGCATTTGACATTGTAATTATATTAGAATTGCTTTAAAAACCGCGGGTCTGAAGAATGAAACAAGCGGATATCGGGAATTTTGTATTTGAGCATCGCCAGACGTTCGACGCCGAAACCGAATGCGAACCCCTGCAAACCCTTGGGATTCAATCCCGCGTTTTTGAAGACATTCGGATGCACCATGCCCGCGCCCGCGACCTCAAGCCAACCGGTCCGTTTGCACACCGCGCACCTCTTCGCATCGCATTGGATACAGTTCACCATCACTTCGAACGACGGCTCCGTGAACGGGAAGAAACTGGGCCGGAGCACCACGCTCAATTTTTTCGCGCCGAAATACCGTTCAAAAAAATGGCGGATGACGTGCTTGAAATGCGCAACGGAAATATCGCGGTCGACCATCAATCCCTCCACCTGATGAAACTCCACATCATGGCTCGCATCCGTCGCCTCATAGCGATACACCTTCCCCGGGACAATGATGCGATAGGGCGGCGCGTGTTTCTCCATATACCGCACCTGCACCGGACTCGTGTGGGTACGAAGGAGAAGTTTCTGACCGCTTTTTCCTTTTTCATTTTTAGATTTTAAATTTTGGTTGCTTCGCAACCAAAACGTATCCCACATATCGCGGGCGGGGTGGTCGGCCGGAATATTCAATGCATCGAAGTTATACCATTCCGTTTCGATCTCCGGCCCATCGATCGCACTGAATCCCAGCTGTTCAAAAATACCGCGTATCTCATCGAGTGCGCGCGTCAGCGGATGCATGCGCCCGTGCCGCAATGCGCGCCCCGGAAGCGTCACGTCGATGCGTTCGCGCGCAAGTTCCGTTTTTGCGGCCGCGGAACGCAATTCGATGCGTCGATCGCGAATCAGCGCTTCCAGCTCTATCCGTGCGCGATTTGCCTCCGCGCCCTGCGCTTTGCGCTCGCGCTCGGAAAGATTTTTGAGGTTGCGCAAAATTTCCGTGAGCCGCCCTTTGCGTCCCAGCCATTTGACCTCCGTATCGCCCAATGCGCGGTCGGTCGGGGCTTTTTGTATCTCGGCTCGCGCCTCGCGGATGAGGTCTTTTATGCTTTCCATACTCAAATTATAGCAGATTTTAGGGCCATTCTCAATGCCCAAAAAAGCGCAAAATCCCGCTAGAAGCGGGACAAACCTTCATTAAGGTGCGCGGGCAACCGGACTCGAACCGGCAACCTTCCGCGTGACAGGCGGATGCTCTAACCAATTGAGCTATGCCCGCAAACGACCGTGCCGGCGGCAGGGATCCGTCGTTTCGCTCCGCGAAACTCCTAGAACCTGTCGCCGCTCTGCGGCTCCTTAAAACCTTGCGGTTTTAATCTTTCCACGACGGGAAAACTCCCGTTTTCCCGACCCCTTTCCCAGGTTCAATCCCTTCCGCCAGACGTTTTTTTCCAAAACGTCTGGTGCCGGCGGCAGGGATCGAACCTGCGACCTTGGCCTTATGAAGACCCTGCTCTACCACTGAGCTACGCCGGCGCTCGTGCGTCCTTTATTGTACCTTAAAAATTTGCGAAAATCAATCAAACAAGGTATACTATGCCATCGCGGGGAAGTGTAACAGTTGCACGCGAGGCTCATAACCTCGAGGTAGCAGGTGCAATTCCTGCCTCCGCAACATAGTAAGCATAAGACGGCCCGAAAGGGTTGTTTTGTGTTTGCGGATTCATTGCGGGGGCGGCGGGAATTGTGCGGGCGCTTCGCTAAAAGCATGCCTCTTTCAAAATCCGGCATCCCGTGCTAAAATGAACGAGATTTGTTTTTTGAGGAAAACACAATGGGCCGAGCCGCTATCGAATGGATTTTTGCGCTTATTCTTGCGGTTATTTGCGTTGGCATCATCAATGGGTTTTGGCTGCGGGGGTTTGGCAACACCGCAATCCCTGAACACGATCTTCGCATCGTGATCTTCGGATTCGATGTTCTTTTTATCGCCGTATTGATGCTGAATTTCCAAAAAACCAAACGCGATCTTCGCGCGTTATTGGTATTCTGTTTGATCGTCGTATCCGCTGCCGGCGGCCTTGCTGCTGTGTTTTTACAGGACATCCCAATGATCGGAATTTGGTATCCGTTTTCTCTGCATCTGTGATTTCGCGAAAACCGCCGACCCCGGGCTGGCGGTTTTTTTACGAATGCGCTTCCAAAAATTTCCCTATATCGAAGAGGATCCCCTCCCCGAACCGCGGCCCGATGAGCTGGACGCCGACCGGCAATTTTTTGCCGTCGCGCTCCACGACCCCATAGGGAACCGAGAGCGCCGGAATCCCTGCGAGATTCGCGGGAACCAAAAAAATATCCTCCAAATACATCGACAAGGGGTCTTTCACTTTTTCACCGAGCTTGAATGCCGGGCGCGGCGACACCGGCGCCACGATACAATCCACCTCGCCGAATGCATTTTCAAAATCCTGCGCGATGAGACGGCGCACGCGGCTCGCACGACGGTAATACGCGTCGTAATATCCAGCCGACAATACGTAGGTTCCAAGGATCGCGCGTCGGCGCACTTCGGGGCCGAATCCGGCTCCCCGCGTTTTAAAATACCCCTCGATGACATTCGCCCCCTCTTTTGAAAGACCGTAGCGCACGCCATCATACCGCGCAAGATTCGCCGAGACCTCCGCCGGAACAATGATATAGTAGACCGAAAGCGCGTACGGCGTATGAGGAAGCGAAATTTCTTTTACTTCGTAGCCCGCTTCGCGGAACGTTTCGATGGCGCGCTCGATGATCGTGCGCACATCGGCATCCATCCCGTCGCCCCGCATCCATTCTTGGGGGACTCCGATGACGATCTTCTCGTGTAGAGACGAGCGCGCTTCATATTCGGCGCTTGTGGCGTCTTTCGGATCCTTGCCTTTTATCACATCAAACAAAAGCTCGGCATCGCGCACGGTCTTTGCAAGGGGGCCGATCTGGTCGAGCGAAGACGCCATTGCGATGAGCCCGTTTCTCGATACCGCGCTGTAGGTCGGCTTAAGCCCGACAACGCCTGTGAATCCTGCGGGCTGGCGGATCGAACCGCCGGTTTCCGAACCCAACGCCGCCATTGCCATAGCCGCCGCGACTGCCACGGCAGAGCCGCCGGATGACCCGCCCGCGACGCGTCCCGTATCATGCGGATTTTTTGCGGCGCCATAAACCGACTGTTCCGTGGAAGACCCCATGGCGAATTCATCCATATTCGTGCGGCCCATAAGGATCGCGCCCGCATCGCGCAGGCGCCCGATAACGGTCGCATCGAATGACGCCGTGTAATTTGCGAGAATTTTGGACGCGGCGGTCGCTTTTTTCCCGCGGATCAGGATATTATCTTTGACCGCGATCGGGATCCCCTCCAAAAGACGCGGCATATCGCCCGCCTCGAGGCGCGCATCGATCGCTTCGGCCGCCTCGAATGCGTCCTCGAAAATTTCGATATACGCATTGAGTTCGCCGTTTTTTTGTTTGATCCCGTCTTCATAGATCGCGGCCAGTTCGCGCGCCGAGATATCGCCTTTTTGAAATCGCGCGCGCGTTTCTTCGATGGTCAGCGTATTCAGATCGATGCGGGAATTCATTTTTCGATGATTTTTTTGACCGATACAAGCCCATGCTCCGTATGCGGAGCGGCATCCAAGAGCGCCGCACTGTTTTCGAATGACCGCGCGGCATCGAGTCGGAATTCATTGACGAGCGCGGTCGTCGCCGCACCCTCCACGCCCTTTGTGTTCACTTCTTTCAATTTTTCAATGTAATCCAAAATCCGCTCGAGATCGCCTGCGAGCGCGGCGCCCTCGCTCGCATCCAATTCAATGCGCGCGAGGTCGGCCATTTTTTTTACATCTTCGCGTGTGATCATAAGAATGATGCCATGAACCTTAAAAATCCTTTTCGGAGTACGCATGAGCGTCCGGCGACGCTCATGCTCCGTCCTCGGCGCTTTGTTTTTTGGCTCGCTTCGCGCAATTGTAGCCAAAAAACACCTTGCAAAGCGCCTGCGGGGCCTCCGAAAAGGATTTTCCGGTTCATGGCTACAACAGTTTTAAAAACCTCTTCTCATCAATAATGGGAATGCCGAGTTTTTCCGCTTTATCGTATTTTGAACCGGTCTCGGAGCCCGCAACAACGTACGATGTGTCGCGCGATACCGTTTCCGAGGCGTGCCCGCCCGCCTTGCGGATGCGTTCTTTCGCCTCCTCGCGGCTCATCGTTTGAAGCTCTCCGGTCAGGACAAAAATTTTTCCGGCCAATTTCCCCTTTTTCCTCCGAGGCGGATTCTCGATTGTAACATGACGTTCGAGCTTCTTCAAAAATTCCGTGTTACGCGCATTACGAAACCACTCATAGATGCTATGCGCAACGATGGAGCCGATATTCGGCACCTCCTCCAGTTCTTCGACCGACACCCGGCGGATCCGATCGAGCGAACCGAAATGGTCCGCCAGATCATTTGCGGTTTCCTCCCCCACGTGGAGGATCCCCAGTCCCAAAAGAAATCGGTTGAGTCCGATCGCGCGGCGTTCGTGGATCGCGGATATCAAATTTTTCGCCGATCTCTCGCCGAACCGTTCGAGCGGCGCAACATCGCCCTCGCGCAATTCAAAAAAATCCGCGGCGTCCTGTATCAATCCGTTGTCCAGCAGCGCATCAATGATCTTGGGACCGAGCCCGTCGATATCAAAAACCCCTCTTGATGAAAAATGGTAAAGCGTTTCTCGGTGGCGCGCCGGACATTTCACATTTTCGCAGCGCAAAATCTTGCCGTCTTGGGTAAGCGCGGCATCGCACACCGGGCACCTTTTCGGCATATGAAATTCTCGCGCCCCGCGCGGGCGCAATTCCCTGACCACTGCGCGGATATCCGGGATCACGTCGCCCGCCCGCCCCACGATGACCGTATCGCCAACGCGCACATCGAGCCGCCGGATCTCATCCGCGTTATGCAGCGTCGCGCGGCTTACGGTGACCCCCCCGATCTGGACGGGCCGGAGTTTTGCCACGGGCGTTAAAGCGCCGGTCCGTCCCACTTGCACGACAATGTCCTCAACGACCGTGGTCGTCTCGCGCGGCGCGAATTTAAAGGCGATCGCGCCCCGCGGCGCTTTTCCCGCCACGCCCAGCCGCCGGAAAAGCGCATTGTCATTCACGGCCGCCACGATGCCATCCACTTCGTAATCGAATTTTTCGCGCTCCCTCTCGATCGCGCCTTGGAAAGCGATCAATTCCTTTTCATTTTTTACGATCTTTGCTTTTTTATCGGTTTTAAATCCAAGCGCCTTCAGAATATCATGCTCTTCGGAATGCAGAACTTGTCCGGCATCGTCCGCAAGGCCATACGCATGAAAATCGAGCTTCCGAGAACGCGTTATCGAGGAATCCAGCTGCCGGACCGACCCTGCCGCCAAATTCCTCGGATTCGCGTAGGTCGTCTGTCCCGCTTTTTCCTGCGCGCGATTGATCGCGCCAAATTCTTTTTTGGTGATGATGACCTCGCCGCGGATCTCGAGCGTCCCCCGTTCGATGCGCTTTTCGAGTTGCCGCTTGATACGCCCCGCCACATCGCCGTGAAGTTTAAGCCGCAACGGGATCGCCTCGATGGTCTTTACATTCTGCGTCACATCCTCGCCGACCTGTCCGTCGCCCCTCGTGGATGCATGTTCCAAGACACCGTCCTCATACACCAAGCTCATGGCAAGCCCGTCGAATTTGAGTTCCGCAAAAAATTCCGCCTTTTCCGCCTCCGGAGCGACTTTCGCGATACGCGTTTTCCATTCTTCAACTTCCCCGCTCGCAAATACATCTTCGAGCGACAGCATCGGTGTTCGATGCTCGACTTTTTTGAATTCTTTAAGCGCCGCGCCGCCCACCCGCTGGGTCGGCGAGTCCGGCGTTACGAGATCCGGAAACCGGTCTTCGAGCTGTTTTAATTCGTGCTTTAACGAATCGAGCGCCGCATCCGAGAGCTCGGGGCGATCGAGCACATGATACAAATACCGGTGATGGTCGATCACTTCGCGGAGTTTGGCAACACGCCGGCTCGCTTCGGCTTTATCCATATGCTAATACTCTACTCGAAGCCCGCGCTCGACGCGGCGGCCCGCCTGCCCCGCATATCCGCGCGCGGTGATCTGCCCGCCGCCCCCGTCCAGCCGTTCAAATGTTACATCGAAACGCGGATTAAGCGAAGCGAATATGAATTTATTCGGGGATACGAATGATACATTCAAACCCGCGCCGCCGCATTGAATCGTAAATTGATCCGGAAGACCGTTTTCTTCTGTCGGAATCTCGAACCTATGATGCTTCAAGTCCCAATAGAGCGCGCATTCGGCGCCGAAATCCGCGGCGTAAAACGCAAATTGCGAATCGCGGCCGGTACCCGAAAGCCCCACCTCTCCCGCAACTAAAAGCGCAACCCCGATGCCGATCGAGAGCGCGGCCGTGATATAGAGAAGCGTCATTAATAATGTAAAACCTTTCATGGTGTTGGCCGCACTATGTTGCGCTGGGAAACGGTCGTCTGAAGATTCAATTGCGTTTCGACATTTTGAACGGTTGCGCGCGCGCGAATGATGATCTGAATGCGCGGCTGAATTCCGCCCACAAAAAACAACAGGTCATCGATTGCGATCTGATCGGAGGTGAGCGGCAAAAAATCGCCACCGTTCACGCTTTTAACGATACAGGGCTTCTCATCGCTGCATGGATTATTCGCAATATCCGGACCGCTCACGCGATAGGTAATCGATTCATCATTCGCGTTCACGAAGGTTATTGCGGTATTCGTCGGCTGAGGCGGAACTTGATATTGGGTTCCCGTCCGGATCTCCTTTGACATCACCTCGATAGCAAAACGCAGATTATCCTGCACGCTCGAGGCGATCTGCGCCTTGCGCTCGGCATTGAGCAGATTCAAAAACGTGGAGGAAAAAATAATGATGATGACGCTGAAGACGCCGAGCGCGGCGATCATTTCAAGAAGCGTGAACCCAGCACTACAATGTCGAATGCGCTTCGCGCACCGAAATATTTCGACGCTGTAGTGCTGGGTGAATCCGGCGGTATGCATTCTCATATTAAAAGGCGGTATCGAATAAACCAACGGAAAGCGCGAATGACCGAAGCGTCCGCGGCGCATCCAGCTGCTGCCATGTGACGACCACACGGACTTCGAACTCCTGCGGATCGGTTTCTGCGCAGGGTAGCCGGCACGTCATATGGAGCTGGCGCGTAAAAATCGTATTTTCATTGGCGCTGGTCGGCGGATCATGATTATAGATACCGCTTTCGCGATTGAATCGGATCGGCGGGCAAATGCCGCCGGAACAATACTCGATAGAACCGTCGTTATTTTTCGCGTGTACGTCGATCACGCAGCCCTCGAACGTTTCGCATACCGCAAAGATATCGGGATCGAATGCATCGCGCGGAGGATCATCCGCCAACAAATTACCGTCCCGCGTATTTCGAATGAATTCAAGCGCTTCTGACGCCAAAAAATATGCGGTCATTTCATTGGACGCCAATGAGATCGAGCGTATACCGCGGGACACGAGCGTGAAGACCGCGGTCATCGCGAGAGTCAAAATCGCGATCGCAATAATGGTCTCAAGAAGCGAGAACCCTTTTTTTATTCCAATTGGCATGGTATTTCGATCGGCTCAATGGATAATTGTCCCGTCGACCAAATGGTAATGCGGCGGCATTCTCCGGTCGGAATCCGGACGACGATCTCCGCATCGGAAAAATCGGATAACGGATCGTTGTTCCGTTTGATCTTCACATCCGGATTGGGACGGACGAACGTGATATCCAAGCTGTCAAGCCTGCAACCGGCGGAACTGCTGCGGGATTTTCTGCCGGAACAGAGATCGACGATCTTTGGCGCGCCGCTGATCGTAAAAATATCCGCGCGCTCATCGGGCTCGCCGTCAAAATTATCATCCTTCGTTCCATCATAAAGCCGATCCTCGTCAAGGTCCGCGAAAAGAAAAAATTGCCGGCCATCGCCATTTATTGCCGATGGTTTTTCAAAATGCAAACCATAGGCGGGGAAAAAACCGACTCCGCTGAACGTGAACTCTCGCACACCGAGCGCGGCGGCTTCCGCCTCGCGGAACGAAAGCGCCACGGCCTGCGCCGTTCTCGACATTTCAAGCCGCCTTGAAAATTGCGGAAAATTCGCAAGGATCAAACTCGAGATCATCGCGGCAACGCCAACCGTCACCGCCATTTCGAGGAGCGTAAACCCAGCACTACAATGTCGAATACGCTTTAGGCGCCGGAAAATTTCGACGTTGTAGTGCTGGATAAACCCTCGATTCATTATTTCAGTATATCACCAATCGAAGGTACTGCTCGATAAGAATATCGCCCCAAAGATAGGCGACAAAGGCACCCGCCGCCAAAAAAGGACCGAAAGGAATGGGGATTTTAAGCGTCCGGATGCGGTTTAGAAGCACCCAGGCGATACCAACGGCGGCGCCCGTCCAAAACGACAGAAAAAGGGCGACGAGCGCGGGAACCGGCCCCAAAAAAAGGCCGACGGCAAACGCTAATTTCGCGTCCCCCAGCCCCATCCAGCGTCCCTGCGAAAAAAACCAAAGTGCCCCAAAAAACAAAAATAGGGCCGCTCCCGCAAAGCCGTGCACAAGGATAAGAGAAGGGTTTTGGATGCTTTGGGCCGTCACAAACACGATGGCGGCCGCCGCCGCGGCTCCCACCAGCATATCCGGCAGGATCTGATGCCGGATGTCATAGACCGAAAGCGTCAATAAAAGCCAAAAGAAACTTATTGTGAGCGCAAACGTTATCCACTCAAATCCGCCAGTTGGCGGACTTTGGGTGCTTTTGAGATAAATAAATAAAAATAGGAGGCCGCTCGCAAGTTCAACCAACGGATATTGCAGGGAAATGCCGGCGCCGCAGGAACGGCATTTGCCGCGAAATGCGAAATAGGAAACAACGGGAATCAGTTCAAACCACCGAAGCCGCCGCGAGCACGAAAAACACCGCGAGCCCCCGTAGATCAGGGACTCGCCGGTATTCAAGCGCATTACGACGACATTCGCAAAACTGCCAAGAATCAAACCGAGAAGAAAAACGAAAGACCCCACGCCAATATCAACGCGTTACGGCAAAACGTCGTAGCAATGAGATCCCTGACCTCCCGTTGTTGGAGTGTAACAAACAGCACTGTCAGTACCCCATGTAGTACAACCGTTAGGAAGCGTTATATTTACGTCTGTGTCGTTGCCTCGAGAATCCGAGTCAAGCGCAGGATTCGTGGGTTCTTCAAGCGCAGCGCCGATATGATACACCGTAGCCGAACACCGCTCGTAATTATAGGAAGCGAGAAGGGGATCGAGCGGAACCACCGGAATATACGTTGGAGCAAGCTCCGCTAAAGTAGCCGGATAAGTAGCGACCGAATCAAAAGAAAGCTCGAGCGCCAATTGAAGCTGTTTAATATCCGCGATGCGGCGTGCGTCGCGCGACTTGGTGCGCGCGGTATTGAGCGATGCCAATACGACCGACGCCAATACACCGATAATGGCGATCACCACCAAAAGCTCGATCAACGTAAAACCTTTGCGGGCTTGCAGCCCCTTGCGAGCTTGTAGCTTGTAGCTTGTAGCTTGTAGCATAAAAAGCTGTTTAGTTAATTGTTAAAATAATCCCAAAACATTGATACATCCATTATAGACGACTTGGGACGGTAAAATAATTGCCGTTGTGGATAACTTAAGGGTAGTCCTTAGGAATCAGAAAATAGCCCCAAGGGTAGTCCTTAGGAATCAGAAAAGGACTACCCTTGGGGCTACTCTTAAATCCCAATAGACAGGTTGTAGATCGGAACCAAAATAGCGGCAACGATGATGCCGACACCGAGGCCAAGGCCCACGATCAGGGCTGGCTCGATCAAGCTGACGATGCGCTCAAGCGTGTTGTTGACTTCGCGGTTATAAAACTTGGCAAGCGTTTCCAGGATCGGCACTAGTTTTCCGGTTTCCTCGCCGATCTTGATCATCTGGGACACGAGCGGCGGAACATCCTCGTAGCGCGCAAGCGCATCGGAGATCGAGGAGCCGGCGCTGACCGCATCGCGCGTTTCGCGAAGAATGGACGCATAAACTTCATTCCCCACCACATCGGACGCCACTTCGAGCGAGCGCGCCACCGGCACGCCGCCCGATAAGAGCGTTTGCAAATTATCGGCAAACCGCGCGAGATACAGCTGACGATACAGGTCGCGCACGATCGGGATGCTCAGCTGGAACCGCGCGGTCGCCCGACGGCCCCGCGCAGTTTCGCGATACCGCCACACCACAATGCCCGCGATCACGAGTCCCAAAATAATGAAAATACCGAATACGCGCAAAAAATCGGATAACCCGATGATGATGCGGGTATACAAAGGAACGGCTTGGCCGGATTCAATAAGGATCGAGGACAGGCGGGGAACGACCACCACCAGCATAATGCTGATCACGACCGCGAACGTCACGACCACAAAGGACGGATAGATCAGGGCATTGCGCGCTTTGGAGATAAGATCGTAGGAACGCTCCAAATAGTCGGCCAGATAATTTAGTACGTCCTCCAGTTTTCCGGATTCCTCGCCCGAACGCACCATTTGCGTATAAAACGGGGTGAAAATCTTGGGCTGTCGGGCCATGGCCTGCGAAATGGGAAGTCCGCCCTGAATATCATCCGCGACCGCCGTAAGCCCCTTGCGTATCTGTTCGTTGGTGGTTTCGGTCACCAAGATCCGGAGCGCGTCCACCACGGCCACCTTTGCGCCAAAGAGCGTTGCCATTTGGCGCGAAAGAATGACAATGTCGCGATCCTTGACGCGCTCGAATGCGGCTAAATTGCGCCAAAGCCACGAACCGCGCTCTTCGGCCGCCTCGAGCGACACGATGATCAATTCCCGTCGTTGAAGCGCGGCAACGGCTAAATCCTGTGTAGCCGCCTCGATCGAGCCGGATTTATCCTCCCCTTCGCGCGTTTTGGCTTTGTAGTAGAAAAGCATATTTACGCAAGATTTGCCGATAGTGAATTCGAGACCGTCCGCAGGCGAGCGGGCACGGCGTTTCGCTTATAATCACGCGTAGCGTTTAAGCGAAACGAGCGAGCCGAGGACAGAGCGGGAATGCCTCGCAGGGGCAGTCCCGCGTGTCGAGAATCGCTATCGGCAAAACTTGCATGCATAGGATTCATTATAATAGATGTTCGAGTCCCTTCACATTCAATGAATAATCGCGCGCGGCCTCGAGCGTGATCTCTCCCTTGCGCACCAGTTCGACCAACGATTGATTCAAACTCATCATGCCTTCCGAGGAGCTCGTCTCAATGAACAGATCGATCTCATGGACTTTATTTTCCCGAATGAGGTTGCGCACGGCCGTGTTCGCAATAAGCATCTCATACGCAGGGACCCGTCCGCCCGAGATCCTCGGCAATAACCGCTGTGAAAAAACGCCGAGAAGCGTGCTCGACAGCTGGGAACGGATCTGGGTTTGCTGGTCCGACGGAAATGCATCAATGATGCGGTGGACCGTTTGAGAGGCGCTGTTGGTGTGAAGCGACGACAGGATCAGGTGGCCGGTTTCGGCCGCCGTGACGGCCGTCGAGATCGTTTCGGAATCGCGCATCTCCCCGATCATCGCGACGTTCACGTCCTCCCGGAACAACGAGCGGAGCGCCGACGGAAAATCAGCGGCATCGGTGCCCACTTCGCGCTGATTGATAATGGATTTATCGTCCGAAAAAATATATTCGATCGGATCCTCGATCGTTAAAATATGCTCCGCACGCTCGTGATTGATGACGTCCACCATGGACGCAAGCGTCGTGGATTTTCCGTGTCCCGTAGGGCCGACCACCAGAAAAAATCCCTGGGGGCGGCGGGCGAAATCCGCAAGGATCGGGGGCAGATTCAACTCGTCAAGCGTCGGGATTTTGACGGGGATCAGCCGGAACGCCACGGAAACAAATCCGCGCTCAAAAAATGCGTTGACCCTGAAACGGGCGCGGTCTTCCACCGCATACGAAAAATCAACGGTCCGATCCCGCGCAAGGCGCGCCTTTTGATCGTCGGTCAAAATGGAAAACACCATCCCTTCCGTATCCTCGCGCGTCAATAACGGCTCCGAGGAAAGCGGCGAAAGAACGCCCGCAATCCGGAGCGCCGGATGACGGCCTACGGACAGATGCAAATCCGATGCGCCTTGAGACGCGGTCTGGATCGCGAGCGCGTCGAGTTTTGTTTTGTGGTCGTTCATGTCGAGAGCATCGCGCTGACTTTATTGACCACCTCCGACGGCGTATGATGCGCTTTTACGATGTAATCGGCGGCGCCGAGTTTTAATCCTTTATCGATATCCTCTTTCTGCCCTAAATTCGTAAGAATGACGACCTTGGCATGCAATGCGGGTCTCAAGGTCTTTATGGATTTCAAAAAATCAAAACCGTCCATGCCCGGCATCACAAGATCCAAGAGGATCACGTCAGGCGAGAAACCGTTTTTTATCGCGGCCTCCGCATCGCCGCCGGATGAGGCCACCTGAACATCAAAACCCGATTCGCGGAATTTGACCGCGTACATGTCCAGTAAAAATTCGTCGTCGTCAATGATCAAAACCTTTTTTCCGTTCGCCATAGGTGATTTGTTTTTATCTCCGTTACAATGTGATCTGCACCAATTGCTCAAGCCCGACCCGGCCGTCGAGTACTTTCATGATCCCGTCTTCCCGCATGGTCAGGCGCCCTTGCCGGCGAAACTCCGCTTGAATGGCCTCTTGGGTCGGCTCCCGCAAAATAACGCGCTCGAATTCTTTTGTCGTGGATAGCACTTCAAATACGCCGAGGCGCCCCCGCGTACCCTTGGGGCACACAGCGGACGGCAACGCCTCATACACATCTTTCGGCAATTCGATCTTTTTGCGCATGAGCGCAGGAATATCCGCGAGCTCGGCTTCCAGGCGCTCTTCGAGCGTCCCCTCCACTTTCATGGGCTCGCGCGATTCGGCGCATAACGTTTGCACGAGCCGCTGGCCAATGACGCAAGCGAGCGTCGGCGCCAATAAAAACGGCTCCACCCCCATATCCATCAATCGCGTAACGGCCCCGATCGCGTCATTCGTATGGAGCGTTGAGAGAACCAGATGTCCGGTGAGCGCCGAATGGATCGCGAGTTCCGCCGTTTCCTTGTCGCGGATCTCGCCTACCAGCATTATATCAGGGTCCTGACGCAAGATGGAACGAAGGCCGTTCGCGAATGTGTAGCCGATCTCGGGGCGCACCTGCGATTGATTGACGCCCTCAATATTATATTCGATCGGGTCCTCCAAACTCACGATATTGTAGCGCTCGCGGTTCAATGTTTGGAGCATCGCATAAAGCGTCGTCGTCTTTCCGGACCCCGTAGGACCCGTGACCAAGATCATGCCGTAGGGACGCGCGAGCGCCTCCTCAACAGCCGAGAGATTCTCCCCTTCCAATCCCAGTTCCGGAAGCGATAAAATGGCGGTTTCCGGATCCAAAATGCGGACCGCGACTTTTTCGCCGAATGCGGTCGGAAACGTGGAGACGCGAAAATCGATCTGGCGCTGGTCCACCTGCGCGCTGAACCGGCCGTCCTGCGGCTTTCGTTTTTCATCCAAAAGCAGTTTCGTCATGATCTTGATCCGCGATACGAGCGATTCGTGGATCGCCATCGGCAAAATCAAACTGGTGTAGAGCACCCCGTCCACCCGGAACCGGACGCGTAATTTATCGCGCGACGGCTCAATGTGGATATCCGACGCCTTGCCTTCGGTCGCGTGGCGAATAATGACCGCCACCATTTTGGTCACGGGCGCTTCCTCCACTAGCACATTTTCGGCCGCTTCGAGCGTCGGGATCGTGAGTTTTTCTCCGGAAACCGCGAGCTCGAATTCGGAAAGAACTTTTGTCACCTCGCCCCCCAAACTTTTGTATTCCTCAAGGACGGCGTTTAAGTCCGACGCCGAAATGACGTAAATTTTGTACGGGATATTGTTTTTGGCCGCAATGAATTTGATCGCTTCCCGTGCTTCGATGTTCGACGGATCCGCCATCCCCAATTCCAATACGCCGTCCCGGATGCCGAGCGGTATAAATCGGTAGTGGCGCGCGGATTCCTCGGGAATATTTTTCAATACTTCGGCGTTCACTTTCGAACCCTGCAATTCAAATGCCGGAACGCCGTAAAATTCGCTCTTGACGCCGAGCACGTCCGACTCGGAAACGCCGCGCGCAAGAAGCAACCGCTCAAACGCGGCGTCGTCCGCCGCTTCACGCTTCACGCCGAGCGCATCGCGCTCGGTGATGAGCCCTCGTTCCACCAAGCGGTCAACGAAAGCGGTGTCCATACGGGCTATCGGCCGGATGGCGCGACAAAGGGATTTTGCGACCCGCGCGTTTGCGGGACCTGAATCTCGGGTGAAAAATCCTGCAAACTTTTGTACAGACGGTCGTCAAAAAATGAGGTGTCGAATGTAAGCCCCTCGAGCGAACCCAACAGAGTCAGCAATTCTTGCGAACCTGCCGCCTGCCCATTCGTCCGGACCACGGGTTCTACGGAACGCGAACGCAAAAAACGCTGCCAAAAAAGCGCGGCCGCCCCTACGCCGATGATGATGATCCCCAAAACAAGCGTTCGTTTCCACATACTTATGGTTGTGTATAGCTTTTCGCCTCTATGGAAAAATCCACGGAGGCGCTGGGCTGCCCCGGCGACGTAAAGGACAGCGATGTTACATCGATGATGCGCAAGTTTTTTTCTAAATTCTGCAAAAAGGACCGGAATCGCTCATAGGGGCCCGATACGACGAGTTTCAGTTGCACCTCGGCAAAACGCTGGTTTGCGCCGCGAACGACCGGAGCGCCCGAACGTCCGGCGGCTGCGGAAACATCCGTGCTTTTCAGCAAAAATCCGCTTTGCGACGCCAGATTGGACAATTCAACGAGAATGAGGCCGGAATTGAGCGTATCAGGCAGAATTTTTTTGACGCGCCGGATGTCGGTTTGCGAAATGGAATTATAGGTTTGGATCAGCGTATCGCGCGCTCGACGAAGTTCGTTGATGCGCTCGATCGTCGTACTGAATGTATCCTTTTTTGCGCCCAATGTTCCGATGTCCTGCCACACGGGACGCACCCCGAATATGAATACGGCGATCGAGGAGGCGAACAATAATGATGCGATGATCAAACGCATATCAATCTCCTTGGGTTGTTGTTGCGGCGCCCGCGGCGCCGGTGTAAGTGATAAGCTCGGGTTCGATCACGAGTTCCGCGCGGAAATTCACGAGTCCGCCCGAGCCCAGCGTAAAATCCGAAAACGTCGCGCGCTCAAGGAATGGCGATTCTTCAAATACGCGCGCTTGCTGCGCCAAAGACGCGTACGACCGCGCGGAACCCGAAAGCACGAGCGTCCCGTCTTTATAAATGAACCGTGAGAAACTGGTTTCGGGAAGCGTATTGTCTTCGATGAATTTCAAAAGGCGCGATGTCGCCACGTGATTTTTCAGCAATTCGCGGCCCACATCGATCGCCTGCGCAGTACGGCGCAATTCTAAGATCAATGACGGCTCGAATTCGCTTTCCACCTGTTTCAATGTTTCGGTGTACCCGTCGATCTGCGACATTAAAAGTCCGCGATACAGCCATAACCCCGCCGTCATTAAAACGGACACGATGAGCGCCAAAAAACCGAACGTTACGAACCATCCAATACCCGTTCCCCGCCTGCCGGACGGCGGGATCGGTGTTCGGGGAATGAATGTGGGTTGTTCGACAGGCACGTTTCGATTTAAAAATTAAAATATAAAAACTAAAAAATTATTTAAGACCGCGGAGCGCCAATCCGATGGCGGTGGAAAACGGCGGACCAACCTCTTTTACCACAGGCTGAACCAGCAACGGATATTTCAAACGGTTGAAGGGCTCCGCCAGATTCACTTCGATGCCGAATTTCTGCGCGATCTTTTCCGGAAGCCCTTTGAGTGCGGCGCCCCCGCCGTGAATGATCACACGCGTGATCGATCGTCCGGTCCGGCGCCGGTAATCGAGAAGCACCCGGCCGGCTTCCACGAACATGAGGTCGAGCGTCGGCAGAATGGCGTTTTGCAATTCCCGATGCTCGGGTTTATCGGAAAGACCGATCGTCCGTTTCATTTCTTCGGCGCGGGCAAAATCCACGCCCAAAGACCGCGCAATGCTTTCGGTCAATTCCTGAAACCCGTGCTCGTACGAATACGCCATCCGCACGATGCCGTAATCCACGACCGCGATCTTGGTGGACGACGCCCCGAAATCAAGGATCAGAACCGGCGCCAATTCATTGCCGAGAAGAGAACGCACGGCGCTGAACACTTCGATCTCGTAGGCGGCGATGGACAGTCCCGCCGCCGTGATGAAGGACCGGTATTTTTCGATCACATCGCTGTAGATCGCGGCAATAAGTACGGAAATGAACTTTTTCTTTTTCACCAGCCCCTCGTCCCCCACTTCTTCCGAGCTCACCGCAAATCCTTCCGGAATCACCCACCAATCGAGCAACACCTCGGCGAGCGGCACCGGTATATACCGGCGCAATTCATATTCCACCGCCTCTTTCAATTCCTTTTTTTCCATTTGCGGCATTTCGATCACGGTTACAAAACTTGCGCGAAGCGGTATCGCGACGACCGCGCTTTTCGCCTTGACGCCCGCTTCCCGCATCAGATCGGCGAGCGCTTCTTTTGCTTTGTCCTCGGTCAGGCGCACCGCTTGTCCTCCGGCAACGCTTCCGTAGGGACCGAGCGACAGTTCGCCGTAGGTCTCCAGCACGGCGCGCTCTTGTTCGCGGCGAAGCTGAACGATTTTAATGGACGAGGAACCGACGTCAATTCCAAGCACGCTCGACTCGCGTTTAAAAAACGGCGGGAACTTCGGAATACCCGGTAAATTCTTGAGGAATGAAAAGTCGGGCATGCATGCGTAGGCCGTCGCCTGTATTCAGCGTATCATACAATAACATGCAAGGACTTCGACTTATCCACAAAATGTGGGATTTTTGCGCCCAAATACTCTTTCCGCGTTTCTGTTTCGGGTGCGGAGGGAGCGGTTCTTATATATGCACCGCCTGCGCTTCGCAATGTACGCCGCAAACCTATCGGCTAGACGCCGGAATGCAGGTTTATGCCTGCATTCCATACCAAAACGACGGCATTAAACGAGCGCTCAAACAATTGAAGTACCGCGGTTCGCGCGACATTGCTTCGGCGCTTGCGGAATTACTCGCGGATGCGCTCAAAAAAAATCCTCGCGATACCGAAATCGTCGCAATCCCTACAACCGCCGCGCGCCGGCACGAGCGCGGATTCAATCAAGCCGAACTGTTGGGACGCGCGCTCGCGGCGCAGTTGAATCTGCCATTTGCGGATGCGCTTGTTAAAATCCGCGAAACGCCGCCGCAATCAACGCTCAAGCGCAACGAACGATTGAAAAATTTGCGCGGCGCGTTTGCGGCGCGGGGTGATCATATTCCGCAAAAAACCGTCATTATCGTGGACGACATTTCCACCACCGGCGCGACGCTCATCGAAGCCGCGCGCGCATTAAAAAAATCCGGCGCCCAGACCGTCATCGGCGCCGTCGTCGCGCATAGTTGACAAAATAATCCTTTTAAGGTATAAGAAGTTAGTTCTTTCCAGAGTCGCGCCAAGCGACACCCCAGCTGCGGGAATGCAGCGGCACCTTTCAAAAAGGAAAATGCCATGGGCTACCTCATCTCTGTCCTTTTCGTCATGGTGGGCGGCGTGCTTTACGCCACTACCGCCGGAACGCGCGCGCCGTTTCCGCGGAGCATCGCGTTGTGGGTCGCCGCGGTCACGGCCCTTCTGTGGACCGGCTGGAACTCGGCCTACCAAGTTCCGGCCGGCCACGTGGGCATCGTCTATTCATTCGGCGCCATCGTGAACCAGACCAGCGACGGCCTGCAATGGGTCGCGCCATGGAGAAGCATCACCAGGGCTTCGATTCAGGTGCAGGGCCACAAGTTCGACAAGCTGGATTCTTTCAGTCTCGAAACGCAGGACGTGTTCGTGGCCGCCACCATCAACATTCAGGTCTCGCCCGAGAACATCCAGGAACTGTACCGCGAAGTGGGCCCGGAGTACTTTGACGTCCTCGTGCGCCCGCGCGTCCTGCAGGCGTTCAAGGATGCGACCGTCCGGTATTCGAGTGTCCAGATCGCACCGAATCGCGAAGCCATCCGCAAGGAGGTTCGCGAACGCCTGACGACCGAGCTCATGATCCACTCGATCGCCGTTCAAGATCTACTGATCGACAACATCTCCTTCAGCGCGGAGTTCCAGAACGCGATCGAGGAAAAGCAGAGGCAGAGCCAGCTCGCGCTTGCAGAGCGGGAAAAGGTCGCGAGTGAAAAAGCCAAGGCCGATCAGGCGATCGAAACGGCCCGCGGCGCCGGAGAAGCGATCCTGATCACCGCCTCCAAACAGGCCGAGGCCAACAAAAAGCTCGCCGAGTCGCTCTCGCCGCAACTCGTTCAGTACATCTTCGCGAGCAAGCTGGCGCCGAACGTCAGCGTGATGCTGGTGCCATCGAGCCAGCAGTTCATCCTGAGCCCCGAGATGCTGAAGCCACAGCCGAAGTGATGCAGCGAACAACCCCCGAGCCGTTTCCGGCTCGGGGGGTTTTTACATATCCGCCCCAAGGGTAGTCCTGCGGGTCAGAAAAGGACTACCCTTGGGGGAATTTAACGGCCTCGGCCGGCGCTCGCCGGCTGGATCGCCACCGCGCCTTTCCCGTCTTTTCGCACAATAAAATCCATTGCTTCTTTGAGATTCACATCCGATACCGGCGCCGGTTTATCCAGATGCCAATTCCGCATGCCGTGGCCATCCACTGCCATCGTGCCGTCGCGCGAAATCCACAGATCCACATCCACCGGATTGTTTTTTACATCGAATGAGATCTTCAGATTACCGTCTTTTACTTCCCATTCAACATCCGAAAAAAGCCCGCTCTCCCGCCACCCTTCGCCAATGACATTCAGCACCGGAACTTTTGCCGATTCCGGATATTCCAAAATTTTAACGAGGTCCATTGCTTGCGGCAACGATAGCGTTTCCTGAATTTTCGGAAGAAAACCGCTATCGATGTATTTTTTGATCACTTCGCAATCCAACGTATTTCCGGACATCCGATTGACAAAAAAGATATTTTCAAGGGTTTTTGTATCAAGCGCCGGATTTTTTCTCCAAAATTCAAGAGGATCTTCCGATGCCCATCGGTCGCGCTCGATGCCCCAATCTTTCGTAAGGCGCTCGAATGTTGCGCGCTCCGCTTCCGCGGTCGTCCCGAACGCGGTTTGGCGCGCGGTAATGATATTTTTCTCCGCCTCCCCGAAATCCCGATTCCGGTCTGCAATGACCTGTTGCGCCTCCGTATCCAGCGTCGCTACCCGCTCCGCATTCGGAAGCGCATCGGTTTTCCCGTACGGATCCAAAATTTCCACGGGTTCGCCGTTCCACTCGTTTGCTTTTTCATTCCATAACGCGGCCACTTTGAATTGTTTGAGGCCGGATGGCGCTTCCGCGACTCCTTCCTCGATCCGCATCCCGCCCACAACCGATTCCCGCCGCGTCACAATATAGTCGCGCACCGTAAGACCCGATTCTCCTTCGACCGAACGGATATCCACCAATTCCTGTTCGCGAACGAACGCATCCGGATTCGGAGGCGGGTATTCCAACTGCTCCGGCAATGGCCCCGCAACCTCTGCTGCGGGCATCAACGGCGCGGCCTCGTGCGCCGCAACACTTTGAGCAAGCGCCGCCTTCATCGACAAATTACTCCGCAAAACCCCCTCGATCTGTTCCGGCGTCAATTCTTTCGTGAGCCCCGATTTTCCGAATGTATCCTCAAACGCCTGATCCCAATGGACGCCCTTCAATTGCTCGGCGGTCACAATATTCGCATCTTTTGCCAAAAGACCGTACTTTTCGGGATTTTCGGCGATCGTGTCTTTGATACGGTCAATGTTGTACGTTTTGAGCGCATCGGCCATGTATGAACGCTCACCGCCCAATGTTTTAAATTCTTTGAATCGTTGGATGAGCTGTTTTTCGCCCTCATTCCAAACGGATTTTCCGCCTTGGTATTCCAAATGTCCGACAAATCCCGCTTCGACAGCGGTCTCGATCGGGACTTCCGGCGTCATCGCTTCAACGACCGGCGGGGGCCCTGAAATCTCGGCTTCAAGTCCCGCAACGCCCGTAGCGGCGGGAGCAGAAACCTCTGCTTTTTCAGCGTCCCCCCATTCAAACGGCTTTTTCAGCGTATCTCCCAGCCGATTGATATTTTCAACGAAATTTTCCCCCATCTTCTCGAACGTCAATCTTCCGGAAAACGCGTCGAGCGCCTTCCCGATCATCTCATCTGCCGATTCCGGACGCCATGTGGCGCCGATACCCGCATAGCGCGCGACCTTGCCCCACGCGCGCACGGCGCTCATTCCTTTTTCCAATTTCGTTTTTTGCTCGCCCCTTCCGACCGCTTCCTTGAACGTTTCCGTAATGCCCCGCGCCAATACGTCTTTTACAATGCTTACCTTGCCGCCTTTGACTCGCGCTTCTTTTGCCAACCGGTGATAGCGTTCGGCGCCTTCCATAAGCCCGTATGCAACGGGCCGCAGGGCAAACGCGCCTGTTGCCACGAACGCCGAGTTCATTGCCTCGCGCGCCGCCTGCATGCCGGTTACCTTGGTGGTTGTGTAATTATCGAGAATTTCTTTGACTTTCGCCTGCCGCTCTTCGCGTACTTGTTTTTCTCCAAGCCGATTCTCGCGCAAAATTTCGGCAAGTTTCGTTCGCTGTTCCGAACCTTTTTTCACGCCCTCTTTCGTCATTTTCAGGCGGCGATTCAGATCAGCGATCGCGTGTTTGATTTCGCCGCGCTTTTCCGCCGGTTTTTCCTTTTTCAATTCCCATCGCGCGGCAAGCAGTTTCTCGGTTGCCGCGTCGAGGCCCCCTTTTCCGCGAAATCCGCGCACCGCAAAGCGCTCCCTAAAATATTCTGGAACATCATAAATACTCCGGATGCCCGCAATGGACGCGGCAACGCTCGCCGTCGTGCGGAGCGCCTCGGTCCATATCGGATGTTTGCGTGAGAGTTGTTTTAAATTTTCCCATGCCCCTTTTGCACGTTCTACCATACCCGCTCTTTTTTCCGGAGCGGTTTCCGGCTTTTCTTCTTTTTTCTCTTCCGGCGGCTTTTCCATCAACGGTGGCGCCTGCCGGTGTTGGACCACCGCTTCCTCATGCTCTTGTTCGGCAGTTTCGGCCGCGGCTTCCCGCGCCCGTTTATTCGTGATATCGAGCGCGGATTTTAGCGGCTTTCCCTCCTCTGATTCGGGATTTTCAAGCGCCATAGTTATGCCAATGCATCGATCTTTTTAATCAGCGCGAGTTCGCGTTCGTTATCCGACTCTTCAACTTCATGCAAAAAATCCGCCAATTCATGTTTGTAGGTTTCATCCACCATTTTCGTTTTTTCATTCAAATACTTCGCCTCGAGAATATCGAGGAACCGCGCGATTTGCGGCAGTTTCATGATCGGCAATAGCGCGACCCATGCCTCTTTTACGCTCTGCGGCATGGACGAAACGATGATAAGCGCCGCAAGTTTTTTTGCGTGAAATTCAAGACCGGTCTTCGCGTCTTGGATCGTATCATCCGGCATAAATGATCGCATTCTGCTTTTACGCGGCTTTTTTGTCTCCTTTTTCCGCTTCCGCCGCTTTTTGCGCCTCACGCGCATCTTCTTCTTTCTGTTCTGCTACTTGCCTAAAAAAACTTTTGTCCTCATCCATCTCTTCCTGCCCTGTCTTGGGTTCTTCAAATGCCATATTATGTTTTATAACTACGATTAATCATTAAGCGATCCCCGTTCCCGCACGGTCATCCCATTATCGCGGAGGCATCAAAAAGACGCAAGCCGCCGCTTTCGCTTCTACGCGAAAGCCGGGGTTGCTTTTTATTTACGCTTAAAGCGGAGTGAGCCAGTCTAGAACTACCCAATATGAGAATCATAAGGCTTTTTCGCGCTCTTTTCTAGAGAATGATTTGATGGGGGTCGGTCGGGGTTAAAAACTCGCCTTTTGTTTTAAAAGATAGTAACCTTAAACGTAGAACCTTAACAAAATTATAGAAGGAGAAATAATGGAAAAGAATTGGCAAGCAGAAATTTTGGCATGTTTTGCCGGAATCTCTGATTACGATTATGCAGATTGGGGTGGGTCGGGCGCACTCCTCGAACTCTATGATTCAAGCGGCGGCGAGGATCGAACTATCTTTATCAGAGCGATTGGCGAAATCATCGAGACAAACGACAATCCGCGAGTTGTCGGGTCGCTTGTTCAATTTGTTACAGCACTGGATTTGGTTCAACTTGACGAAACAATGAGAAATCTTACAACTTCCGGAAAATTTGTAAACGAGCCGGAAATTCTTAAAGCGATTACGAACTATTTTGCAATGCGTAAACTTCGTTCTCTCCCTAAAACATCTTCGTAGCCCGCTGTTAGCGGGCGTTTTGTTTTTGAGGATTCCCGGTCTCTCGAACGGGCGCTCAATCCTGCGGGAAATCTTGAACGATATTAGAACTTACTTTCAGGGTATCAGAAGCTGGCAACCATTTCCAGATTACTCATGAGTTTTGCGGTAGTTCTTTTGAATTGTTTGTCACGGCAAACTCACAACTAAAAATAGTTGGGAATATCAGGAATCAATCTTGCGGGCTCAAGCACGCGTTCCAATCCCGTAACTCCGCAGTTCGGACACTCTTGGCTTTTGTAAGCAACCCCCTTCGGAATCTCGATCTCGCCCTTAAAATTGCAGTTAACACAAAATACTTTGAGCTTGTATGTTTCTTTTCCCATATTTACATAAAAAGTTTTATAAGTTCATCGACCGACAGTCCTATGTCTTTTGCTGTTTTCATAATCAACGAGAGTAGTTCCGTAGCATTCCGAACAGAGGACAGAGAACTTTTCACTTTTTCCAAAAAAGTTTTTTCTTTACTACCTTCAGTTGCTTGATAAAACTTCTCACTGATTTTATCTTGTATTTCGAGAAGCATCTGAATGGATTGGTATTGGTGTTGACTTTGATTGATTACGGTATTCGGCATTCCGCTGAAAGGCGCTGCTTCATCCGAAAAATACTCTCGATGTAATCGCGCAATGATTCCTCCGAGCTTGGTGCGATAATCAAGAGTAGCTACACATGGATTCGTGGTATTCGCCCATCTTCTTGGTTGAACACGGTAACCATCATAGTTTTTTCCAGAAACATTATTGAGCTCCTCAACGGTTTGATTGTATCGTTCCCAAACAGCTTCAACGAAGATTTCTTTATCTTTTTCTGGCGCTTGTGCAAGGTATCCTTGTAGCTCTGAATAGATAGGGGCGATTTTCTCGTTTATATCCATAGAAAAGTTTTTATCTTAGACTATTTTTGGTGGCGCAATCTTCCTCCTTTGCACAAACTCCTGCTTAGCTTTTTTCATTGCTTCGGGCGCGATAAAAAGCTCACTGACAAGCTCCATGAAAATCCCCTGTAGATCCTCCGCATCTTGCTGAGTGAAATCCAATAAGTCGGGGTCTTTGTCGGGGTGCGCTCCTTGATTCCCTGATTCCCTAATGATGTAACCATTCGTAGCGAAGTTGTTTGTAAGTTTTACTCCGTTGAACTCTGTGCCCACAAGCGAATCTAGCTCATCTGCCAGAGATCCATGTTTAGCTTTCAAAATCTCCCGCGTGATGATTTGGAGCGCTCGCCGAAACATAGCCGCAGCAGCGATGTGTGCATTCGCATCCATTGCCCGTATTGCCTGCCTATACGCAATGCGGAGAGACGAGGGATTTTCTGGAAGTTGTTCTATCTCCTCTAATCCTTCGCTTGGTAGAGATGTCACTTTGTAACACCTCTTGACCCACCCCTGACTGCCATCTTCTTTTGTTTCGTTGCCTGAAATCTCAAAAACAATCCAGAGCTTATACAACTTGCACACTGGGCAATGGAATGTGAATCCATGTGGTTGATTCAAAGAGACGCCGCTATAACGGGTTTGTTGGTGGGCAAAGCCCATTTCGGTAACAAAAAACCCTCGCGTTATTTCACATCTTGAACAGTGAAGATCCCAATGCGCTTCGTCAATACGATTATCAGTGATTTCAGGATAGGTTTCTTTGATGTATTTGTTTTGTTCTTCTTGGGTTGCAAACATTTCTTATTTTTTATCACATTTTTAGGATATTTCAACCCCCATCGAACTTATCACATGAAGCTGGGGATAACCCGACTTTCGACTTTCTATTTATTTTCTATTATACTTTAAGTGCGGGATAAAAAGCAATACACAGCCATGTTAACAAAGCGTCCAAAGGAAGTTTTGGAATTCATAAAACAATATAGCGCAAAGAAAAGGTACGCCCCATCCTTAGAGGAGATTCGGAGGCGCTTTAAACTTGCTTCGGTTTCTACGGCGCATTTTCATGTTAAGAGACTGCAAGAAGCCGGATATTTACAGCGCGAGGTTAACCAGCCGCGCGCGATGTCGGCAGAAAAAAACAGCAGAACGATTAAAATTCCTCTTTTGGGTACGATTGCCGCCGGCACGCCCATCGAGGCCATAGAAATTCCAGAAACAATCACAGTTGCGAAAGACGACATTGGAAAGTTCGGCAATCATTATGCCCTACGAGTGCAAGGAAATAGCATGATAGACGATGGAATCTATGACGGAGATATTGTTGTCATTCGGCAGCAGAACATCGCTGATAACGGACAAACTGTAGTTGCGATTATTAATGACAACGAGGCAACGCTAAAACGGATTTATCGAGAAAAGGATCGTTTCAGATTGCAACCAGCAAATCCAACTCTATTCCCAATTTACACAAAAGAGTTAGAGGTTCGCGGTGTTGTTGTAAGAATTATTAGAAATCTCGAAAAGCCAACCGAGAAAGAAAAAGTATCTGATCATAAACTTCAAAGACAGATCGACTACTCATGGGATTTTGAAAGAGTTAATACCAAACCATACACTCACGGTTTTCACACATACCCCGCAATGTTTATCCCTCACGTTGCAAGGCGACTTTTACTAACTTACAGCAAAAAGGGAGATACGGTTTGCGACATCTTTTGTGGCTCCGGCACGGCCTTGATTGAGAGTCGTCTGTTAGGCCGAAATGCGCATGGTATTGATTTAAACCCACTTGCCATCTTTCTTGCAAAAACAAAAACAACCCCTATTGACCCCGCGATTCTCAATAAGGAGTATTTAAAACTCCTAAAAAAAATCGGCGAGATTAAAAACAATCAGATTAAGAAGCCGGTATTTAATAACGTTGAATTTTGGTTTAAAGAAAAAGTAGTCATCGAGTTGGCAAAAATAAAAAAAGCTATACAGGAAATCTCCAGTAAAAATATCCGAAATTTCTTCATGGTTGCTTTTAGTGAAACTGTCAGGAAAGTGTCAAATACAAAGAGCGGAGAATTTAAGCTTGTGAGAATTAAAAAAGAAAATCTTGAAAATCACAGCCCCGATGTTTTAGCCACATTTAAAAAAAGAACGGAGCTCAACATGAAAGGCATGGAGAGTTATTACCGTGACGTTGATAGAAACACATGGGCAAAAATTATATACGGAGATTCTTCAAAAGATAACGGCATAAAAGACGAATCCATTGATTTTATTATCACCTCCCCACCCTATGGAGACAGTAGAACGACTGTCGCCTACGGTCAGTTTTCACGGCTTTCTTCACAGTGGATTGATATGTTTGATGATCCAAATGAAGCTTCCGGAGTTGACAACAAGTTGCTAGGCGGTAAGCCTGTCATTGAGTTAAGAAATTCATTGGCGTCAGATTATCTCAAAGATTCTCTAAAAAAGATCGACGAACGAGACCCCAAGAGAGCAAAAGATGTTTTGAGTTTTTATATCGGACTAAATGATTGCCTTAAAAAAGCCCATCAGATATTAAAACCAAATAAGTATTTTTGTCTCGTTATCGGAAATCGTTTAGTTAAGCAAGTAAGACTACCGACCGATTTTATTATTGCCGAACTCGCAGAGCAAATCGGGTTCAATTGTGAGAATATTGTGGTACGCAATATACCAGGCAAAAGAATGCCAATTAAAAATTCCCCCACCAATATCGCCGGCGAGCTAGAAGAAACGATGACAAGAGAAAGTATCGTTGTTCTGAGAAAAACTAAATGAGCTTTTTGTAATGATCAAAAAGTTGGAGGAAGTCTTTTTTATTGATTCGAAATCCAGTGCCATGATCGTGATAGCGTCCTTTGAATTTGCCGCTTCGATATACCCCAATTCGAATATCAACCTTTAGTTTATCTTTTTCTATGGCAGATTTGAACTTTTTACTATTAAGCCCCGAAAGTAAATAGGCCTCGCTGTAGTGAAATTTTTCGCTTGGAGTTTTTCTCTCGCCTTTTGTTTCAGCAAAAATGAGCAATATCTTATTTGATTTGCTCTTTAAAACATCATCGAAAATAGAAAGAGGCCAATATGCCTCAACGTTGTAGGTATTTTTCAAAATTAACTTATCGTTTTTCAAAACAACCCTAAGTCCTTGTCTGTTGGTTCGCGAACCGCACACGGTAGAGTGAAGATTATATTTTCCTTCTTTATCCCTATATTTATACTTCTCAAATAAAATCCTATTCACGCCTTTTGGTAAGGGTGATTTAGTGGCAACAGTGAGCATGCTCCCCGAGTCGATCCTTTTTGCCTTCAATTCAATCTTTCCGACATCAGGGAGTTGCAAATTATTTTCTTTTATTTCCAGCAAATCTTCCAGAGTTTTACCAATCCCAGTATCGTGAGCACGGTGAGTTTTTATGAAACCCTTATCTTTGATTATGTGCAACTTCTTGACTAGCGTGTTTATATTCATAAAATCACGCTATCATTTTTGGTAAATCTTGTATAGGATCGACTCGTAAAAACTAAAGCGCGACGTTTACATTTATCGGATTTTGTGCAACTTTTAGAGGAACGAGGCAAATCGGGGGCATTAAAATTAAACATTACAATTACAATGACCCCACACGATTTTTTTATTCAAAATATTTGGTGGATGTTGCAGGCAATTAAAAAGGATCGTCTTTTGACGCCAGAAAATGGAGAATTCACGCTTTCGGAAACCGGCGAGAATACGCCGGATCTCGCAACACAGCGTAAACTCTTAAGAATGCTGCGGGGGTATCATGCGGTTACCTATGAAGCAGTGCCCGATGTTCCTCTGGGGCGCGATGGCAAGCCAGTCCTGTTCCATCTAACTCTTGGAGAGAAATTTGATGAGACATATAAACTTTTTGAAAACGGCTTGAAACTGGGGCTTGATGCCAAAGAATTTCATAACGTTATCCAGCATTGGGCGTTCCCCCATAGCTACAATGACAAGATCGTGTATAGGGCGTGGGAGATCATAAAGGCAAAACCAAAAGGTGCAACCGCTCCCACGGAAACTAAGCTCCAACCAACTGATAAAAAAGTGTCGGTTGATGAACCAGCGAAACCATACACGCTTATCGAAGGGGGCAAGGGATACTTTAAATTTTATAAACAAAGGGAAAAGATTCTCGTTGGATCAAGCAGGTCGCGGCATTTCAAACTTTTGCAAACCCTCTGCGAGCCGCATTTCGGGGTTCAGAAAAATATAGATGCCGTATTTGAAGCGATCCGCCTGCCAAAAGATAAGGGTGATAGCCGGTTGATTGATTACAGCCCACAGCGCCATACTCGTATGGTGGAGCTTATTGAATTTACAAAAAAAGAATTGCAAAAGAATGAAAAACTTCAAGGAAAAATCCGATACCGTACTGACGCCCAAAAAAGAACATTCTGGCTTGAGTTAGAGGGTTAGAGAGTACATTTTTCTTGCCGGCTTGACCGGTTGAGAGGGTTTGTCAAAAACCTTCTTTTTTGTTGCCTAAAACCATTCTCTAAAAAGAAAAATCTCCTCCCTCGTACTCTCGGCATTTCGCGCCGAGAGGTTTTGTTTTACTGAAAGCAAGAAAAAATAATAAGCAATTACAATGACTATGCAAAAACTACAATCCAAAGATTTTTATCGAACGGCGGATCTCGCGCTTGCAGCCGCGCTTTCTCTTTTTGTGCCTCTTGAGGCCATAGACAAGACCGATTATCGTCGGGCTTATTTTGTTTTTCCGCATAGCGAGGAGCTTGACGAGCTTGTCGCGGCATTCTGGCGGAAAGAGTTAAAGGTCGAACCGCAGGCATATTTTGACGAACTCCGAGCCATAAAGACGCGCCTGTACGCACAAAATTAGGCCGTGTCGCGAGTTCCAGCCGCGATGAAGGCCGTTCACCAATTCCATGCTTTCCGAGCAAGCCATTGAAAAATACCGAGCGATTTACCAAAAGGAGTTTGGCATTGAGATTTCGCACGATGAGGCGGCTGAACAGGCGCAACGACTTTTGAACCTTGCCCGAGTTGTTTATCAGCCAATGCCGAAAGAATGGCTGGATCGGTACAACCAGCTTCTCAAAGAGCAGGAAAAGTTATGAACGATGGTTATTTCAAAGTCAGAGATCTGCGCAAAAAAGAGCAGTTCATCATTGATGATTCATATTTGAACGGCTACGCGAGGTTAATGAGTCCGTATGCAACGTGCGCCTACCTTTCCCTTTGTCGGCACGCCGACAAAGCGCAAAAAGCGTTCCCGTCTATCAGGCGGATTGCGGAACAGCATCACATTTCTACAAAGTCGGTTAAGCGTGGCCTTAAAGAACTTCTGGCTTGGAATATTATCCGGAAACAGCGCCTCGGCGGACGCATGAGCAATACCTACTGGCTTCTTGATAAATCAGAATGGAAAAGTAAGGGTTTGCTGGCTCCCACAGAGCCATTAAAAAGACGGGATGAGAGAACCGTCAGACCTATGATGTTGGCTCCTGTAGAACTTCGTGCGGGTTCCGGTGGAGCCACGAAGGATGCACAAGAGAAGGATTCACAAAAGAAGGATAGGATAAAACTTTTAGAAGAAATGAAAAAAGAGCTCATAAGGCGAAAGGTGTTGCCTGATAGGATGAGGACTGAAGCACAGGAGGAAGCCGCGTGGGAGGAAAGAAGGTCAAAACGCCAGTACGGAATGGAATGATAATCCATCGTAGGCCACAAAGGTGGACAAAACGTACCAGTAGAGCAGACCGAACCATTAAATAATAATCCATGAAATATTCAAAAGAACAGCAAGAGTTACACCTCGAGAAGGTATACGCGATTTTCTCACAAAACCCGAATATGAGCGCGCGGTACTTATGGAGGGAGATTGACCGGCAAGGGCTCCATTTAAACCGGAGCTATACTACCAAGCTTCTGTGGCGAGCATGCGCAAAGCTCACGGCCGAGGAGAAAAGGAAATCCGACTTATCGGCTGATCTCCTTAAATGGCGAGCGGGGGTCGTTGAAGCAGTACGGGAGTTTTATGAGAAAATCCGCGAACTTAACTGGGAATATCCGCGAGATGGAGAAAATCCACTCCGCCCTTGGCTTTAGCCAAAGTTCGGCCATAATGTTGGTGTACACAAAATGACAACCCAAAACGAGAAACTTAAATACGTCATCTACTGCCGGAAGTCCACCGAGGACAAGGATAAGCAGGTGCTTTCGATTGATTCGCAGGAGCGCGAACTAAAGGAGTACGCAAAGAAACACAACCTCAGAGTCCTCGGCACTTACCGAGAGGAAAAATCCGCCCACAAACGGGGAAGGCCGGTGTTTGCTCAACTCATGAGCATGATGGAGGAGGGCAAAATAAATGCCTTCCTTGTCTGGCAGCCGAACCGCATTGCCCGCAACGCCTTAGACGGTGGCTGGGTAATCACCTTGATGGACGAAGGACACATTGATGAAGTGCGCACGCCTTTCAAAACTTATTACAATTCGTCTGATGATAAGTTCATCCTGCAAATAGAATTCGGCATGGCAAAAAAGTATTCCGATGACATGATCGCAAGCGTAAAACGTGGACACCGGACAAAAGTCCTTCAGGGATGGAGGAACGGCATCGCACCCATCGGATATCTCAACAATCTTGATAAACCAAAGGGTGAACGAAATATTATCTCTGACCCCGAACGTTTCCCTCTCGTGCAGCGTCTCTTCCAACTTTTCTTGAGCGAAGAATATTCAGTACGCAGGATTCAAAAAGAAATAGTAAAATGGGGTTTAAAAACACGGCAAACAAAACGGCAGGGCGGTCGGCATCTTCCCATCTCCGCAATTTATAAAATTCTCACCGAGCCGTTTTACTACGGCTACTTTGGAGTAAAGAACGAAGAAACAGGTGAGCGCGATCTCGTCAAAGGCGCGCATACACCCATGATTACCGAGGATGACTTTGACCGTATCCAAGTGAAGCTCGGCAGGAAAGGAAAGCCAAGATCGCACACCAACCACCATTTTTCCTACACGGGGAAGATTGAATGCGGCGAGTGCGGCGGGATGGTAACCGCAGAAGAAAAACATCAACTCATTTGCACGAAGTGTAAATATAAATTTGCTTACAAGAGCAAAGATGCTTGTCCCCAATGCAAAACGAGGATTGAAGAAATGAAAAAGCCGACAATCCTCCACTACGTTTATTACCATTGCACCAAGCAGAAGAATAAGAAGTGCACCCAGAAATTCATGCGCGCCGAAGTTTTGGAGAAACTCATTGACAATGAGATCAAAGGATTCAAACTTTCCCAAGAGTTCAGCCAGTGGGCGCTTGAGGAACTATCGAAAGACAATGTTGAGACCGTTAAAAACCAAAACGCGGTCATCGACTCCCAACAGAAGCGCTATAAAGACGTTGTTGCCGAATTACAGAATTTGACGCAACTCTATACATCGCCGAAAAACGCCAGCGGCGAACTCCTAACGCTCGAGGAATACGAGCCGCAACGCAAAACCCTTTTGGCTCAAAAGAAGCAACTCGAAGAAGCCCAACAAGACACCGGTCGCAAGATTGAGGAATGGATCGATTGGGCGGAGAACTCCTTCAATTTTGCCGTTGCAGCACGGATGTGGTTTGAAAATGGCGCGCCGGAACAGAAGCGGGCGGTCTTTATGTCGCTTTCTGAATCGAACCTAACCCTAAAAGACGAAAAGTTGAGTATTTCCTTGAAAAAACCGCTCGATTTTTATTCGATGATCGCAAATCGTTTTCCTTCAACCACAATAGCAATCGAACCTAAAAAATATCGCGTGAATAAACGGAAATGCCTGCCTTTCGAGGCAGACATTCCAAGATTGCGGAGGCGAGAGGATTCGAACCTCTGGAGTTTCCCCCTTAACGCCTTAGCACGGCTTGTCCCGCCAAAGCTCGCATTGCGAGCATCGGCGGCATCTTGGCGAAAACCCAGGGCGCGTATTAAAAACCCATAGCGGAGGCGAGAGGATTCGAACCTCTGAAGGAGTTTCCCCCTTAACGCCTTAGCACGGCGCCGCTTTCAACCGCTCAGCCACGCCTCCGCTATGGGTTCAATGCTTTGAGCGCCCGTTTAATGTGCTTATGAGCACATTAAACCCACTCAGCCACCTCTCCAAGCCCGCTTTATTGTACTCTATTTTTGCCGGTTTTTCAATTATACTGGATCCATGGACCCCGAGCTCAAACTTCTTCTTGAAAAAAACCTCGAAGCGACCCGCAAAACGCTCGAGCTCGTGCAAAAAATGCACCGCGTGTTTGTCTGGCAGCGGGTCGTCGTCGCCGTCAAATGGACCGCCATCATCGGCCTTACCGTTTTTGGTTATTTGCAAATCCAGCCGTATCTTGGTACGCTCTACACGATTTACGGGAGCGGCCTCAAAGCCCTGCCTAATCTCGAAAATCTGATCAAATGATACGGAGGCGTGCCAGAGTGGGTCGAATCTGAACTGCTTCAGATTCGACGGGTTGCTTTACATTGATTTGTCGGCGAGGCGGAGGCGTGCCAGAGCGGTTGAATGGGACGGTCTTGAAAACCGTTAGGTCAGCAATGGCCTCGTAGGTTCGAATCCTACCGCCTCCGCCGCGTCGATAAAATAAAAAGCAACCCCGGCTTTCGCGTAAAAGCGAAAGAATGGGGGCAGTCTTGAAAACTGCTAAGTCCGCAAGGGCTTCGTAGGTTCGAATCCTACCGCCTCCGCCAGAAAGGAATTCGCTCCTCGCCGCGCAAAGCGCGGCTCGGGTGTGGCGGGGCAAAAATGAGCGGCTCCGCCGCGCACACTCCAAACTGCCAAAGAACCTGAAAACAAATCGACTCGAACCATATTTTGTAAGGGCAAAAGAAATTTTTTCATAAGATTTTTCTCAATAGTCGGCAAGTTTGCCGACTATTGACTTTTATGCATAATCTAGTAAAATGGAGCTAAACCTTGGCAATGTGCTGAGATAGTAATCGTACCTTGAAAGGAGGGTTGGACAATGAACACACACACAGGACGGACAGTGGAGTTCCCTCAATTCTCGGGTATTCGGTGCCTGATGATGCCTTACATCCAAGGCGATTCGGCGTCGATTCCCGACATCTATGCGCCTTACAGGGACATCGTGGATTTGGTGTTTCTGAAAAAAGGCGACATTGGCTTCCTGACGATCGATGAATCTGTCGCCGTCGCAGGGACTCCTCACCGCGGACAGCGGGCAAAATATGGCCGCGCATTGCACACAGAAGTGGGAAGAGTTCCGGGTCAAATCTACTGTTGGGGAGGTGGAGGAGGATGGGGCGTACCACGTCCTAGCCTAGGCCCACGCCCAAAACCGAAGCCGAAGCCAAGACACCGCGTCACCCTCGACCGTGATGTCAGGATCCTGCTCGCCAACAACCTCGACGACAGTTGCGCTGTGTGGGACGCCGAACACGAGGACACGTCGCTCGACGGCGACATCGGCCACGCTGCGGCGGACTATCCATTCGATCGCGCGAGCTTCCTGAAAGCCGGCGAAGTCCACGAGATCGGCATCCTGACTCCTCACGAGAGCTTGCCGGTGCAGCAAGACTTCAATCGGCAGTTCTTGCGGATCGTGTCGTCTGGCGTCCACGGGCGCGAGGAGTACTTCACTCTCAATCCTCTGGTGTCGTTCAACTAAACTGACCTGCCATCTCCTCCCGGAGCTCTGGCAGGTTTCTTCTTTTTGATTTATTTTGAAATTTTTCATAAAATACATTTGGTATTCGCTTCGCGAATTCTGAATTTATTCCGCCAAAGAAAAACTTGAAATTATCAGTGTGCGCGGCGAGGAGCGAATTCCGTTCGAGCTATTTTTAAAATACACCGCCAGTTGAAAAATGGCTCCGCCCTTGGCGGAGTTTTTATGTTGACCCCGTAGTGAAAAGCGACGTCCGGCATGCGCGCGCTACGCCGCTTTCTACTGCGGGGTTGACAAGATTTATGGAAATGCTATTGAATATCTAGACCATACATCCCAAACACGGAGGGTTGAAAAATGGGACATCTCGTGATGTTCATTGGCGGCATAGCCGTTCTCTTCGGCGCTTTTGATGTCATGACTTTCGGCGACAGCGAAGACGACAGGGATTGGAAAAAGCCGATAATCAAAATCGCCGGCGGTCTCGCCATTGCCGGCGTCGGAGCGCTGATGAAATATTTCGGCATCTAGCGATGCCGCGCCGCAGATACGGAGATTTCCGATGAGGCTCTTCTGGATCGCGCTCGGCGGAGTTCTTGTTCTTTTGGGGATTGCGGGACTTATCCTGCCACTGGTGCCCGGCATTCCGTTCCTCGTGTGGGGCATTGCCATCCTTGCCGGCTACTTCGTCTATGCGCGCTGGCTCCGGATGAAAATCAAAAAAATTTTCGGCAGAATTCTGCCGGAGCGTTTCAAAAAATAAAGGTTCAAAATAGCGAGGCCGTCCTACTCAAAGCAGGACGGCTTTTCATTTTGAGGCGAAACCGCGACAATAAAGAAATGGATATGGATATGGTCCGCCGCAAAGAACCGGATGCCGGACAACAAGCGCCCGCAGAAAAACTGCCGGAACCGCAGCCTCCGCCAGCTGGCGGACTGCCGCCAATCGCCGCAACGCCCGAACCGAAACCGGACATTAAAACGCCGCTCGTCAGCTGGTCGGCGCCCGAATACGATTTCGTTCCCAAATCCCGCGAATGGTACTGGGCCGTCGGCATCATCGTTGCGGCGCTTGTTATTGTCGCCGCCTTGATTCGAAACCTTTTATTTGGTATTTTAACGGTCTTGGCTGGCTTCACGATCGCGCTTTACGGAGCGCGGCGTCCCAAGATCGTGAAATTCGCGGTGACGGCGCGCGGCGTTCAGATCGGAGAAAAATTGCATTCCTACGAATCGCTCGAATCCTTTTGGATCCGCTACGACCCGCCGCATACCAAAGAGCTCGATATCATTTCCAAGAAATTGACCTCGCCCCGCATTACGATTCCCTTAGGCGACGCCGATCCGATCGAGATACGGAACATTTTGATAAAAACCTTGAAAGAAACGGAAACCGAGGAATCGCTCGCCGAAGGCATCGGGCGATATCTCGGCTTCTAGAACACGAATCCCGAAATCCCTTTTAGAATACGCTTGAATTTCCGGCGAGATTCAAGCTCCGTCCTCGGCACTTTGTTTTTTGGTTCCACAGAAATTATAACCAAAAAACGCCGTGCAAAACGCCTGTGGGGCTTCTAAAATGGATTTCGGAATTCCTGTTGCCCTCGTCGTTCAACGGATAGGACCGTCCCGCTCTTCATTATTATTGTCCCCATAGCTCAACGGATAGAGCGCAGCCCTGCGGAGGCTGAAATTGAGGTTCGATTCCTCATGGGGGCACAAAAACTTGACTTTTTACACTAGATAGTATATAATACTTATAGTTCAATTCCTGTTCATTCCATTCACGAACGGGTCGCAAAAGGCGTTATGCCTTTTGTAAGGGCTTGCCGTGCCTCGGCCTCGAGAGGCACCCGCACATTAAAAGGAGCCGTTATGGCATCCGAACGCCTGCCCTATTCCTGTGTCACCAATGCTCCGGGCTTGTCTCGCATTATCGAGGAGGAACTCCGGTCATACCGAGAACACAAGAAAGTCATCGTGGAATTCACGCTCGCTCCCACACGCGAATTCCAACAGCGGCTCGGGCGCTGGAACGAGTTTAAAATTTCCTTCGAGGTCGCGCTCCGAGGAACGACCGTCGCGATGGGACATCAAGAAGACGAGCCAAGCAATATCCGATTCCTGGGCCGATTCCTGACCAGTGAACCGCTCTTTGATTACCCAGCTTCCGCTCTCACCCAATGGCAGTGGGAAGTCGTCTTCAATTCCAGGACCCGCCAAGGGCTGGTATTCAGGCTCGACCAACCCCTCCCCGAGGAATGGACCCGCTAGACCGACGCCCCGCCGTGTCGCACGACACGCGCGGGGCTTTTTTTATTGAGCGAACGCGATACCGTTAATCCTATGCATCTCGACGACCCGCTGGAACTCCATCTGCGCCTGACGCCCAAGCAAAAGGAGCGGCTCCTGAACGCAGGGCTCAAAACCGCGCGCGACATTCTCTGGCGTTTTCCCGCGCGCTACGAATCGTTCCACGAACCCAAAGCCATCCGCGACCTCGCCGCGGGCGACCGCGCCGTCATTACGGGGCATGTCGTATCGGCGAAAATTACAAAAACATTCCGCACCAAAATCGCACTCGCCGAAACCGTCATTGATGATGGCACCGGAAAAATCCGCGCCATCTGGTTCAACCAGCCCTACATTGCCAAAACCCTGAAGCCAGAAATTGAATACTCGTTTGCGGGGCGCGTGGGCGAAGGAAAGCGCGGACTTTTTCTTGCGAATCCTAAATATCGCGCACCGGGTTCATTCGTGGAAGAGACCGAACAAAAAACACTCACACCGGTCTATCCCGAATCGCGCGGCGTGACCTCCGAATGGCTCGCGTATGCCGCCGGAAAACTTTTGGAAAAATTTTCGGGCCTGCCTGCCGGCGAGGCAGGCGCATTCGATGACCCTATCCCGCATGACATCCTCGCGCGCTACAAATTGCCGAGCTTAAAGACCGCGCTCCACGCCATCCACAAAGCGCCCGACGCGCGGATCGCTCTTGCGGCGCGCAAACGCTTCGCGTTCGAGGAAATTTTTTTGATCCAGCTCGACCGCCAGAAAATAAAAATGGCGCGAAGCCGGTCGCATGCCACTCCGGTCCGCATCGCGCCCGATGCGTTCAAACCCTTTCTTTCGTCTCTCCCTTTCGCATTGACCAACGCCCAAAAAGCCGCGATCAAAGCGGTTCTTACGGATATTTCGCGTCCCCTGCCCATGGCGCGCCTGCTCGAGGGCGATGTCGGCTCGGGCAAAACCATTGTCGCCGCGATCGCCGCTTATGCGTGCGCCAAGAGCGGCCACCAGATCGCCTACATGGCGCCCACCGAGATCCTCGCGCGCCAGCACTATCAGGACTTTTGCGCGCATTTCGCCCCGTACCGTATCCCCGTCGGGCTCATCACCTCGTCGGAATGCCGTCGCTTCCCGTCCAAGGCATTTCCCACAAAGGATACGCACACGAGCCGCGCGCAATTTTTGAAATGGGCGGCTTCCGGAGAAATTCCCATCATCATCGGCACCCATGCGTTGATACAGGATTCGATGAAATTCAGGAAACTCGCGCTTGCCGTCATTGATGAACAGCACCGCTTCGGCGTCGCCCAGCGGGCCCGTCTCGCCGAGGGCTCGCCGAGGCGGACCCACCTTGCTTCGGCAACCGCGCTCGGCATCCCTCATCTTTTGAGCATGACCGCAACCCCCATTCCGCGTACCCTCGCGCTCACCCTCTACGGCGACCTCGAACTCACCCTCATTGACGAAATGCCCGCGGGACGCAAGAAGATCATCACGACCGTCGTACCGCCCGCACTACGCGCCCGCGCCTACGAACAGATGCGCTCGGAGATCAAAAAGGGCCGGCAGGCCTACATCATCTGCCCGCGAATCGAGGAAAACTCCGCCTCGACTCGCGTCGGGCGAGACGGGTCGGACTCGGAAATGGTGCTCGAAATGAAATCCGTGAAAGCCGAGCATAAAAAACTTTCGCGCGATGTTTTTCCGGAATTTAATGTGGAAATGCTCCACGGTAAAATGCTGCCAAAAGAAAAAGAACGCGTCATGCGCGATTTTCGCGCGGGGAAAATCCATGTGTTGATCGCCACCTCGGTCATCGAGGTCGGCGTGAATGTGCCGAACGCCACCCTCATCCTGATCGAGGGCGCGGACCGGTTCGGGCTCGCGCAACTGCATCAATTGCGCGGCCGCGTGTTGCGCGGCACGCATCAGCCCTATTGTTTTGTTTTCACCGATTCCACGACGGCGCGTACGCTCACGCGTCTGCAGGCGTTGGTGGAAGCCAAAAACGGATTCGAACTTGCCGAGTATGATCTCAAATTCCGCGGCGCAGGCGAACTTTCCGGCTCGGGGCAATGGGGCATTTCGGACGCAGGCATGGAAGCGCTCAAAAATATCAAAATGGTGGAAGCGGCGCGCGCCGAAGCGCGGGCGCTTTTGGAACGCGACCCCGAACTCGGGCGCCACCCGCGCCTCAAATCATTCGCCGCGCGATTCGAAAATCTGCATTTTGAATAGGTTGAAATAA
The DNA here is from genome assembly GCA_016181935.1 of Candidatus Niyogiibacteriota bacterium. Classification (GTDB taxonomy): domain Bacteria; phylum Patescibacteriota; class Minisyncoccia; order HO2-45-28; family HO2-45-28; genus JACOYI01. Next base: position 65,567 of record JACOYI010000003.1, on the reverse strand, counting down.
TAAAAAATGAGCCGACAGAAGTCGGCTCGCGAGTCCTTGTTCTACGACTTACCAGTCGGTATTTTTTGCTTCCGAGCGGAAACCGGCTTATCTCGATCGGCCAATTCATTGATCGATTCGAGGTACTGATCGCCAAAAAGCTTTTTCGCCGCCTTTATGCCCATCCGGATAAGACCGGGCAAGTCGCGCTTGGCCCTGCGACGGTATTCGGATTCCGACATTCCAGCGGAATGTTTGTGTCGCGGCATCGGTCAACCTCCCTTATACTGAAATTCACCGTTTCAATTTCTCCTTTTAACGTATAACAAAAAACGTTGTAGCGCTAGCGTCGCTTCGGTGTCACCCAAAAACCGAGCGGGCGGCCAAGCGCGAGACGTAATTGCGCATCGAGCCCGGGGATCGCGCCGAACACCACGATCGTAACCGGTATCAACAGCCACTGGAATATCATGCTGATGTGGCGCCATTTACCATATCCCGCCGGACGCGGCGGCAAGAGCCGCGTTGAAATGACGGCGGACGTGAAAAGACCAAGCATCGCCACGGTCATCAACAACCGCGTGATACGCGGCAAATTGTACGATAATAGCGTCGCGTTGAATTCGGGGCCGCCCATCATCAACGGAAGCCATCCCAGCAAAAAGATCAGAATGGGGTTGGTCGCAAGCCCCCAAAATCCTTCGAGCTGCGTCGCGACATGGAAGGCCTTTGTCCGGAATGGGATTTTTTTATTTTTCCAAAATCCGTAAAAAAGATACGGAACGTTTTCGACCCCCCACGTCCAGCGGCGCTGCTGCTTGTACACCTGCTTCATGGTTTCCCATACATTGCGCCCGACGTTCGCATCCATCGAAACCGGAAATGCCATCGGCACCACGCGGTAATCGCCGTCATAATGCAGGAGCGCATTCCAGAAGATCCGCGAATCCTCGGATACGACGTTGGTCTGCCAGAAGCCGACATCCGCAAGCATTTTGAAGCTCATCGAGTGCGACGAAAACGTGGACAGGCGTTCGGGCCGTTCCTGCTGCATCATCTGCCAAAACGTGCCCGAGGTCGCAACGACCCGCGATGCGGCCGGAGCTCTCCAGATGTTGTTGTTATAGAGCGGCACCGGTTGATAGCTCGAGCGATGCGGTTTCTCCGCCGTCAAAAAGTGATACGCAAGGCACAAAAAATACTGCGGCCCCGCCTGCGTGTCGACGTCGAAAGCCGAGACCAGAATATCCTCATACGGAATTTTTTCGGCATCGATGAGCTTTTGCGCTTCTTTAGCGGCCCACGTGATATTCGAGCCCTTGCCCGCGACTTCGCCCGTGAGCCCCGCCGGATGCCATGTGACCAAAAAATGCCGGAACAGAGCGCCGTATTTTTCCTCCGCTTTTTTTGCCACCGCTTCCGCCGTATCGCGCGCCCTCTCCTCGCATGCCAGCACGACCATCAGGCGCTCCTGAGGCCATTTTGAATTCGCAAGTGAATGCAGTGTCGCGTCCACCACCTCCCACCCTTCGCGCGAAAGCGGCAAGATCACCAGTTGGCGCACATGATCCCATCTCACATTTTTCAGGCGCGCCTCCCAGTCCATCGCCTGAAAATTCTCGAGCCGTCTCCAGTTCGCGCGCAAATGCAGCGATAAATACATCGTCTTGATAAGCCAATACAGGTCGAACAGGATGATGAAAACCGCGATGCCGGCGGGCCAGACTTCCGACAAAAAAACAACGCCCGCGAGCGTGCCCCACGACAAAAACGCGGGAATGATTTCAAATAGGCGATAGAGCAGACGGTCGCGGCCCGTGAGGTTGCGGAAATTCCCGATATGCAAATACGGCTGTGTCACGCCACCATTATACGCGCCTGCGTCAAGAAAAAAAGCCCCGCCGCGAAGGCGGAGCTTTGATACTCACGTCATAATTCCATCAATCCGTCGGCCGAAGAACCCGTATCCGTCGAGACGCTTCTTCCGTTATACGTGCAAAGCGTCCGCTTTCCCTGAATGACCGTTTCCAGATGCACGGCGCGTCCCCAAAGTTCATGGATATTTTCGAGCGTCCGGTCGCGATACGCCGGATCCAATTCGAATCCGTCGAATTCATGCACCAAATAGAGTTCGCTGCGCTGATTATGATTCCCGTCCTCCACGCGGATCACGGGCGTCCCGTAATGAACAAAGGCGTGTTTCAACATGCGCCGGATCGTTTCAGGATCCTTTTCCGCAATGACATCCACAATGTCCCCATTTTGCGGATCCACGGTCTCCGTATAAAGATACAGATCGTTGCGACGGATGAAATCCGCATCAAAGAAATGCTCAATGGCCATGCGATCGGTGTAAAACGACCGCAGTTCGAATATTTTCTCCCGCCCCTTGCCTACTTTCGTATCCCAGTACGCTCTTTTTGCGGAATCGCCGCATTCCTCGAATTCGAGCCCGAATTGCCCGCGATCCCACCGCTCGCGTACATATTCGTAAAGCGCCGGCCCGATCGCGTACCAATTGAAATCGCGGCGCAGAGGACGCGTGACCTTCGCATGGAAATCCGAAAAAATGCCGTGCTCTTTTGCGTCCAGTATCCCTTCCTCGAACAGCCGCCGCATGATCCGGACATGCCAATAGGTCGCCCATCCCTCGTTCAGCATTTTGGTCTTGCGGTTGGGAGAAAGTGCGCGCGCCTGACTGCGGACCACCGACAACACATCCTGCTGCCACGGTTCGAGCGGCAGAGGAGATTTCCGGGTGATATACCACAAGAGGTCGTATACCGGCCCAGGCGGAGTTTTGCGTGACAGACGTTTCAGGCGTTTTTCGATCTCACGGATCTCGGCTTTCGTTTCCGGTTTTTTGAACTGGGAATGAATATCGCGCGTGCGTTCGAGCATTGCGCGTTCTCGCTGGATCAGCCGCTCACGCATTTCTTCTTCATCCGGCTCCTCAAAAAAGGGATCCGGATGCTGATGCCACTCAATGGACATGGCCGCGTCAATGAATTTTTCCATGTTTTCTTTTCCATACCGCTCTTCATAGCCGCGAAACCGCTCGGCGGCGCTTCGCGCTTCTCCGGCAATGTCGGAAAAAGCGCGGCCGCGCTGGAGATACCGGCTCTCCAGAAAAAAATCCACATGCCCCCACACATGCGCGATGACGAGCGCATTCAATGCGAATGGATTCGATTCCATCAAAAACGCCCGTGGCACCTCAAAATTCCACACGACCTCGTAGGGAAGGCCGCCGCCCGTATGTTCATAGATCGTGCGCTGGCGTTCGTAATCCCGTCCGAACGTCCAATGGGAAAAATTGGTCGGAAACCGATACGCCATCCCTTCGAGCATCTGCTGGCTCGACACGATTTCGAACATGACATCGGTCGTGGAAAGTCCGAACTCTTCGGCGATCTCGCGGCTCCGGCGCTCAACGGTTTCCAATCGCTTTACGTCACTTCGTTGCATGGCCCCACCTCTCTTTGTCCAGAAATTCGCGAAGCGCCAAATGAACGTGCTCCTTTTTCTGGATCGCGACCGCAAGAAATGGCATGTCCCGCCCTGCGACCACCATGAACCCCTCTTTCCAGTGAACCTGAACATCCAGTATTTCCTTGAAGGCCGCGAGCAGCGCCGAATCGGAATGGCTGCTGCTCGGTTCGATCTCGCCATACCCGAACATGGAAATGCCGCGTTCGATCAGTTTCTTCGCTTCGAGAGCCGCGCGCGCGGGTTCAAAATCTTCCCCGTCCGAAAAATGCCATAAATAGATATTCCACTCCGATACCGGATATTCGGAATCCATAAGTCCTCCGGCAAGTTCGTACGCGGTCCACGCGCGCGTTCCGCCGCCCAGTACTTTCTTGAAAAATTCCTCCTCCTCTACGACCTCGGCTCGGGCATCGTGAATGATGAACCGGATCTCGACCCGCTCGTAGATCGTTCGCAAAAATGCCGCGAGCCAAAAAAGCGCCGAGCGCGCAAGATATTTTTTTTTGTCCGTCATGGAGCCCGACGTATCCATCAGGGCGAACACCACGGCTTGCGAATGATACTCTATGTCCTTTTTCTGTTCCAAAAACCGGAGATCGTCGGGATAGAAGATCGGAAACGGCTCAAAAACCGTATGGATCGGCGCATAGGCGCCGCTTTTCAGCAATTCCAACGCGTCGGCAAGGATACCATCCGTCTGCTCGAGCGCATCAAAACAGGCGAGCTCATCGCGGCCGGTTTCCTTGACAAGATAATGCAAAAATTCCCAAAACCGGCGCAACCCCTCCCGGGCGCTCCTTCGTTTATCCAAAAGCACCCACGGACCTGTTTTCTGAATGCCGCGGATCTTAAATCGGGTTTCGGCGACCATTCCTTCGCCCTTCCGCTCTTCCAGCCGCGGAAGGCCGAGGTCTTCGATCATCATTTCGATCAATTCCTCCATTTCGATCTCTGTTTCCAGATATTCCTCGCCCGGACGGTCTCCCGCCTCGCCCGGTTTTCCGGTTCCGGGACGCCGACCGATAACACCCCCGGCTTTTCCCTTCCCTTGTCCGACTCCCGCACCCGCAGAACCTTGTGCGGGGCGAAAATGCGGAATATCCATGATACGAATGGGAACTTTCACGATCTTTCCTTTTTTCGACGTGATAATGGATTCCCTCGCAATGATCTCGGGCAATTGTCTTCGAATGGCGTCTTTTTGTTTCTCGCGGTGCCGCGCGGCGTCCTTTTTTCCTTTCTGCGCGACCGGATCGGAACGGATGATCGGCATCGGAACCTCTAGGTGTTGTCAAAATGCGCTTCGCCTTGATTATACCGCGAAAACAAAAGCCCAGTCCTACTGGGCTGGGCAATAACACTATTCCCTCAAAAATTCACTGGCCTTTTCCACCAATTCCCGAGCGCAAACCTCGCAATGCTCACGCATTTTTAGCGCGTTAAAAAGATCTCCAACCCGCTTTTTTTCTTCATCGCCGCGAGGACGGTTGGGATCCAAAACAAGCGTCAAAACCGACCGGCTGTCGTGCAATAATTTTTTATCAATGGCTTGGGCAAGCGGCGGATAGGTATCGTAAGAAAAATTCGGAGTCCCCGCTTTGAATTCCAAGATCTCGCCCCGAAATGCTTCCGCCTCCGATTCGACGATCGGGATTTGCTCTTCCACGGACCGCATCAACTTCGTGTCCGGTTCTTTGGGTTTTCCGGTCAGCTCGTCTCTGCGAATATCATGGGTCTGACCGCGAACGAATTTTCGTTTCGTTTCGCGGTAAAATTCGATCTCGTTGATATACCTTCCGAACAGGTCCCGCTTAAGATCGTCGTACGCGTGCAAAAACGCTCGGCTTACGGTTCGAACCGCAAAATCATGATACTCGGTCATCACGCTGCCGCCCTCTCCTGCAGACAAGAGCGTTCGGAACCGCTCGATCTCCTCGGGCGTATATCCCATCCGGTGCTCAAAGATCTCGCGGATCGCGCGGATCGCCCGAAGCGGCGTTAAGCATCCGTTTTTCCCTTTTTGAGCGACCAGCGACGTGTTGAGCGCAGCCAATACGTCCCGGGGGCTGATGCCGAACATGCCTTCGCGCTTGGAAATATCCGACGATGCCTGACCTTCTTCGATGAGCGCGCGCAGATCCACCGGCATTTTTTCTTTGTTCTGAATCTCGGTGAGCGCTTTGTCGCCGTTATAGAGCTTGAGTTTGGTCAACGCATCCACGCCCATTTGCGAATCCAGAAGCCGCGAAAGTACCGCAAAGATCGCCGCCATTTCGAGCGTTCCCGGCGCCACATGGCATTTACGAAGATCCGAGAAATCGTTTTCGCTTCGAATGAGCTTGCGATACAGCGCCACCTCGTCCTTGACCCGCAACAGATACGGGAATGTGACCACATACATCCGGTCGTGCAGCGCTTCATTTTCCTGACGCGCCGCGAATTTCCGGTATTCCGTAAGATTCGTATGACCGATCATCAAAACATCAACAGAAATATGGGGAAGCGTTGAGCCCTGAACTTTGATCTCCCCTTCTTCGGCGGCGCTGATCAACACCCACAAAAGCTTTTCGTCGGCCTTGATAAGCTCCCGCCCCTCGAAAATGCCGCGATTCGCTTTTTCCAACTCTCCGGAAAGCGAATATGCCAACGGATGATCCGTGCCCTTTCTTGAACTGATGGCGATATTCTCACGGCCCACGAGCTCGGAAACATCGGACGATTTTTCATCCGATGGCTCAAATGACCCGATACCGCGCGTTCCTTGGATCGAGAATGTGAACGTTTCGATGGGCACGCGCGCCCATTCTCCTTTGTATTCTTCCATCAGTCGATATCGGCAATGCGGACAGAGATCCCCGCGGATCCGGATGCTCGTTTTCTCGAAAAATTCATCCCGAAGATGACGAGGCAGCAAATGAAGCGGTTCTTCGTACAGGGGACACCCTTTGATCATAAAGACCGGGCGCTCGTGATAGTGTTCGAGCGCGTGCTTGAGAATATTCACGAACGTGGATTTTCCGCTCGCGGTCGGACCCACGATCAAAAGAATTTGCTTGCCGATCGGAAGCCCTTCGGCGCCCGCCTCCAGGTATCGCATGATCTCTTCGGTCGGCTTTTCAATGCCGAAAAGTTTGGATGCGATCAAAGAATAGCGCTTCTCGACGCCCAACCATCGCTCCGCTTCCGGAATATCCTCCACGCTGAAGCCCAAGACCGTTTCCAAAACCCGCGCATGGGCGTTCTGGGCGATCTTCGGATCTTCTTGAACGCGCTTCAGATATTCAGCGAACAGAATTTCCTGCTTTTGGGCGCCTTTTTCCTTTTTTCGTTCGGCGTCATCCGTGATCGCGCGGTCAACATCGAATCGGTTGTTTTCGGGCATGACACGCCTCCATGCAAAAATTTTCAAATTCCGTTCCTTCTCTATAATAAACCTTCGCGCCTTTTCATAACAGTTGTGGATGGGCAAATCAAAAACCGTCCCAAGGGTAGTCCGTTTCTGACCCGCAGGACTACCTTTGGGGCGGTTTTGACGTCAAAAAAATCACTGCATCAAGCCGTACATTCCGCGGTTTTCGCGATCAAATACCGTTTGACGCTGACTTTTAGGAACACGCATCCAATCGAACATTTTGTCTTTGACGACGGCGGAAACGATGCCGAACCCGACGCCGATCATGATAAGGATCCAGAAATAGATCGCCGCCATCTCGACGGTCGCCCCCGGCGCGAAATTACCGAACACAAACGCGAAATATCCCGCATAGGTCAGAAAATACGCGGGGGCATATTCGAACCAATCCGTCAGCTCAAGAAGCACGATCGATGTGGCGGCAAGAAACACCGTCAATGGCAATGCCCATGGATCACCCACATAGGCCAAAATCCAGCCGTAAACAAGAAGCGTGAGCCAGCCGAAAACGATGCCGCCGGTCAGCCCGAAGAAATATTTGTGAAGACGCGACAGTTTGGCGCCTCCGGCAAAATACAATCCCCAGCTGATAAACAAAGCCCATACGGCGCCCAGCCACCCCGCGATGTTCACCGAAAGCCAGCCAACGGTCAGCCATACCGAAAATCCGGCGAGCACGCCGATCATCAACGCGATCGGGAGCCATTTATTAAAGGAAGGTTGCATATTCGCTTATAAATTCATTGAATAATACAAACTCGACCTTTAAAAAGATAAAAGCAATAACATGGTCATTATACGGGGGGTTGACAAAATAGGATAGAAAAGTTATCCACACAGTGCTAGAATAAGGGCGGTTTCAACGCACCCGTAGCTCAATCGGTACCTGCCTGCCGGCAGGCAGGCAGGTAGGGAGCACGGAGCTTATCGCTGGCAGTGAGCGAGGAGCAAGGCAAATGGGTGTGTAGCTCAATGGTAGAGCGCGAAGCTTATACCTTCGTGGTTCTAGGTTCGAATCCTAGCACACCCACACGGCAAAGGTTCGCCCCGTCATCCGACGGGGCGCCCTATCGAATGATAGGGCGAATCCAAGCGCACGCACAAAAGAAAAACCGCCGGCCTTTGGGCTGGCGGCTCTATTATCAGACCGCTTGCGCTATCGGCGCGGCGCCGGCCATTTTTCTTTGCAAATTCACATAACTTTCCGGCAGGATGTCGCCGTCCTCCAAGCCAAGCTTGCGAGCCGCCCGTAACAGCCGGTCCTCATCCGTGGGTTTTGACGATTTCACCTCCGTAAATGCGCCGAGCCCCTCCACGTCATCCCGATTCAAGATGAAGTGGTCGCGCGTGAAGATCTCCCGCCGTTTTTTGACCACCGCAACCCGCTCGAATACCTCAAGAATTTCAGCAGCGCCCTCCTGCGAAACTGGAATGTGGATTTTCGCCCAATGCCGCGAGTCCGCTCCTTCCCGCTTGTACACGAAATACCATCGTTCGCCCGACCGGCGCAAATGAAAACATTCGTTGCCTTGCAATTCCTGATTTCGGGGCTTGAGAAAAATGTCCTCTTCCAGCGTCACGCCCTGCATCTGCCACCCGTTACTCCGGAGCGCATCATGCGAAACCGCCCGACGGAATTTGATCTCCGGACCCGCCATCCGCGCTTTCTCGCGCAGAAGCGCTCCGCACCACGGCAGAACGTCCGTTTCCTCCAGACGCCGGCGTTCCATCGCGGAACTCAAAAGAAATGAGAGGATCTCGTCGCGTACGTCAGCGATGGTTTTTTTGGTCGTGTCGATCCGGCAGATCGGAAGCTGGGGAAATGTCTCGCGTAATTCCTGATACACGCTTTCCAGGCACCCGTGCATCAATGCAAGCATGGGCGGGTTCATCCGTGAGCCGTATTTGATGGCTCCGGTTGTCGTCCCATATTCCCTTTCGAGCGCCTTTTCAACGCTGCAGGTGAGATAAAAAAATGCGTCAACGCTGGCAAGCCACGGCCCTCCCAAGATCAGCTGTTTGGCGGCCGCCTGCGCTTCTTCCGTGATTTTTTGCTGGTGCCGCCCCACCTCGAGCCACACGAGCGTATCCACAATGCCGCGATTCAATGCCACAAAATGATAATCGCGGCTTCCGAACGCATCGAGCAGCGCCTTAAACGCGTAGGTAAAATGCCTCATCTCATAAACGTACGGATTATCGCGCGGGAACCGGCGGATTTCGTCGGCTTCTGCGGACTCTCGCTCGATAAATGCATTAAAACCATTCCGTTTGGCCCATCGGTCGACCTCCACCAATTGCGTGTCTTTTCCGGCTTTATGCATACCGAAAAATTCCGCGATCAGGGGCGGGACTGGAATATCCGTCTTCCGCTTTGGCGCATCGAGGCGCCGCAACATGACCCGAGCCGCATCTGAAAGCACATCTGGATCGGTTCCCAGGTGGATCATCGAACCTCTTTTGAAAGAACAGGGGGTTGCTTTCAGCGTTAAAAAATCAAAGCGCGCGGTCAACTACCGCGCGCACAAAAAACGTGTTTTAGTTGTTTACGCCGCAGACGCCCCGCGCGTCGCCTGAATCCCGAACGAGCCCATGAGTTTGGCGAACTCTTCGCGCTCAATGGTCTCTTTTTCGATCAGATGTTTTGCGATGGCCTCCAGAGCTTCGCGCTTTTCTTTCAAAATATCAAGGGCGGTCTGGTACGCGTTTTTCATGAATCGCGCGACTTCTGAATCCACAGCCTCGGCCATTTTTTCCGAATATGTCCGCTCCATGCCGAGCTCTCTGCCCAAAAACACCATTTCGTGCGGCTCGTCGAGCGATACCGGGCCGATCTTTTCCGACATCCCGTAGCGCGTAACCAAGTCCCGCGCGATCGCGGTCGCGGTTTTTAAATCATTCGATGCGCCGGTCGTCAGTTCATTGAACACCACCTCTTCGGACGCGTATCCGCCAAGCGCAACCGCCAGTTCCGCCAAAAAATGTTTTTTGGAATACAAGTGGCGGTCCTCCACCGGAAGTTTAAGGGTGTACCCTGCGGCGCGCCCGCGCGATACAATCGAGACCTTATGCACCGGATCGGCTTCGGGAAGCGTGGCGGCGACCAATGCATGTCCCGCCTCGTGATACGCGGATATCTTTTTTTCTTCAGGCGACAAAATATGGCTTTTGCGTTCGGGGCCGAGCATCACTTTCTCGATCGAAACAAGCAGGTCATTCTGCTCGATCAGCTTGCGGTTTTCTCGCGCGGCCAAGATCGCCCCTTCATTCATCAAATTCTGGAGGTCGGCGCCCGAAAATCCGGGCGTTCGCTGGGCGATTTCATGCAGGTCCGCTTTTTCGCTCATCGGTTTTCCGCGGCCGTGGATCGCGAGGATCGCCTCGCGGGCTTTCAAGTCCGGCAGATCAATGACGACGCGGCGGTCAAACCGGCCGGGGCGCAAAAGCGCGGGATCCAGCACATCGGGGCGGTTGGTTGCCGCCATCACGATCACCGATTCATGCGGCTCGAATCCATCCAATTCCACCAGAATTTGATTGAGCGTCTGTTCGCGTTCATCGTGCCCGCCGCCCAATCCCGCGCCGCGATGGCGGCCGATCGCATCGATCTCGTCAATGAAAATAATGGCGGGCGCCGAGCGCTTTGCCATTTTAAAAAGATCGCGCACGCGCGATGCGCCCACCCCCACGAACATTTCCACGAACTCGGATGCGGACATATGGAAAAAGGGGACGCCCGCCTCGCCTGCGACCGCGCGCGCAAGAAGCGTTTTCCCCGTCCCTGGAGCGCCCATGAGCAATACGCCCTTGGGGATGCGCGCGCCGATCGCATGGAATTTTTTGGGACTTTTCAAAAAATCAACGATCTCGGAAAGTTCCTGTTTTGCTTCGTCCGCGCCCGCCACATCGCCGAATGTAATGCGGTTTTTTTTGCTGTCGGGAGAGATCACGCGCGCGCGCGATTTCCCGAACGTGAATGCCTGGACATTGGCTTGTTTGACTTGGCGCGAAATGAGCCAGAAGAAAAAGATCACGAGCACAAACGGCAATAGAAACGGCAGAACCGCCCCTGCCCAGAACAAAAATCCGGATGGCCCTTCCACGGTGATGGCGATCGATTCCAGCATCGCATCCGTCACGCCATAATTTTTGAGGGTTTCCGTGAGCCCCGCTTCCGATTCTTTTTTCGATGCGCGCTCGCTCCCGTCCTTCAGACGGATCGCGAGATCGTCGCCCGAAATCATGATCGACGTCACGTTTCCGGTGCGGATCTCGGACACGACATCGGAAAGCGCGAATGTCTCTTTCGGCTGCAGCTGACCCGTGACGACCGGATAGAGCGTCGCGATCAGCAACAAAACCAAAATCGCAATGGCGATATTGCGAGAGAATAATTTCATTAAGTTCATTCTAAAATAAAACGCCGGGAATGGCAATGCCACTCCCGGCTTCACAGAACCACTGCTTACTTCTTGCGGGGCTTCCGCTCCTTCTTCGGCTTTTCCGCGCCGTCCGACTCGCCGCTGGGCGGTTCGGATTCCGAGGCGCCGAGCTGCACGCCTTCCGGATCGTCATCACCGGTGTCATCGCCGGGCGCCTGTTCGGCTGCGATTGCTCGCTCGTAGCCATCCGGATCGGTCTCCTTGAGCCGCGCCAGATGGTCCCGATGCGCTTGATCTTCTTGCGTCGCAGCTGCGGCCGCGGTTGCGGCCTCCTCTTTCCACTGCGCGATGATCCTCTGCCACTCGGGATCTTTTTCCTGCTCCGCCAATTCGCGGGTCTCCACGTTCCACCGCTGGAGAACGGACCGAAGCGGCTGGAGAACGCCGGCGTACTTGTCGCCGGGCTTCACCTTGCCCATGCAGGCCGCCAGAAACTCGAACGCGAAAGAGTCGTACTCCAACAGTTGGAGCATGCCTTCCTTGTCGCGCTCGATAAGACCCCAGAGATCAGAGTACGGAATGGGGATCTCGGTGCCACCCTTCATCCTCGTCTTCCAATAGAACATCGGAAGACGGAAGAACGAGACACCCGGCTTCTTGGGCCCGAGCACAAATTCGTACTCGGGAATCGTTGCGCGGTCGCGGGCGTTCTTCATCTGGCCCATCTTCTGCCAGCAGGCATGAACCGCAGCGTGAACGAACGTCATCGACCGGAGCGTCTCTTCGTTGATCTCCCGCCACTCCTTCACTTTGAGCGGCGGAGCTTCAGAAATGCTCCTGACGAGAACCTTGGCATCCAAGTCCCGCCCTCGCTCCATTGCGTCGATGAATCTCTTCGAGCCGGTTGCGTCGAGCACCCAGAATGTCCGGCCGTTCGACTCCATTTTCACCTGTCCACCGGGCTGGGTGATTTCGATTTCTTCCTTGGTCTCGCGGTCGGTTTTTTTGAACCGACGAGGCGGGATGGGAAGAATGGTCACTCCGGACGTGCCGCCCAAAAATTGAAGCGGCGTGATGGTGACGTCGGCGCGAAAATCACGCCGGGCGGTTTCGCGTTGCATGTGCGCTTTCTCGGATGACACGCGCTCGAGAGCGCGCAGTGCCGGGAAAAACTTCTGCTCCGCGAATTCACGAAGCTCGGAAGACACCTCCAGCGAAAGCGTATACTTCGTTTCGCCGACGATGTACGCGTTCCGCGCGCCCTGCGCCTTGTTGCCGGCCTCCTTGATCAGCCGATACTCCTTGACCGCGCGCATCACGGCGGCGAAACTCGGAACACCGCCGTGCTGCCTTGCGTAGAAGGCCAGACGCTCGAAGTAGATCATCCGAGCGCGAAATTGCGCGACCGGATCGAGACCGCCCCGCTCGAGGATCTGCTTGCGGATGACTTCGTCCTGCCCGCCGCCACCGCCGGAACGATACTGTTCGGCGATGAGCTTGTCGACGAGTACCGGCAACTTCTCGAAGAAGGGCAGGAGGCTCATGGTGTATTGGTCCACTGCCTTCTGCTCCTCCTTCTTCGCATCGATGCCCGCGATGGTCTGCTCGAGATCATCGAGAGAAACGACCTGCAGATTGTCTGCTCCGTTTTCCATGACACACCTGTTCGTGAAAGCCCGCCCAACGATCAGCGAGCCATGTTGGAAATGCGCTTCCGTTTCCGGAAGATCTTTGGGGGAAACCTGCGCCCGACGCTGTTTTTTCTCCCTTTTGGGGGTTAACGGATAGAAAGCTTAAAGACCTAACTGACGGTGATTATATACCCTTTGGAAAAAAAGTCAACCCCCTGCCAAGGCGGGGGGTATTTTTCACGAAAGGACATTACCGGTGCGTTCGGCTTCTTCTTGAACGAGCCGCGCGCAAATTTTGTAGGGTGCGAGGCCGGTTTCAAGCGATTCCTGCATTACCGCGCGCGATTGCTCGATGACGCTTTCATCGATCTTTGCTTTCACCGCGGCCTCGTCGTATCCCGATGAACCGAGTTCTGATGTGATGGTGATGACGCCGCCGCCATTCACCAAAAAATCCGTCATGTGCAGAATACCGCGTTCGTGCAGGCGCTCTTCGAGCGCCGGATCGCGGCATTGGTCGTTGGCCGCGCCGATGATGGCTTTGCACGCAAATTCATCCACAGTTTCCGATGTTACGGCCACGTCCTTGTCGCACGGAACGAAAACGTCCACGCCCCGCGGAAGTTTGTGGATCGCGTGCGGAACGCATGGCGTAACGCCGGAAAATTCTCTCTGGATTTTTTCTATCGCATCCGGCAACACATCCGCAAAAAAGATCCGATCACCGCGCTCGTGGAGCAGCCGCAAAACTTCTTTACCGACTTTGCCAACGCCTTTGATGGCAACGGTAAGTTTGCCGCCCGCATGGAACAGATGGAACAGGTCGCGATACGCATCGATCACGCCGACCAATCCATACGCCGTGTTTTCCGAGGGATCGCCGGAGCCGCCGAAATTTTTCGGAAGACCGAACACCCACGGCGTACGCCCGCGCGCCAGAAGCGCCTCCGGCTCTCCGACGCCGACATCAGCGCCGGTATACAATTTGCCGTTGAAAAAATTGATGGCATGCGGCCATATTTCTAGAAAAACACGAAGACGATTCTTGCCCGCCGCGATCGGTCCGCGTCCGACAATCACGCCCTTCGAGCCGCCATAGGGCAATCCATGAATGAGATTTTTTTGGCGCATGGCGAGCGCTTTATGCGCGACTTTTTCCATCGCCTCGTCAAAACTTGCCCAGCCATGAGGATTCAACGGCCGCAATTCGTCGCAGTGCGTCCCGCCGGTGGAACTCGCGAACGCTGTTTTCACGCATGCGAAAAGAACATCTGCCGGTATCCCGGGATGCCGGAACAGATGAATCTCGCCCGGAAAATCGAGCCCACGCTCGTAGTCAAAAAGACGCTCGTGATAGGCGCCGAGAAGTCGATAGAGCGGATCGTTCATACGAACCTCCAAGTTGTAAAATCCGCCCCTACTATACATCCACCTTCATGTCTGTCAACACGCAACCAAAGGGTAACCCTTAACTCCTTGGTTTGATATATAATAGTAAGGACGTGCGATTCTCTATCCAAAAACTCGCCCGAACCGATGAACGCTTTCCGGACGGCTTACGGCACATTCCCGAACCGCCCGAAATTTTGTATTGTCTCGGAAATGCGGAAGTGCTCGCGCATGCGCCCTCCGTTGCGATCGTCGGAACACGGAGAGCCACGCGCTACGGACTCGAAACCGCGCGCGACCTTGCGCGCGACGCATCCAATGCCGGCATTGCGGTCGTAAGCGGTTTGGCGCTCGGCATTGACGCAGAGGCGCATACGGGGGCGCTCGCAGGAAAATCGCCGACCATCGCCGTGCTCGGTTCCGGGTTGAATCACATTGTCCCGATGACCAACCGCCGTTTAGCGGAACAAATTTTGGAGACCGGAGGCGCCATCGTTTCCGAGTTCGAACCCGATATGCCAGCCGAGACGTGGACCTTCCCCCAGCGAAACCGCATCATCGCGGGCCTCGCCGAAGCGACCATTGTCATAGAGGCGCCGGAAAAAAGCGGGGCGTTGATCACCGCGCGTTTCGCTCTGGATTTTAACCGCGACGTAGGGGCGGTCCCCGGCGAGATCACCTCGATCAATTCAAAGGGAACGAATCAACTATTGAAAGAAGGGGCGGCGCTCATCCGGACGCTCGATGATGTCTATGAACTCTTGGGATTGGAGGTTAAAATCCGCCCCGCACTTGACATCATGGACGAAAATGATAACAATCTGCTCCGTTGTTTGGAAACGCCGCAGAATGCCGAAATGCTTGCGGACGCCGTCCGGACATCCATTTCGGAATTACTGGGACGGCTCACGCGGTTGGAACTCGCGGGAAAGATCGAAAACCGCGGCGGATTATTCCATAAAACCGGCTTTAAGAAGGGGCGCTTTTAATTTTTTTCAATACATGCTCCAGCGCTTGAAAATGATAGTCGTCTTGCTCGCGAAAACTTCACGCGGTTCCCGTTCCTCCTTCCTTCCGCTTCGCTCCAGTCAGGATTTTCCGACCGCTATTTTCGCTCGCAATACTTCTTCATTTTCAAAGCGTTTCCGCAACATTTCAAAAAATTAAAAACGCTCCTTCCATTATGCAGCTTGTCATTGTCGAATCGCCCACGAAAGCCCGCACCATTTCCCGATTCTTGCCTCGGGGTTTTAAGGTTGATTCAAGCTACGGCCATATCCGCGACCTGCCGAGTTATGAATTGGGGGTGGACGTCGAAAATAATTTCGAACCGCATTACGTCATTTCCCGCAAAGCCCGGCCGGTGGTCAAAAAACTGAAAGAAGAAGCGGCGGAGGCCACCCATGTCATTCTCGCGACCGACGAGGACCGCGAAGGCGAAGCGATCGCGTGGCACATCCAGCAAGCATTGGAGCTCGACGGGAAAAAAGGCGGACCGAAACCGATGGACCGCATTGTTTTTCACGAGATCACGAAAAAAGCGATCCTCGACGCCATCGAGCATCCGCGCGGCGTTGATCAGCATTTGGTGGACGCCCAACAGGCGCGCCGGATCCTCGACCGTCTGGTGGGATACAAACTTTCTCCGTTTCTTTGGCGGAAGGTCATGAGCGGACTTTCCGCCGGCCGCGTTCAATCGGTGGCGCTCCGCCTGATCGTTGAACGTGAAAATGAGATCCGCGCCTTCCGGCCGCAAACATTTTGGACCATCGAGGCAATGCTCCAAAAACAAAATTGTACAAGCCAAACGGCGGAGTGCATCCCCTTCGGCGCCACCCTCGAGAGCATCGACGAAAAAGCCATCGAAAAACCCGGCATGCTCGATAAAACGGAAGCTGTTGCCGTAACCGACGATTTGAAAAAAGCGGCCTTTTCCATTGCGTCGCTCGAAAAACGAAAACGCAAGCGTTCCCCGAATCCACCATTCACGACATCCACGCTTCAGCAGGATGCGTTCGGCCGTTTGGGATTTTCCGCCAAAAAAACAATGACCATCGCCCAGCAACTCTATGAAACGGGCTTTATCACCTACATGCGCACGGATTCATTCGCGATCGCGCCCGAAGCTCTCCTTGCCGCGTCCGAATATCTGAAAACAACGTTCGGTCCCGATTATGCCATCCCCGGCGGACGCCGATTCAAGACCGCCTCCAAACTCGCCCAGGAAGCCCATGAAGCGATCCGGCCGACAAATCCTGCAGGAACCCCCGATGCGCTGAATTCGAAATTCAAGGATTCGGCGCAAGCGCGCCTGTACGAATTGATCTGGCGCCGTTTTATGGCATCCCAAATGCCGGAAGCGCTGTTCGACGAAACCCGCATTGCGATCCATGCGCGGGGAGCGAAATCCTATGGACTCAAAGGAACGGGTTCCCTCATCCGATTCGACGGTTTTTTGAAGATCTACCCCTACAAAACAACGGATGTCATTCTTCCCGAGCTCTCCGACGGAGAGACGCTCGCGCTCTCCGGCGTCGAATCCAAGGAACGCCAAACCAAAGGCCCCGCGCGCTACAGCGATGCGTCGCTCGTTAAAGTGCTCGAGGAATCGGGCATCGGCCGCCCGTCCACCTATGCGCCGACGATCTCGACGCTGGAAGAACGCGGTTATGTCACGCGCGACGACGATAAGCGATTTGCGCCGACCGAGATCGGCGAAAAAGTGATCGCCCTTCTGGTCGAGCATTTTGCTGATGTCATCGATGTGGATTTCACGCGTGCCATGGAGGAAAAACTTGACTCGATCGCATCGGGGAAGAAAGAGTGGCGCCCCATACTTCAGGAATTTTATGAGCCCTTCGCGAAAAATCTCAAGGAAAAATATGAGACCGTCGCCAAAGAGGACCTCACGGAGCCCTTGGACCGCGCATGCCCCACATGCGGCAAGTCCTTGATCGTCCGCCACGGCCGGTTCGGACGCTTCATTGCATGTTCGGGTTTTCCGGAATGCAAATACACGGAGGCCCTGCCGCCGGTCTCTCTCAATATTCCCTGCCCACTCTGCAACGAAGGCACGATCGTCGAGCGCCACACAAAAACAAAGCGTCTTTTTTACGGCTGTTCGCGCTGGCCTCAATGCAAATTCGCAACATGGCGCAAACCGACCGGCAAACTCTGCATCGAATGCGCCTCACCGCTCATCGAAACCCCCACCGGCGAGAAATGTTCGAACAAATCCTGTTCATTCAGAGGGAAAAAGGGAAAATCAAAAAAGAATGAATGATCTCACGAATCTCGCACCTCAAACACTCCTGGATTGGGACGCCTATCATCGTGAACTCGTTCGCATTTCCGGAAACCGCTATACCGGCGCCGAACTTTCGCTGATCCGTAGAGCATTCGATTACGCGGCAGATATTCACCGCGAACAAAAACGGTTTTCGGGCGACCCGTATTTCACGCATCCGATCGCGGTATCGCAGAGCGCCACAGCATACAAACTAGACGCGCCGACGATCGCGGCGGCCCTTTTGCACGACACCGTTGAAGACGGCGGGGCGCTCTCCGACGTCAAAAAACGGTTCGGCGATGAGATCGCGTTTCTCGTCGACGGCGTCACAAAAGTGGACAAGATCCATTACCATGGAGCGGAGCGCGCCGCGGAAAGCATGCGGCGCATGCTTTTTGCGGTCGCCGAAGACGTTCGCGTGATCATCCTGAAACTGGTGGACCGCCTTCACAATATGCAGACGCTTTGGGCGCATCCCGCGCCAGAAAAGCGCCTTCGCATCGCAAAAGAAACTCTTGATATTTACGCATCCATTGCCGATCGCCTCGGCATGGGGGAACTGAAGGGCGAGCTTGAGGATCTCGCGTTCGCCTATGTCTTTCCGGACGAACACCGATGGATGGCGCGCGAGATCCGCAAGCGGATCCCGGCGCGCGAGGAGCATCTGAAAAAAATAAGACCGATCCTCGAGAAAGCGCTTGCGGACGAAAACATTCCGGCGCTCTTCGTTTCGGCGCGCGCAAAACATTTTTATAGCGCATGGAAAAAATTGCTGCGGTATGACATGAATTGGGACCATCTTCTGGATCTGGTGGCGTTGCGCGTCGTTGTGCCGACGATCGAGGATTGTTATGCGGCGCTCGGCGTCATCCATGCCCTGTGGCCGCCCATGCCCGGCCGCATCAAGGATTACATCGCGCTTCCGAAACCCAACGGCTATCAGAGTTTGCATACGACCGTGTTCTGCCTCGATGGAAATGCGACCGAATTCCAGATCCGAACGGAAGCGATGCACCGTGAAAATGAATACGGCATCACCGCGCACTGGCTTTGGACCCAAACCGGAAAACCAAAAGAGGGGACGCGCCTCGTGGGGAAAAAATTCGCGTGGGTCCGCCAGCTTCGCACATGGCAAAAAGAATTCGGCCACGCCGAGCGTTCGGATGACTATTTGGAATCGTTGAAGATCGATTTTTTCAAAGACCGGATCTTCGTCCTGACGCCGAAAGGCGACGTCGTGGATCTCCCCGAAAATGCGACGCCCGTGGATTTCGCCTACCACATTCATTCCGATATCGGGAATCGCGCGGCGGGCGTTAAAGTGAATTCAAAAATGGTCCCTCTCGACCATCCCCTTTCGTCGGGCGACATGATCGAGATCATCACGCAAAAAAACCGGCGGCCGAGCTCGGAATGGCTTGCATTCGTCAAAACGTCGCTCGCCCGCTCCCAGATCCGCCATGTTCTCCGAGGCGCGGCGCCGCCGGAAACAAAACCGACCGAAACCGAATTGGAGATCGCCGTGAATGACCGCGTAGGACTTTTAAAGGACATTTCGGGCGCTTTTGCGCGCTTTCGCATCAACATCGAAACGGCGTCCGTTGAACGGCGTGCGAGCGCGTACCCCGTCATCCTCGTTCGTTTCCGGCACAAAAACCCCGGACAACTTGGAAAGATAAAAACCCAGATCAAAAAGATCCGGGGCGTACACTCGATCGCCGAGCACGCAAAGCCCGCTAAACCGTAAACCCTTTTATATCGTCCTCGCGCGCGTGTGCGGTCGCGGAGACGTCAGGATTCGCGGGATCCGATTCACGGCTCCATTCTTCCGGCGCCGTGTGCTCGACGGCCGCCGGCGTCGGGTCCAAGGCCTCGGCATGATGATGGGCGGCCTCTGCGTTGGCCGACGCGACATGCGCGATCAAATTCCGCAATTCATCCTCCGAAAAAAACTCAATGGAAATTTTGCCGCCGATGCCTTTTCGCTCGATGTACACGCGCGTTCCCAACACCTCGCGCAACCGCTCCTCGAACGAACGCGTTTCGGCATCCGGAATATCGTCTCTGCGGCGGGCGCGCTCCACGGCGATCCGTCGCGCCGCGCGCTCGGCATCGCGCACGGTCAGGCGCTTAAAATAAACATCATTGAAAAGCGCTTCCTGCTCTTGAGGCCGGTCCGCAAGCATCAGGAGCGGGCGCGTGTGGCCCTCGCTTAGCCGGCCGTCCACGACGGCTTTTTGGATAAAGTCAGGCAAAGAAAGCAAACGCATCGTGTTCGCAACATATTCGCGGCTTTTACCGACGCGCGCGCCGACTTCTTTCTGCTTCAAATTGAATTCGTCCATCAGTTGCTTGAATGCGCGCGCGCGCTCGATCGCATTCAGATCCTCGCGCTGGACATTTTCAATGAGCGCCAATTCCAATTTCACTTTATCGGCAGGTTCGTCGCGGATAAGAACCGGCACGTGCGCGAGACCGGCGATCTTGGCGGCGCGAAGCCGGCGCTCGCCCGCGATCAGTTCGTAATCCACGGCGCGGCCGGTATCCGTATCGCGCTCCACGCGCACCACCACCATCGGCTGCAAAATGCCGTATTGCTGGATGGACTCCGCGAGTTCCTTGAGTTTCGGCTCATCGAATTCGCGGCGCGGCTGCATCGGATTGGGCCGGATCTTATCGGTTTCCACCCAAAAAACGCTGCCTGCCGGTTGTTCATTTCGTATCGCGGTATCTGTCATAGATACATCCAGCGTATCAGACCCGACCAAATTGACAAACGGTGGATAAAACTCCGATATTCCGATACAATAACGGCGATGCTGGAGTGGTGGAATTTTCATACTAAAATTGCCTAGGTGGCGGAATGGTATACGCGAAGGTCTCAAAAACCTTTGGGCGAAAGCCCGTGGGAGTTCGACTCTCCCCCTAGGCACGTGAAAAAACTCGTAAGCCGAGATAAAAAATTGAGAGCATATATTGTAGGTCTTGCTCTTGGTGATGGCAATCTTTCCAACCCCAACGGACGAGCTGTGCGATTACGCATAACCTGCGACAAACGGTACAAAAAACTACTTCATCATATTGCCAAATCATTACAGCGATTATTTCCGGATAACTCCGTGAATATCGTCAATCAGCGATCTTGCGCAGATGTAAGTGTTTACTCTAACCATCTTCCCAAGCTTCTCGAATGGAGATGGGATGGTGGTCCGAAAGACAAACAGAATGTCGCAGTCCCGCCGTGGATCAAACAACGTGCCATCTATACAAAAGAGTGCTTGCGCGGATTATTACAAACCGATGGGTCGCTATACCATGATCGCGGCTATCCCATGATCAATTTTGTGAACACATGCGAAACCTTGGCGCATGATGCATTTTCCATGATGCGCTCTATCGGCTATTCGCCAACGATGCAAAAGCTAGAACAATCAAATAAGAAGATAAAACACACTATTCGCCTTTCTAAAAATGTCCACCGTTTCGTTGATGAAATAAAGTATTGGAAGGCCTAACCAAGCCCCGCCCGCGGCACTTGATTTTTTTTACCTTTGCTTTATGATGCCTGGGGCACCCAAGAAAATGGGTGGCCACGAAGTGAACCTTCCCAAGGGAGGTATTGCTATGGACCATAGCAATCCGAACCAAAAAACCGCGCACATCCAATGCGCCCACGGAATGTGTCTCTATCATGACCCGAAATGGGAGAATGTCGGCGAAGAGCGGCGTGAACCCATGATGGGGGTTTTTGGACAGAAGACCCATCTGATCTATTTGGTCTTTTGTTGCAAAAAACCGATGGCGCGATACAAAATCGTGCAAATGCAGCGATGCGCAAAGTGCGGCAGGACAAGGAATTTCGTGAAAAATAGCGTCCTCGCAGTTTGCCGCTGTTGCGGATATCACTTCGACAACATGCGAGCTCGCTAGTCGCCGCGAGCGCATTTCTAGAGAGGCAGCCGAAAAGTTCGGCTGCCCTTTTTATTTTTCTTTGTCCACCGTATAGTAGCCCTATGCTTCTTTCGCGTGATGCGATATTAAGACACAAGAAAAAAGGGACCATCATCATTGATCCCTTTGACCCCAAGAAACTCAAAACCACGAGCTACGATGTTTCGTTGGGAGACTGGTTCTGGCGCGAACACCATCCCGAAGGCGCGCATACGATCCACAATATCTACGATGAAGCATCCACCAACCGTATCTGGGGCGGGCCGTTTCGCGCCGATAAAGTCGGCATTACCGCCAAGCGCCTGAATTTGAATTTCGCAAATATCAAGCCGGCCGATAAAATCATCCTTTTGCGCCCAGGCGAAACCATTCTCGCGCATACGCAGGAATTCATTGGCGGGCGGTACAATGCCGTGTGTAAAATGTACGCGCGTTCATCTCTCGGCCGCAATTTCATCGAGGTCTGCAAAGATGCGGGCTGGGGCGACGTCGGCTATTTCAACCGCTGGACCATGGAAGTGACGAACAATTCCCAGCATTTCACGATCCCGCTTGTCGTCGGCCGCCGCATCGCGCAAATGGTTTTTTACGAAGTGGAGCCGATCTCGGGCACGGATTATTCGCGGGACGGCAAATATCAGATTTCGGACGAACTCTCAAAACTCAAAAAACTATGGAATCCCCGCATGATGCTTCCACGGATGCATCTTGACTGGGAGATCAAATCGCGGTAATATTTTTTCGAAGGATTTTGATAAGGAGGAAACCCGTGTCCCAACTCTTCACGGTTAAACCGGCGTTCGGCGAATCGGCCCTGATTTTGCTGACCGTGACGAAATCCCTTATTCATGGGCATTTCGTTCTCCGAAGCAAAGACCATGCGGATGAATACGTGAATGCGCGCAAACTTTTTGCCAATCCGGAAAGATTCTGGAGAATGTGCCGCTTGTTCGCCTTCTGCGTCGATCCTTCTGCCCCCATTGATACCGTGGTCGGACCGGCGCGGGGCGGCAATGATCTCGCAAAAGGCGTTGCCTATTGGCTTTCCCAGCTCCGATTTCCCAGCCCGAAAAAGGATCCGGATGATTCGCCGATCCGATGCGCGTGGACGGACAAAGTCGGAAAAGACGATTTCGCGGTCGCGGAGTGCCATGAGGAATTCGTGCGGGGAAAACGCATCCTTCTGGTGGACGATGTTTCGACAAAAGGCGGTTCGCTTGAAAAGGTGAAACGCTCTGTCCAAAAAGTTGGCGGGGAAGTCGTGCTCGCCCTCACCATTTGGAATCGCGGCGGAGTGACACCCGGCAAACTCGGCATCCCCATCGGCTCGCTCATCACCAAAGAAATCCCGTCGTGGCCACCCGATCAATGCCCGCTCTGCAAAGACGGCGTTCCGATCAACACCGATGTCGGGCATGGAAAGGAGTTTCTCGAAAACAAGAGAATGCAAAACCGCGAAACGAGTATCCCTGTTGGCGCGACAGATTGGAGTTTTTAGTCAGAAACGGCCTCGCCTTTCAGGCGGGCCATTCTTTTTTTAAGGGTAGTCCTTGTCTGATTCCTAAGGACTACCCTTGGATTTATTTGCAAGCGCAAGCAGATTCCGAAAAAGCATCGCGACTGTGATTGGACCGACACCGCCCGGTACGGGCGTGAATAATTCGGCTTTCAAAGCGATCGCGGGGTCCATATCGCCACGAAGTGTGCCAAACGAACTCGATGTCCCCGCATCGATCGCAATGACGCCCGCCTTCACCATGTCCGCGGTTATAAGACCCGCTTTCCCGACGCCCGAAATGACGATATCGGCGTTTTTCAAAATTTCGCGCATTTGGACGGGCGGCGTTTTTGTATTGACCGCCGAAAACGGAATGCCGCGCGACGAAAACCAGAGCGCAAGCGGCCTTCCCACCAGCCCGCCCGTAGCGCCGACCAGCGCGATCTTTTTCCCTCGAATATCGACGGAATGGCGTCGGAAAATTTCATCCACAACGCCGACCGATGGCGGCCGTATGTCGCTCTCCCTCGACGCAAACCGTTCGAGTGCTCCCGACGAAAGACAATCAACATCTTTTTCCGGCGGCACTGCGTCCAAAACAGACCGCGTATGCGTACGCAGTGATTCCGGCAACGGAAGTTGAACGATGATCCCATCCGTTGCGGGATTTTGAACGATATCCTTTATGAATGCAATAAGCGCGATTGAATCGGGATAAGCATCTTCCGACGTTTCGTGGACCACGACTTCTGCGCCGATGGATTTGCCAAATACCTGTTTGCGCTTCACATACGCGGCCGATGCCGGATCATCACCCGCCAAAATAATATCCAGCCGCGGAGCGTGTTCTCGCGCCTGAATCTCGTTTTTTAGTTCAAAGCGAATTTCCTCCGCGATCGCCTTTCCGCCCACGATCATGGCAGAGGGAATTTTTTGATAAAACGGCGAATCTCCGCTTTCACGACGGCGGGTTCTAATGCGCGGCGCAAGACGCCATCGAGCCATTCGGCGATCCTTTTCATATCGCCCCCTTTCATGCCCCGCGTGGTCACTGCCGGCGTCCCGATGCGGATGCCCGAAGGATTATACGGAGGACGCGCATCGAATGGGATCGCATTCCGGTTCACGATAATACCCGCGCTCTCCAGCAATTTTTCTGCATCCTTGCCGGAAAGCCCTTCGCGGGAGACATCCACCAGCATCAAATGGTTATCCGTTCCGCCCGATACGATGCGCCATCTCTTCTTTTGCAATTCCTGCGCAAGCACGCGTGCATTCGCGACAGTTTGGCGCGCGTATTTTTTGAACGCCGGACTCTTTGCCTCCGCAAGCGCGACCGCGATCGCGGCGGTTTGGTGGTTATGCGGCCCGCCCTGCCCGCCGGGAAAAACCGCTTTGTTGATCTTTTCCTCCAATTCTTTTTTGAAAAAAATGAGCGCGCCTCTCGGCCCGCGCAGGGTTTTATGCGTGGTCATGGTCACGACATCCGCATACGGAAACGGCGAAGGATAGGCACGGGCCGCGACCAATCCCGCCACATGCGCGATATCCGCCATCAGATACGCGCCGCACGCGTCCGCGATCGTCCGGAACCGCTTGAAATCGAGGCGGCGCGGATACGACGAAAATCCCGCGACGATCAGCTTGGGGAATTCTTTTTCGAGCAAAGCGGTAATGCCGTCATAATCCAGCGTTTCGGTTTCTTTCGAAACCCCGTAGTGGACCCATTTCCAGAATCGCGAGGTTAAACTTACGGGAGAGCCATGCGACAAATGGCCGCCCTGATCGAGCGCCTGCGCCGCCATCAGGTCGCCGTTTTTGACCAGCGCCGAGTACACAAAAACATTCGCGGGAACGCCGGAAAGCGCCTGCACATTCACGCCCCATTTTTTGGGATTCAAGCCAAAAAGCTTGAGCGCGCGTTCCTGCGCCAGCCGCTCGACTTCATCCACGATCTCGTTGCCTGCGTAATATCGTTTTCCCGGGTATCCCTCCGAATATTTGTTCGTGAATATGGAACCCGACGCCGCGCGGACCGCGCGCGACACGTAATTCTCCGACGCGATCAGATTGATGACGCCGGCCTGCCGCCGCTCTTCGGCGCGTATTAACTTTAGAACCACCTTCTCATTCATGGCTCTCACGATACCCGATACCGCTTGTATTTTCAACAAAAAATGGTTTAATGAACCCGGACTCATTCAACCACGGGAGGTGCTGATGCAGCTCGCGATGCAGATGCTCAAACGTGTTTTCTTCTTTGTTGTTTTTCTCCTGTTTGCGGGCGCCGCTTTTTTCAGTTCCGCTCAGAATTTTAGCTCGATACAACAAGCTCACAATGCGAGTTTCTGGGTTGGCGTCTCGTCTTCTTTCTTTAAGGTCGCCTACGCACTCACCTTCATCCAGCTTTGTGCCGGTCTGTATCTTCTCCGCAACGCGTTCCGAAGTTTGTTTCCCAAAAATTGACCCGCCACGGCGGGTTTTTTACTTCAAGCATTATTCCACCGTCACGCTTTTGGCGAGGTTGCGCGGCCGGTCCACGTCGCGCCCCCGTAAAACCGCCGCCTGATGCGCGAAGAGCTGAAGCGGGATCACCGACAGAATGGGCGACAATTCCTCGCGGAGCGCCGGTAACGGAATCACATGGTCGGCGAGTTTCGCGATTCCATCATCCCCTTCGGTTGCCAACGCAATGATCTTGGCGCCCCGCGCTTTCAATTCGTGGATATTGGAGACCGTCTTTTCGTACACGCTGTCGTGCGGGATGACGACGAACGCGGGGAATCCGGCATTCACCAATGCCAGCGGGCCGTGCTTCATTTCCCCCGCCGCGTATCCCTCCGCATGAATGTAGGAAATTTCCTTCAGTTTAAGCGCCCCTTCGAGCGCGACCGGCCAGTTAAAGCGCCGGCCCAAATAGAAAAAATGCTCCGCCGTATGATACGCTTCGGCCGCCTGCTCCACGCTTGACCGCGCATCCGTTAAGAGACGGCGTGCACGGGCCGGATAACTCAAAAGCTCCGAGAGAATGCCCGATGCTTCCGATGCGGGAAGCGTCTTGCGAAGCCGCCCGAAATAGATCGCCGATAGCGCCAATACGCATAACTGCGAAATGAACGCCTTGGTGGACGCAACGGCGATCTCGGGGCCTGCATGATTATAAACACCGGCTTGCACCTCCCGCGCGATGGACGACCCGACGACATTGACGATGCCGAGCGTCAGCGCGCCCCTGCGCTTTGCCTCACGGACGGCTTCGAGCGTATCGGCGGTCTCGCCCGATTGCGAAATGGCGAATACGGCGGTCTTCGAATCCATGACCGGCGGCTGATACCGGAATTCGGACGCCAGCACCGACTCGGCCGGCAGGCGCGCGAATTTTTCAAAAAAATATTTTCCCACCAAGCTCGCATAATGCGAGGTTCCGCAACCGACGAATATGACGCGGTTGATCTGCGAAAGACGATCGCGCATCATATCGAGTCCGCCGAATTTCACCTCGCCCGCCTTTGCCAGCACATGCCCCCGCAGGGCGTTTTCGATGACGAACGGCGCCTCGAAGATCTCCTTTTCCATGAAAGAGCCGAACCCGCCTTTCTGGGAATCCTCCACGGTCCAGTCGATGGTGCGCACGGTTTTCTCGACCTCCCTGTGCGCGGCGGATGCGGACTGCGAGATCGCGAGGATCTTTTTCGATGACGGGGTGAATACCGCCATTTCGTTGTCATCGAGATAGATCACGCGGCGCGTCCGGCCGACGATGGCCGCCGCATCCGATGCGAGCAAATATTCCTTTTTTCCGAGACCGACCAGAAGCGGCGAGCCGCGGCGCGCGCCGATGAGTTTTCTGGGTTCCCGCGCCGAGAGCACCGCGAGCCCGAACGTTCCCTCCACATGCGCGAGCGCGCGCATGACCGCTTCCTCGAGCGTCGAAGCGCCCGCACGTTCGCGCTCGATCAAATGCGCAACAACCTCGGAATCGGTCCGCGAGCGGAACAGGTGCCCCTCCTGTGTGAGGGCGGCGCGGATTGTTTCGTGATTTTCGATGATGCCGTTATGCGCGATGAAAATTTCGTTTTTGCAATCCGCATGCGGATGCGCATTTTCGAAATTCGGCTCTCCGTGCGTCGCCCACCGCGTGTGCGCGATGGCCAGGATCGAGGGCGGGATATGCTTCAATTTGCGTTCCAAGGACGCGATCTTGCCCGGTGATTTTTCGAGAAACACAACGCCCCGCGCGTCGCAAGACGCGATGCCCGCAGAATCATAGCCGCGGTATTCCAAGAGCTTCAGGCCTTTGAGCGCGATTTCGACCGCGTTCCGACGGCCGATATAACCCACGATGCCGCACATATATAGACAGAGGATAAACAAAAAACCCAACACTTTCTAGTGTTGGGCCGGAACGCGGCGGAGTCCTTCGAGAAGGGTGGAAAAAAAGGCGAACAGGGCGGCGGCGGCAATGGAAATCTGCGCCATCATCATACTGAACTTTGAAACAAACACGGCGCCCATGAGCATTTCATCGGAAGCGCTGTCCCAGAATTCATACAGGAACGAGACGGCGATCGTGGCCGAAAGCAGGCAGGCGATGGAGAGATAGGACATCACCGCCTTCCATTTTCCGAACCAGTTTGCGCGCAAATGCGTTTCCGGGGCTTTGCGCTGAATGAAGCGGCGGATCGTGGAATACAGATCGAAAATCGCGAGAATCCCGAGCGGCACGAACATCCACGCGTTGAACACGCGGGTCCCGAAGAAGAAAAATCCGAGGAATGACCACGCCAGCGCCTTGTCCGCAAGCGGATCGAGAATCGCGCCGAACCGGCTTTGGGCTCCGAGCAAGTGGGCAAGAAATCCGTCCAGCCAATCCGTCGCCACGAGGCAGAAAAACCACACGAAAATTACGGTGAAAAAAGCGGTCGGCCGCTCGCTTCCATTCGCAAAAACATACGCAAGCGCCGGCCCGCCGATGAGACGGGTAAGCGTTATTGCGTTGGGAAGTTGCCGGAGTAAAGCCATGGGGGCGCCTCCTTTGTCAAAAATCTTTCTCCACACTAGCGCGTAAGTCGCGCCGGCGCAATCACAAAACGATATTCACGAGACGGTCTTTGATGACGATGATATTCGCCGGCGCTTTGCCGCCGATGAGTTTTTTGATCTTGGGAAGTTCAAGCGCTTTCGCTTTTAATTCCACGTCCCCTGTTCCGGTCTCTGCTTCAAACCGGTCGCGAACCTTGCCGTTGATTTGAACAACAATGGTCGCGGTCGCGCTCCGCGTTTTTGATTCATCGTATGTTGGCCATTCTGCACGATGGACGCTTTCTTTTTCGCCGAGCTTATGCCATAACCCTTCTGCGATGAAGGGCGCGAAAGGCGCAAGGAGTTTTAAAAACACCTTGACACTAGCTCTATCGCATTCCATCTTTTCCAACGCGGAAAGCAACATCATCAGTTGAGCGATCGCCGTATTGTAATGCAGCCCCTCGATGTCATCCGAGATCTTTTTGACCGACCGGTGCAGTATCGTTTCGTCCGCCGAGGCACCCCATTCTTTTTTGGCGAGTTTTTTCACCCGCTCCAAAAATCGCGCAATCCCCGCAATTCCCTCATCCCGAAAATCGCCGCCTTGTTCAAAGGGGCCCAAAAACATGAGATACATCCGGAACACATCGGCGCCATATTTTTTGATATAGTCATCCGGATTCACGACGTTCCCCTTCGACTTCGACATTTTGGCGCCGTCCTTGATAAGCAATCCGTGCGCGCGGAATTTTTTGAAGGGTTCGTCAAAATCAACAAGCCCCCAGTCATGGAACACTTTCGTAATAAATCGCGTGTAGAGAAGATGCAGAACCGCGTGCTCCGCGCCGCCGATGTACATATCCACGGGTAGCCATGTTTTTGCCCCGAGCTTGCCGAAGGGTTCTTTTTTGTTTTTGACATCCGGATACCGGAAAAAATACCACGCCGAATCCAAAAACGTATCGGACACATCGGTTTCTCTACGCGCCTCACCCCCGCACTTCGGGCATTTCGTCTTTACGAATGACTCGACGGTCGCGAGCGGCGATTGATCGGTTCCCGTGGGATGGAAATCCTTTACGTCGGGCAAGAGCACCGGCAGATCCTCTTCCGGCACCGGTTGCCAGCCGCATCCGCCAACTGGCGGACCGCAAAAAATCATTGGAATCGGCGGCCCCCAATAGCGCTGGCGGCTGATGAGCCAATCGCGCAGGTGATAATTCACTTTGATTGTCGCGCCGATCTTCTCCGCAATTTTTCGTTTCGCTTCCTCGGACGGCACCCCGTCGAATTCGCCCGACCCCACCAGATGTCCCTCGCCTTCATAGGCCGCATCCAGCATCGGACAGGTTTTTTCGGGATAATGCGGACAGATGACGATTTTTATCGGCAGGCCGTATTTTTTCGCGAATTCGAAATCACGCCGGTCGTGCGCCGGCACCGCCATGATGGCGCCGGTGCCATACCCCGCGAGCACGTAATTCGCGACCCAGACCGGAATTTTTTCTTGGTTCGCGGGATTGAGGGCGTAGACGCCGGTGAAAATGCCGGTTTTCTCCTTGCCCGCCGTAGCTTCAGCGAAGGAGGGTTCCTCGTCCGTCTGGGGAACTTCGCGCGCTTTCAGGCACTCCCCGATGAATGCGCCGACGTCGGCCGGCGCCTGCCATCCGCTATCGAGCCATGATTTCGCAAGCTCCGGCGATATCGCAATGTACGTCGCGCCAAAAAGCGTATCGGGCCGCGTCGTAAAAACCTCAATGAATTTTATTGTTTCGCTTATTTTTAAATTTTCATTTTTAAATTTTAAATCGAATGAAATGAGCGCGCCCTCCGAACGCCCGATCCAATTCTTCTGCGCGATCTTCACATTTTCGGACCAATCGATCTTCTCCAGATCATTCAGCAAACGTTCCGCGTAATCCGTAATTTTGAAAAACCATTGTTCAAGCTCTTTTTTGATGACCATCGTTCCGCACCGCTCGCATTCGCCCCCGCCTTCGCCAAGGCTCTCGCCTTGCCGAAGCCTCCGGCGAAGCGCAGGTCGGCGGGCAGGCGCCAATACCTGCTCGTCCGCGAGCACCGTCAGACACTTCGGGCACCAATTCACTTTCGCTTTTTTCCGGTACGCAAGCCCCTTCTTGAACATCTGAACAAAGATCCACTGCGTCCAACGGTAATACGCGGGGTCGTAGGTCTCGAGCCGTTCATCCCACGCGAACCCGTTGCCGATGGATTCAAGCTGTTTATAAAAATGCTTCTGGGTTAGGGCGGCCAGCTTCTTCGGGTGCTTGCCGATCTTCAATGCGTAATTTTCCGAATGGATGCCGAATCCGTCGAGCCCGATGGGCTCGAACACATCGAACCCCTCCATCCGCTTTTTGCGGCCGTAGATGTCGGCGCCGACGAATGCATACATGTTCCCAACGTGAAGCCCCTCCGCCGACAGATACGGGAACATCATTAAATTGTAAAATTTCCCCTTTCCACGAGGCGAATCCAAGTCCGGCTCATAGATCAGTTTTTCCTCAGTTTTTGGGCGCTTTTTCTGCATGAATGACTTTCAGTATAGAAAAGAACTGGCGCATTGACAATGCGGGACTCCGACGTATGATACTCCCAGTTGACCCTTTGAACCTTTCAAAAACTGGAGAAAAATCATGACCTCGCATTACAACGGGCCGAGCGTGAATTACATCGACGGCGAATGGGTCTCGGGCGGAACACAACTATTCAAAACAACGAACCCCGCGAATCCCGACGAGATCATCGGCATCTTTCCGGAATCAACGCCGGAGCATCTGGACCGCGCGATCGCGGCCGCCAAAAAGGCGTTTCCGGCGTGGAACGACCTCGGTCTGGTAAAGCGCTCGGAATATCTCTGGCGCTTCGCAAAACTCATCGAGGAGGAATTCGGCTCGCTCGCGCCCATGGTGACCATGGAATCCGGAAAACAGGTCAATGAGGCGCAGGCGGATGTCGCGGAAACGCTTCACATGTGCCAATATGCATTCGCCAAAGGATTCATCGGGGAGGCCGGCACGGTATTCGCCGACGAGATCGCGGAAAAGCTCTGTTCCGAGGAATACCGCGCGCGCGGCATTGCCGTCTGCATCACTCCATGGAATTTTCCCATGGCGATTCCGTTGTGGGAGATCGGGCTCACGCTCATCTACGGCAATGTCGTCATCCTGAAGCCGTCCGAGGAAACGCCCTATTGCGCGCACCGGCTCGCCCAATTGATCGAGCGCGCCAAATTCCCCGCCGGCGTTTTCCAGCTTCTGCATGGTCAGGGCGAGGGCATCGGGAACATGCTCGTGAATCACCCCGACGTCAATGTGGTGCTCTTCACCGGAAGCTATGATGTGGGCGCAGAACTCAAAAAACAGGTCGCGTGCTTCCCCAATAAGTTTTTCACCATGGAAACGGGGTCCAAAAGCGCGGTCATCGTGGCGGACGACGCGGATATGGATAACCTCGCAATTCCGGCCTCACTCGCATCGGCGTGGAAAACCGCAGGCCAGCGGTGCGTTTCCGGAAGCCGCATGATCGTGCACCGTAGCCGGATTCAGGAATTCGCCGACAAATTCGCGCATTTTTCGCGCCGCATCCGCGTCGGCGATCCCACGGACCCACACACCTTTTACGGCCCGATGATCAACCGCGCGGGCGTCGAAAAAGGGCTCTGGTTCAATGCACGGGCAAAACAAGAAGGATTCACCATCCTTCTCGACCGCAACAATGAAGCGCCGCCGACCCCGAACGGCCATTGGCTTTACCCTTTCGTCTACACCGGCGAATGGCGAAGCGATTCCAGCGTTCTCCGAAATGAAGCGTTCTCGCCGCATGTGGCCATCATTCCGGCTGACAGCATCGAAGACGCCGTCCGCATCTACAATGATACGCCCTACGGCCTTTCAGTCGCCGTCATCACCGAGGATTTTCGCAAGGCGCGCTATGTGGAAACGCATGCCGAAGCCGGAATGATCTACCACGATCTTCCCTGCATCGGCGCGGGGGTACGCATGGCGTTCGGCGGCGTCAAAGCGTCGGGAAACCTCATTCCGTCCGCCGCCGGCATCCTTCCCGCGATCACGCATCGCGTCGCCATCACCCGCAATTACGCGAGAAAGATCGCGATGGCGCAGGGACTTGATATCTCCGTCCAGTAACACTCATGCCGACCCTTCGAGGTCGGCTTTTTCATTTGAGCTTAAAAACCTTTTTCGCGTTTTTTAGGGTCGTCAATGCGATCTCTTCGAGTGATACGCCGCGAATTTCGGCCAAGCGCTTCGCGACTTCCATCACATACAGCGGTTCGTTGCGTTTGCCGCGATAGGGTGCGGGCGCGGCATACGGCGCGTCGGTTTCTATCAAAATTCTATCATCGGGAACGGATCGCGCGGCCTCATCGTACGCGGGCGTGATGGTGATGACGCCAGAAAATGAAACGTAAAATCCGATATCTAGAAATTGCTTTGCAATTTCCGGCGTTCCAACGAAAAAATGCACTGCACCCCCGAGCGGAAAATTTTCTTCGGCCAGAATTTTCAACACATCATCATAGGCGTCTGTTGAGTACACAAAGGGTTCCCCTTTGGAGCCCGTAAGGGGAACCCTTTGTGCAGACGGCCGGCAATGGATCATCAACGGTTTTGCGAGTTTTTTTGCCAATTGAATTTGCGAACGGAAAACGTCTTCTTGACGCTTTTTTTCTTCCGTGAGTCCGCCGTCGCTAAAAGCTTTGGCGGATGCTCGTTTTTGCGATCGCTCACTTCGTTCGCGGGCAAAAACGGCATAATAATCAAGCCCACACTCGCCGATGGCAACGACTTCCGGACGCGATGCGAGCTTTTCAAATGCCGCCGCGTCAAAAATAGTATTCGTATCCGTCGGATGCTGGCCGACGGTCGCCCAAAAATTATCACCGGTCTCGGCGAGCCGGATGGCGGCCTCCGAGGTTTTCAAATCTGTCCCGACTTGGATCGCGCCGATGCCCGCCCCTCGCATCCGCCGAATCACATCCCCGCGGTCCGCATCGAACTGCCGGTCCCATACATGCGTATGCGCATCGACGAACATATCATTCTTTCCGCGGGAAAAGCGGGGCGGCGAGCTTTACGGAAACTTTTTTCCACTCCCCCTGGTCATCCGATTTTGTGCCGAACGCATGAAGGATCGCGTCCGCCGTATCCGGCATAAAAGGTTTCAGAAGCCATGCCATCGACAGCGCACCTTCGGCCAAATTCCAAAGAACCGCTTTTGCTTTTTCCGGTTCGGCCTTTATCAGGCGAAACGGCTCATAAAAATCCACATACCCGTCGAGCTCTCCCAACGCCTCCCATATGATATCCATTGCGCGTTTCAACTCATACCGTTCCATGGCGCGATCATAGGCAGGCCAGACGACTTTATCAAAAAAATATGCGAGGGAAACCGTTTCTACTTTCGATCCTTCGCTGCCTTCCATCGCAAAAAACGAGGATTG
Organism: Candidatus Niyogiibacteriota bacterium; assembly: GCA_016181935.1. Classification (GTDB taxonomy): domain Bacteria; phylum Patescibacteriota; class Minisyncoccia; order HO2-45-28; family HO2-45-28; genus JACOYI01. The sequence continues at coordinate 32,034 of JACOYI010000003.1, read as the reverse complement.
CTTTTTGATGGGCACGCGCGCCAGATCATCCAGCGAGGGTTTCTCAAGGATCCCGCTACAATCATTCTCGATCATTTTAACGACGCGGCTCACATAATTCCCGATGCCATTCGCGAGCGCCGCGTTATAGGCCTCCAAAAATCGCTCCTCGGTGAAGTCGCCGTCATCAAAGGTTGGGATCTCGCGGAGCAAAAAATACCGAAGCGCGTCCGCGCCGTACCGCTCGATCATAAGAATTGGATCAATGACGTTCCCCACGGTCTTCGACATTTTTTTGCCGCCAGAAAAAATATGCCCATGAACAAAGAGAGCTTTCGGAAAAGGTAGGCCCGCCGATAAAAGCATCCCGGGCCAGATGACCGCATGAAAACGTAAAATGTCCTTACCGATCACATGGAGATCGGCGGGCCAAAACTCTTTGAATTTGGAGATGTTTTCGGAACCAAATCCGAGCGCGGTGATATAATTCGTAAGCTCATCACACCACACATACATCATTTGCGTCGCATCGCCCGGCACGCTGACCCCCCATGGAATATCTTTTGCGGGTCGCGAAAAACTGACATCCTCCAGTCCTTCCTTTAAAAATGAAACAGCCTCGTTCTTGCGCGTTTCGGGATAGATCGCCAGCGTCCCTGATTCGATCGCTTTTAAAATCGGATCGCGATACTTCGATAGGCGGAAAAAATAATTTTCTTCCTCAATGGTCTCGGGCGCTTTTCCGTGATCTATGCAGATACCGTCTTTCAGGTCTTTCTCTGTTACAAACGCCTCGTGCCCCACGCAGTAGAGCCCGCGGTACATTTTTTTGTAAATGTCGCCCGCCGCGTCAAGACGCTTCCATAACTCCTGCGCGCCTGGCATATGCCGCTTCTCATCCGAATTCCGGATAAAATCGTCGTTTGAAATATTCATGCGGCCGAGAAGCGCTCTGAATTCTTCCGCGTGTTCATTCACAAATTCCCGGACCGGTTTTTTCGCTTCCTGGGCGGCGCGCATGACCTTGGCGCCATGCTCGCTCGTTCCCGTCAAAAAATGCACCCGGTCGCCCCGCAAACGCCGGAACCGCGCAATGGCGTCCGCCTCAGCCAATTCAAACGCAAAACCGATGTGAGGCTTTGCGTTCACATAGGGGATCGCGGTCGTTATATAAAACTTTTCGGTCATATAGAAAACGGCCCCGCAGAACGCGGGAGCGCGCCTAAACCATGCGCTTTCGCGACGTGATATCGTTGGAAAATTCGACAAGCACGGCAGCGATCGGCACCGCAAGTAAAAGGCCGAAAATACCGCCCAGCTGTCCTCCCACGATCATGGAAATCACCACAAGGATCGGCGGAACGCCAACGGCTTTCTTAAAAACCAAAGGGACGATCAAGTGATTCTCAAATTGCTGGACAATGAAAAAGAAAATGAGAACCCCGAGGCCGGTCGTCGGACCCTGAAGGAATGCGATGATGACGGCCGGAATCGCAGCCATGACCGGTCCGAACACCGGAATCAATTCAAAGATCGCGGCGAGCACCGCAAAGGACAATGCGAATTTTACGCGCAGGATCGCGAGCCCGATGTACACAAGTGTGCCGATCAGGAGCCCCAGCAGGATCTGGGAACGCAGCCACCAGCCGATCTTCTGGCGTGAACGCTCCCACAGATCGATCACATAGGGTTCGTACTCTTTGGGCGTTACGATTTTTAAAAAACTTTCGACGCCGTCTTTTTGCACGGCGAGATAGAACGAGAGAACGATGATGAGAACGAACGACAATGCGCCGCCGAAAACCGCCGTCGCAGTTTCGATGAATCCGCCGGTAAATGCGCCGATGGACGCCTGAATGCCGCCAATGAATTGCTCAAGCGTCTGGGAAAGCGAAAAGGGAAATTCTGCCGGCAACAAATTGAACACGGCTCCGGATGCGTTCCGGATCAGATTTTCGGCGGAAAATTGGGAGAGTTCCGTGAACAGTTGGGGGATGATGACCGAGAACGCGGCCGCCAAAACCCCGAATGCAATAATGTAAACCAAGAGAACCCCGAGCACGTGCGGAATACGGAACCGCGTGAACCACCGCGCCGCGGGCTCAACCGCCGATGCGACAACGACCGCAAAAAGAACGAGCGCAACGATGTTGCGGACAAGATACAAAAAAATGAGGATAAGCACCAAAACGGCCGCGCGGATGAGCGTGTTCGTCGAGATATCGATTTTTGTGAGTTGAGGCATTAAAACTTGCTCGGCTATTTATAAAGCGCCGAGGATCCTTTCAAACTCCGGTGATGGTTTGTGCGGCCCGATGACCGCGAGATTCAAGGACTTCGGATGGAAAAATTCTTTCGCCACTTTCATCATATCACGCGCCGTGACGCGTTCAATGTGACGCATCACCTGATCCGGCGTTTCGATTTTCGGGTAAAAAAGCGCCTGCTCGCCAAAAAAGGTGGCGATATCATCGGACGACTCGAATGAAAGCGCGATCGAACCCCGAAGGTTGTCTTTTGCGAACGCCACTTCCTCATCCGAAAACCCTTTCTCGCGGATATTTTTCAGAATCTCGACGATCTTTTTCACCACGCGCTCGAGATCCCCGTGCGGAATACCCGCCGTTGCCAGCAAATATCCGGTATCCGTATAGTGCTGGGCGGCCGCTTTCACATAATAGGCAAGGCCCAGTTTTTCGCGGATCTCCATGAACAAACGCGACGACATGTTGCCGCCCAATAAATTGGAAAGAAGCTGCAGCGCGTAGCGGTCCTTGTCATACATGTCGAACGCGCGCACCCCGAGCGCCAGATGCGTCGTATCGGTTTCCTTGAATGCGAACTGGACGCCGGGTTTTGCCTGCGCTTCGCGGACCGATTTTTTGGACGACGCCTTTCCGTTCTTAAACGAGGCGAATGCATGCGCGATCTTTTTCTCGGCTTTTTTTTGATCGATAGCGCCCGCCGCGATCACCCACGTATTGGTCGCGACATACTGACGGTTGCGATAATTGAGAATTTGGTCGCGCGTAACCTTGCGGATCGTATCCTTGGGTCCCGCAATATCCCATCCGGCCGGCTGGTCGCCATACAGCAATTCTTCAAAAACTTCCATGACTTTGCGCTGGGGCATGTCCTCATACATGCTGATCTCCTGAATGATGACCCCGCGTTCGCGCTCGATCTCGTCCGCTTTGAACAACGGGTCGAGCAGAATATCGGACACGATGTCGAGCGCCGCATCAAAATGTTCCCGCGCCGCTTTGACCCAATATCCCGTAAGCTCCTTCGACGTGAACGCATTATGTTCCGAGCCCAGCCGGTCAAGCGCGCGGTTCACTTCGCCGGGCTCGGGACGATGCGTTGTGCCCTTGAAAAAAAGGTGCTCCAGAAAATGCGAGATGCCGTTAATTTCTTTTGCCTCATATTTCGAGCCCGTTCCCACCAGCACCAAGAGCGTCATCGCCTCCGTGCCCGTCATCGGGACGGTAAGAATTTTAAGACCGGAGGGAAGTTTTTTGACGTGAAATTTCATAGAGTGATAATACCACGATTTTTGAAATAAAAAAGAGGCGCGGGAGCGCCTCTCGCTTACCTGCCGTCCGGATAGACCACAACACGCTCTATAGAGCATCCCGCGCGACCGCGCTTCGGGTTACGCAAAACGATTTCCGTAAATCCAGCCACCGCGCCTTCTTGCACGGCCCGAAGCAATCGCATTCCGGCACGAATGGTGGTGGCCTTATCTTTAAAACCACCGCTTCGCCTTAATTCTTCCAAAAGAGCGAAGTTTTCATCGCTAAAATCAAGCTGCAATCGGTGCATTGCTTTTCTCCTTGAAAACTATCAGGAACCAATTTCCCCTTCTTTTTTCTTACCCTATCGTCAGATGAATGTCAAGCTCTTTCGCCGCAACCCGTTCCTGCTTTCCGGAGTCGCGGTCGCGGACGGTCACGGTATCGTCTTCGAGCGTCTGATAATCAACGGTGATGCATGCGGGCGTCCCGATCTCGTCCTGCCGGCGGTAGCGCTTGCCGATGTTGCCGATGTCGTCAAACTGGATACTAGGTACTAGAGGCTTGAGGCTGGAATATATCTCGCGCGCTTTCGCAACGATCGGTTCTTTGTTGGAAACAAGCGGGAAGACGGCGGCCTTTACCGGCGCGATCGCCGGATTCAAGCGCAAGAATATGCGCTTCTCGCCGCCCATCTCGTCCTCCGCATAGGCCGAATCAAGCACTGCGAGCACCGTGCGATCCACGCCGAATGACGGCTCGACGACATGCGGCACGACGCGCTCATCTGTTTCATCGAGCACAGAAAGTTCGGCGCCGGATGCTTTAGCGTGCGCCGAGAGGTCAAAATCCCCGCGATACGCAAGACCATAGAGCTCCCCGCGCCCGAACGGAAAATCATAATCAAAATCGATCGTACGGCGAGAATAGTGCGCGCGGTCTTTTTCCGGAACCTCGGTTTCATGGACATGGCTTTTTTCCAGGCCGATCTCCACTACCCACTCCCGCATGCGCTCGCGCCAGAAGTCGAACCATTTCTCCCATTCCGATTCCCGCGTGAACCATTCGATCTCCATTTGCTCGAATTCCCGCGTACGGAACAAAAAATCGCGCGGCGCGATCTCGTTGCGGAACGCCTTCCCGATCTGTGCAATGCCGAACGGCAGTTTGGGGTGGAACGAGTCCACAACATTTTTGAAATTAACGAATATCCCACCTGCCGTTTCCGGCCGCAGATACGTTGTTTGCGCCTCCTCCCCCGCGCCAACGTTCGTCCGGAACATGGTGTTGAACATTTTCTCGCCCAAGGGGTCCGCGAATCCCGCCACATGCCCCGACGCCTCCCATGCTTTCGGGTTCATAAGAATCGCGGCGTCCATGCCATACATATCATCGCGGCTATCCACGAACATCCGCCACCAGAGATTTTTAATGTTGTTCTTAAGCGCGACCCCGAGCGGCCCATAATCCCACGTGCCCGCGAGCCCGCCATAAATATCCGAACCCGGGTAGACGAACCCCCGGCGCTTGGCCAATGCAACGATTTTTTCGAGTTTCGATTCCATTTAAATACTTTCTTCCCAACCCTACGCAAAATCAACCCCAGAGGGCTGGGTGGAAAATATTCAAACCCTCAAAATGGTTACTGCGCGGAACACCCGCTGCAGGAGCAATCCATTTTAATGGGGAGGGCAAGAACCCCGACAGTGAGCGCGGTCCAGAACCACGCAAGCGCCTCAACCTTAAAAACCGGTCCCTGCTTCATCGCAACCCACGCGAGAACGAGTGATACCACGCCCGCGAGCCACAGCAATTTCCAGAGCCAGCACTTCCAATGATGACCGATGATGCTATGCATTGTGTAAAAAGTAATTAGACGACCTTTCTTCCACTCTATCAGACCGCCCCCAAATGAAAAGCGGCCGTTCCGGAGAACGACCGCCTGATTCGCTGGATTCAGATACCCGCCTTGATCTTGGCGAGCTGGTCCGGACTGGCTTCTGCCGCGAGCTTTTCCGCCCGCGCGAGAAATTCATCGCCGCGCGGATCGCCGACGCGCTTGAAATACGCGCCGCATCGCTTGAGCACGCGCACCAATTGACACTTGTAGCGATCAGAACCGAGTTCCGATATCAATGATGCAAAAGATTCAATGGCTGGGATCAAGTCTGCTGCCTCTCCAAAAAAACGCCGAGCAAGCCCAGAATCATGCTCTCTTCCGGGTAATTCACGACATTCGCCCAATCCAATTCTCAAAAAGGCCTTTGTATGGGGTTGCGTGCGAGGTCTTCTCTCCTCCTCCGCCTCCCAATAACCCCCATAAAAAAACCAAAGAGCCGTGGATATATCGGGAAATGGACCCCTCATTAAAATCGTCCCTGCAACATCAAACTGCTCCGGCGAAAGATTGCGATGGTTGCCGCTGCCATCAAGGATCTTTCGTACATGCCGTCGCGCCCGCCAAAAGTGCCAGAGAACGAACGGCAGCCACCAAGGACCGCGCGTCCAAAGCGTTGTGGCGCGTGAATAGTGCGCGCTTGCGAGCACGCATTCCGCCGAGGCACGATCACTTTTCGCCCTGAGTTCGCGCGCCTGCTCGCGCGCCGCCGTCATCGCGCTTGCCTTGCCTTCCCAGAATCCTTGTATCCCCTCGCTCCGTGTATCCGCCTTCATGGAAGATTCCTTGAGCCGGTCACGGCTTTCGAGTTCCCGAAGAACCTCGCCCGGATCCACGCCATACGCTCCCAAACCATCTGGCGCCATCGCATGTCTCCATTTATTAGGATAGTTTCAAGTTAACAATTCACTGTGATTGTACTATTTCCACACAAAAAGTCAATCCCTCTGTCTAAAAAAGTGAACGGTCGTTCATTTATTTAGACACTTCAAAAATCACTGCACTACTTTCGTCTGCTCCGACGTCATCGTTACATCGAATTGCGCGAGATCCGTGGTCAGATCCTCGGCGCTCGCGCGGATCACATTGGATGTGAATTCGTCCCGCCCTTCGGCTGATGCGCCGAACAACAGAAGCGGAGAGTTTCCGACTTGATCCGCAGACGGAATGATACCGATCTGAAATGAAACTTCTTTGGCGGCCTCGCGAATACCCGTACCTGCACGGATGCGCGAAACACTCCAGACGATCTCGGATTTCGCCTCATCAAAACGCACGTCTTCCCCTGCCGGCGCTTTAATGCCCGTGAACCGCATATACGGCGGAACACCCGCGCGCGCCTCAACATTCACCGCGTCGTTCAATGGATTCACGAACGACCACCGGATCGTGTAAATCGTTTCTTCGCCAACCTTCGGCGGAAGGGGTCCCGAACCTGCCAGCACTCCGGAGTGATACAACCCCGCCGATAGGAATTGCAAAACGGTCTCAATTTTTGCGGATACGTCGGCGCGGCCGGACACATCAATGCCCGGCAAGCTCGCGATCGCGCTGCCGGGCCGCATGACCGCATGCAATTCCACATTCAAATTCTTGAGATTATCGCGCGCAAGCAGTGTTGCGTCGCGGATACGAAAAGAAAACCGCGACACGCCTTGAACACCCGCCGCAATATCGCGGAATTGCGGTTCTGACGCCGGAGTCCAGACGATCGTGCGATCCGATCCGCGATAAAATCCGTTATTCGCCGAGATCGAACGCTCGTCAATGGCCGCGCCATTGAAGGAAACTTCGAGCGTCGCGTCCCGAACCGATTCGGGCAGATTGTTCCGCCATTCGACATCCACGCTCACGGTATCGCCGCCCCGCAACACGGGCGCCGATACGCCATTCAACAATAATCCGAGGTCCAAAAAGAGCCGCCGGAGCGTCGTCTTTGCCGTCGCTTCGCCGTATACATTGAATCCGGACCCCTCGGCCACGCCCACGCGCGCTTGAATCGTTTGCTCCGTATTATCCGCGCCTTCGAATATACCGATGATCGCAACCTTGCGCTCTTGCCCGCGTAAAAGATCGCCCAGGCGCCATCGCGTAACCCCCTCGGCGGGCTCGGGCGAGGCGCTCGTAAATTTGAATCCCTCGGGATACACAAGCTCAAGCATCAAATCATTCAGTGCTGCCTCGGCATTCGATACATACCGCACCTCGATCGCGACGGCCCGCCCCGCATTCACTTCCGCATTCACCGCGATGGATACGCCGACCGGAGCGCGTTCGATCCGGATCTTTTTTGTTTCCGATTTTTCAAAAATGGCGTTGGAACCGCTTGTCCGGTATTCGAGCGACGCGCGCGCATCGCCTTCGAAACCTTCCGCGCCATAGACAAACGCCGAAAATGTTTCGCGAACCTCGCCTCCTGCCGGAATGCCGCCGAGCGTCTTTCGCTCGACCGGAACGCCCGTGCCGACAGGCCCGGTTGCCGGACGCGAACCCGACGGATAGTAAAAATTCAGCGTCGCGTTTTCAAGGGCAACGTCGTTGCGATTCTCGATTCGGACATCCCACCGCACCAGTTCGCCGCCTCCGGCGGATTCGGGCGCCGAAATCGCGATCCCGATGTTGCGGCCGGAGACACCGCCAAATCCGGAAAATAGATAAAGGGCGGCAAGCACGATGGCTCCCGCGAAAAAAATGACGATCCCCCACAAAAGCGTTTTCATGTCCCAGCTGAGTTTCGGCCGTCCGCCGGCCGGCGGACCGGGCTTCTCCGCGCCTCCTTCCCATGACGGTTTTACCTCCTCGGCTTCATATTTGAATTCCGGCTCTTCGAACCGCCGTTCGAATTTTTCCCCTGGGCGGTATAATCGCTCGCCCAGTTTTTCGAGTCCGTCATCAGGCATTCTTTTATTTTACCACAGCCCGCCTGTTAAAGCTGGCTCGCGGAAAGCGCCTCCTCGATGGCCGTCGCATCGGCGTTTTCGTTATCCAAATACCCCAACCGATGAAGAAGTCGCGCCTTGAATTGATGTTCGAAATCCGGCGGCAATGCGTCCACCGCGCCCAAAACCCGAAACGCGGAATAGATGACATCCCACAATGCCGCATCCCGCTCCTGCCCCGCAATGAGTTGCCGTGGTCCTTTGTATAGATCGTGTACATCCGGTCGGCTTCGCCCGTGTCGGATGCTGCAAGAATAATACCCTCGGCGTGATGCACGCTATGCATGTGTAAACTCGAACCGCATGTGCGGGCGTCCTGTTGGCGCGTCTTTTTCATCAAACACGATCTCGGCGAGATTCGCTTCGCGCTTCAATGCGTCGGCATGACGAGAGAGGAATGCTTTTCCGGAAGCGTCCGCCGTTGCGACGAGCACGATCTTATCTTTGGGTCGAAAATTCGCCCTTTTACGCTCCTCCTGAATCCGGCGCACCGTGTCGCGAAATTCGCCCTCCTCTTTCAATTCCGGCGTGATCTTCGTATCAAGTTCCACATCTATTTCTTTTCACTTTTAAATTTTACTTTAAGCTCCGCGAGCGGCTGGCGGATCTTGATGCCGGCCTTGGCTCTAGCCTCGAGAGCGAGCGACACGATGCGGCGCGCCTCATCCATGGCTTCGAGTAATTTTTTTTCTTCTTCACGAAGTTCGCGCGCCTTGGGCCATGATTCCAAATGGATGCTTGCTTCCCGGCCTCCGCCTTCGCGGTAGATCCGTTCGGCAATGAACGGAACAAAGGGCGCCGAAAGACGCGCGATATCCAGAAGCGCCCTGCCGAACACCGCGCTGATTTGGGCGCGCGTTTTTGCGTCCCCCAACCGCAAAGACTCACGAATGCGGCGGATATACCAATGCGATATATCTTCGGTCACGAATTGTTCGAGCGCTCTAGCCGCGCGCGTAACATCATAGGCATCAAGCGCTTCGGCCATTTCCCGAATTGTTCTCATTGTCCGTGCCGTAAGCCACTGATTCAGGAGCATTGTCGGACGCACGGCGGCTTTCATTGTTTTGAATTTCGGCTTTACCGCATACGTTTTCCAGTACAAAAACGAATTCCAAAGAATGTTCAAAAAACGTTTCCCCGCTTCGCTGACATCCGATTCGCGGAACAGCTTTTCATCCCACGGCTGGTTGACCGTATAAAAATACCACCGCGCGGCATCGGCGCCGTACCGGTCAAAAAGCAGTTTCGGCTCCACCACATTGCCCCGCGACTTCGACATTTTTTCGCCCTTCGGATCCAGCAAAAGTCCCAAACTCAATACGTTTTTGTAGGGCGCAGGCAGTTCCAAAAGCGCCGAAACCGCGAGCAGGGTATAAAACCATCCGCGCGTCTGGTCCACGGCTTCCGCAATGTAATCGGCGGGATACGGGATGACTTTTGCGAGGACATCCGCCGATAATTTGCCCTCCGGCATCCGCCAATCGGCGGATTTCCAGAATCCGGGATTTTGCGCATACGGCATCGAGCCCGAATCGAACCACACATCCGCCACCTCGCGGATCCTCTGCATCTCGCCTTCACATTTCTCACAACGAAGCATGATCTTGTCGATATACGGGCGATGCATATCCAATTCACCGTCTTTGTTGTACGGCCAATTATGTGATCCGAGTCCCTTCACTTCGCCGGTTTTGGGGTACCATGCGCGGTCGTATCGCTCCTCCGGAATCCCCGCCACCCCCGCCGCCATCACCCACAGCGGATCGCCGTGAGAAATGATGAGCACGCGCTTCCCTTCATATTCCGACGCGACGGCTTTCAATTCCCGCATCATGCGCGCACGAACATCCCGCAAACTCTCGCCCGCGGGAAACGGCTCCTCGAGTTTTCGCGTGGTCGGATACATTTTTTCGACTTTCGATTCTTTCATTCCCTCGAGATCGCCGATCGAATATTCAGCGAGTCCTGCGCGAAACTCGATGGGAACCCCGCCCAATACTTCCGAGACGATTTCGGCCGTTTGTTTTGTGCGCCGCAAGGGGGAGGACACAATGACATCCACGCCGCCGGCCGCCGCAAGCCATGAGGCGGCTTTTTCAACCTGCTTTTTTCCTTTCGGCGTCAGATCATTTTTTGCGTCCGTGCCCGCGCGCCACGGCCCCACGAGTTTTTTCACATTGTGTTTTGCTTCGCCGTGGCGCAGCATCCAGATCCTCGTCATCGTGGGCAATGCATTGCGATCCAATTCCTCAAGCGACCCGATCGTCGTTTCGTGGTTACATCGCTTGCATTGCCACACCGGCAGGGGCATCCCCCAATACCGTTCTCGGGAGATCGCCCAATCCACGTTTTCGGCAAGCCATTCGCCGAAACGGCCGGTTTTCAAGAACGGCGGCTGCCAGTTGATCTCTGCATTTTCCTCCATCATCCGTTTTTTGACCGCAGTTGTTTTCAGGAACCACGAATCGCGCGCCAAATACATGAGCGCCGACCGGCATCGCCAGCAAAAAGGATACTCATGCTTAATGGTTTCGGTTTTATACAGCAATTTCCGCTGCCGCAAATCTTCCCGGATCATCGGATCGGCGTCCTTGAAATACGCGCCGTCCCACGCGTATCCCTTGGTCTTCATTTTTCCCGACTCATCCGTGGTTTGAAGCGTCGGCAATCCCGCCGCTTTTCCGGCTTGCTGGTCGTCGGCGCCGAATGCGGGGGCAATATGCACGATGCCGGTTCCGTCGGACGTTGTCACAAAATCGCCTTTGATGACCTTGTAACTCGAGATCTGCACTTTCAAACTCGGCGATTTGTAGAGCGGTTCGTACAAAAGCCCGATCAATGTGTCGCCTGTTTCCTCTTTGACGATTTTATAGCCGCCCTCAATGGCCGTCAGGCGGTCCTTTGCAAGGATCAAAAATTCGCCGGATTTTTCGACGATGACATAGCGCGCTTTGGGATTGACCGCGAGCGCGACATTGCCGGGCAGGGTCCACGGCGTCGTGGTCCAGACCAGAAAATACGCATCTTTGAGAAATGCCGTCTCCCTCGACACTGCATCTTTTTCCGCGGGTTTCAACACCGCGAATTTCACATACACCGATTCGTCTTTTACGGTCTTGTATCCCTGCGCCAATTCGTGCGACGAAAGCGGCGTTCCGCAGCGCGGACACCACGGAAGCACTTTATAATCTTTGTAGAGATAGCCGTTTTTGGCGATCCGCGAAAACACCCACCACAATCCTTCAATGTACTCGTTCGTCATCGTGATGTAGGGGCGCTCCAGATCGAGCCAGTACCCCATCCGTTTGGTCATTCGTTCCCATTCATTTTTATACAAAAATACGCTTTTCTTGGCTTCCGAGACGAATTTTTCAATGCCGATCTTTTCTTCTATCTCGCGTTTTGAGCGGACGCCCAATTTTTTCTCGACCTCCATTTCCGTGGGAAGGCCGTGCGTGTCCCAGCCGGATTTGCGCGCGACAAAAAATCCGCGCATGGTTTTGTAGCGCAAAATGATATCCTTGAATGCGCGCGCCTCCACATGATGGATCCCCGGCTTGCCGTTCGCGTACGGCGGCCCCTCGTAAAACACGAACGGCGGGCGCCTGAACGTTCGTTTCAGCGTTTTCTCGAAGATTTTATGTTTCTCCCAATAGGCGAGGATCGCCTCTTCTATTTGCGCAAACGATTGGGGTTTTTCGTTCGAATCAAACGGCATAAAACTCAACTATGCCATCATTTTCGCATAAAAACTAGCCCCGTAAAACGGGGCCCTATGCGATCCTCGGAACGTTACTTTCCTGCTCAAGCTCTCGAATGGCTTCTTGACGCAGTTTCAGTTCTTCCATTTTTTGTTCGATCTGTTGGACGGAAAACCACCGTTCATCGGCAAGTGCATCAACGAGTTTTTGGGCTTTCTCGATGGCGTCTTCCAAACCGATCCGCCAAAATTGCCACCACCGGATCGGACGAGTCGTCGCCCACCATCCTCGTATATCATACACATACCCATCGTTGTCACACTCATCAACGCTGACAAACGTTTCCGTGGGATTACGAACGCTGATTTTATGAATAACCCTATAGCGATTCCGCTCGTAAACCACATTCGCTCGCCTCGACATCCGATCCTCCTAAAAGTCGGGTTGAAAAATCTTGCTCAAGAAAAGCACTTTTTCCATTTTCAGTCAAGGGTTTCGCTCGATCGCTATATGAGCTTTTTGTTTTGCATTACCGCCAGAAAACGCTGATGAGAGAGCCCGCGATGATGAACCCGAGCCCCACAAGCGACCCCTTGGACGGGACTTCCGAAAATTTCAACCACGCAACCAGAAACGTGGAAATCGCGCTGGTCGCAAAAACCGTGAGAGACAAAATCCATACCTTTTTGAACCATTCGTTATATGCAAGGCCGATCACATAAAACGATACGGAATTTGGAATGATGAGCACGATCCCCATGACAGCGGCCCAAGCGAACCAAAAAAAATATTGCGACGGAAAAACATAACCGAAAAGCACGCGCGTTTTGGAAAGTTCGGTGCCCGTATAGAGCATCCACTGGAATGCAAAAAGACCAATGAATGAAACGCCGGAATACACGAGCCATTTAAGGAACATTGATTCGCCCCCGTATTTTTCGTCCCGCACAAGATTCGCACGAAAAACCGTTCGCCGCAAGACCTTCTATAAAACCTTACGACATCGTAAGGTTTTATTACTTGGGTGTTGGACACCCAGGTAAAACTACATCCTCTCGGGTGCGGCGATGCCCAACAGATGCAGACCGTTTTTCAAAACGATGCCGGTCGCCGACGCAAGCGCCGTGCGATACGCCGCTTGTTCACCCGCGTCCGCGATCCGTTCCTCGGCATAATACCGATTGAACGCGCGCGCGAGTTCGATGAGATACGTGCACACGTGATGCGGCGAGAATTCTTTTTGCGCCCGTTCGACAACATCCGGAAATGCGAAAAGAACTTTTTCGAGCTCCCCGATCGCATCGGCGCGATCCACGCCTGAACGCACGCCAAATCCGTGCGCCTTTGCCACCACCGAATGTGCGCGCACATGCGCGTATTGCAGATACGGCCCCGAATCGCCTTCAAACGACAGCGATTTATCGAAATCGAACATGATGTCGCGGCCGATGGCCTGGCGCAGGATCGAGTATTTCACGGCGCCGACCGCCACCGCATCCGCGATCTTCGCATGAACCTTTTCCTTAAGCGCTGCGGCAATATCCGCGAGTAATGCATCCGCTGTAATAATGCTCCCCGTGCGCGACGACATTTTGCCTTCGGGCAAGCGCAGCATGCCGTGCGGAATATGGCGGATTTTTTGAGTGAACTCCCTGCCCCAGAGCATTTCCATCGCTTTTAGTACGACCCGAAAATAATCAATGATTTCATTGCCGGTCACCGTGATCGAATGATCATACGGAAATTTTTCCTGCTTCATTTGAGCGAGTCCCAACTCTTTCGCCTCATAGATCGGCAACCCCTCGGAGTTCAAAAAGACGCGCGTATGAAGCCCGTGGTTTTCCCCGCGGAATATCACAGCGCCCTCGCTCCGCTCAAAAATACCTTTCGCCAATCCCTCCTCAACGATCTTTTTTCCGGGCGCGGCGGTTTCTGATTCAAAAAAATAAAAATCGAATGCGGTGCCCAATCGCTCGTATAGGGCATCAAAATGATCCAAACTCCATTGCCGTCCGATCCGATAGTGGCTGTGGATGCGATCGGCGGGATTTTTTTTCTCGTAGAGTTCTTTGTTGATGCGCTCGATCGCCGCTTTTGCTTCCGGATCCTTCTCGTATTGCTGATTGCCGTACGCGTACGCCGCGCCCAAAAACCGCATCCGTTCCTGTGCTGACCCCCAAAGCCGCAACCCCGCCATGGAAATCTTGCGCCGTTCCATCGCGTAGATCGCCTCCGCCACATGCAAGCCGATATCGCCCTGATAGTTCGCGCGTTTGACCTCGGCACCAGCCGCCTCAAAAAGGCGCGCTACCGCTTCGCCGACCGCATTCGACATCAAGTGCCCGATATGGAATTCCTTGAACGGATTTGAATCGGTATATTCAATGATGATCTTCTCGCCCGCATGGGACGCATTCCGGCCGTAGGCGTCTTTTTCTTTCAGGATTCGCGCAAGATTCTCCACGAATACCGAGTCCTGCAAGTAAAAATTGATGAAGCCCGCGCCCGCGACTTCGATCGTGCCGACGCCTTTGATTTTCGCGGCGCGAAGTTTTGCAACATAGGCGTCCGCAAGCTCACGCGGTCCGCCAGCTGGCGGATTGCTTTCTTTTTCGGCCGCGCCGAGCGCAACGTTCGTCGAATAGTCGCCAAATTCGGAGCGTTCGGGCCGCTCAAGCGTGAACCGCACCCCCGAAGGCGCGATGGTCTCGATTTCCTTGTAGATGGCATCGCGAATCATGATGCCTATACTCTACCGGAAAAACGGTCTTCCAGAAAGAAATTTGACACAAACCCGCTCTTATGATATGAATGCCATTGGATCTTAAATGCCTTCATTTACCGGCACCTTTCCGGAAAGGAACATCTGTGACCTCCGATAAGCGGCTGACAAAAGTAACGGACGAGGACGTTGCCATGGAAGTTTGCGACCATCCCGACGATTACTTCGACGAGCAAAAAACTTGGGCGATGGATTTTTTGAAATTCGGGGAACCGCCCTATCGTGAACGGTTTGAAAATCCTTTCATCCCAAAACCGCTGCGAAAAAAACACGCAATCGGGCTGACACAACCGAGACGCGCCATAAACCCCTCGTTCTTTGCCGGCGCTGTCACCCTCGGAGGAGCGGGCCTTTTCCTCTATTCGCTGATGGGTCTCTCCGGAAACGCCGCATTTGCGGGAGGATTTGGGGGTGCGCTCGCATTTTTACTCGGAATCGTTCTTTTCATGACTGCTGCGGGATTCGAAGAAAGTCTGTTCGCCAACGAACCAGAAAATCCCAATACTGCCGATGCGAAAACCGAGCCAGCAATCGCCGATCGATCCGAGGCGGACGCTGAACTCGACTTGTTTCTTGAGGATCTTTCGACCATCGACGACCTCGACTAAGCCCGCCAACACGGGCTTTTTTCTTTTCAAAAAAGGGTGCACCATAACACTATGACCGCGCTTATCGAGAACAAAAAAGCATATTTCGACTACGAGATCCTCGAGTCCTTCGAGGCGGGCTTACAATTGGAGGGGCACGAAGTGAAATCGCTCCGCGCCAAGCGCGGCTCCATCACCGGTTCGCGCGTCCTCGCGCGCGGCAATGAGGTATATATAGTAGGGATGGACATTCCGCCTTACCAGCCCAAGAACACGCCCGCATCCTACGACCCAGAGCGAACGCGGAAATTGCTTCTTTCTAAAAAAGAAATTTCGCGCCTTACCGGCAAAGGCGAGGAGCGCGGCTTGACAATCATACCGATTCGGGTTTATACTAAAGGACGCTTCATCAAAGTAGAGATCGCGCTCGTTCGCGGCAAGAAAAAATACGAAAAGCGCGAAAAGATCCGCACGCGCGACATCGAGCGCGAGATCGGGCGAACATTGAAAAGGGGGTAAAATTAGGGTAGCCCTTCGACATATCATAGATCCTGAGTATCGCCGAAGGACTCAGGGCAAAATTTTACTCCGTAAAATTTTGGGGGCGTCTAGTTTCGACGGGCTGTCGCCTTAAACGATGCAATCCGAGGATGCATGGTTTCCTCGCAAAAATTCCCATGCAGTTCTAGGTGCAAACTATCAACCTGCACTCGCCTACGCTTAATTGACGTAAGCCGTCCGCCCTTCGATATCTCATAGAAGGAACCGGATGTCATATGTGAGGTTGCGGCGCGAACTCTCCGACTCGCGCCTAAGATAAGGAGACCATCGCTGGGTTTTTTGTTTTCTTTTCTAGCCCCGCGATTCATCCAAAGAAAACTACGATTGTAAACATTATTTAAGAACACGGTCCGCTGGCGGATCAAGACCAAGCCCGTCGGGGCTGCGAGAGCTTTTCAAAACCGAATACCGCTCTGCTTTTTCAAAAACCGCCAAATGTGCTTGCACATTACCCACAACTATTGACTTTTATGAATAAAGGTGTATAATATACGCAGTCATTGGGCTCGGGGGGGTTTTTATTTATTCAACCCCGCACTACGATCCGCGATACCGCCGCTAACACATTCCTGACGGCCGTTAGGAATGTGTTAATCCTTTTACACGGTTAAGAATCCGAAAATACACACGAGTTATGAAATATGAAGTTGTAGTACGGGGTCAAGAAAAAAGACCCCGTTATCGGGGCCTTCGAAATATCGAAATTATTTTCACAAAGAGTCTGCAAATTCGCGTACGGAGCCATCGGCTCTGCTGTTCAAGATACTCATGCGCTTCCTCAGCGTGCATCATGATTTCGATGCCGGTTTGACCGTCTGCTCGATCGCGCCGAATATCGAACGTCTGTTCGGGTCGAACATATCCATCCGGATGGTTTCGCCGAACGAAAGATAGGGCGTTTCTGCTTTGCCAGTTTCCAGCATTTCATGCGCGCGCCGTTCAGCGATGCAGGCAAAATCGGATATCGGAATCTTCATTGAAACCGTCCCGCCGCCGATGATGGTCCCCGCGCCAAGCGAGCGCGTACGCGCGGCGTGCGCGATAAGTTCGGGAAAACTGAAATGCATGCCCATTCCGGCGTCCGGCGCGGCTTTATATTTTCCACGCCGCGAAATATACAGCGGGGAATATAAGCGCCCATTTTTCCACTGCAATCCCGGCTCATCCGGCGTAACCGCCACCATCGAAAATGCTTTAACGGGCTTTGAATGCAAGAACCCAAATCCTTTTGCGGCTTCTGCCGGAATCAAATTGCGAAGCGAAATATCGTTCATCAACATAATGAGCTTGATGCGCTGTTCCGCTTCTTCGCAAGAAACACCCATCGGCACATCATCCGTGATGACAACAACCTCGGCTTCAAAATCGATTCCCCACGATTCATCGCGAACCTCGATATCGTCGCGGCATCCCAGCAAGTGGTCGGAAACACTTTGATACATCAACGGGTCGGTTTTATATGATTCCGGCATGTCGGCGCCCCGCGCCCTGCGCACCCGCTCCACATGCGAGAGATACGCGCTGCCGTCGAGCACCTGATACGCGCGCGGAAGAGGTGCGGCAAAGTGACGCGGCTCTACTTTGAATGCGCTCGTAAATTTGCCGGCATTCAAACAATCGGATACCGCCCGAAGTTTTGGCTCGACATAGAGCCAGTGATCCAACGCCTCTTGCAAGGTTCGCGCAATGCTAAAAGGGACCATCGCACGCGTCAAGTCGCGCGATACCACAACCAGCCGGCCATCGCGTTCGTCCGCTTCCTTCAACGTCCCAAGCTTCATTTCGTCTCCTCTTGTCAAACTGTCAAAAGCCCGGCTTTTGACAGTTAAAGAATCTCGCTCAGACATACCACAAAAACACGCTGGGCGCAAGAAAAAACCCCGCGAGAAGCGGGGCCGGAGACACTATTTTTTTTTCATCGCGTCGAACTAGTGATACCGGTAATCCGGAATTTCGAGCTCTTGCGCAAGCACAGTCGGAAAAAGCGGCGAACGCGATTCGAACATGACCGCGCATTCATCCACCCGTTGCGGCCCCTGCCATTCCTCAAGCGCTTTTGGATTCGGCCCGTGATAGAACCCTTGCGGATGAAATGTCGCATCGCCCGCCCCCACAATACCGCCGCGCGCCGCATAGGGTTTAGCCAGAAACAAAAATTCATCGTGAGAACCCATGTGATAATACGGCAAGGAATGCAGATAACGCGGCAGGAACGCCTGCACGGACACCGAACCGCTTGCGGCCGCAAATACCGTGTACGCCGTAGGATCAAGATGTTTCGTATGCGCGGAAAGCGGATGGATGTCGCGCACGGAAAGCGCAAACGGGTACACCGACCCGCGCCATCCAAGACAATCGGGCCGATATTGGTAGATTGCTTTTTTCCAAATATCGGCGCGCTTGACCCATACACCCCACTCATCATCACTACTCGTCAAAACCGAAAACGGTATGGGGACTTGAAGATCTTGATCGCTGTACGGAATATCGGCATTGATGTAGGGGCCGAAATCGGGTTTTTGAATGAGTTCCGACGATTCAATGCCGATGAACAATTGCGCCATCACGGCCGCTCCCTGGAATTGATACGGAACGCCGCGCGGAATGTAAACAAAATCCATCGGGTCAACGCGCAATTCACCGAATGGCGTGTAAAAGCGTCCGCATCCGGAATACGAGAACAACACCATATCCCCGTCCGCATTGATCATCCAGTCACTATCCGCATCAAGCGCCATCGCAAGAACTTTCACGCCGCCGTCGCGGCTTTCAAGTAAAATACGGGGGCGCGGATCGGGTTTTATCGTGCTTACGGAAAATGCGGCTGGATACGACGGCGAAACCGTTTGGCGACGAATTTCCATCGAGGGATCCGTTCCGAAACGCTTGAGAAGCGCCGGCGGATGACTGCGATACAGCGTCGTATCGAACCCGAGTTTTTCGGCGCATACGCCTTCTTGCGGCCGCGATGCGCCATCGAACGACAACCGATTTGTAAATTCTTTCGCGACCGTCTGTCGAACCGAGAATGGTTTTACCGGAAGCATGCTCCTCCTTTCAAAAATTTAATGTTCACAGCCGCGCTCACCGTACACGAAAGTGCGGTACTTGTCAATTTGGGCCGCAATCGGTATACTGAACGGGTTCTGTTCTTTCCAAGGAGGTCTCTCGTGAGCAATTCCCTGAAATTCGACCACGTGGCGATTCCGCTTCCGCCGTATATCACGCTCAAACGCTTCGCTTCATTCTTCAAAAAACTCGGCTTCCGCAACGAATGGTACCGCGCACGTGTGGGCAATCAGGAAACCGCTATGGAAACTTTCGTGATGACGCGCGACGGCGTCAAGCTCGCGCTCATGGCCGGCATTGATGGGAAAAATTCTGCGGGCGAACGCATACTCTCGCAGGTCAGCGAATATTTCCGCCGATTCGGCGCCTCGCCTCAACATATCGCGCTCCGATGCGATGATATCGAAAAAGAAGTTGAGCGCTGGTTAAACGCTGGCGTCCGGTTTTTGACCGAAGACGATAAAGAGCAACCGCAAATCCTGCGTGATAGAGACAGTGATGGCGAGGTGTTCCAGTGCTTCACCTATCCTTTGTGGGGCTCCATGTTCTTCGAGCTGAAGCAAATCGCGCGCAAAGGGCAAAAACTCACTCACTTCGAGGAATTCCGGGAATCCAATGTCGAAGACCTTTGGGCCGCGCTCGACCGCGCACTCAAAGAGGGGTGGCTCTTCAACACCAATCTCTGGGGCGAAACGTTGAATGATCGCATGCCGAAGCCGCCGCCGCGCATGCATTTTCCTAAATCCGTACGAACATACATCCCCTGACTCCAATTGATCCCGCGCCGCCTGCTTGCAGGCGGCTTTCTTGTTTCGCGGCAGTAAAACCGCTACAGTGAACTATCTGAAAAAGGAGGCCCGCATCAATCAGCGCATCACTGCCGAAGAGGTCCGGCTGATCGGTCCCAAGGGAAACCTGGGGATTGTTAAAACATCCGAAGCCCTTGCGAAAGCCAAAGAGCTGGGACTCGACCTGATCGAGATCGCGCCGACCGCAAAACCGCCCGTAGCCAAGATCATGGATTACGGGAAATACAAATATGAGGAAGAGCGCAAAACCAAAGGCGTGAAAAAAGGGCGGGGCGGCGAGGTCCGGACCATCCGCGTGGGATTGGGTACGTCAGACCATGATCTGGAAATGAAAGCGAAGAAGGCGGCTGGCTTCCTTGAGCGGGGTGATCGGATCAAAGTGGACCTGTTCCTGCGCGGCCGCTCCAAATATCTTGATCGGGCCTTCCTGCGCGAGCGGCTCCGCCGCATCTTGATTTTTATCCCGATCCCGCATAAAATCGTTGAGGACGGAAAATGGGGTCCTCGAGGCCCCTACGTCCTGATCGAGAAAGCATAATCTGGATTACTGGAAGCTAGATACTGGATGCTAGATTGCTGAAAACCGGATACTGGATTTTTCCAGTTTCTAGTTTCCGGCTTCTAGTTTTCCAAATGTATGACCGGACTCAAAACCAACAAATCATTCTCCAAACGCCTGCGCGTGACAAAACACGGCAAACTTCTGGCTCGCCGCCCGAACCAGAATCATTTCCGCGCCAAAAAGTCGCGCAAAACCGAACTCCACACAAAGCGTTGGGATGCTTTTGCGTTTTCGTCAAAAAAACTGCAGGGACACTATCTGCCATATTCAAATTAAAATTTCGAATATAAAAATTAAAATCTTTCCGTTTTTTACTTTTTCAATTTTAAATTTTAAATTTCACTATGACCCGCATTAAATCCCGATACCACAAATCCTTCGGACTTGGCTACGGGACAGGCGAGGCACGATAAATAAATATATTATGACCAGAATAAAAAGGGGAACAATATCACTCAAACGCCGCCGCAAAACCCTGAGCTACACCAAGGGGTTCCGCCACGGGGCTAAATCAAAGGAGCGCATGGCCCGCGAACGGCTTCTCCATGCGTGGAGCCACGCATTCGTTGACCGCCGGAAGAAAAAGGGCGACTTTCGCCGTTTGTGGACGACCCGAATCAATGCGGGCGTGCGCGCCGAAGGATTTTCGTATTCGCGCTTCATCGCGGGGCTCAAAAAAGCCGGCATCGAACTCGACCGCAAGATACTCTCCCAAATCGCCGCAAATCATCCGGATGCGTTCCGAAAGATCGTGGAGGCCGCAAAAACCTAGAACTCCTCATCCCAAAACCTCTCTCGCGCATGCCGCGAGCAGGCACGCCGATACCCGCGAAAAATCGGCTTACTCTCGCGCCGTCGCGCTCCGAGAATCCTGCTCGCGGCATGCGCTCGTTCCGATCAATTTTGGGATGAGTTCTAATGTCCCAATAATTCCCCGCCGGTCCAAATGATCGCAATTCCCAGAACGATGAGCGCCGCCTGCACCAGCGAGGCGGTTTTTTTCTGCGCGTGCTCCCCCTCGTGCAATTCGGGTACCAGATCCACGGCCGCAATGTAAAGAAAATGCCCCGCAACCAGCCCGAGCGCAGAACCGATGACGGTCGAAAGCAGACCGGAAAATGCATACGCAAGCAGGGCTCCGGCGATCGTCGGAAGCGCGACCAAGAAATTATAAAAAAGCGCCTTTTTCCGCTCGAACCCCGCATGCAACAAGACCAAAAAATCGCTCATCTCCTGCGGCACCTCGTGGAGGATGACGGCGAACGCCGTCCGGACCCCGAGCGCGGGATTCACGAGAAAGGAGAGCGCGATGATGATGCCGTCGATGAAGTTATGGATGCCGTCGCCGATCAAATTCAGATAACCGACCGCGTGCACCGGACAGTGGCCTTCGTGGCAGTGGTAGATGCGCAAACTCCGCTCAAGAATGAAAAAAGCGAGAAACCCGATGATCGTCCACGCAAAAACGCTCTCGGCGCTCGCCGTTTCAAGCGCTTCGGGGAGAACGTCGAAGAACACAACGCCCAAAAGAACCCCCACCGCCAAGCTCATGGTGTAGTGGATCATCTGGCGGAACCGCGCCTCGCCCAAAAAAGCGATGGAACGCCCCGCCAGCGACACGATGCTGGTTCCGAAACTCGCCCCCAATATCCATAAAAGCGTCATAGATGGTTTGAGTGTAGCGCGATTTTGCGCATAAAAAAAGCCTGCCTTGCCGGCAGGCAGGCCCCGCTTATACGGCGGGGCATTCGAGTTTTTCGAGTTCTTGGACCGCATTCTCGCCGGTAAAACACTGGGTGCAAAACGATTCGCGCGTAAGCGCAACATAGGGGTGGCGCTCCGGAGTTTCAATGATGGCCCGGATTTTTTCATCCACCGGATCAAGATATGCGAGCGACGTAGCTCCAATAAACGCGCGGACTTTTTCGACATCGCCGCCGCAAAAATTCCATGCAAGCTCACCCGGTGTCCGCATATCGATACCGTAAGAGCACGGAAATTTAACGGGCGGCAATGCGATGCGCACATGGATTTCTTTGACCCCCGCCGCCCAAAGACGGCGAATCAAATGCTGCATCGTAATTCCGCGAACGATCGAATCATCCACCAAAACAACGACCTTGCCGCGAAACGCCTCGGGGATAACGCGAAGTTTTTTCGCGACACCCTCGATGCGCGATTGTTTGAGCGGCTCGATGAAACTCCGGCCGGTCGGGTGGGGGCGAAACAGCGCCTCGGGATCAAGATTTTTTTTCATCTGCCACGCATATCCGGTGGCGGCCGCTGAACCCGAATCGCGGATCGGGACGACGATGTCGGCGCGCAAAACAGGATGGAGTTCCGCAAGGCGTTGGCCGGCCTTTTGCCGGACGGTTTTGATGTTTCGGCCCGCAAAACAACTGTCCGGCCGCTGGAAATATCCGAAATGAAAAAGGCAGAGACGCGATTCGCGGGCAAAATTTTTGGGCGCACTCCAATAGGACGTTTGAATCGTACCGTCGTCCTGTTTGTCGTCCTTCTCGATCTGTTCCGAACGAAACGCTTTGGGATCGAGCTTCACCATACTGCCGGGTAGCACCTCGCTCACGAATGAACAGTTCAAGCTGCCCTCATCAAAAACGCAGTCCTCCGACGAGGCGACCCAAAATTCGCGGCCGCGGCGGCCGATAAAAAGCGGCATGAATCCCCGCCGGTCGCGCACCGCATAAAGAACGCGTTCGGAAACATCATGAAAAACAATGCTGAACGACCACTGGAGGCGCGGTAAAACTTCGTATTTCAAGGCATGTTCCAGCGTACTCGATGCCGCGAGTTCGATGAGCGCGGCAATGGCGTGAGTGTC
Organism: Candidatus Niyogiibacteriota bacterium; assembly: GCA_016181935.1. Classification (GTDB taxonomy): domain Bacteria; phylum Patescibacteriota; class Minisyncoccia; order HO2-45-28; family HO2-45-28; genus JACOYI01. The sequence goes on along the minus strand of JACOYI010000003.1, from coordinate 8,788 downwards.
GTTGATGATGGGTTTTTTGTATCCTTCGCGGCGACATTCTTCAGCGATCTCCTCCCAATTTGTGAGATTGCCGTTGAATGCGAACCATATGTCTTTTCCCTTCCGGCCGCCCAAACGGCAATGGAATGGCTGTGCGCGGCGACGGATCGTTTTGTGATCTGCTCCCTTGCCGGATGTCGTATAGAGCACATGGCCGACGCCGATCGAGCCGCCAAGTCCCTGAAGATTGTATTTATACGCAGGCACGATCCCGCAAAACAAAAGAAAATCGCTTACGCGATTTCCGGCCCAGTTGAACGGCCGGTTGAAACGATGCTCCAAAAAAACCCGCTCGGGTGTTCCTTGATCCTTCCAGAAACCGCGGTCGGTTTCGATGCCCGCCGCCTCTTTCCCGCGCGGCTGAAGATCGATCAAGCCCCGGTACATCAAGCCGGCAGCGCCCGTGGATGCAGGATCGGAATATATCACAGCGACGATTCCGCACATTCCGGCTCCTTCTCAAAGTGCGTTTCGGTTTCTGCCATCACCTTAAAGAATTTCCCGATAATTATCAAATCAGGGATGACAAGCAACCCAAAGGGTAGTCCTTTTCTGACCCGCAGGACTACCCTTTGGGTTACCCCTAGACCGCCCTTAACATTTCCCCGCTATGCGCTACGGTAAGAAAGGATTGCACCCCAAAACCTCGGAGGATCGATGGACATTTTAAAAAACAGGATCCGCGAAATCCCGGATTGGCCGGAAAAAGGCGTTTCCTTCAAAGACATCACGCCCCTTCTTATGCATCCGCCCGCCTTTCAAATGGCGGTCGACCGGCTTGTGGACGAATTCGATGCGGCAAGCATCGATAAGGTCGCGGCTATTGATGCGCGCGGATTTTTGATCGGCGCGCTTGTCGCCTATTTTCTGGATGCCGGCTTGGTGCTGGTCCGGAAACAAGGAAAACTGCCGCCCCCCACCATCGCCGAGAGCTACGAACTGGAATACGGTCAAAATACTCTCGAGATCCGCAAGGATTCGGTCCTGCCGGAAGAACGGGTCTTGGTGGTTGATGACGTACTTGCCACCGGCGGAACGGCGGCGGCAACGGCAGAACTCATCAGGAAGGCCGGCGGACTCGTTGCCGGATTCGGATTTTTGCTCGAACTCTCGGATTTGAACGGCCGGCATAAACTCCAAGGCGAGCACATCGTTTCGCTCCTTTTGTACTGAAATCGTTCGCCGCCAGCATAAGCTGGCGGTTTTTTCTTTTAAAAACAAAAAGCGCGCCGAAGCGCGCCCCGTTATGTGAATCTTTTTGTTTTCGGTTTTTCAAGAACCTCCGCGAAATCCGCGGCGCCGAGCGTATTTACAATATCTTTTTTGGCGCACCATCCGCGGCGCGCCTGCGCGATACCGTATTCGAGATATGATAATTCCGCAGTCGAATGCGCGTCCGTATCAATGATGAACTTCACGCCGAACTCCTTTGCGCGGCGGATGAGGCCGTCTTTCAGATCGAGCCGCCATGGATGCGCATTCGCCTCGAGCATCGTTCCTGTTCGCGCCGCCGCGCGGAATACCTCGTCAAAATCCAACGCGATCGCATCGCGTTTCTGAATGACGCGCGTCGTCGGGTGAAAGATCGCGTCCACATGCGGATTTTCCATCGCGCGAATGAGGCGCGCCGTCTGCTCTTTTTCGGATAGATTAAAATGCGAATGGACCGAAGCGCCGACAAAATCGAGCTCGCCTAAAACTTCGTCTGAAATATCGAGCGCGCCGTCCTTTGCGATATTCACCTCGGCGCCCGTGAATATCCGGATGCCGCTTTTTTTGTTGAGTTTTGCGATCTCGGCCATCTGTTTCCGAAGCTTCGCTTCATCCGAGCCATGCGTCATCGCCAAACTTTTCGTATGATCCGTGATCGCGATATAGTCGCGCCCCAACCGCTTCGCTTCCTCGGCCATTTCTTCAATGGAATTGGCGCCGTCGGTCCATATGGTCTGCGTCTGACAATCGCCGCGCACGTCGCCGTAATCGATCAACTTCGGAAGCCGATGTTTTTCTGCGGCTTCGATCTCACCGGAGTTCGTGCGCAATTCCGGTGGCATCCGCTCGAGTCCCAGTTTTTCGTAAATTTCCTCCTCATTCGTCCCTGCGATCCGCCGCTCGCCCTTGAACAATCCGTATTCATTCAATTTATACCCCTTCGCAATGGCAATTTTTCGCAATTCGACATTATGATCTTTCGAGCCCGTAAAATACTGAAGTGCGGCGCCGAATGATTCGGGCGGCAATACGCGCAAGTCGGCATTGATGCCGGCACGAAGCCGGACGGATGATTTTGTTTCCCCCTTCGCCGTAACGGCTGCCACATCCGGCATCGACGTGAATGCGTCCGTAACGCGCTCCGGTTCGGACGATATCACCAAAAAATCCAGATCGCCGATCGTTTCCTGCCACCGTCGGAGCGACCCCGCCGATTCCACCGCGCGTACTCCGGAAATCTTCTTCAGACGCTCAATGATCGAACGTGAGATCGGAAGCGCTTCGCCGAGAGTCATCCGGCCGGCGTGGGTCCGCTGGAATTCAACGCTCTTCAAAATTTTTTCTTCGAGCTTCACCCCCATGCGAGGAATTCGACGAAGTTTTCCCGCCTTCGCGGCACGCTCCAGGTCTTTTACGGTTTTTATCTTCAACCTCTTGTATAACAACCGGATCGTTTTCGGTCCTACGCCTTCGATCGCCGTAAGTCCCGATACGTCCACCGGCATTTGCTTTTTCAGACGCGCATGATCCGGAATTTTTCCGTGCTTTAAAAATTCTTCGATGCGCTCCGCGATGCCTGCGCCTACGCCCGGAATTTTTTTGAGTCCACTGAGTCCCTCGCGCTTATAAATGTCGGCGACATCCTCGCCGAGCGCTTCGAGCGAATGCGCCGCTTTTTCGAATGCGCGCGGCTTGAACGGAACCTCTTTCATTGCAAGAAGTTCCGCCATCTCAAAAAAGATCTTCGCGAGTTCGCCGTTTTTCATCATCCTTATTATAGGCGACGCCACAAAAGAAAAAAGTCCCCGACGCGGAAGCGGCGAGGACGGTGCTGGAGAGAAAAATATATTAAGGTGCGTTGGCGCGCAAACGACGGATCGAATGAAGTTTGGTCACAACAAAAGTTACTTCACGCCGATTCGGCCCGAAGTGACTCATTTCTTTTAATCTGACGTTTGCGTTTTCATGGCCTTTACTGCTTTTAATATACCGGATCCTGCTTGCATCGCAAAACCCGTGGTGTGGATAACTCTAAAAAGAGCGGCCTCTGCTTCCGCTGTCGCGCCATCATCCATGCCGCCAAAGATTTCCACTTTGCTGTATTTGCCGTCGTCGCCCGCTCAATGGCCGGACGTCCGTCCCGCATCCGTCGAGCGCCCTCCGCAACGCGAGAATTGGCTAAAATACGCGGAATCTCGGGGATACGCATCACGCGATCCATTCGAGCGTGATAAGAAATACGTCGCTCTCCTTCCCGTGGTGAAAACGGCGCGCCAGATGATGCTTATGCGATTCGCCTATCCGCTTCGCAATGCGGCCTGAAAGCTGGTTCTCCGACGTATAAATGGAGACCATGTTCTTTTCGGTTTTGATATCGAGGATCCCGTGCATGGGGTCGCGCCGCCGCGCCTCATCGGAAATATGTTGGGCGGATGCCAAAATCTCACGGAGTTCCGTCGCCGGAACTCCGACAAGACGCACCTCGCCCTCCCACTGGCGATTTTTTTTCATTTCATGAAACGGGCACAACGTGAATGTAACCGCTTTGGTTTCGGAGAGTTCGCGATACCGCTCCAGATCATGATGCCACGATTTGTAATAATAGACGGCGTCGCCTTCGGGACACAAAATGATATCCGTTTTGCCTGGACCGAATTCTTCTTGAGCGCGGCGCGAAAGCGAAGGGCTTTTGCGCCACGAAAAACGGGATTCCGTTTTTTTATCCAGCCGCGACTTTACGGGTTTTTTCATGCGTGGTTATGCCTTACCTAATGTTTTTTGTCCCGCCTCCCATTCCACCGGACACAATTCTCCGGACTGAAGCGCGCGGAGCGCGCGTATCGTTTCCTTGACGGAACGCCCGACCGATCCTGACGAAACAATCATCCAGCGCAAAATTCCTTCCGGATCAATAATGAACGTGCCGCGCTGGGACGAGCCATCCGTATCGAGCACATTATAAGCGCGCGAAACCTCCTGCGTCGTGTCCGCAAGGATCGGGTATTTCACGTCGGCAAGATCGCGCTCGAACCAATTTTTGTGCGACCATTCGCTGTCGGTCGAAGCCGCAAGAATCGCGCAGTTGCAATTTTCGAATTCCTTCTCGAGCTTTGCGAATTCCTTGATCTCCGTGGGACAGATGAACGTAAAATCCCGCGGATAGAAAAATAAAACAACCCATCGCTCCGCATAATCCCTCGACGACACCTTGATAAATTCTTTGCCCGCTTGATATGCGGTGATACCCGAAAAATCCGGAGCCGATTCTCCAATTTTGATCATAGATGAATACATATGGCGATTTTGAGCGGCTCGGCATTTGCTTTTTCAAAACCGCCAAATGTCTGTACCCAATTTAATGCTAATAGTCAATCGCCTTTTATCCTACCCGCCCTAAAACAAATTTGCAATTTCAAGAACCACGCCCGCCGTAAGACCGGCCATGAGAACCCATCGAAGTGTAGAGCGCGGCCCCAGCAGGATATGGCGATGCTCGGGAAATGAACGATGCAGGCGGCGCGCCATTTTCACGATGAAAACACCCAGAAGCCCAAAACCGACAGCGCCCACCAGTCCCAAAATTTTTATGAGATCGGTCGCACCCGCAAGATAAATGGCGATCGCGGGCGCCGCGGTCGCAAACCACGCGACCACGCGCGCTCTCCGGTAATCGAACATGAAGATCCCGATAAGGTCCGCCGAGAGCGCGATGTATGAAGTGAAAACCGCAAGAAGCCCGACGAGCGACCCGACCGGAACCGCAATACGGCCGATGCCGTTCGACAATCCCGTAATGGCATCCTCGGTCGTTCCCGCACCCGAAACGCCGAGCACTGCCGCAATGAAAACGAAATAAACGAAAGCGGACAACGCCAACGACAGCGTGATGAGCCGCTTGAATTCGGGAAGCGTGGCTCCGCGCGACAAGTCCCGCGCTTCCGCTACGGCGGAAAAACCGGAAAGCGCGAAAAGCCAGATGCCGTAGGGCAGGAACCACGATGCCCGAGAACCGATCATGAAATTCTCAATTTGAAACGAGGCTGATGAAACCGAAATCCCGAACAGATAAAATACGAAAAGAAAGATCGGGATCGTGAGATAAAAATTGATGGCGCCGATCTTCTCGAACCGGAACAGGCTTGCGGCGGATGCTACCGCGAAAAATATGAGCGTCAACATTGTGATGGAAAGCGCCGGAAAAAACACATGAAGAAAAATCCCGCCCAAAAGGCCGTACACCAGAAGCGTCCCATAATACCCCAAAAGCGTCGTCGCAAATGCGAGAAGTTCCTGTTTTCGCCCCAGATATTTTCTGACATATCCCGTGAACCGATGCTGGCCCGGCGTAAGATAGGCGATCTCGCCGTACATCAGATGGAGTGCCACCATCAAAAAGAACGCGACCGCAAAATGGGCGATTCCCCATCCGACGCCCGCCTTCGCAAAACTAAAGGGTAAGGCGAAAACGCCCGCTCCGAAGATCATTCCGATGAGCGTTCCAAGGCCGTCGCGATAAAAAATGAATTTCCTCCGCATCATTCTTCGTCCCTCAAATCCTCGCCGCGCGGAAGCCGATGTTCGATAACGCCGATCAAAAAAATGATGAAAATAACAAGGAGCGCCGCGAAGATCGAGACCTCATAGAAACCAAGCCCCACAGCCATGCCGATGGCGGCCGACACCCAAACGCCCGCAGCCGTCGTCAGTCCCTGCACGGACGTCCCGCGCAAAAAAATGATGCCGGCGCCAATGAACCCGATGCCGGTTACGATCTGCGCGGCGACCCGCGACGGATCCGCGAAGGCGCCGAATCCCTGCGCGGACAAAATCGTAAAAAGCGCGGAACCCAACGCCACGAGAGCGTGCGTGCGAATACCTGCCGGTTTCGCTTTATACCACCGCTCAAATCCGATGGCGGCGCCGAGTACAGCCGCGAGCGCCAATTCCCAGAAGATCTCAAGTGTCGCGGGATCAAAATTCATACATTATATTTCGATGACTTTTTCTTTGCGGATAAGTTCGATGAGCTTCCCGATGAGCGTTTTCGGATCCGGATCGTACACGATGTTTCCGGAACCGCGGTGCGATTTCTCGACGATCTCCTGTATCAAATCGGCGGTGCCGCCCGTTTGGGTAAGTACGCCGACGGGCTTCTTATCCTCGAATGCGATCGTGAATTCATTGAGCGTTCCCATGCGGCCGCACCCGAGAACGATTCCGTCCGCCGCGCGCGTGAGAAGCAAATTGCGGCCCGAATAATCCGCGCCCGTGTAAATGATCATGTCCATATAATCCACGGGCAGATCGAAACGCTCGATGTGTTCTTTTTCTGTCGATGCGGGCGAGATGCCGATCGTAAATCCGCCCTCCTCTTTGGCGCCGATCGCCGCCCAATACGGAAAGCCGGTGGTGGCGCCGTTGATGAACACGGCCTTGTGCCGCACAACTTCGCGGCCCAACTCTTTGGCTTTATCGAGCGCGTCGGCGCTACAATGACCGGTCTCGGCCGCGCCCGATACCGCGATTTTGAATTTTAAGTGGGAATGGGGGGATGGTTTCATGCCAAATTTATACGAATGTTAGTGAGTAAATAAATTTGAGCACCGAGCACATAGCGTGATTGTACCATCACCAAGTCGGAATCATCAATTTTGATTCTAAATTTCATGAAAAAATAGATTCTCGTGCTATGTGCTCGGTAAAGGTTTGCCGACAAAATTTTCTTCTCCGTCAATTGACGGATCGAAAATTTTGGGCAACTCACTTTAACTCAAAACTCTCTCCATAGCGAGGCGCTCTTGCGTCAATGCCCAGATAATCGCGCAGACGCTGAACCAAAAAAAGCGCGGAGGCCGGCTCCCCTTGCACCGCAAAAACCTTTTTGAGCGTATCCGCCGATCTCTGCACGAACTCCACAAGCCCGTCGCGGTCGGGATGCGCGGAATACCCTTGAATCGTCTCCACTCGCGCTCTTACCGGCACCGTCTCGCCGAAAATGCGTACGCTCTTTGCGCCGTCCTGCAATTGACGGCCCCGCGAACCCGCGGCCTGATATCCGATCAAGAGCAGCGCCGAATTCGGATCGGACAGATATCGCTTTTCGTGATGCAAGATCCGCCCGCCCGTGGACATGCCCGAACCCGCGATCACGGCTTTGGATTCCTCGGCGGTCGGCGTGAATTTCAGGCGCGGGAATTTAAAGACCTCGTCGCCCGATTTTAAAATATGATGCGCCTCCTGATTGTAATAGCGCTCATAGTTCCGATAGACCTCGGTCGCACGGATCGCGAGCGGCGAATCCACAAACACGGGGATCTGCGGGATACGCCCCTCCTCGACCAATCGGTCCATTTCAAATAAAAGTTCTTGCGTGCGCTCCATGGAAAACGCCGGAATCATCAAAACGCCGCCTTTTTTGACCGTGTCCTCGATGATGCGCTCGATCTTCAGGCGGCGATTTTCGCGGTCCTCATGCGCTTTATTGCCGTACGTGGACTCGATAACGAGATAGGTCGCGTCGGTCACGGCTTCGGTCGGGCGCAATAAGGGTGTGGGCGGATTGCCGAGATCCCCCGTCAGCACGATCACCTCGCCTCCGGTCTCGATACGCACCATACTGGACCCTAAAATATGTCCGGCATCGAGCAATCGGACGGCCGCATCTTTTATCGGCAATTTTTCGTGATATTCGAGATCTTTCCAGAATTCGAATGTTCGATCCAAATCTTCTTTTGCAAATAATAGCTCACGCGCTTCGTGTTTTTTTTCGCGTTCCATCAGTCCCAAACTGTCCTCGAGCATCAAACGCGCAAGTTCCTTGGTCGCGGGTGTGGAATAAATGACGCCGCGAAATCCGTCTTTTACGAGTTTTGGCAATCGGCCCGTGTGATCGATATGCGCATGCGTCACGAATACCGCATCGATCTCCGACGGCGAAAAACGGAACGGCTCAAAATTTTTTTCTTCGCATACGCCCGGGCATTGGAAAAGCCCGCAATCCACGAGAATTTTCGCGCTCGGTGTTTCGAGCAAATAACAGGCGCCCGTCACCTCCTGCGCCGCGCCAAAAAACGAAAGCGTGATCCCGCTCATAGACCTCTATGCGGCGCGGGGACGCGCGCGAACATTCCATACGAAAAGAATGCCGGCGGCAAGCGCGCCCACGAGATCGAATATCAGATCCTCCATCGTGTCTTGGATATTCGGTTGGGCAATGTCCGCCGAATAGGGCGCCGCAACGAAGGTATCCCATGCGAATTCATAGAGCTCCCACACTACGCCGGCGAGCGCCGCAAAGCTCACACACACGAGCAGTAACGCCCACCATGGAAGTCCTCGGGCGCCTGCGAGCGACCGCTCCGAAAAAATCGCGATACCCATCACCAGCGCGGAAACCGCGCCGGCAGCCAAATGCATATAGCGATCGATCTGCCACGCTTCAAAATACTGCGAATGGAAAACCAGCCACCCTTGAAGGGCAAAAAGGGCGGCTATGACGATCGCCAAAAAAATGCTGAGCGCACGCATATTGCACCAT
>JACOYI010000002.1:58223-130350 GCA_016181935.1 Candidatus Niyogiibacteriota bacterium | reverse complement strand
CCGCTGGGAATCGCCCCGTCATCCGACGGGGCGCCCTATCGAATGATAGGGCGAACCTCACCCATCCTAATGCTCTCTTTGTCGGGCCGCTGGGAATCGAACCCAGTCTACACCCTCCCGAAGGGTGCGTACTACCGGCATACTCCGGCCCGCCTCCTCACTTCACCCAATGCTTCTTTTTGATCTCGCCGACGGCCTCTTCTTCGAGGCCGATATTTTTTTCGCGGGCGCCAGCCGCCAATTTCTTCAATTCCGCATCCGACATCCCGCAAAGCTCCTTCGTGCGCGCCTCGAGCATTTCGGATGTATTTTTTGCTGGGTCGTCCAGCGCATCCTCGAGTAAAACTTCGAGGATCGCTCCTACGCGCGGACCGGGTTCGATGCCGCAGACGCGCATCACATCCTCACCCTTGAGTTTCAACATCTTAGCCGAAATCGGGTCTCTCTGCAATTTCTCCACCATGAACTGAAAATGGCGGAGTTTGTAGGGCTCGGCCTTGGGAACACCCGACCCGATGCGGTCGCACATGCGGACTTGGATGAGATCGCCCATATCCTCCGCGCCCACGCGCGCGATGAGACGCCGCACGGACGATTCCGTCACCTCGTCCACGTTGTAGTAAAACAGATGATAGCGCACGAGCTTCGCAACTTTTTCCACGAATTTTTTCGGAAACCGCAAGCGATTCAGCATCTGGAACGCCATTTTTGCGCCGATGATCTCATGACCATAGAAGGTGGAATCCGGTCCGTCGCCGCGCTTGGACCGCGGCTTGCCGACGTCATGCAAAAGCGCGGCCATGCGCACCTCGAAGGTCCATTTGTTTTCCACCGCGTACTGCATCGCGCGCATGTTGTGTTCCCAGACCGTATAAATATGGTGCTTGTTTTGCCCGACCATCCATCCCTCCTCCAGCTCCGGCATCGCGAATTTCAAAAGGCCGAGCTCGCGCATCAATTCGAATCCGATCCATGGATGGTCGCCCTCCACCATGTTTGTAAGCTCATCGCGAATGCGCTCTTTGGAAACGAATTCGAGAAGTCCTTTATGGCGCTGCATCGCGTCGCGCGTTTGCGATTCAATGCCGAACTCAAGATTCGCCGCCAATCGCACCGCGCGCAGGATCCGGAGTGCGTCCTCATTGAACCGATCCTCGGCATTGCCGACCGCCCGGATGATTTTTGCGTCCAGATCTTTGCGTCCATCGAATAGGTCCACGAGTTCTTCCGATGCCGGATCATACGCAAATGCGTTGATGGTAAAATCGCGCCGCTTCAGATCATCTTCCAATTTTTTGGCGAATTTCACCGCGTCCGGATGCCGTTTGTCCGTATATTTTTCCTCGATGCGGTAAGGCGTCACTTCCACAACAGTGAGCGCCCCGTCCTCTGAACCCGTTTTTACGCCCACCGTGCCAAAATCATTTTCGTAAAAACTGTCGGGAAACAATTTTTGAATTTCGTCGGGCGTCGCATTGGTCGTGATGTCCCAATCCTTCGGTTCGCGTTTCAATAGCAAATTTCGCACGCACCCGCCGACCAGATACGCCTCAAAACCCGCGCTTTGAAACGCGTCCGAAACATCACGAATTTCTTTGGGAATGGAGGGTTTCATCGCTATTGATATACAGAATGGTTACCGACAGCATGAAACCAGATAATGTTCTCACTCACAAATTCAAAGATAATCCGATATTTTTGGTCAATTGAAAACGACCAGCATCCTTTTAATCGTCCGGACAGTTTGTGCGTTTTAAGCCGCCGATCAAAAGGATTTTTGATAAAAATAGTCTCTCTACGTTCGGTCATCGCTTGAATGCGTAGCGGCAAGGATCGATAATCTCTCGCAAACTTACGAGAGTAAACGATTTTCATGCGCTTATCGAAGATCTCGTAGGGAGCGCAAAATCTTGCCCTTTCCGGCTTTTAATTCTTTTTGGGACTCTTCAATTTCTCGAAACAGCTTTTCTTCTTCAAGCGAATGGCGTATAAGTTCGCGAAAAAATTCGCTTTTCGTTGCATAACCGCCTTCCCGTACCTGCCGCTCCACCTCCTTCGTCAAGTCTTTTGGCAGTGAAATGTTGATGATGTTTCTCATGCGCCCAGTATAAGATGTAACAATTTATATTACAAGTTTGGTGGGAGCGAAATCTTATATTTCAGCATCGTCTTTCCTATCGAGGAGATTTGATCCGATTCCTGAAAAATACCTCCGTTCTTTTCGATAATCTTCTTAGATGCCATTCTCCTCAAGACACGTAACAATAATCTCTTTCAATCCTAGCTTCTTTGCTTCGGGCAATGCTAATGCCAGAAGACGAGCGCCATATCCCTGCCCTCGCTTCTCCTCAATGATTTCATAATAAATATGACTTGCCATTTGGAAAGGAACATCGGGAGCATGAGATAGCTTATGCCGAATTTGCAAAAACCCTACTTTCTCTCCATCCACAACAAAATCGTACTCGGATGTCGGCAATGGTCCGCTTGTTTCTCTAAAGATAAGTTGCTCCATTTTTATGTGCTCTCGCCAGGATTCGATTTTGCCCCCTACGCAAAATCCGGAGTTTCGCGGCGCCTCGCGCATCGCTCAACCCTTCGAATCCTCGCGCGAGCCAAGCAGTTGGCTCGCTCTTCGAGCACAAAATTACTATAGCAATTTTGTGCTCTCGGAGGGATTCGAACCCCCAATAACTGCTTCGAAGGCAGCCGTGATATCCATTTCACCACGAGAGCAACGCATTAAAAATACCATCATTCCGCCCACTTGACAAATATAAAAAAATACGTTATTTTCTGTGAAGTTCTCACCTGCTCTCTTAAAAAACAAGCAAAACTCTTTCGCGAGGGGTACGGGAATGACAGTCCCCAAAGCCGTGTTGTTAGATGTCGGAAATGTGCTCGTGACATTTGACCGCGAAATGGCGTGTAAAAAACTCGCCCTGCTTTCTGCGGCAGCGCCGGAAGAAATCATGCAAGCGACCTTTTCGGATTCCTCTCTGGATCGGCGCGAACGGGGGGAAGTGAGCGCAAAAGAATTTTTCGAAGAATTTCGAAACCGCTTTTCTCTCAACAAAAAAATATCCTTTGCGGCATTCCGGCGCCTGTGGGGTGATATTTTTCGGGAAAACCACGGCATCGCCAACACTCTCGAAATCATTCACGAAATGGATATTTCGATGTTTCTCCTGTCCAACATCGATGAGATCCAATGGGAATACGTTCAGCGGCTTCCGGTGATTCAAAAATATTTTTCAAATCCCGAACGCCGCATCCTGTCTTTTGAGGTCGGCGCCCGCAAACCCGAGGAAAAAATCTTTCTTACGGCTATTGCGCGCTCCGGCGCCCACCCATCAAACATCCTGTACATTGATGACGTCCGCCCCTATCTCGACGCATTTGCGGCGCAGGGCGGCAAAACCTGCTGGTATGACTGCACCCAAACCGGCATTGAAAAATGTGAGGACGCAATCGAACGATTCTAACAAAACCCGATGCTTGGCATCGGGATTCTCTTTCGCGCTTGACATAGTTGGTGTTTGTATGTAATATGGCCGTAGTTTTGAACAACTCGCAAACAACGGTTTGACAACTTCATCGGGAGAGAAAAATGAAAAACCGGAATGACAAGGTCAGGCGCTCGCTCGAGATCGCGGGAATCTCCGCCGTTTTTGCACTCGCCGCGGTCGGCGTGGGAGAAGAGGTAGGATTTTTTGTCGCAAAGATTATCGTCGCCATCGCACTATTCGCCATGCCCTTCATCTGGCTCCCGACAACGGAAGAAAAGGCGCGGATTTCCGCGGAGAAAGAACGCCGTGTCGTCTGATGTGGAACGGATCTTGTGGCTACTCAACAAGCTATATTCAAGGGAAGAAGCGTTACGATGGATCAGTTTGCCCAACAAACTATTGGGCGGCGATACGCCCCGAGAGCGCATCGAACGAGGAGACATCGAAGCGGTTGAGGAGATTATCGAGCAAATGAAATCAGGCGCATATGCTTAATACATTTGGGGGGCGAATTCAATTCGCCCTTCTTTTTTTCCCATGGAACGCTTGATGAATATCTTTTAACTGCCGGTTCGTGATGTGCGTATAAATTTGCGTCGTCGCCACATTCGCATGGCCCAAGAGCATCTGCACCGAACGCAAATCCGCGCCGTTTTGCAAAAGATCGGTCGCAAAACAATGCCGCAATACGTGCGGCGTGACCTTTTTCGAGATGCCCGCCTTTACCGCATAAAACTTGATGATGCGCTCCACCGAGCGGGAGGTAAGCCGCGCTTTTTCATCCAGTTCGTCTTTTGCGCCGCGCCGGAAATTCGTAAACAATGCTTCGCTCATATCCTTCCGCTTATCGAGCCACCCCTTAAGAGCATCGCGCGCGCTGTCCGACAAAAATACCACGCGCACTTTTTCGCCTTTTCCGCGCACACTGAACTCGCCGCGCGAGAGATTGATCGAATCCCGATTGAGCGAACAGAGCTCCGAAACCCGTAATCCCGTCGAAAACAACAATTCAAAGAGTGCGCGGTCGCGCATGCTTTTCGCGTCCGACCCGTTGGGGGAGGCGAGCAGACGCCCCAATTCGTCGTCACTAATCAAGTCGAATTCGCGCTCCGGCACCTTGGCCAGTTCGATCTTTTCGGGCGCCAAACTCGGAACCCCGCGCTTGGCCAGATACTTCAGGAATCCGCGGAGTGCTATAAGATAGTAGTTTTGCGTCCGGCGCTTGAGATTCGCGCGGTTGAGCCGCATCCGAAACTCCCGCACGCCGTCCTCGGTGATATCGTCTGGCGTCTTCGCCTTCGCAAATTCAAGAAACGCCGAAATATAGTGCCCGTAATTATCGAGCGTTTTCAAGCTCCGCCCCCGCTCGATCTCCAAGTATTCGAGGTAATTTCTATAGAGGGCTTGTATATCTATGCGTCGCACAATCTTATCTTATCAAACATCCATAAATGGGGCATGATGGCGATATGAAATCCAAAACCCCGCGGTTCGACGCCGCGCTCGATGCCTACTACTCAAAGCTCGAACTCGACGAAAAAGGCGGGCAAACGCGCACCTGCCGTATTTCGGGAGAGCCCTTCTATATCCGTCCCGAAGACATTGCATTTTACAAGAACATCCGCGTGCCTTTGCCGACCGTTTCACCGGACGAACGCCACCGGCAAAAATTTGCGTTCACCAACATTTACAATCTTTTCAAAGTCAAATCCGCATTTTCTGGTAAAACCATCGTAGCGATGTATCCGCCGAATACGCCCTACAAAATTTACGAACACAAGGCGTGGTTCGGCGACCAATGGAACCCGATGGATTATGGCCGCGCCATAGACATGAACGCGCCCTTTTTCGAGCAGTTCAAAAAACTCACGCTCGATGTTCCGCGCTTCAACTTGTTCATCGATCCCGCGAGCGTTGGTACGGAATATGCGAATGTCGTCCTCGGCGTAAAAAACTGCTATCTCATTTTCGATTCCGTGGGAGCGGAAAACTGCTGGAACGGCGCGGGCTATATTTATTCAACGAATTCCGGGAATTCCTGCGGATTATATTCGAGCGATTCCTGCTACGGCCTTTTGGATTGCAAGAATATGTATCGCTCGTTTTGGTGCGAACAGTCGCGCGACTGCCAAGATTCTTATTTCCTTTACGACTGCCGCAGCTGCGACTCCTGTTTCGGTTCTGTAAATCTCCGCCATAAAAAACACTATTTTTTGAACGAACCGTTAAGTAAAGAAGCGTATGCGGCGCGCATCAAGGAAATCAATTTCGGAAGCCGCGACGTCGTGGAGCGCTACAAAAAGCAATTCGAGGAATTGAAAAAACGCGCAATTCACCGCCCGAACCATAATGAAAACACCAAAGACAGTATCGGCGACCGGCTGGTCAATTCAACAAATTGCTACGAGTCGTCCTTCATGGAAGGCGCCCAAAATGTCGCGTACTCCATGGGCGGATTCAACGCCCGCGACTCCTATCATAACTTTGGCGGCCTCAATGTTGAACGGTGCTACGAAAGCTTAACATCGCTCAACTCGGCAAATTGCAAATTCTGCTACTTCGATAAGAACGGGCAAAATCTCGAATACTCGTGGGATTGCAATGCGTGTGAAGACTGTTTCGGCTGTGTCGCATTGTCTAAGAAAAAATTCTGCATTTTCAACAAACAATATATGGAAGATGAGTATTGGCCGCTCGTGGACACGCTTAAAACCGCGATGCTCGAGCGCGGGGAATACGGCGAATTCTATCCGCCGCATCTGTCGCCCTTCCCATATAATATTTCTTTCGCAACATCGTATATCGGCTATGACAATGTGGAAGAAGCGCGAAAACTCGGCTACCCCGTGGAAATCATTCCGGAAACCGACGGATCAGCGGACGGCGAAATCGTCCGCGCCGATACCCTTCCGGACGATATACGCGATATTCATGATGATATTCTGCGAACGATCATTCTCGGTCGGGATAACAAAAAATTCCGCGTCACGAAAACGGAGCTTGATTTTTATCGGATGCATTCGCTCCCGTTGCCGCAGGAAAACCCGATCACTCTCATTGAAAAAATGCGGAAGGCATTCGGTTCGATCCGGACGCAATTTTATACCCGCACCTGCCCGAAGTGCGGCTGCTCGTTCCAAACCGTTTACCCGCCATCCGATCCGCGTATTGTCTATTGCGAAAAGTGTTATCTCGAATCGGTCGGATAAAAAAATCCCCGGCCGAAGCCGGGGTTGAACAAATCCTGCAGCCGTGCTACGAAGGAAGAGATTTCAGCTTCATGCTCAATTGTTCTCGCTTATGTTCAAGCTGAATTCGTTCATCACGACATTTTATGGCCCTTTCCGGAGCATACACCGCAAAATCAGACCCCCAATATGCAGCCATCCTCCTTAAATTTCCTATTTCTAGGTTCAGGGAGGATATTTTCCCTCTTATTTTTTTTCTCTCCATCTTCTTGTTGCGCGGCATTATGTTTCCTCTCATGGTTAAAGGAATGATTAGAAGAACCCCACGACAGGATAGCATAAAGCCTTGCTTAAATCAAGCCCCCGTGCTACGCTGGAAGCGATGTTAAGCACTAAAACCAAGCAAAAAGTCATCGAAAAATTCAAGCTGGACGAGCGCGATACCGGCTCATCCGAGGTTCAGATCGCGCTCCTGACCGAGGAAATGAAGTCCCTGACCCAGCATTTGAAGACAAACCCGAAAGACACCCACTCTCGCCGCGGGCTTTTGCGCATGGTGGCCAAGCGAAAATCGCTCCTGAACTATCTGAAAAAAGAAGACGAGAAGCGCTATTCGGATATTGCCAAAAAAATCGGTTTAAAATCATAAAATGCCCGTCATCCGACACAAAGAACAGCGAGTTGCGGTTTTGATCGACGTTCAAAACATGTACCACTCGGCGCGCAACCTCTACGGAAAGCGCGTCAATTTCAAAGAAATCCTGAAGCAGGCGGTCGCGAACCGGAAATTGGTGCGCGCGATCGGTTATGTGATCAAAACGCCCTCCGGAGAGGAAGCGGCGTTTTTTGAGGCGCTCGAAAAGATCGGGATCGAACCCAAAAACAAGGACATCCAGATCTTTGCGGGCGGCGTAAAAAAAGCGGATTGGGATGTGGGTCTTACCATTGATGCGGTGCGTTTGGCGCCCCGCGTGGACACGATCGTACTCGTCACGGGCGATGGCGACTTCGTGCCGCTCGTGGAATATCTGAAAGAGGGCCAATTCGGCATTCAGGTCGAAGTGATGGCATTCGGCCGTTCGGCATCCGCCAAACTCCGCGAACATACGGATTCGTTCACGGATCTGGATGAAAATCCAAAATTCCTGCTCGGTATTCCGCACGGAAAACGGGATGGACGGGACGCGGAGAACGAATAATCATGAAAGTCAAAAAGTACGAAACAGAGGTTGCCGGACGGGCGCTCGATGTGGAATTCTCGGACTTGGCATCCCAAGCATCCGGTTCGGTACTCGTGCGCTACGGCGGCACGGTTGTTTTCGCGACCGCGACCATCGCGCGGGAGCCCAAATCAACCGCATCCTATTTTCCGCTCTCCGTTGATTACGAAGAGAAATTTTACGCGGCCGGCCAGATTTTGGGCTCGCGGTTCATGCGCCGCGAAGGCCGTCCATCCGAAGAAGCGGTGCTTACGGGACGGCTCATCGACCGCACGCTGCGGCCGCTGTTCAACCATAAAATACGCCACGACGTCCAAGTCGTCGTAATGACGCTCGCGATCGACGGCGACAATGATCCGGATGTTCCCGCGATCCTTGCGGCCTCTCTTGCGGTCGCGACTTCGCCCATCCCGTGGGACGGACCAGTAAGCCCGTTCCGCGTCGCGCTCAAGGACGGAGAGGTCATTTTGAACCCCGCCTACGAAGACCGCAAAACCACGACACTCGACCTCATTGCCTGCGTAAAATCCGGCAAGATCAATATGATCGAAGCGGGAGCTTCCGAAGTTCCGGAAAACGATATCGTGCGCGCTATCGAAAAAGCGATGCCGGAATTCGAACGGCTCGAACGCTTTCAAAAAGACATCATTGCGGAGGTCGGGAAATCAAAAATGGAAATTGCCGTTCCCGAACTCCCGGATGCAGCCGAGGAACTTTTCAAAAAGCATATCGCGCCGCATTTGGAAGACGCGATCTACGGGGCTCGCGACAAATCCGAAGAGCGTAGTGGCGTGGGCGAGTTATTGAAAGAATGGAAAAAATCCGTGGAAGAGCAATTTGGTCCGCCAGCTGGCGGACTGGCCGAACCCTATTTTGAAGACGCGGTGGACGTGATCGTCCACAAAAATATCTTGGAGCGAGACCGCCGTCCGGATGGCCGCAAAATGAATGAGGTTCGTCCATTGTATGCAAAAGCCGGCGCCATCGAGCGCACGCACGGCTCCGGTATTTTTTACCGCGGCGAAACGCACATTTTGACGGTTGCGACCTTGGGCGCGCCGTCGGACGTGCTGCTCATCGAAGGCATGGAAGTGCAGATGAAAAAGCGCTTCATGCACCATTACAATTTCCCGCCGTTCTCGACCGGCGAGACCGGCCGGATGGGCGCTCCGGGGCGGCGTGAAATCGGGCATGGGGCTCTCGCGGAACGCGCGCTTTTGCCGGTAATACCGCCGAAAGAAATTTTCCCGTACACCATCCGGTTGGTTTCGGAGGCTATGTCATCGAACGGTTCGACATCCATGAGTTCAACCTGCGCCTCCACGCTCGCCTTGATGGACGCGGGCGTACCCATTAAAGAGCCCGTTGCGGGAATTGCCATGGGCTTGATGATGGAATCCGGCGGAGAAAATAATTTCAAGGTGCTGACCGACATTCAGGGGCCGGAAGACCACCACGGCGATATGGATTTCAAGGCCGCCGGAACCAAAAACGGTATCACGGCAATTCAAATGGATGTGAAAGTCGAGGGCATTACGCTCAAAATGCTCGCCTCGACACTGAAAGATGCTCTCGCCGCGCGCACGAAGATCATGAGTGTGATGCTCGAAGCCATTCCGCGACATCGAGATTCCATTTCCATCTACGCCCCGCGTATCATTTCCATGCAGATCCATCCGGACAAGATCCGCGATGTCATCGGCCCCGGCGGCAAGGTTATCAACAAGATCATCGAGGACACGGGCGCCGAGATCGACATCGAGCAGACCGGCGAAGTGTTCATTACCGCGCGCTCCAAAGAGGCGGCGGAAAAGGCGCAAGAGATCATCAAATCCATCACCCGCGAATTCAAGGTGGGGGAGGAAATCATCGGAACGGTATCGCGCCTTTTTGAATTCGGGGCCATGGTGGAGATCGCGCCCAAACAGGAAGGGCTCGTGCATATTTCGGAGCTTGCTCCGTTTCGCGTGGGCAAAGTGCGCGACATCGTCAATATCGGCGACAAAGTTCCGGTCAAGATCATCGAGATTGACGAAATGGGCCGCGTGAATCTTTCCATCAAACAATCCTCGGGCGCTGCGAATATGAAATATCCTCCCGTCTCGCCGAATGCGAGCCGAGGCGGACCGCCGCCTGCCGACACCGGAGAAGGCAACCATTTCCGTCCCCGCCACGACCGCCGGTAACTGGAAAATTAAATGAAATCCCCACAGATATTCTCTGTGGGGTTTACGCTTTTTTGTGACCAGCGATTTACTGCTAAATCAGATTGCGAACGAGACGATCGCGCGATCGCCAACCATGGATAGAAAGATAATAGAAATCATAAACCCATTTCGCTCCATTCCAGTAAAGATAAGGAACGTAATAAGCGCCTTCTTCCAAAACGAATCCGGGAAAAATGAGATAAAAATCCCGCCACGCTTCCGGAATCATGTGTTGCTTTTCCAAAAGCACACAAAGAGAATGCTCGCCGAGACCCCCCATTTCTTGTGCGCATTCGATTATTTCCATCACGTGTTTTTCGTTTTGCCAGCGCTCTTCCTCGTAATATTCACTATCCGGAAGCGCGGCCAGTTCAAGGGTTGCTACCGCGGACGAACCGTCAACATTTCTCACGATCCTCATTGTTTCACGCGGTAGCCGGAGGGACATCGACGCCGAATCCATAAACGAAATCGCAAGGGTTGGGATTCGAAATTTAAGACCGACAAATTTCTGAAATTCGCCGCGATTGATATCAGAAACATCGGAATCACGAAGATCGAGAAGAAGCCCCGATTCAATAAGTTTTTGAACTCGTTCGCTGGATACTCTTTTGAAAATCGAGAGGAGTTTATCCTCTTGCCCTTGGGTTGCCGTTTTCATAGCAAGTCCTCGGTTGAATTGCGGCGTCGTCGCATTCCAAACCATTTGGATATTCGGCGGGCCAGTTCAAAGTACAAGTCGCCATAATAGAATGAATTGCTTTTTTTGTCAAATCTCCGAATATCGCCGTATAATGAATGAATGAACGGCGAAATTATTTTGCCTACGGGCGAACCGTCACGACCGCAACCGCCTGCGCCCCAACCACCGCAGACCCCTCCGCCGGCTCCGCCGGCGCCTTCGGGACCGGTTCTGATGACGCCGTCGGGGCCGGCGAGCGCGCAAAAACCTTCGTCCATCCGCACGATGGTGGGGGATACGGAACGTACATTGAAATCGGGCGGAGTGTCCGAGATCGGCATGCTCACGCGCGAAGGAACCGCGCGGCGCGTAGGCGGATACGCGGGCGAATCCGCCAGCTGGCGGACGCGGCATTGGACTTTGTGGCTTTCTATTAGCGTCGGGGCATTCGTCATCATCGGCGGCGGTCTCTTTTTTTGGTTCACCATTCAAAGCGCGCCGGGCGCGCCAGCTGTCACGGCGCCCAAGCCCGCAATTCCGGCAACGCAATCCGAGATCGTCCGGCTTGCGGAATCCAGTCGCTCCGCATTTCTTACCGAATGGAATGCGCTTTACAAAAAGCCCCTCTTGCCGGCGGAATTCCGCGCCGTCAGCGTTCTAAACACTCAAACCTCCGCATTTTTGAGCGCGCAGGAACTTTTTTCGCTCCTTCAGCTTCCTGCGCCATCCCTTTTGACCAATGGCCTCCGCGGCACTGCGACCTTGGGCACGATCCGCACGGCGCGCGGCATTGAAACCGTCGTGATCGTCGCCGTGCGCTCATTCAGCGAGGCGCTTGCCGGCATGCTTGAATGGGAACGCAGTTTGCCGAATGCATTATCACCCCTCCTTGCTCCCGATATTGCGCTCGAGCGGGGTTCGGAGACGTTCACAGATCGCATCATTTCCAATCATGACGTACGACTGTTAAAAAATATGGCCGGGGAGCCGATCTTTCTTTATACGATCTTTAACCGCCAAACCCTGATCATCGTTCAATCGCAGGAGGCGCTTGAAGTCGTTCTTCGACAGCTTTCGTTTTTCCCCTCATCGTGATACGGTTTCAACATGGACATCGAGCATTTTCGCAAAAAATTGGAGGAGGAAAAGGCGCGGCTTGAAACGCAGCTCAAAAGTGTGGGGCAAACGCATCCCGGAACGCCGGATGACTGGGAACCCCAGCGCCCCGAATTCAACGCGCAAACATCCGATGAAAACGAAATGGCGGATGTATTCGAAGAATTCCAGACCGACGCATCGATCGAGGTCGCGCTCGAAACCCAATTGAATGAGGTTAAGGCGGCGCTCAAGCGCATCGACGAGGGAACATTCGGAAAATGCATCGAGGACGGCAAGCCCATTGACCCTGAACGCCTCGAAGCCAATCCCGCGGCCGCGCGATGCGTCGAGCATACGGTTTGATAAAAAATACCGAGCGCTATGCTCGGTGTTTTGTTATTTGTCGCCTTCCCCCTCTGCGGACCGCAAAGCGGCTTTCCCGGTTGCTGGCGGTTGCTTCTCGGGCTTTTTTTCGGAACACACGTGCCCTTCGTGATCGTGATGCCCGCCGGTATCTCCCATAAATCCGTGTATCCGCTGGTACTCGGTCATCGGATTGGGGACCCACGGAATGACTCCTCCGCACTTGAAACATTTGACCGGTGGATGGTAAAGCGCCATACGCTCTCCTCGAAAAAATCAAAGTCTGAAATCAGAGTACGGCATGGCCGCGTTCCCGTCAATACCGAAATCCATTGAGCACGCTTCCGCTCTCCGATAGAGTAGGGACATCATGGCGGTCCGGTTATTCAGCGCGGAAACGGTAGGCCTCGACGGACGCATCATTGATGTGGAAGTGGATGTTTCCAAAGGACTGCGCTCGTTCACCATTGTGGGGCTCGCAGACAAAGCCGTGGACGAGGCAAAAGAGCGCATCAGTTATGCCATCAAAAACATCGGGTTGAAACCGCCCCACAAGCAGAATCAAAAGGTCATCGTATCGCTCGCACCCGCCGACATTAAAAAAGAGGGGTCCGGATTCGATCTCGCGATCGCATTGGGATACATTCTCGCTTCGAAACAAGCCGTATTCGATTCTCGACGCACGCTATTTTTGGGGGAACTCGCGCTTGATGGCGCTTTACGCCCCGTTCCCGGAATGCTCTCCCTCTCCCAAACCGCCGAACATGCGCGTTTTGAATCCGTCATCGTCCCCAAGGGCAACGGCATTGAAGCCGCATTTGTTCGCGGCATCCGCGTCTATGAAGCCGCGAATCTTTCCGATGTTCTCCTGCACATCACAAATGAAAAACCATTGGCCGCTCTGCCGCCGACGCCATGGAAAGGGGGAACGGTGGCGGCGCCCCACAATTTCTTCGATATCCGCGGACAGGAAACTGCCAAGCGCGCGCTCGAAATCGCGGCTGCGGGCGGACACAATGTGCTGATGTCGGGCCCGCCCGGCACCGGAAAAACTCTGCTGGCGCGCGCCCTGCCAACGATTCTGCCGCCGCTCTCGCGCGAGGAGGCGCTCGAAGTGACCACGATCCATAGCGTTGCGGGCGCAAAGCGGGAACCTCTCGCGACCGAACGCCCGTTCCGCAGTCCGCACCACACCTCGTCGTATGTTGCGCTCACGGGCGGTGGAACATCGCCGCGTCCGGGCGAGATCACGCTCGCGCACCGCGGCGTTTTGTTTCTCGATGAATTTCCGGAATTCGACCGCCGCGTCATTGAAGCATTGAGGCAACCGCTCGAAGACGGCGTCATCACGGTCGCGCGCGCCAAAAGTACGATGCAATTTCCGGCGCGCTTCATGCTCGTTGCCGCCATGAACCCGTGTCCCTGCGGCAACCTCGGCTCCAAAACCAAGATCTGCGTCTGCATGCCGTCGGCACTCTTCCGGTATCAGCGCAAAATCTCGGGACCCATTGCCGACCGCATTGACCTCTGGACCGAAGTCGGGCTGGTGGATCATAAAGAGCTCGGCATGCGCGTGGACCGCTCCGTTCCGTCGGGCGCCGATATCCGAAAGCGCGTCGTCTCTGCGCGCGCCATTCAGGAACGGCGATATAAAAAAATCGGGATCCGCATGAATTGCGAGCTTGGCATCCGGAATCTCGAAAAATTCGCGCCTCTTGCGGGTGATGCGCGCCTCCTGCTTGATGCCGCCGCCAAGCGCCTCGATCTGTCGCCCCGCGCGTATCACCGCGTCATCAAGCTCGCGCGCACCATCGCGGACCTCGAGCATTCCGAACCGATAAAAGAAGAGCATCTCGCAGAAGCCCTCCAGTACCGGCCCAAGGAAGTGCTTCTATAAAAACAAAAAGAGGAATCACAGAAATTCCTCTTCAAAAAAACCTTTTATATACATCCACTGCGTTTTACGTTCGCCATACGCGCTCCACTTAATGTACAATTGTTTCTCATTCGCCTCCGCAGGCACACGGAGATCAAGTTTTTCGCTTAGCCAATTCAGAACTTCGGATTTTTGGGTAAGACGGAATAAATCACTCTCGACCACCCATATTTCGGCTCTGATCGCGCAGACACCAAGCTTTACTTCTTTCCGGATGCCATCATAAGAAAATATGCACTTGAAATGTAAATGAACTTGTTTTATCGCGCCTTTGGGTTCCTCTTTGATGGGCTCCGAACGCGCCGGCAATCCCACCACGATCCGTTTCGCCATTTCTGCCGCCTCTTCGCTCACCCTGAATGCTTTGCGATAATCCACGGGCACGACGGTCACGACTTCGCCGGTTATTTCATCCTGAATGGCGACAAAGCAATAATTGTCGGGTGCGCTGTAAAAGAGCCGATGAATCGTGGATGAATCTGTTTCCTTTCCGATTAAGACAACGCGATCCGAATCCAAAAGTTTCGCCACTTCGGCTGCCGTTAGCGACAGCCGCGCACGCATACGTTCGAATGCATGCTGCGTAAACGATGCTGGGGGGATCACAAACACCTCCTCTTGTAAGCAAACGCCGCCTGCTGGCGGCGAGGCGCACTGCAAAAAAAAACAAAAACCGCGCCTACCATAGCGCGGTTTTCGGAAAAAGTCAACCAATTAAAACGGATTCTTTGCTCCGCGGACCTCAAAGTGCAGGTGACATCCGGTCGAGTTGCCGGTGCTTCCGACATAACCGATGACCTGTCCCTGAACCACCGGCCAGCCGGCCTGCACGATGACCGAACTCAAATGCGCGTAGAGCGTCTGCGTGCTGTTGGGATGGCGAACGACCGTATAAAGGCCGTAGCCGCCATTCCAGCCATAAGAACGATCAACGATCACATCGCCGGACGCCGATGCAAGCACCGGCGTACCACAACTCGCCGCAAGGTCTATGCCATTATACCCGTGGAGTCCTTGCGACCGGCGGCCGCCAGCGATCGGGCGAAGATAATACCCCGGATACTCCGGTCCGCCTGCAGAGCGCAACCGACTCGTTGGCGTCGAAACCAGATACGATTCGCCGTTCGGGATGATGACCGTAGAACCAATCGCGAGTATTCCCGGAGCCGATAGGTCGTTGAATTGAGCGATCTCATCCGCATCGCCTTTGAATTTCTTCGCAATCGATTGGATCGTATCTCCCTTCGCCACGGTGTACTGGACTCCGGATATCGGCAAAATGACCAAAACCTGCCCCGTTTTGATCAGGTCTGTCCGGTTCAAATCATTCGCCCAAACGATCGTATTCACGGAAACACCGAACATTTTCGCAATAGCGCTCAAGCTATCGCCTTCACGGACAACGTAAATCGAGATCTGCCCGTTCGCTTTCGCGCTTTCCTCAATATCCGCGATACTGCCCAAAGGGCCCGTCGCCGCCAAAAGGGCGTTATTCTGAACGATCGTGATGTCGCCGCCGCCGGTTCCGGCCAACGGGTCCACGTTCGTCGGCGCTTCCAGGAGGGGTATGGTCTGCGAATTGAAAATGGCAGCCGTTTCGGTTTCGGTTTCACCCTTGAACATATTCTTAAAAAAAGAAAGGATGCCGGCCTCCGCGCCAAAAAAGGGGAGCGAAAGCAGTAAAAAGGCGGAAAAAGCCAAAAAGGACTTTGCAATCGCGGAAAGTCCTTTTGAGGAGTTTTTATGGCTCTCGGCGTCCTGTTTCGCGGGGGCGGCCGATGAGCGTTTTGAGGTTTCTATAATACGAGTTCAAAACCAGGTTAGCCCGGTTTTCTCCGTAAAATCAGCGTTTTCCGGTCTTTTCAATCAAAGTCCGGTATTGCTACCGGATACACGTCCAGCTTACCGCCGGAATGGCCAAAAGTCAATCAGTTATCCACAGGCGCCGAATCATGAAAAACGCCAATTTTTGAACAAAAAAACCCTCACGAGTGAGGGGGTTTTTCGCTTAAATCCAGCCGGTATACATTGGTCGTTCGCCGCCTGAAGCCGAGCCGCTGGTAGAGCGCGTTTGCAGCTATCCGCTGAGGGTTGCTGGTTAGGTCAACACACAGGCACCCTGCATGCCGCGCAAGGGCGATCAACTGGTCGACCAAGGAGCGGCCAATGCCTTTCCCTTGGTAGGCCGGATGGACAGCGACTTCCTCGATGAACGCCCGTTTTCCCATAAAAAGATCGGCGACGATCAGGCCTGCCATACCCACAAGCGCATCCCCATCAAAAGCGCACCAAACCTCCAGAGCGCTCTGGCGCTGGATCACCTGAACCGCCTCCACGGTACGGAAGTTCTGGCCCAGCGAAACCCCTGCCAACGCTTCACAGAGCGTCCGGATATCTCTGACATGGCGTTCATTGACCCGTAAAACCTTAAGCGGCATCAGCGTGATCATCGGAACCTCATTTCAAGACAAAAATCTCTATAAAATCTATAAATCTATGCGTCTTTTGTAAAGATTCGTTGAAACGAATGGCCGCGAATGCTACGCTCCGTATACTATGTCAACCCCCAATCTCCTCGCCGGCCTCAATGACGCCCAAAAAGAGGCGGTTTTGCACCGCTCGGGACCGCTTTTGATCGTGGCGGGAGCTGGCTCAGGCAAAACCCGCGTTTTAACCTATCGCATCGCAAATCTCATTGCATCGGGCATAGTGCCGGAATCCATTCTCGCCATCACATTCACCAACAAGGCGGCGGGTGAGATGAAAGAACGCATCATCAAGCTCCTTACGGGGAATCCCCAAGGGGAGTCCTTAGGAATAGGAATCAGAAAAGGACTCCCCTTAAAGGACTCCCCATGGATCGGCACTTTTCACGCCCTAGGCGCTTGGATCTTGCGCCGAGAAGGGAAAGCGGTGGGAATCGACCCCCGTTTTACGATCTTGGACGATGAAGACCGCACGGCGCTCATCAAAGAATGCATCAAAGAGTTCGGGCTCGACCCCAAACAATTCGAACCGCGCCGCATCAAACATCTGATCTCTTCCAAAAAAACCTCACTTTTGACGCCGGATGGGCAATTGGCGGATGCGAAGGACGGCTTTTCACGCGCATTCGGCGAGGTTTGGGCGCTTTATGAAGCAAAAAAGGTGCGATCACTTACGCTCGATTTTGATGACCTGCTGGTGCGGACCGTGGATCTTTTTGACAAGCACCCCGAAATACTCGCGAAATACCAAAATCTCTGGAAATACGTCCATATCGACGAATATCAGGATACGGATTCCGTCCAGTACCGGCTTGCCAATCTTCTGGCGCGCACCCATTCCAATCTCTGTGTGGTGGGGGACATCGACCAAGCCATTTATTCGTTCCGAGGTGCGGATTTCCGCAACATCCTCCAATTCGAGATCGACTGGCCCGAAGCTGTGGTAGTAACGCTCGAGGAAAATTACCGCTCCACCAAGCCTATTCTCGATGCGGCGAATGCCGTTATCGCAAAAAATGTTTTCCGGAAACCTAAAAATCTCTATACGACGCTGGACGGCGATTTTGCCAAAATCGAGCTTCGGGTGACGGAAAATGAGGCGAATGAGGCCGAGTGGATCGCAGGAAAGGCCAAAAACTTAGTGGAGGAAGGCGCAAAACCGGCTTCCATTGCTGTCCTCTTCCGCACGAACGCCCAGTCCCGCGTGCTCGAAGAAAAATTCCTGCTTCATCAGATCCCGTATCACGTCGTGGGCGTCAAATTTTACGCCCGCCGTGAGGTCAAAGATATTCTCTCGTATCTCCGCGCCGCAACGAACCCGAATGACCTATTGAGTATCAAACGCGTCATCAATACGCCGAGGCGCGAGATCGGGAAAGTGCTCCTCGCCAAGTATTTCAGCAACCTCCCGCTTTCCGCTTCGGAACAGCAAAAGATCGCGGCGTTTGAAAATACACTTGCCGCCATCCGGGAAGCGGCGCATGAGCATCCGGCGTCATTTGCGCTCGATTGTGTTTTCAAAACAACCGGATACCGCGAGCTTTTTGATCCGGAAGTCGAGG
The DNA here is from genome assembly GCA_016181935.1 of Candidatus Niyogiibacteriota bacterium. Lineage (GTDB taxonomy): Bacteria > Patescibacteriota > Minisyncoccia > HO2-45-28 > HO2-45-28 > JACOYI01. The sequence continues at coordinate 112,099 of JACOYI010000002.1, read as the reverse complement.
ACGATCTCATGCGCCTTGCCAACCTGAAAGAGCTTGCAGGCCTTGTGAAGCGATTCGACGTGCTGGAGCCGCCCCAAGGAGTTCTCGCGCTTTTGGAAGAAGCGGCGCTCATGACTGGCGACGACACGATCCACAAAAAAGAGGCGAGTATACCGCTTTCCACGGTGCATGCGGCCAAAGGCCTTGAATTCGATCATGTATTCATTGCGGGCCTCGAAGACGGCCTGTTCCCGCACACCGCGCTTTCCGGTGAAGAAGAAAAACTGCGCATCGAAGAAGAGCGGCGGCTTTTTTATGTCGCCCTGACCCGCGCGCGCAAGCGTGCATATCTCTCGCTTGCGCTCTTCCGGACCATGTTCGGCGAGCGTCAGGTCAATATGCCATCACGGTTTTTGGATGAAATCCCGCCGGAACTCATCGAGCCCGCCGATAACGAACCGATTATTGAGCTTTGATCATGGGAACACGCCTAGGGCAACATTTTCTAACGTCTCCGAGGATCGCCGAGCGCATCGCCAAAAGCGCGGATATTCAGCCGAACGATACCGTTCTCGAAATCGGTCCCGGAACCGGCATACTGACAGCAGAACTTTTAAAACGCGCGAAGCGCGTTATTGCGGTTGAAAAGGACACGGAACTCATCGAAAAACTTCGCGAAAAATTCGACAAAAACAAAAACCTTGTCCTTATCGAAGCCGATATCCGCGACGTTCTCAAAAAACCTAGAAAATTCAACACAAATGTGCCGTCCATTAAGGTGGTTGCGAATATCCCATACTATCTTTCGGGTCAGCTTTTCCGTCTCTTGGTGTCCGATAGAGCGAGGCCTCCAAGTCTGATAGTTTTGATGGTTCAGAAAGAAGTGGCGGAGCGCATCGCTAATCGTACGAGGCCGAGCCTCATACAATCCAAAACCAATCTTCTGGGGCTTTCGATTCAGCCGTTCATGACCGCACGCATTGCGTTCCGGGTGTCCCGCGGCAATTTCCGGCCGCCTCCTGGAGTGGATTCCGCGGTTCTCGTTCTCGAACGCCGCTCCCGGCCACTTTTGATCTCGGGAAGTCCGACTTCCCGATATTACTTCGCGCTCATTAAAACGGCATTCGGCCAAAAGCGGAAAATCGCGCTTAGTGTTCTCAAAAAGGGAGCTTTTAAGGGTAGTCCTTATCTGATTCCTAATCCGCCAACTGGCGGACCTTGGGGCTCCTTTTTGGGAAAATGCAAAATATCAAAAACAGCCCGCGCAGAAAATATTTCGCTTGAACAATGGCTCTGCCTTGCCCGCCAAAATTTACACAAATAACTCACCATTTATTGGGTTGTCCACAAGAGGTCATGATAGTCAAGCGCTATAATAAGGTAAGTGAGGAACCCAAAGTTCATCCTTTTGGGAATTGTGAGCGTCTTCGTGGTCGGAGGCGGTATTTGGTATGTTCGCTCGCTCTCGAGATCCACACCGCAAACCGCGGCTATTGTCACAGCGGTACCTGCCGCCGCCCGTCAGCAAGCGTCGGATTCCGATGGCGACGGCCTGAAGGACTGGGAAGAGCTTCTTTGGAAAACCGACCCGAATAATCCCGATACGGATGGCGACGGGATTCCGGACGGCGAAGCGATCAAAAAGAGCGCTGTAAAAGATACGACGGCCGTTTCCCGATCGTTGACCGAAAGCAGCGCGGCGGCTCTTTCTCCCTCCGACGCATTCGCGCGGGATTTTTTAACCAATGTCGTCACGCTAAAGCAACAGGGGTGGTCGGATGATGAAATTCGAAAGTATTTAAGCGTTTCCATGCCGCCTCCGACCGCAACGACTTTTTCCCAAAAAACCAAGCGGACAGGCGCGGATATTGTGATTTCTCCGGATGCCTCTTCGGAAGCGGTAAAAAAATATGCGAATGAGCTTGGCGCAATTCTGACATCTTTTTTTAGCGGTTTTAAGTCGAATGAGCTGGCCCTGCTTATTCAACTCCTAAACGCCACGGACCGCGAAAATACAGTCAAATATTTTTCCGCTTTTGGGGCATACCGCTATGCGTATGCTAATGCGGCTCAAAAACTCCTCAAAACGCCGGTTCCCGCGCACTATCGCGACCTGCATTTAACCATCATCAATGCGTTCGAGGGTTTGTCCGAAACGAATGCGGGTTTTCAAACCCTGCCCAATGATTTCTTTGCGGCACCGTCATTGATCGAAGCGCATGTTCAAATTGCCCGGCAATTGCAACATTCGCTTGAAAGTGTTTCGGCGCAATTGAAGCGCGACCGTATTTCCATTGCATCTGGCGATCCTGCCTATGTCTTTATCGCAAAAACTGTAAAACCCGCCAAAATGCCATGACGCGAAAATTTATTGCCGCCCTTCTCTTGATCACAATGCTCGTGGGGCTCATCCCGAGCGCTTTTGCGCCAAAAACCGCTTATGCGCAGCTCGGGGATGGCGGACTCGGCGATCTTATCACTATTATGAGTCCTTTTGGCGGAAGTCCGGATATTGCCTTCGCCATCGCCAATGAAGCCGCAGACGCGATAGCCGAACATCCCGAGGAATTCGCGGGCGCAGCGATCGGAGCGTTGCTCGCGATTTGTGTTTACAACCTTTTCGACTGGGAAGAATGCGCGAGAAAGGACATTTTTGAGGTTCTTGGCAAAAGCATCCTTCGCGCAATTATTGTCGAGATGACCGGCGACATTGTGAATTGGATCAATTCAGGATTTCCGGAAGGCGGACCGCTGTTTGTTCAGGATTTCCGAACATCCGCCCTGAATGCGGCTGACACCGCCTCCGGCTATTTTTTGGAAAGCTTGCTCACGCCGGATCAATTGGATGCCGTTTGCAGTCCATTCCGGATCGAAATCATTCTCAACCTTTTTGAATTCCGCGTGCCGCGGCCGCGCTGTACGATTTCCGATATCGTCGAAAACGTAACCGAAATGTATCAAAACTTCCTTACCGGCGGATGGGCGTCTTTTATCACCATTACGGCGAACGTGAACAATAACGCATTCGGAAGTTTTCTTGTACGTTGGGACCAACTCCATGCGCAGGCGCTTTCGACATTTGAAGCAAATCGTGACGAAGCACAGGCAAGCCAAGGATTCTTCGCGTTCAAAGAGTGCGTTGAATACAACAAGGGACGCGTCGGCATGGAACCCGACCCCAATAATCCGTTCAATCAAATCCCTATTTATGAGCGTAGCGAGGAATTCGGTTGCGCGAAATACGAAAACAAAACGCCGGGCGCCGCCATTGTCGGTATGTTTAACGCGAATACGCAGGCGCAAATGAATGAGCTGTATCTCGCAGAATCCATCAACGCCATTATATCCGCCTTGGTCGGCCAATTGATCGTAAAGCCGCTGATCGAGGGATTGAGCGATTCCCCGAGCTTTGAAGAAGAGCAGGCGAATTTCCAAGAATTACAGGCGCGCCGCACGACTCTGCTCGCAGATCTCAATCCGGTGCTGGCGCGTGAAAATGACTACAGGAACGAAAAGCAAACCTCTCTCAACACCATTCAAACGATCCTTACGCAGATCGAGACGCTCGAGGCCTGTAGCGGTCAAGACCTCCAAACGGATACCGATACCTACACGGCGCAATTGCAAATTGTTGTCGCTGATATTCAGCGCTCGCGAACGCGTACGCAAGCTCTGACCGTGCTTCAAAGCCGGATCCTTACGGAAAGCAAGTTGAGCAATATGGATGAACTTGAAGCCGAAACCGCAACGACCATCGCGAGCTCGATCGGCGAAGACGCGCTTGCCGAGGCCGAAAATGCAACGACAGCGCTACAGGCGGCGCTTGCGGATTACAACGCATCCATTACCGCATGTCAGGCGCTCTAATATTCATGAAAAAGCTTTTTCCGCTCCGATTGTCGTTTCTGTATATAGCGGTGTTCGTGCTCGCGCTCGGCATATTTGTGTTATTGCCGCTATCCGACGCCCTGGCGCAGGGAACGCGCTCGGATGCCACGAACATCATCACGCAGATCACGCACTGCGAGAATATTTTTGGCATCTGCGTCGGATCGTGGCTCGCGTGGCTCGTTTATTTCGTTCTTCAGGCCGTCAGTCAGCTTTTTATCTTGGCCGGCAATCTTATTGATACGGTCATTGCTTTCACGCTCAATCCCGATATGTATCAAGTGCCGGCAATCTATGCCGGGTGGGTTGTCGCGCGCGATACCGTCAATCTTTTTTTCATTTTCGTTCTTTTGGTCATTGCCATCGCGACCATTCTCCAATTCGAAGCATACGGCGCAAAACGGCTGCTCGCCCGTCTCATCATCGTTGCGCTTTTCATTAATTTTTCCTTTGCGCTCACGCAATACATCATCATATCATCGAATCTTTTCGCGCGGCTTTTTGTGCCGGGGATCGGAACGGGCGCGACAACGCCGTCCTTTTCCGCAAAATTCGTGACGGGCGTCAATCCGAATATCCTTTTTGCGTCGTTTGAAAACAACAATGCGGATTCATTGGCGGCGGTAAATGCGAGCCTAAAAGCGGTTCAAGAGGAAATCGGGAAAACAACGGGAACGCATGCATTTGGAGGAGATCTTACCCCAGAACAACAAGGCTATTTGGAAACTTTAAAAGGCGTGGAAAATCAACTCCTTGCCCAACAACAAGGTCTCGAGAAGGGCGCCGAAGGCCTATTCACCCAAGTCATCGTCTCCATGATCGGCGTTATTATTTTTCTTGCGGTCGCCACCTTTGTTCTCTTTACGGTCGCCATCATGCTTCTTGTCCGCATTGTCATGCTCTGGTTTTTGATGATCGCCTCTCCCATCGCCTTTTTCTTCTGGACCCTGCCCGCGCTCCAGAGCTATGCGCGCGAATGGCTCTCAAAACTCGTATCGAACGCGCTCTGGCCCGTTGGGTTTTTCTTTTTCTTCTCCATCACCGTCAATATGATCGCGAACCCCTTTGTTCGACTTACCATGGGAGCTGATCCTTCCGTGAACAAATCCTTCATTTCGAATTTCCAGCTCGTCATGTATTACATCCTGCTCGTGATGATGCTCCTCTTTGCCCTAGGATTTGCCAAAAAAATGGGCGGGGTGTCCGCTTCCATCGCAGATAAAGCGATCGGGCGCCTGCGCGGATATACGCGCGCAGCCCCCGGAGTTGCGTGGCGGCACGGGTTGCGCCGCGTGACGCTTGCGGGGAGTAGCCTACTCGCGGAAAAGGCGGTTGGCAAGGAAAAGATGTTCGGCGGGCAAAAAATCGAGGCCCCGTGGCTCGCGCGACAACTTCGCAAGCCCGCAGCAAAATGGCTCGGCGGGGGCCTTGTCCAGCGCGGCGCAAATGTGGTCCTTAATGAACACAAAAAAGCTGTTCTGGATCGGGAAGAAAAATTGAACAAGCGCTCGACAGATGAATTAAAAGATATGCTTCGCTCGTCATTCGATCCCGCCACAAAAGCGGCTATCATGGACATTCTTGCTAAACGAAGAGATTTGAAACTCGATGAAAGCATTGGGTTCACACGCAGCGCCATCGAACAAAACAAGAGATACATGCGCGATTACGGCATCAGCACAAAAGACGCAGATGCGCTCGAATTCCAATACGCGACGGCGGAAGACTTGAAAAACAAAGCCTACGCGCAGGAGGTCTTTAGGGGCGTTACCAGCCCGAAACTCCTTGTAGATATCATAAACGAGGGCGGAGATGCGGCTAAAGCATTAGCGGCGGGATTGCGCTCTATGGGAACAACCATGGATGACGTTGCGAACGGGCTGGAAGAGGTCGGCAATACAACGCTTGCCGGATGGTTCCGCAGCAATGCCGGCCGGCCGATTTTGGAAGCGGCGGGCATCTCTATTGAAAAACAAACTGTTTTCAGCTCGGCAACTGTCGCGGATATGAAAAACCCGGCGCGCGCCGAAGAAGTCGTAAAACAGTTGAGCCGAAAAACAGTGAAAGGTGTTTTTGAGGAAGGAGGGGATGCGGCAGAAAAAATGATTGAGGCGTTTAAAACGCTCGGGAAAACCACGGATGAGCTGGCAGATTCCATTGCTAGGGCAGGAAATCCAGCGCTTGCGGCCAGCGTTCGCGGCGGCGCCTACCGCGATGAATTAAAAGAGGCCGGCATTTCGACCGAGTCACAGCAGCCCCTCGAGAAACCGACCATTGAGATTGCGGGGCCGTACACGCGCATTCCGCCCCGCGGACCTGCCATATAGCGATATAATGAAATAACCATGCCAACGCCAACAGAAATCCAACAGCGCTTCCAACGGCTTCCGCAAGAATTAAAGGATGCCATTTTCAGTATGGATACCGCGGAAGCAATTCGGATGATCGGGAAAAAACATCGGCTCGCGGTTGATAAAATTGGGGTTCTTGCGGATGAAACCGGTTATTTCATGCTCGGTTTTACTAAGCCGGAACATTTTATTGGAAAACTTCAGCGCAATCTCGGTGTTTCCGAGGAAATCTCCAAAGGTATTACCGAGGATTTAAACGTTCGCATTTTCTCAAAAATCCGCGCTTCTTTGCGCCGCGTCCACACAATGGAAGAAGATCACGTGATTCCCGTGCCTCCGCCGGTCAGCAGACCGCCAGCCGCAGAACTCCCAAAGGGTAGTCCTTTGAGCGCTCCTAAGGACTACCCTTTGGGACAACCGGCACCCGCGCCAATGCCATCACCCTTCGAGTCCAAACTTCAGGAAAAAGTGTTTTCCGCCCAAAAAGAATTATCCGAAGCGCGCGAGCAAAAAACCTATCCGGGCAATAAGGATCCATATCGCGAACCTATTTCATGAGACAATTCGACGTTCCCCAATTCATTGATGTCGAGGATAAAATTTTCGGGCCGCTTACGCTCAAGCAGTTCGTGTATCTGCTGGGGGGTGCCGCGTCCGTATTCATTTTGTATGTTTTTCTCCCGTTTTTTCTCGTCATTTTGTTCGGACTTCCGGTCGCGGGATTCGCATTGGCGCTTGCCTTTTACAAGATAAACAACCAACCCTTCATCAAAGTCGTTGGCAATGCGATCTCTTATTACCTCGGCTCTCGGCTCTACATTTGGAAAAGAGGCGAGACGGAATCGGAGAAACCGGCGGGCGCGAAGACCGAAGGTCCAAAGCTTGAAGTTCCCAAGGTTACGAGAGGCAAATTAAAAGACCTGGCATGGAGTTTGGATGTTAAAGAAAAGGTAAAATAGGGTATGCCCAATCCCACCAAAGGAAAAGCGGCGCAGGAATTCGTCCCGATTCGCGAGATCCGCGACGGCGTGATGATCACGGACGATCATCACATGCACATGGTGCTGATGGCCTCTGCGCTCAATTTTGGCCTGCGTTCGGCCGACGAACAGGAGGCGATCACGGCGCAATACCAGAACTTTTTGAACGCGCTTGATTTTTCGGTCGAGATCATCATCCAATCGCGCCACTTGAACATCGAGCCCTACCTTGAAACTCTCCGCGAAGCCGAGCGGGCGCAGTCGAATGATCTCTTAAAGATCCAGACGCGCGAATATATCGAGTTCGTCCGCACATTCGTCCAAACCACCAAGATCGTCACGAAAAATTTCTATATCGTGGTCTCGTTCGCGCCGCCGGCGATCGAGATCGGAAAGGGGGTGCGCGGAATGTTCGGGGGGAAACCGGCGGACGCCAAGCGCTTTGATGATGCAAAATTCGAGGAATACCGCTCCCAGCTATGGCAGAGAGTCGAGACGGTTTCGGGTGCGCTCGCGTCCACGGGCGTACGCACAGTGCCGTTGAATACCGAGGAATTGGTCGAACTTTTTTACGGCTATTTCAATCCCGGAGAATTAGAAAAAGGGCGAGCGCCCCAAATGAGAACATAGTCGTTATGGCATTACACGATCTATTTAAAAAGAAAAAAACGGGAACGGAGGAGGAGATCATCTCCATCCAGCCCGAACAAATTTACGAGGCCGCGCGCCTTGAATTAAAAGACGTGATCGCGCCCTCCGCGCTTGAGATCACGGCCAATCACGTCAAACTCGGCGAAAAAGTCGCGCGAACGCTTTTTGTTTTTTCCTACCCGCGATTCTTATCCATCAATTGGTTCAGTCCCGTCATCAATCTCGATAAGGTATTCGATATCTCGCTCTATATCCACCCGATCGATACGGCAACCGTCCTGCGTCAGCTCCAAAAGAAGGTGGCGGAGGTCCAGTCGCAGATCCATGACCGCGAGGAAAAAGGGCTGGTCCGCGACCCGATGCTCGACGCCGCCTATCAAAATCTGGAGGACTTGCGCGACAAACTCCAACAGGCGCAAGAACGGCTTTTTTCGTTCGGTTTTTACATCACGATTTATTCGGATTCGATCGAAGAACTCGACCGCGAGGAATCTGAGATCCGTTCCATGCTCCAATCCAAACTCGTGTATGCAAAACCCGCGCTTTTTCAGCAATCCGAAGGGCTCTTAACGGTGTTCCCGCTGGGCAGGGATCGTTTGGGAGTCACCAACCGCCTGAATTCCTCACCGGTTTCTTCTATTTTCCCGTTCGTTTCATTCGATCTCACGTCCAATAAAGGAATTCTCTACGGCGTCAACCGCCATAATAACAGCTTGGTCCTGTTCGACAGATTCTCGCTCGAAAACTACAATTCGGTGATCTTTGCGAAAAGCGGTTCGGGTAAAAGTTACACGACCAAGCTCGAAATTTTGCGAAGTTTGATGTTCGACACCGAGGTCATCGTCATTGATCCTGAGCGCGAATATGAACACTTGGCGGAAGCCGTGGACGGCCGCTATTTCAATATCTCGTTGAATTCCCCGCACCACATCAACCCGTTCGAACTTCCGGTTCCGCGCGAGGACGAAGACCCGACGGACGTGCTTCGTTCCACCATCATCAATCTGGTGGGGCTCTTCCGCATCATGTTGGGCGGCCTTACACCCGAAGAAGATGCGGTTCTGGACCGCGCCATTACCGAAACGTACGCATCGCGTGACATCACGCCGAATACGGATTTTACGGGCAAGATACCGCCCATCCTTTCGGATCTGGAATTGGTGCTCGCCAACATGGAGGGCGGGGAATCGCTCGCGGGACGGCTTCATAAATACACGTCGGGCACGTGGGCCGGATTCATCAACCAGCCGACCAACGTGGATATCAATAAAAAATTCATCGTATTCTCGGTGCGCGACATGGAGGACGAACTGCGGCCCGTCGCGATGTATCTCATCATCAATTACATCTGGGCGGCGATCCGCAAAGAGATCAAAAAACGCCTGTTGGTGATCGACGAGGCATGGTGGATCATGAAGCGCGAAGACGGGGCGTCATTCCTTTTTGGCATCGCAAAGCGCGCGCGCAAATATTTCTTGGGTGTCTGCACCATCACGCAGGACGTCGGCGATTTTTTGAAATCACCCTACGGCATTCCCATCATCACGAATTCCTCGATCCAACTCCTGCTCAAACAGTCGCCCGCGACCATTGATGAGGTGCAAAAAACATTCAATCTGACGGACGAGGAAAAATTCCTGATCTTGGAATCCGATGTGGGAGAGGGGTTGTTTTTTGCCGGCCTTAAACACGTGGCCATCAAGATCATCGGTTCGTATACCGAAGACCAGATCATCACATCCGACCCGAGCCAGCTTGCGGCGATCAAGCAGGCAAAAGAAGAATATGCGGCGACCAATCCTTAAACCATGCCAAACGGAACGATAGCGATCGACGAAGAGATGCGCGCCTTCGAGCTTGCCCAAGCGCGGCAAGCGAAGCTCGCAAATGAAGAAGAGGCCGAAGAAGGACCGGAAGACGCCGGCGACGAGACCGCTCCCGCGCGCCAAGTAAGTATGAACATGTTCATCGCTAACCTCGTGCTCGCGGTCGCCATGATCAACGATACGCTGGACTATTTTATTATCGGCTCCATTCCCGTTGTCGGCGACATTCTGGATGGCGCCACGTGGGGGATCATCCTGCTTTGGGTCTATTCCCAAGGATTGCGCCGACCGCCGTTCTGGGGTCTTACGGGCGCTATAGAGATCATTCCCTTCGGCGATCTTATCCCCACCTATACGCTGATGGTTCTCTGGATCATTCACGATAACCGCAAATCATGAACCGTCTTCCATTTATTTTGTATGCTGTCGTGATCATGGCCGGTCTCTGGTTGGCCGCCGCATCAGCGCACGCGCAATTGGCGCTTCCCCAGCAAACCGGATTCAACACGCTCACGATCAACCTATTCCCCGAGCACCCGGGCCCCAACCAATCCGTAACCGCTACGCTCACCGGCTTTTCCGTTGACCTGCAAAGCGCGCGCATCCAGTGGTTCCGGAACGGGCAGCGCGTCGCGGACGGCGCAGGGCTCCGCACCTATACATTCTCCGCGCGCGGCACTGGCTCGGAAGAGGCCCTTCGCGCGGTCGCAACGGCGCCCGACGGCAAAACGCGCGAGGCCTCTCTGTCGTTCCGTATCGGCGATATTGACCTTCTTTGGCGCGCCCAAACCACCGCGCCCCCGTGGTACGCAGGAAAGCGTTTGGCGTCCCCGCGCTCCCGTGTTATCGTGAGCGCCATTCCGCATCTCGTAAGCGGAGGTCGGGAAATTCCCGCCTCCCAGCTTATCTACGAGTGGACGCTCGACGGAAAATTCAATAAGGCGCTTTCGGGCGCAGGCAGACAGACATTTGCGTTCCAAGCGGGAGAGGCCAGCACGATCGTGCATGAAGTGGCGGTTGAGGTCTCAACTCCATCAAACAGCATAACAGCGGCAAAGACATCTTTTATTGACGTCGAATCGCCGAAAGTCCTTTTTTATGAAGAGCGCCCGCTCGAAGGGGTGCGCGCGGCGCGCGCATTAAGCACGGCGCGGCCGTTCTCCATGAATCGGAATGACGACAAAGAATTCCGCGCAGTTCCTTTTTTCTTCTCAACATTCAACAACCGCGAATCGCTGAATTTCTCGTGGTCTGTGGACGGGCAAGCGGCTGCAGCGGCTCCGGGCGGGGTGTTACGTTTGAAAAGCGGGGGGGGAACAGTAGGAACGGTTTCTGTCCGCGCCGAAATCCAAAATACGGTGAATATTTTGCAGCAGATCCAAACATCATTTTATGTTGCGGTTCAATAATCGCTGTTTTATCGCTATTACGATCCTTGCCGCCATGGGCATTTTTTCGCTCTTGACCGCCATTGTTCAGGCGCAACCGATCACCCAGATCGCCCAACCCCCAGCTCCCCAATTTGATAATTTTATCGAATTTCTGCCGTGGCTTTTCCGTTTAATGCTTGCGGCCGCGACCCTGCTTTCCGTATTTGTCATTGTTATTGCGGGCTTTCAATGGATGACCGGAGCCATTTCTCCTCCGCAAGTGGAGGCTGCAAAAAAGCGCATCACCGCGGCGGTCGGCGGATTGATCCTTGCGTTTCTTTCGTTCCTTATTCTCAACACCATTAATCCGGAACTCGTATCGTTGCGCCCGCCGCAACCGCTGGGAATAGACACAACAACATGGGTGTGCCCTACGGGGGAGGAAAGAAGCTTTGCAACAGAAAGTGAGTGTAATTCCTACTGCGGAAGCCCAGACCTTCCAACGCCGGGCCTATGCGCTGAAACCAGCCCGCCTGGGAATTATCAACAAACGAATGCCGTTCCCAGCACCCAAACCTGCGAAAGCATCGGCGGTGGGTGGGTGTCGGCGCCCGGGGCTTGCTCTTCAATACCACCGGTGGGATTTCGCTGTTGCGGATTACCGAAATAGAAACAAATAATCAATGAATAAACCACTCGCGCTCGGACTTATCATCTTTTTCATCCTCATGATCGCCGGAGGCGCATTTTGGCTTGTTTTTCGTCCTCTGCCCGCGGAAATTCCGGAACCGGAACGGGGCATTGTGCGCCGATTCCCGTTCAACATCTTCGGTCTTGGCGGCGAGGAGGTAACACCAACCGAAGGAGGAATCTCGGCTCCACCAACGGAAGGAGTACCACGCATGGCGCTTACGCTTTTGTCCGCAGAGGCGGTCGCAGGGTTCGGTATCACCGGCACTACGGGCGTTCGCTATATCGAGCGCCAAACCGGCCATGTATTCGATGTGAGTCCGCAGGGGGAAACGAAATTGCGCATTTCCAATACCACGATCCCTAAAGTTTTTGATGCGTTGTGGGCGCAGGGCGCCGCGCGCGCCATCCTTAAATACTTCGAGGGCGACGCGCTGCGCGTGGTTGCGGCAACCTTTTCCGCAAGCTCGACCCAAGCGATCCCACTCTCGTCGCTCCTATTGGATAGCGCGTTCTCTCCGGCGGGCGCCGAGTTCGCTTATCTCCTGCCGTCGGGCGATGGAGCCGACCTCATAACCGCAAAAGCCGACAACACGGGTCAGCGCCGTATCGCGAACTTCGCCTTTCAGGATTTTGCGCTGTTGTGGCCCACAAACGACACATTCGCGCTCGTAAACCGGCCTTCGGGGGTCGCGGAAGGATTTTACTTTGCCTATAACACGCGAACCGGCGCGCTCATAAAGCGTTTGGGCGGCGTTTTGGGGCTCGAGATCAAACTTTCGCCTGCCGGCCGTTCATTCGTCTACTCTTCATACAACGAACAAAACCGCAAACCCGAGCTTTTCTTCGCGCCGGAAACGGGAACGCCGCAAAACCTGTCCGTTGCCGCTATGGCCTCGCAATGCGCATTTTCGCGACGCGATGCCGATATCATTTATTGCGCGAACGACTCAAATCCGCCGCGCGGGATCTATCCCGACGAATGGCTGCAAGGGGTGATCGAGTTGCGCGATCTTATATGGAAGATCAATACGAAAACAAGGGAGAACGTCATTCTCCCCGTCGGCCGGTTCTTTGATATTGAAAAACTCGAGATCTCCGACGACGACGCTTTTCTTTATTTTATGGAAAAGGAAAACCACTCGCTGTGGAGTTACGCGCTCACGGAATAGCTTGTAGCTGATTAGCCGGTAGCTGGTAAAAAAACTGCTATCGCCTACAAACTAACTAGAATCCATCCCAAAACCTCACTCGCGCATGCCGCGAGTAGGCATGCCGTATTTTTCTGCTGAAAAATCTGCTTACTCTCGCGCCGTCGCGCTCCGAGAATCCTACTCGCGGCATGCGCTCGTTCCGATCAACGGTTTTGGGGTGGGTTCTAGCTGATAAGCTGCCGGCTATCCCGAGAGCGGCCGGATGATCACGCGGCGCGCGCCGCCTTCGCCTTCGCTTTTGGTTGCAATATCCGGATATTCGGCAAGGGTCGCGTGCACGATCCGCCGTTCGTAGGCGCTCATCGGCGCCATCGCCACCTCTTTTTTGAAATACCGCACGCGCTGGGCCGAAAGCCGCGCCGCGTCCTTTAACTCCTCGGTTTTTTGCTTTTGATAGTCGTTGACATCAACGAAAAATTTTGGTGCGTCGGGATTTTCGTGCTCGATCATTTTGTGGATGACGTGATTCAGAGCCCGAAGACGTTCGCCCGCCTCCCCGATCAAGAGGCCGCTTTCTTTAGTGTGAATACTGAAATAGATCGTGTCGGGGTACTCGATGTGATCAATGGACGCCGGGCATCCCAGCCGTTCCAGCAGGGTTTTGATCGTTTGACGGATTTTCTCGATCTCGGGCTTCATGTGCGTTTTGGGTGCGGAGTTTGCGCCGCACAAATCCTTCGTGCACTGTACTAAAAATATTGCTTACTGTCCAATAGACGCTCACCGCGGCCGGAAACGACAAGGAAACGAAAAAAATGATGAACGGCATCCCATACGTCATCTGAAATGAGAACGCTTTTCCAAAATCGCTTTTTGCTCCCGTAGCGCTCGTGGGGTGGTTCGTCAGTTTCATATGAATGAACTGCGAAAGGCCGGCGAACGCCGCCCAAACAATGCTCCGCTCCGTCAGTTCGAAGATCCCTAAAAATTCCGTATGGATCCCGTCCGGTAGCGCCACAAAAGAATAGAGCGACTGGGGATCGATCGCTCCGCTTTTTGAAAAAACCCAGTATAACGCAAGGAATAAGGGGATTTGAAAAATAACAGAAACGATCCCGGCGAACGGGTTGATACCATGGCGTTTATAGAGCGCCATGGTCTCTTTTGCCTGCGCTTCGCGTTCCTTGACCCGCTCGCGGATCTTCTGCAGTTCGGGCTCGATCATCTTCATCTTATGCTGGGCGACCATAGGGCGATGACTGAACGGGAACATAAGGAACCGGACGAGTATCGTCAAAAGGATCACCGCGAGCCCCAGATCATGGAACGGTAATACTCCGGTCAGCACAACCAGCGCGTTCAGAAGGGGACGATAAAAAACTTCGTTAAAAATTCCGGCCATAAACCAAGGATTCGAGTTTTTGTTTAAATTCTCGAGAATCGAGCGCTTTCGCGCCGGGAGACAACGTTATCACAATATCGGCGGGTGGCGAGAGGCGGGGAAGTATCGGACGCAGGATTTCGGCCGCGCGGCGGCGCAGCGCGTTTCGGACAGTCGAACGCTTGTCGATCGTTTTAGGGACAGTAATGGCAAGATGCGAATGTATGTCGGGGGATTTCGCCATCGAGATCCGCATACCGGCAATAGAGGCGCGCCGTCCGAAGCGAAGAACGCGCCCGATGCGCGTCCTGTCCTTTAACCGATGAATTCGGGAAAGCGCCACGCTTTCAAACGGTCAGACGGGCGCGTCCTTTGCGGCGGCGGCGAAGAAGAATGGCCCGTCCGCCCGCAACCCGGGTCCGTTTAAGAAAACCGTGGACACGGGAACGTTTTCGGTTTTTAGGCTGATAGGTTCGTTTCGGCATGGTTTTTTCATTCTACAACACGCTCGGGCACTGCACAATCTTTCCACCGTATCCACACGTTATTAACATATATAGTAAGGTTTAATTGGGATTTTGCGATTTCGGAACAGAACACGGAAAATTTATAATAAACTCGCTATGACCAATGAAGAGCTTTGGAAACTAACTCTCCACGACATCGAAATCGAGCTTTCGCCCGCAAATTTTGCAACGTGGTTCGCACAAACCGCGATCTTGGATCAGTTGAACGGCAAGATCATGGTTGGAACGCCGTCCGCGTTCGTCAAAGAGTGGCTTGAAAATAAATATCTAAAACTTGTTTTGAAGCATCTGCGAACGCACGCGCCGGAAGTGCGCTCGATCGAATTCTCGATCCTCTCCCAATCCATGCTCCCGCCCTCAAAAACGCCGCCGCCGAAGCCGCACGAAGAGCAGATGGATTTCCGTGAGCTATATGTGGACAAAGACACCAACCTCAATCCTCGATACACATTCGATACGTTCATTGTCGGGCGCTTCAATGAGATCGCGCATGCGGCCGCTCTTGCGGTTACCGAAAAACCCGGGCTCGCCTATAACCCTCTCTATATCTATGGGGGGGTTGGGCTTGGAAAAACCCATTTATTGCAATCGATCGGCAATCAAACGCGCGCTCTTTTTCCTGCAAAGCGGGTCTATTATGTAAGCACGGAACGTTTCGCGAACGACATTATGTTCGCCATTCGAACGCCATCTGAAAAAGAGGCGATCAAAGAAAAATACCGCTCATTCGATCTCCTGATCTTGGACGACGTTCAATTCATCGCGAACCGGACCGCCTCCCAAGAGGAAATGTTCCATATTTTCAACGCGATGTCGGAGGCCTCGAAACAGATCGTTTTTTCATCCGATCGGGCGCCAAAATCCATCATTAATCTGGACGACCGCCTTCGCTCCCGTTTTGAAGGGGGGATGATGGCGGATGTTGTGGAGCCGGATTACGAAACACGACTTGCGATCTTACAAGCGAAAACGGCCGGAAAGGAGGAATATCGGCCGGCAGCCGATATTTTGGAGTACATCGCGTCGGTCATTCAAACCAATATCCGGGAACTGGAGGGGGCGCTCAATACGATCGTCGCCAACTCCAAGATACGCCGCCGCCCGCTCTCCGCGGAAGAAGTCAAGGAGATCCTCTCCAAAAACACAAAACCCCGAAAATCCCTTTCCGCTCAGCACATCATCAAATCGGTCGCCCAATTCTATGATGTTCCGGAGCGGTTTTTGTTCGAAAAAACGCGGCGCAAAGAAGTTGTGCGTCCGCGGCAGATCGCCATGTATCTGCTTCGGGAGGATTTCAGCGGCTCATATCCCTATATCGGCCAGAAATTCGGCGGCCGCGACCATACAACCGCCATCCATGCATATTTGAAAATTTCGAATGATTTGAAAAAAGATGAGCGGCTTCGGGAGGAAATGAAAACCATTCGGTCACACCTTTATGAAGACGATAAATCCTGACCGGACAGATAACGGACGGGATATCGGGTGTAAAACATTGTGGATTTACTGATGATAACAATGGGATTTTGGAAAAAATTTTTTCCGCGCTTGTTTTCATCCAAACAATATCCACATAAAACACAAAAACTAGGGTGTAAAATTTTTGAATATATTTCGAAAAATTCTGTTTATCCCCTTATTCACACACACTTACTACAACTTATTTATTGAACTAATACATAAAAAGAAGCATGGATTTCATCTGTTCACGTATAGAATTCGCTAAAGGACTTAAACTCGCCGAACATCTGGCAGATCGCGTTTCGACCATTCCGGCTCTTCAAGGGATTCTATTGGAAACCAATAAAAACACGGTTATTATCCGATCGACCGATTTGAATACTGGATTTCAAATGACCGTTCCTGTCCGTGAAATGCGCCGCGAAGGAAGCGCGGTGATCCCGGTGCGTCCAACCATCCAGCTGGTTTCGTCGGCGGGAGGCGACACGGTTCATGTGGAAGCGGAGGATTCTATTGTTCACTTCGCAACACATACGACAACCTCCACACTGAAAGGGTATCCAAAAGATGATTTTCCGACGATGCCGAAAATAAAAAACGGAGAACATATATCGGTCCCTATCGAAAGTTTTTTAAAAGCGGCGCACTCCGTTCTTTTTGCGGCGGCGCGCTCCGATATCCGTCCGGAGATCGCAAGTGTCCTTATTCGGGGATTTTCCGACGGACTTATTAAGATCGCCGCAACGGATTCTTTTCGGCTTGCGGAGCGCGCGTTCACAAACAAAACAGCAAAACAATTCTCTTTTCTTTTTCCGTGGCGTAGGCTTGGAGAGTTTATTCGGATCCTTGAGAATTTTTCCGGATCATTAGATTGTGTTTTTGACAGCCAGCAATTTTTCGTGGATCACCAAAACTTTTCTTATTTTACGCGTCTCACTGAAGGAAAATTCCCGGATTACGAACAAGTGATTCCCCGGTCGTTCACGACGGAAGTGACGGCGAACCGCACGGAATTTTTGGAGCACGCGAAACTCGCCGGCATTTTTTCAGGGCAGATGAAAGAAATGCGTTTTAAAGTGTATCCAGCCGATGGGTTGCTGGAGATCCGGACAACGGATAGCGAGATTGGGGAACATTCGAGCCGCATGAAGGCGGATATCACAGGCTCGGGGCTCGAAATGTCGTTCAACCAGCGGTATGTCGTTGAGGGGCTGGACCCTCTTTTGTCGGAGACCGTTCTGTTGCGTTTTTCGGGTTCCGGCCGGCCGCTCGTCATCCAAAATCCGCAAGACGTTTCGTATATCTACTTGGTAATGCCGATGAAGAGCGTTTAATCCGTGATCCGGATGACGCGTTCGATCGTTGTGCTGTTGCCGACGCTGTCATACGCGATGACCGCGACGGTTTCTGTAGGATTCAAATTCGCGAGCGTGCCGAGATTGTAGACGAACGTATACGGCGCGCTTTTGATCGTTCCCAATAAGCGCCCGCCCAGCGTCACCGCGATCTCCTGCACCGGATAGCGGCTTGTGGAAACCGTAAGCCCGAAACTCAGTGTACCGGTCCGGGGAAAGGAATCCGAAGGGGCGGGTTTGAAAGAGATCGATGGCGCATATTCCGGCCGGTGGACATCATCGAATTCCTGCGGAATGTCGGCTTCTGTCTCCTCGCGGATCCCTTGAAACGAAATCCATCGGCGAACGGCGAATTCCCATTGTTCATATTGAGGGTCGCGTCCGGGGTCTGCGGGATTCGGTCCCAACGGATTATTTTTATCCACCCAATGAAGAATTGTGTGGATCTGGGTCAGAGGCACATTTTTGCGGTATTGCGGCGGTGTATATTCGGTCGCGCGTTTTCCGGAGATCGTATCGATCGTGTAGGTGATGCCGCCCCTCCAATCGCCGCGGAGAACCGGTTTTTCGATGGTTTCGGGCGTCGGCGGGATCAGGTCTTTTTTTTCGATACTGAGAAGCGCCGTTTGAAAAAACGCATTCCATAACGGCGCGGCAATGAACCCCGCAACGCGTTTTTCCATCGCGGTGTTGTCGTTGTTGCCGAACCACACGCCGACCGCGAGATTGGGGACATATCCAATGACCCATGCGTCGCGATAGTCATTGGTCGTTCCGGTTTTGGCGGCGACCGTGTGTCCGGGGATCACTAGATAGGATTGTTCGCCGAATGCGGGAGAACGCGCTTTGTTGTCGGCGAGCACGCTTGAAATCTGGCGCGCGACTTGGGTGTCCAAAACCTGAACTGGCCCCGATTTCCATTCTTCCAGAATGTTTCCCCGCGCATCCTCGACTTTCACAATCGATGTCACGGGATTACGAAGGCCGTCGTTCGCGAAAACGCCGTAGGCCGCAACCATTTCCAAAAGCTTCACTTCACCGCCGCCCAGCACCAGCGTCAAACCGTATCGCGCGGGATCGGCGAGCGTGGTGATGCCGAGGTCGCGCGCGGTTTTCAAGGAATCAATAAGGCCCGCAAGATAGAGAACCTTAACGGCGGGTACGTTGATGGATTGTGCGAGCGCTTCGCGGAACGTGATGGGTCCGCGGAAGACCTCGTCATAGTTTTTCGGATGGTAGCACGGATTTTGGGAATCGGGGCGGTTTTCGTCTTCCGGCTCAAGCTCCTGTTTCGCGACATCAGGGTCGCAGTCGGGATTGAATTCCGTAGGAAGATCGAAGATGGCGGTCTCGGGAGCGTAGCCTTTTTTGAACGCGGTTGCGTACACAAAAGGCTTGAACGCCGAACCCGGCTGGCGGCCAAAAGAGTACGCCGTCACATTCACTTGCGGCTCGAACCGGCACGTTGCGCCCGGCGTGCATCCCGCAGGCAGGGGTTCGCCGAAAAAATCGCGCGACCCGACCATCACGCGAATACCGCCGGTTTGCGGATCAACCGCAACGAGGCCCGCATTATGCACGTTGAATTTTTCCTGTTCCTCCTCGACGAATTTTTTCGTAAGCTCCTCGGCTTTTTGCTGCAATTCCCAATCGAGCGTGGTCGTCACTTTAAGTCCGCCGCGCTCCACCATTTCCTCGCCGTATTTTTGGGCAAGGTATTCTTTGACGTAGAGCACGAAGTGCGGCGCTTTGAGCGTTTCATTGCCGCGCGTGACGAATTTCACTTCTTCCTTGGCGGCGGCATCGTATTCCTCTTGCGTGACAAAATCATTTTTCAAAAGGCGCGAAAGAACCAGATCCTTGCGCTTATCCAATGTGTCGCGATGCGCGCCATAGGGGGAATAATAGGTCGGTGCGCGGGGGAGCGCGGCTAGATACGCCGATTCGGCAAGGGTGATATCCGGAAGCTTCTTCCCGAAATAAATTTCGGCGGCCGCCGCAACGCCGTATGCCGAAGACCCATAAGGGATCTCGTTTAAATAAAATTCAAGGATCTGCTCCTTGGAATACGTGCGTTCAACCCGCAATGCAAGGATCAACTCTTTCAGCTTGCGGTCAAAGGTTTTTTCGGGTGTTAAGAGCGCGTTTTTGACGAGTTGCTGGGTGATGGTCGAGCCGCCCTGCGTGAAGTTGCCTGAAAGGACATTCACAAGAACGGCTCTGAAAAATCCCGAAACATCAAAACCGCCGTGATTGTAGAAATTCGCGTCCTCGATGATGACGGTCGCGTTTTTTACGTGGCGCGGGATCTCTTCAAAAGGAACGACGGTCCTTTGCACGTCGCGGTGAACATCGTAGAGAAGGATCGAACCCGTCCGATCGTAGATCTTGGTGGATTCAACGATCTTTCGCTCGGAAAACCCCTCGAAATTCGGGATATCGAGGGTCAGGATCCAAAGCGCAAGGATCCCGCCCAAAACAATAGCGGCAATTCCGGCGCGCAGCCCTATTTTTTTGAGCCGCAGGAGTTTTTTGGTCATTAGGGTTGATAATGTCACATTTCCCCGCTTTTTCAAGGCTTTGTTGAAGCGCGGATATGCGCGTGATAGGGTGAAGCAATGGAATCGGGATTTCTTGAATCATGGAGCGAGCGGGGCATTATTGCGCGCCTCGAAGAAAAAAATCATCTGTTGCGCGCTTTAACTTCCGGGCCGCAGAGGATAAAATTCGGCATTGACCCGACGGCCCCCGAGCTACACTTGGGGCACGCCGCTATTTTTCGTATTTTAAAAAAGCTTCAGGATACGGGGCATATCATTGTTTTGATCATCGGCGATTTTACGGCCCAGATCGGCGATCCGTCCGGACGCTCGGAAACACGGAAGATGCTCTCGGAAAAAGAGGCGGGGGCGAATGAAAAACGGTATCTAAAGCAGGCGGGGAAGTTTATTGATATCAAAAAGGCGGAGATCCGTCATAACAGCGAATGGCTGAAAAAAGGCGGGGCCAAGCTTTTACTGGAATTGATGTCGCTGGCATCGATTCAGCAAATGCTCGAACGGCAGGATTTCAAAAAACGCATGGATGCGGGGCAAGAGATCGCGCTGCTCGAAGCGCTGTATCCGGTATTGCAGGGATATGATTCGGTGGCGGTCAACGCGGATATTGAGGTTGGGGGCTCGGACCAAGAGTTCAATCTGCTCGCGGGGCGGCGCATCCAACGGAAATTCGGGAAAAAAGAGCAGGATATCATGACGATTAAATTACTTGTGGGAACCGATGGCGTAAAAAAAATGTCCAAGAGCTTCGGTAATTTCATCGGTCTTGAGGATGCGTCCGACGACGTGTTCGGAAAGATCATGTCGATATCGGATGCCGCAATGCAAGACTTTTATTACCCGTTGTTAACGGATATCCCGCGGGGCGAATATGAAGCGGAGATTTTAAAGAATCCGCGCGACGCAAAATTACGTCTCGCGTTCGAGGTGGTTGCACAATGCCATGGGGAGGCAAAAGCAAAAAAAGCCAAAGCGAATTTTATAAAAATGTTTTCAAAAAGAGATTTTGAAAACGCGCCTATCAAAAAAATTTCCGGTTTCCCGCAGGTCATCGATGTAATGATGGATCTCAATTTTGCTTTATCGAGAATGGAAGCGCGGCGCCTGATTTGGGGAGATGCTGTTGAGTTTGATGGTGAGACGATTCGTGATCCAAATTTTAGCGTCCGTAAATCAGGCATTTTAATTGTCGGCAAGAAGAAATTCGCAAAACTCGAACTCGAATGAAAACAACCCCGCCGGCGGCGGGGTTGTTGATTCGTTTAATACTTAGCTTCGTCCGCGTCTTCTTCGGTAAAAGGATCCCCCGATTCGTACCCCTCGCTTCCCCCTTCCAGCTCCTCTTCGCCGTCGCCCGTTTCTCCGGGGCGGGCAGTGAAGTTGACTTCTTCGTACGTCATACTAAAAAGTTAGTGATAAGCGGGCGACCTCTCTCTTTCATACCCGAACGATAATTTTTGTAAAGGCCGGTGTGGATAACTTCTAGAGACTGGAAACTAGAGGCTAGAGACTGGAGGTTTGGACTAATGCGAAATCCGTCCTAATGCGGTAAATGCAACAGCGATCGCATCCATTGCGTCATCGAGCAAGGGTCCGGTGGGCTTAAAGATCAGGCGCACCATGGCCTCGACTTGTTTTTTGTCCGCCTTGCCGTAGCCGCAAACCGCCAATTTGATCTCCGGCGGCGAAAATTCATAGATCGGGAGTCCTGACGCGAGATACAACGCCACGCCGCGGGTTTCGGCGACGCGCATCGCGGTTTTTTGATTCGCGCTTAAAAAAAGTTTTTCAATGGCGAATCCGTGCGGCCGGTGTTTGGAGATGAGTTTTTTCAAAGAATCGCCGATGATCTCGAGGCGTTCATCATGGGGCGACGCCGCGGAGGTTTCGATGCAGCCTGCCTCGATGAGCGTTTCTTTTTTATTGCTGCGTTCAAGCACCGCAAAACCCATACGGCCGTATCCCGGATCGATGCCCAGCATCCGGAACGGTTCAGAGGTCGGCATTCGTATAGATGTCGGTGATGTCATCATGCGCGTCGAGCGCTTCAAAAAGCTTCGTAAGCGTTTCTTTTGTTCCATCGTCGACCGGAAGCGGGGTCACCGGTTCCCAGCCCCGCGCGGTCTTTTGAAAAAGAAAACGCGCCGAACCCGGAGAGGCGAGTTTCCCGCCATGCTCCGCAAGAATGTGTTTTACCTCCTGTGACGTCCTGTTTTTACTATCAGTCACGCCCTCGATGAGGAGCGCCGCCCCTGCGGGGCCGTAGGCCTCAAACAAAACATTTTCCAACGTATGAGCGCCCGCACCCCCAGCGCGCTCGATCGCGCGCTCGATGTTGGACGAGGGGACATTCGCATCGCGCGCTTTTTCGACCGCAGAGGAGAGCGCTCGGTTCGCGTTCGGATCTTTACCCGCCTCTTTTACCGCCACCGTTATTTTACGGAGGAGTTTTGCGAATTCTTTGGATTTTTGGGCGTCCGTCACCGCCTTTTGGCGTTTGATCTGCGCCCATTTGGAGTGTCCGGCCATAATCTCGGAGGGGAAACCCTCGCGCTTCGCGCCTTTAAGGGTTTCCCCTTCCGACGCTCGCTTCGCTCGCTGCCTCCCCATCCATTAGTGCTCGCGGCGCGAAGCAAATTCGGCGCCGCTCGCGATTATTATTTTAATTTTCGCGTTTCGCTTAAAATGATGTTGCTGCGATTGAATTCGAGACCGTCCACAGGCGAGCGGGCACGGCGTTTCGTTTATAATTGCGCGAAGCGCTAAACGAAACGAGCGAGCCGAGGATAGAGCGAATCCTGCTCGCGGGGCGGGGTGAGCGTGTCGAGAATCAATCGCAGCAACATTATTTTAAAGTTCGATGTTTACGCGCCTCCTCCAAAATGATGTTTTTCACGCGATCGACATCCGGGATCTCATGCGCCACAAAACTCTGGTTGCCTGCCGTCTGGATCCGGATTGTCCCGTAATGTAACAGCGTTGCAATGAACCCCGGGATTTCCACCGTGACATCCTGAATGTTTGAAAGCGGAAATTCAGACGCTTCGCGGCGGAACATGCCGATTTGTTCGACGTCGATGACGCGTTCCGTTGTCACGATCCAAACATCGAGATAGTAGTCCATCCACAAAACAAAGGCAACGAGCAGGACGATGAGAAGATAAATCAAGAAAAGATAAAAAATGAAGGGGAGAAGCGAGGGGCCAATGCTGAAGGACGGCAGGAGCAAAAAAAATATAAGCGCACCCAGAAGCAAAAACACCACCATGGTCATTTTTTGCGCGACCACGATCCAATGACGGTGGACAGCGCATAAGACCCGTTCGTCGGCGTGAAGCGTGATCATACGATCAATACGAGGGAACCGATAGCTGTAACAGCGCACCGGACACCAGCGCGTCCCACGGCGCATAGAAAAGAAGAGCCGATGCGCCGAGCGCAAAAATCACAGAGAAGAAAAGGAACGGCCCGATCACGAAGCGCGCGGGATCGTGCAGCAGACTGTAACGGCGGTAGTGCCACAAGAGTGCGAAGACCAGAAGCGCATAAACGCTGAGAAATACGAAGTGAAAAAGAAACGGGAGTGCGATCATGATTTTTTTGACGGACGTTGATTAGTATTACAAAAGTTTTATTTGCGGCGGGGTTTTCCCGAAGTGCTGCCATGCCCGCGGCGTCGCTACGCGCCCCCGCGGCGTACGCTCCAAAAAACCGAGACGCAGAAGATAGGGCTCATACACATCCTCGATGGTTTGGATATCTTCGGATGCCGCAGCCGCAAGCGTATTCAACCCGACCGGCCCTCCTCCGAATTTGGTGATCAGTACGTTCAGGATCTGCCGGTCAACCTCTTCCAACCCCTCATGATCGACACCCAATAATTCCAATGTTTTTTCCGCCACATTCTCGTCGATCGTGTCTTGTTTGTGCACTTGGGCGTAATCGCGCGCGCGTTTGAGCAGGCGGTTGGCGATGCGCGGCGTAAAGCGCGCCCTCGACGCGGTCATGCGGAGCGCGTCGGGCGTTATCGCGAATCCCAAAATGGCGGCGGAACGCCTGAGGATCTTTTCGATCTCCTCTATTGTATAATATTCGAGCTTGAATGTGCCGCCGGAAAACCGGCTGCGCAAGGGACTCGACAGAAGCGCGATACGGGTCGTGGCGGCAACGAGCGTGAATGGCGGGAGTTCGAGTTGGATCGAACGCGCACCCGGCCCCTTGCCGATGATGATATCGAGCGAGCGCGATTCCATAGCGGGGTAGAGCACCTCTTCGATGGTTTTATTCAGCCGGTGGATCTCGTCGATGAAGAGGACGTCGCCCGAAGCAAGATTTGTCAGTAGCGACGCGAGGTCGCCGACGCGCTCGATGGCGGGGCCCGATGTTATCTTGATGTTCGCGCTCATCTCTTTGGCGACCAGATACGCGAGCGTGGTCTTACCGAGGCCCGCCGGACCATGCAAGAGAATATGCTCCAGAGGGTCCTTGCGCTCTTGGGCCGCCTGAATGAGGATCGAGAGATTCTTTTTGATGGCTTCCTGCCCGATATATTCGCCCCACACGGAGGGTCGGAGCGTGAGTTCCAGGTTTTTATCGTCACTCTTTTGTTTGCGCACAGTTGCATCCATGGGGTTATCTTTTCATATGGGTTTGGGCTTGGCAATTTCCGGGCGCATAAAAAACACCAACCCATATTTGTTGAGTTGGTATTGGTTCGATGGTTAGTTTAGTGCCGGAATCGCTTCCCGCACGAGTCCCTGCTCGAGCTCTTGCAATGCGGCAATATTCTCGAGTTCAAAATTCGCAATTTCGGTCGCGATCGCCGGGACATCCTCAATTTCATACGGCACGGAAAACACAATTTTCTCGTGGAGACGCTCGAGCGCGGATTGCAGATGCGCCGCGTCTTCCATGAATGAGGCGGCAATAGAAAGCGCAAGCGATCGGGTTTTCCGTGTCAACTCTTCCGCTTCCCGCGAGAGCTTTTGCAGTCGTTGGTCGGCAAGGAACTCATTCATACTCATATCAATCCGCGCGAGCTGGGCCTCGCATGTGCGGAAAAAGTTCAAGACATATTCTTTTTGCTGGGCGAGCGACGCAAGCGCGCCTTTCAAATCCTCTTCAATTTCATCCAGAAGGCGCAACCGGTCGATTGTTATAGGATTTTCGGCGTGATGTTTGTTTTCCTGTATTTCCCGCTCTGTTTTTGTCTGTTCCCGAAGTTGTTCCAGCCGTACCCGCAGCCGATTGAATTCCGATTGATCTCCTAAAATCCGCCCCCGGTGAGATTCGATGAGGGTTTGAAAATAGAGAATAAGCCGACTTTTTTGGTTGCTTGGTGAAAAGCCTTCAGTGTTCGCAGGCGTTTTGCGCGATTGTCTAATGTGAGCAACCGTTGTTTCTGTAATCCACCACCCTACTGCAAAAAGAAGCGGAAAGATAAGTGGCCAGATAAGCGGCCATCCAAACCAAAAACCGGTGATCGCAATCAAGAAACTTTTCAGGAGGAAATCGCAAAAAACCGCGTGTCGTTCCACCCCAGTTTTTTTTCCGTAGCAGTACGTATATCGATCAAGGGGTATGAGTGTTATAAGACCACAAACGAAACCACCAATGAGACCAAATACCGCATCAAAAAATCCTACTAGGCTAAAAGCGAGGAACCATCCAAGAAGGGTGTTTCCCAATAACACCACCCAAGGAGGTGTTGGCCGTCCGCGGATTTGGTTTCCGATGCGCCAAAGCATACATGAAGTTAACGCCCGAAAAATATCCCTTCGGTTCGGATGAGCCGTTGGAAGCGCTTTTCGGATCCATTGTTCCAGATCATCGGACTTGGCAGGGGTAGACAGAAAGCGATTCGGTGATTTGCGTCCCCATAAATTTTTAAAGAACCGCAAAAGCATATTCTGGTCTCCTTTGGTTGCTCGGCCGCTGATGCGCTATTTAGCGCCGTCAATCTTCGTAGAAATTACAACTTTTTCTAGAATTCGTCAAGACGGCCGGAGCGTCGGCGATCCGCGCTTGCTCTACGCGGACCGTAGCGCCGATGGTCGCTGGCTCAGCGCGTGCAGCGACGAGCCTGGCAACAGGTGGACTCGCGGCTGCGGGTTCGCGTTTGCCGTGTCGCCCCAATAGTTCTGAGCCCCATTCCGAAAGATCGGAATGGGGCTAGATTTTTTACACTAAATGAGTATCGGAACTTGCTTTCACGCGCGCTTGACAGGCGAACATTATTTTGCTATTATCTGGCACGGAAACCCTCCTTCGTTTTACTTCGCGAAACTACGGACGGGTAAACGTCTTTTTGTCTCTAGGCAATTAAGGGAATTTATTCTCATCGGGACGTTCTTTCAGGGCGGTTGGGTTCCTTCCCTGTTGAGGACCAAACGCAGCCGTTGCTAAAGGAACGTCTTATTCTTGCGGTTCCCATGCCGCAAGCAATTGCCTAGAGACAGCAAGACGTTTAATCTTGGAGCTCTAGAGACTAGAGAGCCGGAATCTGGGAAATCCAGCCTCCAGCAATCCAGTCTCCAGCTCTCCAGCTTAAATCTCCCCGCCCGCCAAAATTTAGGTGGGTAAACCGGCCACGCGGATCAGCTCATCCATCGAAGTCAATCCATCAAGCGCCTTCAGAATGCCGTCCTGCATCATGGTCATCATTTCTTGGCGTTCCATGGCTTCGCGCAGGTCGCCTTCCGCCGGCTTTTTCAGAATCAGCCGTTCCACCGCGTCGTCCACCAAAAACGCCTCATAGATGCCGATCCGGCCCTTGTAGCCCAATGTGCTGCATTTTGGGCATCCTCCGGCTTTCCAAACGCGAAGATCTTTGGTTTTCACGTCTTTTTTGTATTTGGACGGCATTTTTTTGAGCGCATCCTCGATCAGTTTTTTTTCGTCTGCTGTCGGCGCAGTTTCTTTTTTGCAATGCGGACAAAGTCTGCGCACGAGGCGCTGGGCCATCGCGATATTGATGGCGGGCGCGATGATCGCGGGATCGGCCTTAAGGTCAATGAGCCGCGGGATGGTGCCCGCCGCACTGTTGGTGTGGAGCGTCGAAAATACCAAATGGCCGGTCAGCGCCGCATGCATCGCGATCTCGGCGGTTTCGAGGTCTCGGATCTCGCCCACCAAGATCGTGTCGGGGTCTTGGCGCAAGATACTGCGCAGGCCGTTCGCGAACGTATATCCTTTGGATGCGTCCACCTGCGTTTGGCTGATGCCCGGGATGTGATATTCGATGGGGTCCTCGATGGTGATGATCTTGACGCCCGGTTCGTTCACGGCTTTGACGAACGCGTAGAGCGTCGTGGTTTTTCCCGAACCCGTGGGACCGGTGGTCAGGATCATGCCGTTCGGCTTTTTCAATTCTTTTTTAACGATTTTTTGGAGTTCGGGATGCAGTCCGAGATCCTCGAGCGTCAGCGCGATGGTTTTCGGATTCAACACGCGCATCACGATGGTCTCGCCGTACGGGCCGGGGAGCGATGAGACGCGAACCTCGATCTCCGTTTGCGTCGTGCGGATCGTAAAACGGCCGTCCTGCGCGCGGTCTTTCACGTTGAGCTTCATCCCCGCCGTCAATTTGACGCGCGATAACAGGAGCGCATAGGCCGCGGCAGTGAATGTGGCGACCTCGGAAAGGACGCCGTCCAGACGAAATCGCATGGCAACCGCTTTTTCCTGCGGTTCCAGGTGAACATCCGACGCGTCCAGCGCCAATGCGCCCGCAAGAATGAACTCCAGCACCTCGCTCACGTTCTTGATCTTGGACGCTCCCGTAAACGGGAGTATCAGTTCTTGAAAATCCGCGATGGCTTTGATCTTGGCAATGGATTCCTCAAGCCGAGAGGCGGAAATATCGAGCGTGCCCGCGGTCATTTCCTCGAATGCCGCTATTTCGGCGTAGCGCGACCATGCGCGTTTCAGGCTCGGTTCGGAAACAACGGAAAGTTCTAGTTGATACCCCTTGCGTTCAAGGCTCTCAAGGATCTCTTTGGCTTTCGGGAGCGTCGGATTGAAAGCGCCGACGCGCAGCCGACGCGCGGTTTTTTGAAAGACCGCCATTTTGCCGGCTTCGGCATCCGGCTGGCTCACGAGTTTTAAGGCGTCGAGGTCGATCGTGGTGCGCGACAGGTCGAGATACGGAACGCCGTATTTCTGCGCCATGAGTTCGGCGAAATCCTCCGCCTCTTTGGCGCGAAATTCTTCGAGCTTTTTTTCGATGTCGTTATTTTTCGCCACGATTAATGCGGGTTATGAAATCTATTTTAGAACACATCAGAACATCCAGCGATGTTCTGACTCCGTCCTTGGCGCTTTGTTTTTTGGCTCGCTTCGCGTACATGATAGCCAAAAAACACCATGCAAAGCGCCTGCGGGGTTTCTAAAATAGATTTCATAACCCGCATGGACTATGACTGCATTTTAACGTCGCCCGACTCTTTTAACAATCGGCGAATCGCGGTTTCGGCTTCGGAAAATGTCGAAAAAACAGGTCCGGTTAAAAATTGTCCGGATACGGGAACGCTGAGCCGTTCCGCTGTCCGGCGAAGCGCCTTAGCATCTCCGGCAAAGAGCGTCCGGATTCCGTGATGCTCATAGCAAAAAATAAAAAGCGGTTGCCGGCCGATGGTGGACGCAACGTGTTTAAAAAGGATCCGAAATATCTCCGGCGACGGCGTGAGAGCCGTTTTTTCAAAATCGCGGCCCGCCAAAAATGTCCAGCTTGCATTGAGCGGCAGGTCGACGGTGGTGCGCGCAAGCGCGCGGCCCGCGAGCTGCAGCTGGGGGAGCGTGAGTACCCGCTCGAACAGTCGTCGTGCATCGGTTGCGCGCGCGCCGCTTTCGAGCAGGCGGCCGGCCAAATGAAATGCCGCTGCGTTTTCGGCGGCGCGAAGATGATCGGTTTCGGCAAGAAGCGAGACAAAAAGAAGGGTCGCGGTATCCGGATCGGCGATGGAGACGCCCACGCTTTGCGCGATATCTGAAATTTTTTCCGCGAGCGTGCGCACATTACGCACGAGATAAATGGTTTTTTCGCGGGGCGGGCGCAGGATCGGCGCCTCCATTTTTTCGAATCGCGCCTCGTCATCGAAAAAGCAAAATGCCGCATCCATTTCGTAGGGCACGCGTTCGATCAGGAGGTCTTTGATATCGAGGTGGGTTTTGGGCGAGATGACGATGGAAACCGCATCGGGCTCGTCGTCGTAACGCATTTCCTCGAGAGAGACGGATTTGGGGATCTTGATCTTTATTTTGCGCGGGATCGCGGGATTGGGATTCGCGGTGATGAGCGGCGCATAACGCTCCGCAAGGGCTTCGGAAACGGGCGGCCAGAAAAAAACCTCTTTGCCGGCGGACTCAAGGATTTTTTTAAGAGCGCATGACGCAAAGAGCGCGGCTTCATCAAATGAGGGATCGGACCCGATGAAAAATCGTTTTCCCGCCGCAATGAATTCCTTGATGGTTTCTTTTGCGTCCGGCATAGTGACTCATTCCTAGCAATTTTCTTATCCACATTCAATGGTGACCAAAGGAAAATATTGTGGTCAAAATAAAAAAAGCACGCAGAGCGTGCCTTTTAGAGTCGATACGGCTTCAAGGCGGTGTGAACCAGTGGGACGAGCGCCGACATGTCCGGTTGCCGATTGTATTTATTGAGAAGCTCGTTCGCAAGAAGCGACATGATTTCGTCTGCTTTGCGTAAATCGAGGTCGCGCCACCACTTTTTGGCGGCAACCCTCACGCCCGGTCCCCTGAGTTCAACCCAACCTTTGGGGTTGCCGGGGTATGCCAGAGCAAATCGAAATTCTGGAAAAACGCCGGAACAATGAACCGTGACACGATATCCGTCGCTTTCTGCGTTGTGAACAATAGGAAACGCCTCTTGTTTTTCGATCATCGGTTTTAGCGGGGGATCCTGAAAACCTTGTTTATACGAAAGAAGGTAGGGTTTGAGGACTTGGTGTGTCAGCCAGAAAAGCCCGTATAGATTCAATTTGATATTTGCGTGATTGATCACCTCATTGTGAAGAATCCTCGCAAGCTTCTCCCATTTCGCGAGATTGAGCGGCGACTTGGGTTTCTCGGTGCCGAGCGAATCCGTCATTTTAGTGACTTCGATAGCGATCTTATTTGGGCCCTTAAGGACGATGGATCCCGCCGGATCTCCGGCTTGGGCGCGGCAAAGAACAAATTCTGGAAAAACGCCACTGAAATATGCGGTCAATGTCCAGCCGTCCACATGTGCCGACGATGAGCGCGGAAACGCCTCCTGATTTGAAAGCATCAATGCCTCCGATTTTTAATGAGCGATAGCCTTTTTTACTTTAGATCGTCGGATTTGTCAAGATCTTCAGACCGTGCTTAGCTTGACTTTTTCATCGTTTTGATATATAATACTCGCAGATTCTGAACCCTGAAAGCGAGAAGTGAATACATCAAGGAGGTGTGAAATGCACCAACGTCTTTTGAGGCAGTTGGGTTCTGTGAAGTTTTGCGAGCTCATCGAAAAGGCGGCGCCGCAACTGATCGCGATCCGGCTTCTGGGGATTCTCGGAATGATCGCTATCCTGCTGTTCGCGGGCTGCGCTCCGCAGCAGCCGTCACAGCCACCGCAGAACCCGCCGGTCAATGTGGAAGTCAACGTCAGCGTCAACGGCGAGCCGTGGCCGCAGGAAAATCGGCCGTATCGGCCGGAAAACGCGCACGAGCCCATCGTTCTGTACGATGAGCTCGCGAAGTTCTTCGAGCGGCCCAGCGTGGCTTCGGAGCCGCCAGCGGCCAAGAAACGGGTGGTTTCGGCGGCCCAGACGCTCGGACTCGGAGGCAAAACCGTGGTGTTCGATTACAATTCGCGCGGCTGTCTGCGCTCGGATTGGCCGGACTACCGCGCAGAAGAGGCCGTCAAAATGACGGTCGCGCGGGGGTTTGATTACCACGGCGCCCGCATCTCATTGGACCCCAAGGCGGATCTTATCGCCATCGTCTGCTTGTCCAACGTTCGGAACGGCTCGATCGAACTCCCGAACAACAAGGGATATGTGGACGAGTATGTCGCTCGCGTGAATGTCGAGCTCATCGGCAGCGGGCGTCTGGTGGCCACCGGAACCGGCGAACAGCGGTACTATCGCGGTTCGCGGGCATGTTGGTACCAAGACAGATATATCGCGAAGGGCGGGTCGTGCATCGACAACGCGGACACGGCATTCCGGCAGGCCGCTTACCGGGCCATGTACCACAACATGCGCTCAATGGGAGGCGTGCCGCGCGCAGGCGCCCCTGCGTCCGGAGTCGGCGCTCACTGATAGTTTCAGCAAAACCCCGGGACGGGTAAAACCGTTCCGGGGCTTTCATTTTGCTTGATTTTTCGATAGAATGGCGCTATGGACAGCCGCACCCGCCCGTCCGCGAGGCAAGTGCGTTTCCGAACGAAAAGCGCCGGCGAAACCCAGCGGATCGCCGGACTTCTCGCCAAGGACCTCGCGGCTGTTTCTTTTCATGACCACGCGCTCGTTGTCGCGCTCTCGGGGGACTTGGGCGGCGGCAAGACTACATTCGTGCAGGGATTCGCGAAAGGACTCGGTATCCGCGATGCGGTTCAGAGCCCCACCTTTCTTATCGCGCGCAATTATGCGTTTACGCGCGGCGGATACACCAAACTCATTCATGTGGACGCGTATCGTCTTGGTCCGCCAGCCGGCGGAGCGCGCGAGATCGAAACCGTGGGCTGGAACGAATGGGTAGAGGACCGCCACGCAGTTATTCTCGTCGAGTGGGCGAAAAACATCGAAAAATTATTGCCCAAGGTCCATTTTGATATTCATTTTGAATTTATTTCGGATACGGAACGCGACATCACGATTCATGTTGAAGGTATCTAGAACTCATTTCAAAAATTACCCTCCCGCATGCCGCTTCTGCTGAAAAATCGGCTCGTTCTCGCGCCGTCGCGCTCCGAAAGCCCTTTTTAACGGCACGCGCTCGGTTCATAACATTTTTGAAATGAGTTCTAAATCTAAAAACAAAACGCTCGTCATTCTCGATCTGCACGCGATCCTACATCGCGCGTATCACGCATTGCCGCCGTTCACGTCGCCGTCGGGCGAGCCGACCGGCGCGCTCTACGGATTGACGACGACGATCCTTCGCATCGCGAAGGAATTCAAACCCGACTATTTGGTCGCGGCGAACGATCTTCCGGAGCCCACGTTCCGCCATGCGGCTTACGAAAAATACAAAGCCCAGCGGCCGGAGGCCGAACCCGCGCTCATTTCACAATTCGCGCGTTCGCGCGAGATCGTCGAAACATTCCATATTCCGTTGCTGGAAAAGGCCGGATTCGAGGCGGATGACATCGTCGGCACCATCGTTGAAAAGCTGAAAAAAGAGAAAAATCTTTCCATCATCATCGCATCGGGCGACCTCGATGCATTGCAATTGGTGGATTCGACGCGCGTGCGCGTCTGGACGCTCAAAAAGGGGAACGAAAGTTTTATTTATGATGAAAAAGCGGTGCGCGAACGGTTCGGATTCGGCCCCGAATTATTGCCGGATTACAAAGGGTTGCGCGGCGACCCGTCGGACAACATTCCGGGGGTGAAGGGCATTGGCGAAAAAACCGCGGAAATCCTCGTTCAAAAATTCGGTTCGGTGGAGGATATTGTAAAGCTCGCGAAAACAAAACCGGAAAAACTGAAGGCGGCGGGCATCAAAGACCGGATGGCGGGATTGCTCCGCGAGAGATCGGAGGATGCACTATTTTCCAAAACACTTAGCACCATCCGCCGCGACGCGCCCGTCGAATTCGATCTAAAAGACGCCGAGTGGAAGCAATTCGAGCGCGGCGCTGTCGAGCCGCTTTTTCGCGCGCTTGGATTCACGAGTTTGATCGCACGTTTGCCCTCCTTCGCTGGAGCTCTCGCCTCGCCAGAGCCTACGGCGGAGCGCGGGTCGGCGGGCAGGCCGGAAAGCGGAACACAGGAATTATTCGCGCCTTCGGAAGCGCATGATCCTAAAATTGCGCGGGAGCTTGCCGTTGCGGCATGGCTCCTCGATTCGCGGCGCGTCGGCATCGCGCCGGACGAAGCGATGCGCATCGCCGGGGCGAGTACACCGGAGGCGGCGCTCGGGCATTTTCGCGCGGAACTCGCAAAAGAAGGCCTGCTGGAATTTTTTGAAAAAACCGAATTGCCGCTCATCGGTATTTTGGATGAGATGCACCGCGCCGGCACGATGATCGATCGCGACTATCTCGGAGGGATGTCGAAAATCTACGAAAAGAAAATCGCGGAGCTCGAGAAAAAGATCTGGGAACTCGCAGGGACGGAATTCACCATCAATTCGCCCAAGCAATTGTCCGATATTTTGTTCAATCAATTGAAGTTGAGCGCGAAAGGCATCCGCAAAACCGGCAAGGGCGCGCTCTCGACGAATGCCTCAGAGCTTGAAAAACTGAAGAGCGCGCATCCGATTGTGGAGCTGATATTGCAATACCGCGAGCTCGCAAAACTGAAATCCACCTATATCGATGCGCTTCCCGCGCTTGCGGATGCGGAAGGACGGGTGCACACGACGCTCAATCAGGCGGGGACCGTGACCGGCCGTTTTTCGTCCGAGAATCCGAATCTGCAAAATATTCCCATCCGAACCGAGCTCGGTCGCGAGGTCCGCAAGGCATTTGTCGCCCCTATTGGTTGGACACTCGTTGCCGCGGATTATTCGCAGATCGAATTGCGCATCGCCGCGATTTTGTCGGATGATCCGATTCTGAAAGAGGCGTTTCTCGCGGGGCGCGATATTCATACGGCAACCGCCGCCGCGATGTTCCATGTCGATATCAAAAACGTTACCAAGGATATGCGCTATGCCGCCAAGACCATCAATTTCGGGATTTTGTACGGTATGGGCGTACGCGCGCTTGCCGAGAGCTTGGGTGTGACGCAGGAAAAGGCGCGCGAATTCTATGATAAATATTTCCACGATTTTGGGCGCGTGAAAGAATATATCGAGGAGGTGAAGCGCGAGGCGGCCGAAAACGGATATACGACCACGCTTTTCGGGCGGCGGCGGTATTTTCCGGAATTGCAGACCATGCCCGAATACATGCATCACGAATATCTGCGCATGGCCATCAATGCGCCCATTCAGGGGAGTGCGGCGGATATGATAAAAAAAGCGATGGTACGACTGCATCCGGCGCTCGCGAAAGCGGGGCTTGGTAAAAAAGTGCGGATGGTTCTGCAGATCCACGACGAACTCTTGTTCGAGATCGAGGATTCTGCCGTAAAAGAGGCGGCGACGCTCATTAAGCAGGAAATGGAAGGCGTTTACAAAGACGATATTCCGCTCGCGGTGGAGGTGAGCGCGGGCCCGAACTGGGCGGAATTAAAAAAGATCGTCTAATAAGTAGATATGAAAAAAAATTTACCCGTGTTGTTTTTTCGAAGATCGCTGCTCTATGACCGCGCTCTTATAAAAAAAGAGGGTTTTGAAATGCCGCCAGAGGATATTTTCGCCGAAAAAATTCAGGAGATAGAGGGGGGATGGGCGAAGGATGGCGAAGAAATTCTTCAGGAAATTGCGGAAGCAACGAAACTGCAATGGCAGGAAAAAGAAATTGTTTGTTATATCATCGCCGGAAGCGTTAACTTTTCTGATCCGGTCACGCTTACATTGAAAAGCGACATTGATACGCTCACGCATGAATTGATTCACCGAATTTTTACCGAGAATTGGGGTCAAATCAAAGAAGGATGGATGAAATTTATGGCGCGATATCGAGGAGAGCCACAAATGACCAAAGCCCATATTCCAGTTTATGCTGTTCAGGTTGCCGTTTTGGAAAAATTATTTGATAAGGAGCGGTTAGAAAAGGTAAGGAAAAGAGTTCGTGATCCGCACTATATTCGCGCATGGGAAATTTTAGACCGGGACGGTCACACAGAAACATTAAAAAATCTGACGGAGAATTTTTAAGTATGCTGTATGTGCTCTATGGCGAGAACGATTTCCTGTCGCGGAGGAACCTCCGCGCCATTGTCGCGGCCAAAAAGGAGGGCGCCGCTCTGCACCGCCTGACGCCGGACAGCGCGACCGAAGAAACGCTCGCGAATTTATTGGCGTCCGAGCGCGACCTGTTCGGCACAAAACTCGTTGTCGTTTTGGACGGATTACTGGGCGGCGATTTCGAAAAAACTGTTCTTACCTATCGCGAGACGCTCGCTGAATCCAAAAATCTTTATATTCTTTTTGAGAAAAAATTGGATGTGGCGACGGTGAGGAAATTTGAAAAGACGGCAACGCTCCGGAAATTTGAATTGCCGGAAGATGGCGCGGCGCTCCAGCGGTGGATCGCAAAAGAGGCGCTTACACGGAATCTTGCGCTCTCCGCGAATGAGATCGAGGGGCTCGCGGTATTGGGGGACCCGTGGGCGATCGATAGCGCGCTCGAGACGCGCTCTCTCGGCGGTTCGATTGCGGATAAGGACGCCGAGCTGAGTCCGTTCGAACTGGCGGATGCGCTTTCGAGTGGGGATCTGCGGCGCGCATACGCGGTCTATCACCGGCATTTGGCCGCCGGAGTTTCGGCACAGGAATTATTTTGGAAACTCTGGTGGCAGGCAAAAACATTGGTTCAGGTTGCATCGTTCAACGGCGCATCACCCGCCGAAATAAAAGAAAAAACGGGTTTGCACCCGTTTGTTATCGGAAAAGCGCTTCGCGGCGTAACGCTTCTCGGTGCGGACAAAGTCGAGCTCCTGTTCGATTCGCTGTTCGCCGCATGGCGCGACGCGCGCGCCGAGAGCGGCAGCGATCTATCGCTCCACCTTGAAAAAATTTTGCTCGGCCGCCAGTAAAAACACCCCCTTGCATAAGGGGGCGCTAGTTGAGCGTCGGCGGTGGAACGTGTTCAGCCGATTCTTTTGCGATTCGGACCATTTCTTTCTCGACGATGGAATTCATCTCGAGGGCCGCTGATGTGAGATTTTCACGAAGCGTTTCCAGAAGAAGGATCTCGATGGTGCCGTTGAGCGGCATCGTGATGGTCTCAAGCAGATCAAAAAAACTGCGGGTGATTTTTTCCGCGTGTTCTCGAACGCGGGGATTTTCGGTCGCGACCGAGAAATCCGCGGTCAGGTTTCTGTTCGCGTATTTCATGGCATCTCCTTTTCAAGGTTCACTGACAAAATAAAAATACACCGGATGGTGTATTTGTCAAGGTAGCAATGGGGTCAACCGACGAACTGGGTCAGGCGGGATTTTTTGCGGGCCGCGGCGTTTTTGTGGATGACATTGCGCTGGGCCGCCTTGTCGAGGGCTTTGTAGGCCTGCGGGAGGAGTGAGCGTGCCTCCTCTTTTTTGCCGGCTATCACGAACTTTTTGATTTTGCGGACAACGGAAACGATCGCATCCTTGCGTTTAAGGTTTCGGACGCGGCGGCGCTCCGCCTGTCGCAGGGCTTTTTTGGCTGAAGTGGTAATCGGCATGTTTCCAGTACTATAGGGTAGTTTTTATTTAAACACAAGGCCTTTTGAAGGCGCTTTTGGGGTCATCACCGAAGCCCTTGGGTTTACAGATACGCGCTATACTGCCCTTGTCAGAGTTCGTTCCGGCGGAACCTGGCGGAAGGCGAGACAGCCGGCATTCCCAAAGACGTTTCCCGGTCTAGGGAATGAGCGACAGGGATATTTCCGGGCACGCGGCGCGCCACAGCTCCGGAAAGAACAAAGCGGGCGACACAACAGTACCGCCAAGCCAAAAATAAAAAACGGCTTGGCGGTTTTTCTTTTTTTACAGCGTCCCCAGCACATTCCTCAACCGCGCGGCGTCCTCGAGGCCGAACAATTAAAAAACCACGCAATAGGCATTGCGCAGTTTTTATGTTAAGAATGATCGCATTATTTCATACCTGGTTTTACCACCAGCGCAGCATTTCCTCACAGATTCCAAGAAGTATGACTGTCACCATGAGCCCTACGTATGGTAAAGCAAACGCGAGAAAAAAGAGCGGTGAGATTGGCGACAAAAAAGCTCCGAAACCGGCCAATAAACCGCAGACTAAAAATATTTTCGGAAATTTTGGCATTATATGTGCCAACATGGATTCAAAAACTCCTATTTTCTTCGGCGTATTCCGGGTGATACTGTTGGTTGCGTTTGTTCGTACCGCCGCCTCGATCTCCTCCGCCGTATACGGAAGTTCCGACAACGGAAGCGTGACGCACGCATCCACAATCTCTTGGGCTTTTTGCAGGTCCATCAGGGTCTCCTTAGGCGGGCTTTACCGCGAGCGGCGACTTTTCCCGAATCATGTCGAGCTCGGGAACGGGCGATTCCACCGGCTTGTACTCGATCGCGCGCCGGTTCTTGAGCAGGGAGAGTTCCGTTTCGACATCCACGGATTCGAGCTGCTGGAATCGGATCTCCAGTTTTTCTTTTTCGGATTTCAGATCGATGCGCGCATCCGCGGCATCGCATATTTCATCGATCTTCTGTTCCATCCGTTCGATCAGCTCGAGGCCGCCTTCGTTCTGGATGCCGTTCATGGTGGCGTAGATCCGATCCTGCGCCTCGGCTCGCCGTTGTTTCGCGACGAGAAGATTTTTCCGCCGCCTCGCTTCCTCGATCTTTCGCTCGAGATCGTCCAGCGCGCTCTTCAAGCTTTCGACGTGGGCGCTGTAATGCACAAGTTGGCTCTCGATTTGCAGGGCCACGGTCGCATGTTCCTGCTTGCGCCGGAGCGCTTCGCGGGCCAGGTCGTCATCATTTTTGTTCACAGCCAGACGCGCCCGCTCCATCCAGCGCTGGGTTTCGGTTTGCTCTTCCTCGAGCTGGCGCGCCATCTTCTTCTGTGCGGCGATCGCAAGCGCCGTTTGCTCTCGCGCTTGGTGATAGGCGCCGGTCATCTCTGTCAACGCATGCTCGATCATTTTCTCCGGATTTTCCGCCCGGCGTATCAAGGCGCCGATATGCGAACGCACGACTCGCATGAATCGGGTCCGATACGTACTGCCCAAGAATAGGGCGAGACCGGCGATGACCAGAATGGTGGTAAGCACGTCTGCACTCCTTTTAGGAAGGTTGGACCGAATGGTTTTTAAGGGACACCGCTTGAATAACATATTGGCTCGCTATGTGTCAAGCGCGCGTGCGATGTTTCGGTGTCGCCCAATAAAAATACCCTCTCTATCGTGAGAGGGCGTATGCTGGCGATCGTTCTTCCGGCGGTGTAGTGATTTTTGCGCTTTTGCTTTCCCGCGGCCGTCACGGCGCGTGCCGTAGAGTTCGAATTTAAACAGGAAACCGAATTTTGTTATATGACGCGAGTAGAAATCGCTGATCTGTGGATCAACGAATCCGGCAAGCCAGATCGAAAACGTTGCCGCAACAAAGAAAATCGTCGCCCATTTTAGAGCTTTTTTCATGTGCGCTCC
This sequence comes from Candidatus Niyogiibacteriota bacterium, assembly GCA_016181935.1. Lineage (GTDB taxonomy): Bacteria > Patescibacteriota > Minisyncoccia > HO2-45-28 > HO2-45-28 > JACOYI01. The sequence continues at coordinate 73,491 of JACOYI010000002.1, read as the reverse complement.
GCAGGCTAAGCCTTGTTTTTAGGGGCCTGTTTTACAAACATCAATCCAATCTCCATCGAGCTCCTTCTCTTTTCTCAGCACCAGATCACAACGAACCGAAAGGTTCATTTGCTGCCTGATTTTTTCTGATATATCGGCGATCGCGGCAATATTTCTTGACCCGAATATTTCTATAAGAATTTCATTCGATTTTTCGGAGAGATGAATCAATCCAATCCATTTATCCCGAGGTCTTGTAACAAAGCGCCTCGGCCTTACGATTGCTATGTGTTTTGGTTTGTCGTATCTGGGGTCTTCGCCTACGCTCGCGGTCTTGGTACACATCACTTCCAGACCATTTAGAGTCCAGCCGTTATAGGGGCGAAATCCTGCCCGTAGCAAAAGCCTCTTTATTTTGTGCTGTATTGTTGCCTCGCGAAGAAGTGATTCCCTGTATTCTTTTTGCGCATTTTCAATTTCCGGAATTCGATTGAAAACTTCCGTCGTGTTCGCTCGGACCGCCTCCTCGATCTCCTCCGCCGTATATAGAAGTTCCGACAGCGGCAACCGAATAGCCGCATCCACGATCTCTTGGGCTTTTTGCCGGTCCACGCTTATCTCCTTATTCCGTGGCGATTTTTAACGAGCTGCTTGTTTGTGAATACCAAAGATGAGATGGATTGTCAAGCTGGCGGCGGGATTATAGCGTTCCCAGCACATCCCGCAATCGCGCGGCGTCTTCGAAGCGGAGTTCGTCGGCGGCGATGAGCATTTGACGTTCGAGTTCGGCTTTGACCGCGTCATGGTCCTTAAGCGTTTCGTACAAATCTTTCACGAGCGCGCCGACGGGGTCGCGCTTGTCTTTTTCCTCTTCCAACAACGGTGCGCGGATGGGCTTGATGACCGCGGTCGGCGTGATGCCGTGCTCGCGGTTATAGTCCTCCTGAATTTTGCGGCGACGGTTGGTTTCATCGAGCGCGCGCTGTATCGAGCCCGTCACAATATCGGCATAGAGAATCGCGCGGCCTTTCGGATGGCGCGCGCCGCGGCCGATGGTTTGAATCAATGAAGTTTCATTGCGCAAAAATCCTTCTTTGTCCGCGTCGAGAATGGCGATGAGCGCCACTTCCGGCAAATCGAGCCCTTCGCGGAGCAGGTTGATGCCGATGAGGACGTCAATTTCGCCGCGGCGCAATTTTTCCAAAATTTTGCCGCGCTCAAGCGTTTTGATTTCCGAGTGCATGTATTCGGCTTTGATGCCGGCGTCCTTGAAATGCGCGGCGATATCCTCGGCGAGGCGCTTGGTGAGCGTCACGACGAGCGCGCGCTCGCCCGCGGCGACGCATTTTGCGATTTCCTGTTCCACATCTTTTAATTGATTTCGCGCGGGGCGGATTTCGATGACGGGGTCGAGGAGTCCGGTGGGGCGGATGAGCTGTTCCGCGATTCCATCCGGACCTGACGCGTCAATTTCATACTGCGCGGGCGTGGCGGACACATACACGCGCTGTCCCGCTTTTTCATCGAACTCCGCGAATTTGAGCGGCCGGTTGTCGAGCGCAGAGGGCAAACGGAACCCGTAATCCACAAGAACATTTTTGCGCGCTTGGTCGCCCGCGTACATTCCGCCGATCTGCGGGACGGTCATGTGGGATTCGTCGATGATGACGAGCGTATCGTCGGGGAGATAATCCAATAATGTGAACGGCGGCTCGCCCGCGTTGCGGAACGACAACTGGCGCGAATAATTTTCGATGCCCGACACATAGCCCGTGGTCTCGAGCATTTCGAGGTCAAAATTCACGCGCTGTTCCAACCGCGCGGCCTCGAGGATTTTGCCCGCTTTTTTGAGCGCGGTGAGGCGCGTGGCGAGCTCGGTGCGGATATTCGCCATCGCGACTTTCAATTTATCCTTCGGCGTGACGAAATGTTTGGCGGGGAAGAAGTGTTTGGATTCAATGGCGCGTTCACCCGAGCGGTGGATGTCGTTTTTGTATTCCCGCATCGCGTCGATTTTGTCGCCAAGGAGTTCAATTTCGGTGATGGTGGCGCCGTCGGGGGACGCAATGGAAATCACATCACCTTTGGCGCTGAAGGTGCCGTAGCGCCCGCCAAACGGCGAGGCAGGCGATTCGGTGTCATTGCGTTCGTAATACAGGTCGGCGAGGCGCTCGGTTAAATCCTTTCGTTTCATCGTTTGCCCGACGCGCAATTCGAGCGCGACATTTTCGTATTCCTCCGGATCGCCCAAGCCGTAAATGCAGGACACGGATGCGCAAATCACAAAATCGCGCCGCGTGAGCGCGGAGGCGGTGGTCGCGTGGCGCAGGCGGTCGATGAAGTCGTTGATTTTCGCGTCTTTTTCGATATAGGTGTCGGTGGTGGGGAGGTAGGCCTCGGGCTGGTAGTAGTCGTAATACGAGACGAAATAGTGGACGCCGTTTAGTGGGAAAAATTCCTTGAACTCCTGATACAGCTGGAGGGCGAGCGTTTTGTTATGCGAAATGACGAGCGCAGGGCGATTGAGCTTCTCGATGACATTGGCCATTGTGAAGGTCTTACCGGAGCCCGTCACGCCCAAGAGTGTTTGGTGCTTTTTGCCCGCGCGAATACCCGCCGCGAGCTTTTCGATGGCGGCGGGCTGGTCTCCGGTCGGCTGGTAGGGTGAGTGGAGTTTAAATCGGTTCATGAAATGGCGTTTTGTCTTCTAACACATTCCTGACGGCCGTCAGGAATGTGTTAGAAGTACATTTTGATTACAAATTGAATATACATATACTATAATAGTAAGATGATAGCCAGCTTGGAGGGTAAAATCGTCTTCCGAGGAGAGCGCTTCCTGATATTGGAGGCGGGCGGCGTGGGCTACAAAGTGTTCGTAGGACCCGAAACGCTCCGAACCATACCACACAACAGGGACACCGTCAAAATCTACACGGCACACCGCCAGCGGGAGGACGCGCAGGAATTGTATGGGTTTTTGACCTACGGCGAGCTTGATCTGTTCGATTTGTTGAACAGCGTATCGGGCGTGGGGCCGCGCACAGCCCTCTCCGTGCTCGGCGTGGCATCGCTCGATATGTTGAAAAAAGCCATCGCGGGAGGGGAGACGAGCTATCTCACGAAGGTATCTGGCATCGGGAGGAAAACCGCGGAGAAAATCATCATTGAACTTCGCGAAAAAATGGGCAAAACGATGGCGTCCGACGAGTTCCGCCATGAGGAGGACGCGCTTGAAGCGCTCGCTGCACTGGGGTATTCTTTGCGTGAAGCTAGAGATGCGCTCGCGAAAGTGTCGTCGGATGTCGTAGGCGCCGAAGCCCGCATCAAAGCCGCTCTCGCAGTGTTGGGGAGGTAGTTTCATCAACTAAAGACAAACGGACGTTAAATGCGCCTATCCTATGGATTACGCGAATATAGTCGAAAAAATTACACCGAGCATTGCTAAAATATATTGTCTCAATGCCAAAAATAAGGTCGATAGCACCGGATCCGGATTTTTGTTTTCAAAAAAAGGGATTCTTGTGACCTGTGATCATGTTATCGAAGGCAGTCAGTCGTTATTGTGTCGATTTTCTGATGATGAAAATTTTATAGCCGCAAAAGTTGCAATACGCGACTCCGAACACGATTTAGCCTTGTTAAAATTAGAAAGCGGAGATCGGTCTATTTTGCCAATTGGGGCAAGAGAAAAAATTAAACCGGGAGTACCCGTTATTTTTTCGGGATTTCCTCTCAATTTGGAAACTCTGACAACCCATCAAGGTATTTTGTCAGCGATTACAAAGGATGCCGTTGGAACTACAACTTATCTTATTGATGGAACAGTAAATCCTGGGAATAGTGGTTGTCCGCTTATGAACTCCCATGGCGAGGTTATTGGGGTAGTGAATGCAACTCGACGAGAGCGCTCCGATCTTTTAAGCAAGGTTGAAAAAATGTCGCTCGGCGCAATTTCATTGCACGGTATTGATCTTGTGGAAATGTATCAGGCGTTGACGAAAAATATGCAGTTGGGTGTTGGCTATGCCGTACCTGCCTCTTATATACCAGAGCACAAAGAAATTTCAGAATTACCCGAAAATTCGGAGTTAAGTAAAAAATAAAAGCAATATGAATTTTATTTTTAAGTCAAACGGAGTTTATATCGGCTTTATTTCTACTGGCTCATTATTTTCGAGGGATGGCGAATATTGGGGGTGGGTTGAAAATAATTATGTATGGGATTCGAGAGGAAACTTTCGCGGCCAGATTTGGAACAGCAAATACATCATCTTTAATCAGTTTGCCGTATCTCCGGTCCCAAGATTACCAAAGTTGCCGCCTTCTACTCCGGTATTACCTCAACCCCCAATAAATCTTTCGCCAGTGACCTTGCCAACAGGATGGAGCGATTCTTTTTGATTTTGTTTTTAAAATCGACATCACATCTCCTTCTCGCCGAGCTCTTGGCGGATTGGTACGGCCACCCCTCGCGTGGGATGACGGTGGGCGGGAATTAAAAAACGATTGATTTTTAGTCGAAATGCCAGCATACTGGTTTATGCCCAATGTCATTGCAAAACCTAAAATTGTGCTTCGCGGCGGAAAGCCGAAATCCGTCATTTTGGATATCAAAGAATATGAACGGTTGTTAGGAGCGGCAGAAGAAAAAAGCGACCTTCAGGAATTGCACCGCATTCGGAGAGGTAAAACCTCTTTTCGCGCGCTAGGCGAGTATCTCCGGGAGCGTGTATAAAGTTTTGATCGAGCGGCGCGCGGAGCGCGATTTGAATGCCCTCGAGAAGTCGATGCGCTCGAGGGTTATTCGTTATTGTTTGAAATTACGCGACAACCCGCGCGCAAACGCTAAGAAATTACACGGGTCTCCGAATGCGTGGCGGATTCGGATCGGCGATTTGCGTGTTATTTACGAAATCGACGACAAGCGGAGGGAAGTGAAAATTTATAGAATAAAACATCGGAGCAAGGCCTATTAAAGCCGCCCTCGCAGTGTTATCAAAATAAAAAAGCCGAGGACTTACGTCCTCAGCTGTCGCGCTACTCGGAATAAACCGCGCTTACGGCGCAGATTTTGATCTGGGAATGGCGGATGTCGTCCAAGAGCTCGACCATGCCGTTGTAGCTCTCGGGAATGCGAACGACCCCCTTAATGAGGACCGGCTTTTGTTCCATGGTCGCCCAGACAAGCAGGTTTGCTTCTGTCGATGAGGAAGCAGCATCGCCACGGACCTCCCCTTCCGTAATGTCGAGCCGCATCGGAAACCGCCGGTCATCGTAGTAAACCGATAGATGGATCTCCGCGTCTTCTTCCGGATTGGCGATGGGCAATGTGATGGTGGTGGTCTCGGAATTGACCACGGCGTTTTCAAGGATCACCACCATTTCCACGTGGTAATACCGACTATTTTGACTTTGAAGATGATCATAGTCGAGGCCCCAGATCTTGTCCGAAAGAAAATCGGCAAATGATTTGTAACTTCCGGTGTAGGGGCCATACGGACCGTAGGAATGAGACCATCGACGGTAATTTTCCAGCACGTTTGTCTGGATGACCTCCTCGCATAGTTCCGCGGGCACTTCGTATTCCCAATTTCCCAAATCGTCGTAGGAAATTCGTTCCGCCACCACTACGCGCCACGGACCTTTCGGCGCATATCCATCCCCAAACCCCGTCATCGGAAATCCGATAAGCACGAACGCGAAAAGAATTGTGAGCGGTCGCTTCATGGCTTCTCCTTGGTTTGAGCCATTTCATTGTGAACGAACCAATGCTGTGCTAATTTTTACGCTGTGAATGGATTTATGTCAAGGGTTCGGGATCTCATCCGGCCGGTCATTCCCGCGCCCCTTTTCCGTTTTGCCCAGCCGTTTTACCACGGAGCGCTTTCGGCGCTCGCCGCCGCTTGGTACGGGCATCCCTCGCGGGGGATGACGGTGATCGGCGTCACGGGGACGAATGGGAAATCCACGACCGTGGAGCTCATCGTGAAAATTTTGGAGGAGGCGGGGTTCAAAGTCGCGTCCGTGTCGTCCGTGCGGTTCAAAATCGGTGATAAGGAATGGCCGAACACGCTCAAAATGACGATGCCCGGCCGCGGAGCGCTCCAGAAGTTTTTGCGCGATGCCAAGCGCGAACACGCGACGCATGCGGTGCTCGAAGCGACCTCCGAGGGCATCCGCCAATCGCGCCACCGCGCCATCGCGTGGGATGCGCTCGTGCTCACGAACGTGACGCCCGAACACATCGAATCGCACGGCTCGTTTGAAAAATATCGCCGAGCGAAGGAAAAACTTTTTAAATTGCTTTCAAAAACCTATCGCAAAAACGAAATCCCGAAAGTGATGGTGGTGAATGCGGATGACGCATCGCGCGACCGGTTCCTGCGCTACGACGCCGACAAAAAAATCACCTACTCCGCAAAGGAATACGAGGTTGCGTTCGAGGACGATGGGATGCGGATTCTGACCCCGCAAGGGATGGAAATCCGCTCCAAACTCGTAGGCGCATTCAATCTCGCCAACATCGCAGCGGCCGTCGCGCTCGCGCGCGCGATGAATATTGGCTGGGACGAGATCAAGCGCGGCATTGAAAAAGTGGATGTGGTCGCGGGACGGATGGAATACATTCAGAAGGAGCCGTTCGCGGTCATCGTGGATTATGCACATACGCCTGACGCACTCCACAAAGTATACGAGGCGCTCAAAGGCAAAAAATTGATTTGCGTGCTCGGTGCGGCGGGCGGCGGCAGAGACAAATGGAAGCGCCCCGAATTCGGGAAGATCGCATCCGAATTTTGCTCGGAAGTGATTTTGACGAACGAAGACCCTTACGATGAAGACCCGCAAAAAATCTTACTTGAAATTGAAACGGGCGTCGGCGCGGGGACGAAGGCGGTGAAAATTTTAGATCGCGGCACGGCAATCGAGCGCGCGATTCATGACGCAAAAGCGGGAGATGTCGTCATCATCACGGGCAAGGGATGCGAGCCGTGGATCATGGGTCCGCATGGCTCCCGCACCGCATGGGACGACCGCGAAGTTGTGCGAAAGGCGCTCAAATCGGTATAGAATAAAAGAATGAAATCGGACAGAAAGCATATCGTGGTCGCGGTAAGCGGCGGATTCGATCCGGTGCACGTGGGGCATGTGCGGATGTTCCAGAATGCCAAGAAACTGGGCGACAAGCTCATCGTCATTTTGAATAACGATAATTGGCTGCAGAAGAAAAAAGGATTCGTGTTCATGCCCCAGCATGAGCGGAAAGAATTGCTTGAATCCATCACGGGCGTTGATAAGGTGGTGCTGACGCGCCATACGGCGAACCCGACCGACATGAGCGTGAATGCCGAACTCGCGCATTTAAAACCCGATATTTTCGTGAATGGCGGCGACCGAAAGCTCGGCAACATTCCCGAAGTAGCGGTTTGCAATCAGATCGGATGCAAAATGGTCTTCAACATCGGCAAGGGCGGCAAGGTCCAATCCAGTTCGTGGTTGCTCAAGGCATATATTCAAAACGCCGCCGATTGCCCGTGCGGCTCCGGCAAAAAATTTAAGAAATGTCATGGGTCGTGAGGGTGGTTCGGCTTGCGGAACAGCGGAAAAGCGCATAGTATAAAAACCTATGTTTCATCATCTATTCAAGGGGTGTTGCGGGAAGTGTGAGGACGGGAAGCACGAAGGCGGAGCGGGGATGCACATGTGCGGCCATCAGGGAAAGCGCTGGCTGATGCTTGCGCTCCTTGCGGTTTTGACGCTCTGGATCGGCGCAAAGTTCGTGAGTGAGGCCAAGGGCTTGAAGGGCGTATATCCCAATGTTCCGACCATCACGGTGACGGGCGAGGGCAAGGTTTTGGCAAAACCGGATATCGGCATTGTCACGTTCTCGGTGTGGCGCGAATCGAAGGACGTAGGAACGGCGCAGGAACAGGCGACCAAGGCGACCAACGCCATTGTGGATTATTTGAAGGGCGCGGGCGTGGAGGAAAAGGACCTGAAAACGACCTCGTACAACATCACACCGATGTATGATTACACACGGAGCGGGAGCGTTTTTCGCGGGTATCAAATACGACAATCCTTTGAATTGAAAATCCGCGACCTCGCGAAAGTCGGTTCTCATTTGACGAAGATCGCAGGGCTCGGCGCGAATGAAGTGGGTTCGCTCCGGTTCGATGTGGACAATATCGAAGCGCTTCGCGCCGAGGCGCGCGCGAAAGCCATCGCGGACGCAAAAGCAAAAGCAAAACAACTTGCCCGCGATTTGCGTGTTGATCTTGATGACATCGTTTCGTATAGCGAATCCGGCGGCGGCGCGATTCCGATTTATGCGAGGAGCTTGGAATTTGGCGTAGGCGGCGACGGTTTTCAACCGCCGCAAACGCCCGCAGGAGAAAATGAAATTACGGTAACGGTTTATCTCGGATTCGAGATCGACGATTAATGAAGCAATTAATGAAGCAATGGTTGAACGAATAACGCTTGAAACCGAGGACGGCGTTGCGATCGTCGGCGACCACTACAAAGGACCGCAGGGCTCTCCCGCGGTTCTTTTGCTGCATATGATGCCCGCAACCCGCGCATCGTGGAACGCATTTGCCGGAAAACTGAATGCCGCGGGATTCGGCGCGCTCGCCATTGATTTGCGAGGACACGGCGAATCGCAGGGCGGGCCGGACGGATACCAAGATTTTACGGACGGGGAGCATCAGGCATCGATCGCCGATGTTCGCGCGGCGCTCGCATTTCAAGAAGCCGAAGGGCATTCGAAGTTTTTTATCGTTGGCGCATCCATCGGCGCGAATCTCGCATTACAGATGTTGGCGGAATCCGAGCGCGTATCCGCCGCGATTCTGTTGTCGCCTGGCATCAATTATCGAGGAGTTGAAACGCTTCCGGTCATCGCAAAGGTTCGGAACGAGCAGGGCGTTTATATCGTGGCGGCCAAAGACAACGTGCGCGCGGGCGGTGCCGCACACGAACGGGCGGCGCGCATTTTCGGCGCGCTTACATGCCGCAAAGAGCTTAAAATCTTCGATACCGGCGGCCATGGAACAGACATGCTTGTAGCGCATCCGGAGTTCATGGATGAGCTTGCGGATTGGCTAAAGAATTTCTAGGGGGTAGAATACATTCATGCAAACAAAAGTGCTGGTGATTGAGGACGATCAGCTGATGGCGGGGCTTTTGGCGGAAAAGCTCGCCAAAGCCGATTTTCAAGTCCAGCTTGCCGTGGACGGCGAGGCCGGAATGAAGGAACTTGAAAATCCGCCAGATGGCGGAATGCCGGACATCATTCTCCTGGATTTGATCCTCCCCGGAATGAGCGGGTTTGAAATTTTGGCAAAGATCAAAGAAAACGAACAGACCAAGGCGATCCCTGTGGTTATTCTTTCGAATCTCGGTAGCCGCGAGGAAGTCGAAAAGGGATTGAAGCTCGGCGCCGAAAGCTATCTCATCAAGGCGAATGTGTTGATCGACGAAGTTGTGAAGAAGATCCGCGAAACAGTCGCTAAAAAACAAATGCCCTGACAAAACCCCCGCCCAAAAACAAAGGGTAGTCCTGCGGGTGAGAAAAGGACTACCCTTTGTTTTTAGTTCACGCTTCGAGCGCGCCTTTTGGCATGCGCACGGGATTGGTGGGGAGCTGGATCATGAAAACCGACCCTTTGTTTTCCTCAGATTCGAAGGTGATGGTGCCGTTGTGCTTTTCCACGATGCTTTTAGCGATATACAAACCAAGCCCCGAGCCCTCGGTTTGATAGCGGATGGCATTTTCTCCGCGGAAGAATTTATTGAAAATGAATTTCTTGCTCTTTTCCGGAATACCGATGCCGGTATCTTCGACGATGATGAAAAGCGATGAGGTCTCGACGCGCAGTTTGACTTTCACAGTTCCTTTTTTCGCGGTATATTTGATGGCGTTATCAATGACGTTCTGGATCGCAAGCGCGAGTTTTGACGCGTCAAAACTTACGGCGGGCAATGTTGCCGGCGCTTCAAAAGAATAATTAAGATCGCGCGCCTCCGCATTCGGCTTTAGGTCGTCCACTATCTTTTTGACGAATCCCACAAAGTCGCCGGCCGCGAACGCGTAGCCGAACCGGCCTTCTTCGATGCGGGACGCGTCCAAAAGGTCATTCACGAGTCCCGCCATATGTTCGGTCGCCTGAAACGATTTTTCGGTGAGGTCTTTTTGTTCGGAATTCAGCGGCCCCTTTTCTTCTTTTCGCAGCATATCCAGCGACCATTTGATGCCGGCGATCGGCGTACGGAGCTGATGAGAGGCGACGGTCACGAAATTCGCCTTCAATTGCTCCACTTCTTTTTCTCGGGTGATGTTGTGGAGGATGAGTGCCACGCCGATCTTTTTTTTGTCTTTCGCGCGAACCGGAACTTGCGTCACCTCGAGAACGGTTTTTTGCGGCCCTTCCGTGGTGAATTCGCGCGTCTCATAATCTTTTTGCATCATCTGGCGGATGCGATAGAGGTTTTGCAGATAGACGCTACGCGCGGCGAGTGTTTCGTCGATGGGTTTATGCATGATATCGGCGATCTCGACGAGCAGAAGTTCCTGCGCTCTAGGATTGACGAGCGTGACGCGGTTCGAGAGATCATAGAGGAGCAGGCCGTCATTCAAGCTGTAGACAATGGCAAGGGTTTTGAGCCGCTCAGCTTGCAGGTCTGAAAAGATGCGGGCATTTTCGATCGCGGTCGCAGCCTGATTCGCGACGATGGTCATGACATCGATCTCAAAAAATTGGGATTTATGCGGATTTTTGTAATAGATGCATATGCCGCCGATGATCTCATTTTTTCGCATGAGGGGCAGGCATAACAGGCCGTGATAATTTTGCTTTTTGACAGCCGGAAGCCAGGATGCCGGAAGCACCGGATCTTTTTGCACATCGGATGTTGCCCACGCCTGTCCGGTGGACATGGCGCGGCCAAGCCATGCGCCGCCGATCGGCAGAGGGTCGCGGCGCGAATGTTCAATGTATTGTTTTTGAATTCCGTAAGCCGCGATGATAAAAGCGCCCTTGCGGTCCGGCGTAAAATCAAAGAACGACATTTGTTTTGCGCCGAGCGAGGTCGCTACGGTACGCGCGATCTTTTCGAGAATGACCGTGACATCGGTTTCAACCGTGAGGAGTTCCGAGGTTTTTTCAAGCGTCCGAAGCACTTTTTGCTGTTTCTCGTATTCTTTGCGCGAGATGTATTTTTTTTGCTTTCCTTGTTTTCCCTTTGCAAGCGTATAGTTCGTTGTTACGTAGCCCCTGCGCTTGGTGATGCTTTTTTTAAGGAGCGCTTGCTGCGCTTTTTTTGTTTTTTCAAACCATGCAATGGCTTTCCGCGTTTCTTCCATTGATTGTATCGTACCATTGCTTTTTGGGCGCGAAAAACCCCGCTCTACGGGGTTTTTGCAGGATCGCATTCCACGCAGACATCAATACTCTTTGTCGAACAGCGTATTTCGCTGGTCGAGCGGCACACGTTCGATGTTGAAAAGTTTGTTTTTGAGATACACATTTACGAGCGCGAACGCGACGCCCACCATCAGGAGAGCCCATACATACACGGCATTGGTCAGGATGTTGTCGGTGCCGCTAAATCCGCCGAATACATAGGCAAAATAGCTGGCATAGGAAAGAAAGTAGACGAACGCCAATTCAAATAAATTGGTGAGTTCCAAAAGGACGATGCAGGTTGCCGCTAAAAAAACCGTGGTCGGCAAACCCCACACGCTTCCTAAGATGCCCGTGAGGTAGGTATTGACGATGAGCGTAAGCCATCCGAAAACAACGCCGCCGGTTAATGCGGCAATATATTTAAGAAGGCGCTTGTTTTTGGCTCCGATCGAGAACCAGCCGCCCCAACTGATAAAAAGAACCCACGGAGCCGCGATCCATGAACCGTATCGCACTCCGACTTGGATGGTGAGAAGCACGGAAAATCCCGCAAGCACGCCGACCAAGAGCGCGACCGGAAACCATTTTCCGAGCGAAGGCTGTATATTTGCCATAAAAAACGTTCAACGCGGCGTCAGGTTTCGCGCCGCAGAGTTAATGAATAATGGACACTTTAAGCATACGATATTGACAGGCTTATGCGAAAGCGGTTTTCCACAGGGGGCGCGGGTGTAGTAAAATAACAATTATTCGATTTTAATGAACGTATTGCTTATGCCGAGCTTATTTCCTAGTTTGTTTGTGTTTTCGGGGTTTGCGCCGCTCCTGTTGCGCATCATTCTTGGCACTATTTTCGTCGTCCACGGATACCCGAAACTGTTCAAGAATTTTTCCGAAACCGCCGGATTTTTCGAATCCATCGGCATCCGGCCCGGCAAATTCTGGGTTTTTGCGGTGGGAGCCGTCGAGTTTTTCGGCGGCATCGCGCTCGTTTTAGGATTTGCGACCCAGCTTGCGGCCGCGCTTCTCGCGATCGATATGCTGGTTGCGATCGCCAAAGTGAAATTCCGGCAGGGGTTTGTCGGCGGTTATGAATTCGACCTGACGCTTTTGGTCATCGCGCTTTCACTCGTTTTGACGGGCCCCGGCGCCTACGCGATCGACTTGTCGCTATAACTGTCAAAAACTCGGTTTTTTGACAGTTTTTAGCAGGTAACATTCGGGAACCATGCCCATCCTCGGATGAGCAAGTTTCTTTTTTGGTCGTTCCGTGATACAACAAATGAATTATGGCTAAAGACATCATTGTTTTCGATCTTGAAACAAAAAAAGAATTCGCCGAGATCGGCGGGCGCAACCACCCGGAACTATTGGGCGTGTCGGTGCTCGGTGCGTATTCGTACAACGAAAATCGGTACTGCATATTTGAAGAACGGGAACTCGGCGAATTCGAGAATATGCTCAAAAACACCGGACTTCTCATCGGGTTCAACAGCAATGCATTCGATATTCCGGTTTTACAGCCCTATCTATCGCTCGATTTAAAAACGATCCCGTCGCTCGATATGATGGACGCCGTCGTGCAGGGCGTCGGTTTTCGCGTGAGTTTGGATAATCTTGCGCGAACGACCGTGAACGCCGCGAAAAGCGCGGACGGCCTTACGGCGCTCCAGTGGTTCCGCGAAGGCCGCATTCAGGAGGTGAAGGACTATTGTTTAAAAGACGTGGAAGTGACACGTTTGCTCTACGAATATGGAAAGCAGAATGGTCATGTGCGGTTCATCCCGCGTAACGCGATCGAACCGCGCCAGATCGCCGTTGATTGGATGCGGCATCTGCCGGTCGCGGAACCGGAGGAGCGGCAGTTTCGGTTGATTTAACGGTCGGAATGGGATACGATAGGTTCGCTTACCATGATAGATGCAAACCCCGCACAATTTCGTTTTCATACCCCGTATCGGGTTATTTCTTTTGACGAGGTCGTCCAAGAGATCATCGCGTATATCGCGAAGAGTCCAAAAAGTCATTATTCGGTCATGATCGGGAGCGATTCGCGCGCGGCGGCGATGTCCGAGATCGTGAGTGCGATCGCGGTTTGGAAGATCGGCAACGGAGGGCGGTATTTCTGGACAAAATCAGCGGAAGCACGCTATGCATCGCTCCGCGACCGCATTTATCAGGAAGCAATGCAATCCATTTTAGTGGCGCAAGAATTGCGGAGCATTTTGCGGGACCGGCTGGGCGAAGAATTTTTTTGGAATAACCAGCTGGCGGTGCATGTGGATGTGGGGGAGAACGGCCCCACGCGCGAATTAAAAGAAGGTGTTCTTGGTATGGTGCGCGGATTCGGATTTGAGGCCGTTGCCAAGCCCGATGCCGTGGCCGCATTCGTGCTCGCCGATAAACATACGTAAGTCCTCATAGCTCAATGGATAGAGCGCAGGCCTCCGAAGCCTGAGATCGGGGTTCGACTCCTCGTGGGGGCACTTGAAATCCCGCCCATAGCTCAATGGTAGAGCAGCTGCCTCTTAAGCAGTTGGTTTCAGGTTCGAGTCCTGATGGGCGGACAAATACGAAGTATTTGGACGCCCAGAGCGCGCAAACTGCTTTGCGCGCGTTAGGACGAGAACGCCGGAGCGATGCGCGGCAAGCTTGACGCGCCGTGTTCTTTGTAGTATTCTCTTTTCGGGTGCCCTCTCAACAATCCAAAGGAGATAGCGATGACGCCAATGATTTTCAAGCCGGGCGATGTACTTTTCAAGGAAGGAGAACCATCTCCGTGCATGTACTACATCGTGAGTGGCAACGTGAAGGTTGTGCGGGGAAACGTGGAATTGGCCAGAAATGGGCTTCCTTCGGACAAAGTCGCGGTCGGCGACGGTGTTCGTGAGCCCGGAAAGCAAGATCGAAGTTCGGGCGCTCTGCATCACAAACGACAATTGGGACGATGTCGTGCGAGAACATCCGAACATCGGCCTGATGCTCGCGACCAAGTTGGCGGACCGCCTCGAAAAAGCCGATGAGCGGATCGTTCAACTCGAGCGCGACCTCATCGAAGCGAAAGCGAGAATCGCCGAACTCGAGCTCCAGCTCAAGGACGCGAAGGACCTCATCGCGCACAATGCTCCCCGTCGGCACCATCCCGACTGCGAATGCCAAGCGTGCCTGCATTCCGACTGATTGCACCCCCGTAGTACCCACCGGTACTGCGGGGATTTTTTGTTTAATGACCGCGTTATGTTGGTCGGGGCGCCGAGAATCGCCCCGTCATCCGACGGGGCGCCCTATCGAATGATAGGGCGAACCCGGTTTACATGCATCTTCACCCGCCTAAATTTCTTTGGTCGGGCCAGGGCGAATCGAACGCCCGCTATACCCTCCAGGGAATTTTTCATCACCAAAGTCGGGCCGGCGGGAGTCGAACCCGCTGTTACGCCCACCCCAAGGGCGTGTGTTGCCGATACACTACGGCCCGACCGTGATGACGAAAATTTTCAATTTTCTAAAATTCCCGTTCGAGCAAAGCAGTTTGCTCGAACCCCCTCGGGTGCGGACTACCACTATCCGATGGCCCGCATCACAACTAAATTATACCGCTTGTTTTGAGAGCGTCTTAAGGCAACGCGTGCATACTTTGACGCGCCCTTCTTTTCCCGGAAGCCGCGTCCATTGGAGATTCGGATATTTGCGGGTCGGGCGCGTCGGATTGTATTTTCCCCGAAGCAAATTCCGCTTGCCGCCCATCGTAGAGCCTTTGCCGCAGATGGCGCATTGTTTCATCATAGCGATGAGTATATACTAAGAAGAGTAAGAAATCAACCCTGACCCCCGCTTAAATTTTGCGAAATCTGCTCCATGTTCATTATGAAAATTTTTGG
>JACOYI010000002.1:0-58215 GCA_016181935.1 Candidatus Niyogiibacteriota bacterium | reverse complement strand
CAGCCGCAAAATTTAAGCGGGATGCTCAATTTGATAAATCGCTCGCGTAGCTCGCGAGTCAAATTGGCAAATGCAAGGCATCGATTTTCTATTTTCCATCGCGGTTCTGGTTTTCTCGGTCGTGATCCACGAGGTATCGCATGGGTATGCGGCGAACGCCCTGGGCGATCCGACAGCGAAATATGCGGGGCGATTGACCCTGAATCCATTGCCGCACCTGGACGCGTTCGGCTCGTTGCTCCTGCCGCTCATCACCTATTGGGCGGGCGGTTTCATTTTCGGCTGGGCAAAACCCGTACCCTATAATCCGTACAATCTTTCGAATCAAAAATGGGGGCCGGCGGCCGTTGCGGCCGCAGGACCCGCGGCGAATCTTCTGGTCGCATTGATTTTCGGGATTTTTGTCCGCATCGCGACCGCTGTCGAACTGCCATCCGAATTTGCAAGCATTGCCACAACGATCGTATTCATCAATATCCTTTTGGCGGTATTCAATTTTGTTCCCATTCCGCCGCTCGACGGCTCCAAAGTCCTTTTTTCCGCGCTTCCGTCGCGCTACGGATATGTCCAGAGTTTTTTGGAGCAATGGGGATTCGTATTGCTTCTCTTGTTCATCTTTTTCTTTTTTCAGGTTTTGTTTCCGGTCATCTCGCTTTTGTTCCGGCTTTTCACCGGGCTTTAGGAGTAACCCCAAGGGTAGTCCTTTTCTAAGGGTAACCCTTAGGAATCAGAAAAGGGTTACCCTTGAGACCACCCTTTGCTGTAGTCGAGGTTGACTCCCACGCCTTCTCCGTAGTAAGATTTCTTACGTTTATTCAATCATGCCGACGTTCAACCAGTTGGTTCGCAAAGGGCGAAAGCCCATTCAATGGAAATCCAAAGCGGTGGCCCTCCAGCGCGGTTTTAATGTTTTGATGAACCGTCCGCGCTTTTATAATGCGCCGTTCAAGCGGGGCGTGTGTCTGAAGGTGTCCACGGTGACCCCAAAGAAGCCGAACTCGGCTCTTCGGAAGATCGCGAGGGTGCGGTTGACAAACGGCATGGAGGTAACGGCGTATATCCCCGGCGAGGGGCATAATTTGCAGGAGCATTCGATCGTGCTGGTGCGAGGCGGGCGCGTCAAAGACCTGCCGGGCGTGCGGTATCATATTGTGCGCGGCATTTTGGATACGGCCGGAGTCGAAGCGCGTCGTCAACAGCGGTCGAAGTACGGAGCAAAGCGGCCGAAACAAAAAGAATAATCCATTATGCGCCGCGCGATCAAAATCACCCATTGGATGAAGCCGGATCATAAATACGGCTCATTGGTGGTTGAAAAATTCATCAATCAATTGATGATGGACGGGAAAAAAAATACCGCCCGCACGGTTTTTTATCGCGCCCTCCAAATCATAAAAACCCAGACCAAAAAAGATCCGGTTGCCGTTCTGGATGAAGCGATCAAAAACGTTTCGCCCTCTCTCGAAGTGCGGGCGCGCCGCGTGGGCGGCGCCACGTATCAGGTCCCGCGCGAAGTGCGCCCGGAACGCAAACTCGCATTGGCCATGCGATGGCTGATCGCGGCCGCAAAATCCAAAAAAGGAAAACCAATGGCGGAAAAATTGGCCGAGGAGCTGATCCTTGCGACAAAAAACGAAGGGGTGGCCATCAAAAAACGCGAAGATACGCATAGGATGGCGGAGGCCAACCGCGCATTCGCGCACTTTGCTTGGTAATATTGTCCTATGGCCCGTGATTTTCCCATTGAACGCCTGCGGGACATTGGCATTATCGCTCACATTGACGCCGGCAAAACGACGGTGTCGGAGCGCGTTTTATTTTATACGGGCATTTCGCATAAGATCGGCGAGGTGCACGAAGGGGAAGCGGTGATGGATTGGATGGAGCAGGAGCGCGAACGCGGCATCACCATCACGGCCGCGGCAACGACCTGTTTTTGGACACCGACATACGCTTCGGGCGATGAATCGAAAAAGCACCGCATCAACATCATCGATACGCCGGGGCACGTGGATTTTACGATCGAAGTGGAGCGGTCACTCCGTGTACTCGACGGCGCGGTTGTCGTATTCGACGGCGTTGCGGGCGTGGAGCCGCAATCGGAAACGGTGTGGCGCCAAGCGGACAAGCATCATGTTCCGCGCGTCTGTTTCATCAATAAACTCGACCGCTTAGGCGCGAATTTTGAAAAAAGTTTGGAGTCCATCCGCGAGCGCCTGACGCCGAATGCCATCGCGATCACGATTCCGATCGGTTTGGAATCGGCGCATGAGGGGTTGATCGATCTGCTTCGTATGAAAGCAGTGTATTTTGACGGCGAACACGGAGAGAACATTCGCACGGAAGAGATTCCCGCGAACAGGAAAGACGAGGCGGACATGTGGAGAGCGCAGGCCGTCGAAAAGATCGCGGAACTCGATGATGCGTTGCTCGAAAAATATCTGGATAGGAAGGAGCTGACGCTCGACGAATTGAAAGGGGCGCTCCGCAAGGGGACGCTCGCGTATAAAGCGGTGCCCGTACTGTGCGGGTCTGCGCTCAAAAACAAAGGCGTGCAGTTGATGCTCGATGCGGTCGTGGATTATCTTCCTGCGCCGACCGATCTTCCACCGGTGGAGGGCACGGACCCAGACACGCTCCAGAAGATCACGCGCGAGCCGAGCGATGATGCGCCGTTCGCCGCGCTCGCATTTAAACTGCAGACCGACCCCTTTGTCGGCCAGCTGACGTATTTTCGCGTCTATTCGGGGACGCTTAGTGCGGGGTCGTATGTGTTGAATACGAATACCGGCGAGAAGGAACGCGTGGGCCGCATACTCCGGATGCATGCCAATCATCGCGAAGAAATGAAAGAGGTGGATGCGGGCGGCATCGGCGCCATCGTCGGGCTCAAGAACACGCATACGGGCGACACGCTGTGCGACCCTGATAAACCCATCGTACTCGAAAAGATCGTGGCGCCCGAACCGGTGGTGGCGGTCCGCATCGAGCCCAAAACCAAAGCCGATCAGGAAAAAATGGGGCTGGCGCTCAAACGCTTGTCCGAAGAAGACCCGACCTTCCGCATCAAATCCGATCCCGAAACGCTCGAAACCATCATTGCGGGCATGGGAGAACTTCATTTGGAGGTGCTGGTGGAACGGATGCGTAGAGAATTCAAAGTGGATGCCGACGTCGGCAGACCGCAAGTCGCGTACAAAGAAACGATCCTCGGCAAGGCCGAGGCGGAAGGAAAATACATTCGTCAATCCGGCGGCAGGGGGCAATATGGCCATGTGTGGCTTCGCGTGGAGCCTTTGGAACGCGGCAAGGGGTTCGAATTCGATGATGATATCAAGGGCGGCGTGATACCGCAGGAATTCATTCCCGCAACGGAAAAAGGCGTGAAAGAGGCGCTCGCAAAAGGCGTGGTCGCCGGATTCCCGCTCATTGATATGAAAGTGACGCTCTATGACGGGTCATTCCACGAAGTGGACTCGTCGGAGGCGGCATTCAAGATCGCGGGCTCGATCGCCCTGCAGGAAGCGACCAAGCGCGCGCGTCCCATTTTGCTCGAGCCCATTATGCTCGTGGAAGTTGTCACGCCCGATAAATTCTTGGGCGATGTGACGGGCGACTTGTCTAGCAAGAGAGGCCGCATCGAAGAAATGGCGGACCGGTATAATTTGAAATCGATCCGCGCCAAAGTTCCGCTTGCCGAAATGTTCGGCTATGTCACGAATTTGCGTTCCATGACCGAGGGCCGCGCGACCTATACAATGGAATTTTCGAATTACGAACAAGTGCCGGCATCGGTGGAGGCGCTGATCAAAGAAGGAAAGCGGAAATAATATGTACGAGGCCGAGCTTCGTACTCATAACGTACTCGTAATTTTATGGAAGAAGAGATGAAAGAGTCCGAAGCACAACGTTCCGAGGGATTACTTTCGGATGCGCTGTTGGAAGACGACCTTGAGCTTGCGCGCGACCTCGACAAAATCCCCGTGTAGGGGTATTGTGTTTTGAGGCAGGAGTTCCTTGAACCCTTATAGGAGAAACGCCATGTTCAAGAAATTGAGTTTGATGGTCGCGGTTTTGTTCGCGTCCATAGCGTTCGCTGGTTTCGGGCTCGCTTTTACACCCCACGATCCTGATCCAAACTTCTACGATCTCACAGACCCCTTCTTTTACGATTCGATACTGGGGCAAGTGAATGTCGAGGCGGCCGCGGAAAAGCCGTATGTCCTCACGCCCGCCGCGCGGCCGGACACGTCGCGGATGACGGCTTTGCTTAGTGATAGGCAGACCGCCGTTTACGAAAACCCGAGCGAGGACGGATTCGTTATCAATTCCGAGGTCCATTGGGGCGAAACGACGATTTGGGCGAGCGGCGACGAAAAAGACAAAGCGGTAACGTTCACTCTGCTCGAAAGCAGGGACGTGGTCATATACGCATGGAAGATCGGCGAGCAGTGGTATTTCGCTTTTGCGGATGGCGACATCTACCTAGGGGACACTTTTGGCATCGAGGTTCTTTCCGTCGCGCCCTTCAACAATCGCATCCGCTTCACGATTTACAACGATGCGGGAGACGTGCCGCTCGCCACGCGCGAGTTCACGGTCGCGGGCATGAAGCCCGCCGAATCGCCGGCGCAGTAATCCAAACGGCTAAACGGGAAATCCCGCTTAGCCGTTTTCCTATTTGGCTTGACTTCGTCCAAGGGCGGTATACGCTTGCCCTAGATACGAAGTTCCTCACAATCACAAGGAGAACGTCATGAAACGATGGGGACTTACTCTTCTCGCGCTGGTTGCAGCCGCGTTTTCAGTCGAGGCGGGGATCGACAACCACATGGTGAAATTCTATCAGCCGCTCCCGTATCTCGTTGAAGTGTACAGCTCCCAGCAATCTGGGACAGGATCACAAAATTTTGGCCGAGGAAGCGGCTTTTTCTACCAGAATCCGGAGCGTGGGTGTTTCATTTTCACAAACAGTCATGTGGTTGGGCCGGTGCTTCAGCAAAAAATGTGGGTGCGATTCGAATCCGAAAAGGACGGGCGGCAGGTTGGCATTCTCGGAAATGATCCGGTGATGGACGTGGCGCTTCTCGAGTGCCCGTCGCCCTTGCCGCCGGACGCCGCTTCAGCTTCTCTGGGGAATGAGTCGGATATCGTGGTTGGCCAGATGGTGTACGGAGTCGGTTGGCCTTTTGGGGTTCGGAGCGTGGCAAAGGGTGAGATCAATGCGCCCGAATCACCATTTTCCCCGTTCATGTTCGCGAACCAGTCGCCAGTGCACCCGGGGAATTCCGGCGGCCCCCTGTTTACGGTTCGGGATTCCGGAGAGGTGGTTGTTGTTGGAATGAACACCCTGCAAACGCCGCAGGGCCTCCAGAGCCACTCGCTCGCGGTCCAGTATATCGAGCGGTTGGCAATACAGATGCTTTCCCAGCGCGGCGTCGTGTATCACGGGACCATGGGGATGAAGATCGAGAGTATCAATGGCATTCATCCGGATCTCTACCAGTTCATTGCGAATCGCACCTATCCTCCGAATGAAAAGTCCGGTGTACTCGTGACAAAGGTATTTGACGGCTCTCCGGCGGCGCGGGTTGGGATCAAGGCGGGGGATATCATCGTTGAGATGTCGCACGACGGGCAACCGATTCCGTTTGCCACGATGAAGGAATTTTTTGTGGAATTGGCGCTCACGCTCAAGCCGAACGACTCTGTTCATTTGAGCGCGCGTCGCGGCGATCAATCGCTTGAGTTCGACGTTCGCCTCGAGCCCTACATCCCGCAGGATTAGGACGTGCGGCGGCTTCTTACGAGGCCGCCGTTTTTCTTTTCGTTGACATTCTAAGCGGCGGGCGTATTTTTAGATTGAACGCGGTTGTTTTTTGAAAGGAAATTTTATGCGGCGAAGAATCGTTTTTGCGGCGCTTGTGTTCGCGATGTTCACGGTTCCGGCATGTGCCGCAGAGTCGGCGAGCGATGACGGCATTCAGGCGTTCACCGATCTCATGACGACCGTGGAACAGGAATCCTATTACGGCCCGACGCCGAAAGAGATGAGGGATTTTTCCGCCTGCATGCTGGGCCGCGCATTCACCCGTTTCGAACTCGAGAAGGGCGAGCTCAAAGCAGACATCACGCTCGAGAGCTGTTTTCCGAAAGACAAATACATGCGGTATGAATCGCAGAGGGAATTCGAGAGGCGATCGGCCGGCAGTTTTACGGGGATCGGTGTGCAGATCGGGTCCGTAAGCGAAGGTGTTTTGGTTGTGGAAGTGATTGCCGGCGGTCCGGCGGAAAAAGCCGGCGCGCCCCGCAAGGGCGACATCATCACGGCATCGGGCGTCAAACCGGACGCGATGGAGTCGCTCGCCGGTCTTCCGATGGCCGATGTGGTCGACCGCATCACGGGTCCGGACGGGAGCACGGTCTATCTTGAAATCCTTCGCGATGGCCAAAAACTCCCGCTGTTCGCGATCGTGCGCGGCGTGGTCAAGGTACCATCCGTTGAAATACGGGAACTCGGGAACGGTATCGTCTACCTCAAGCTTTTTTCGTTCGATAAAGCGAATCTCATCGGCGATGACCTCAAGCAACCGTTCAAGGATTTCAGCCAAAAAGGACTCCATACGCTCGTCCTCGACCTTCGGGATAATCCGGGGGGTTTCGTGCATGTCGCGGTCCAGTTTCTTGCGGTGTTCGCGCCCCAGAAAGGCGCATTGCTGTTCGAATCGCGCGATCGGCACGACGTTGCCGACCAGCGATACGAGGCCGGCGGCCGCGGACCCTATGCGGACTGGACCATCGTGGTTCTGGTGAACGAACATTCGGCGTCCGCTTCCGAGGTGGTTTCCGGCGGTTTGCAATACTGGGGCCATACCGTGATCGGCAAAAAGACGTTCGGGAAAGGCAGTATGCAGGCGGCAAAGGCGCTCGCGGACGGGGGCATGCTCTGGCTGACGACCCGTCATTATTTCATCGGCGGGGGCACATCGCCCGAAGGCGTCGGCATCACGCCCGATGTCGAGATCGCGGACGACCCCGCAACGCCCGAAGATGAAGTACTGGAAAAAGCGAAAGAGATCATTAGGCAGAAGCAGAAATAGCGGATAACGGCGATGCCTCTTGGCGCCGCCGTTTTTCTTTTGGGGGGAAGCTTCCTATACTATACCCATGGCTAAAAAACGCGGCAGGCCGTCCAAAAAAGAGGAGGCGGAGGAGGGGAATGCGTGGTCGCGGATGAACCCCGAGACCAAGCAATCCATTTTCGCCATCGCATCCTTCGCGGTCGCCGCGCTTTTGGTGCTCTCGGCATTCGGCAAGGCGGGGGTTATGGGCGAGCGTTTGCTCGGGCTTTTTGAAACATTGTTCGGGCGGGCGTTCTTTCTGGTGCCCGTCACATTTGCGGCGGCGGGCGTCTCATTTCTTTTATCGCTTAAAACCCAATGGGTGTCCTCGACCGTGTCCGGCGGTATTTTAATGCTCGTCTCCGCGCTTGCGGGGTTCGATATTTTGGGCGGAGAGGAGGGCGCTGGCGTCATCGGCGGATTATTGTCGCGGCCGCTTTTGAATTTGTTCGATTTCTGGGCGTCGCTCGTGATTTTGGCAGCGATGTTCGCGGTTGCGGTCCTGTTGATGATGAATATTTCGCTCAAGTTCCGGTGGCCGTTCGGTAAAAAAGACGAAGCGGCGGAGGGCGAAGGCGCGGATGCGACAACGGCGGAAAAATTCAAAGCCGCATTCGACGCCATCAAAAGCGAATTGACGCGCGAAAAGAAAGCAGAGGAAGCGGGCGCGACCCAAATGCCGGAGCCGGCACTGGAAGCGACGAGCGAGGAAATGAACGAAGACGGGACATTGATGGCGCCAAGAAGGGCGCGTCCTGTGGTCGCATTCCGGCCGCCGCCGCTGGACCTGCTCGAAGACAACAAAGGCCGTCCCAATTCCGGCGATATCAAGGCGAATGCGAATATCATCAAGCGAACGCTCCAAAATTTCGGGATCTTGGTGGAAATGGCCGAAGTGAATATCGGACCGTCCATCACCCAGTACACCATGCGGCCGGCTGAGGGCGTGAAGCTCTCGAAGATAACGGGATTGCATAATGACTTGGCGCTGGCGTTGGCAGCCCATCCCATCCGCATCGAAGCGCCGATACCGGGGAAATCGCTCGTCGGCATCGAGATCCCGAACCGTTCGATCGCGCTCGTTGGCATGCGAAGCATGCTTGCATCAGACGACTTCAAAGAGACAAAAGGCGAATTGGCGCTCTCTCTCGGCCGCGACGTGTCGGGCCGCGCGACCTACGCGGTGCTTGAAAAAATGCCGCATCTCCTGATCGCGGGCTCCACGGGCTCGGGTAAATCCGTCGCGATCCATGTGATGATGATGGCGCTTCTGTACCGCAATCCGCCGGAGCGCCTGCGCTTCTTGATGATCGATCCCAAGCGTGTGGAGCTTTCCGTCTATTCCGGCATCCCGCATAATTTAACTTCCGTTATTACCGATCCGAAAAAAGCGATCGTGGCGCTCAAGTGGGCGTCGCGCGAAATGGAGCGCCGCTACGAATGTCTTGCAAAGCACAAAGCGCGCGATATCGGTTCCTACCACGCAATGGCGGTATCGGCCGAGGAACCGATGCCCTATATCGTCATCGTGATAGACGAACTCGCCGACATCATGACGGCGTATCCTAGAGAAATGGAAGCGGCCGTGGTGCGTCTGGCGCAGATGTCGCGGGCGGTCGGCATCCATTTGGTGCTCTCCACCCAGCGCCCGTCGGTTGAGGTCATCACCGGACTCATCAAAGCGAACATCACGAGCCGCATTGCATTCCAAGTGGCGTCGCAAGTGGATTCGCGCACGATCCTCGATATGGCGGGCGCCGAAAAACTTTTGGGCAAGGGCGATATGTTGTTCATGTCGGGCGATTCCGCAAAACCCCGCCGCATTCAAGGAGCGTTCGTTTCCGAATCGGAAGTACGCAAGGTCGCGCAATATCTGGAAAATACCTACGAAGCCGCGGAAACGGAAAGTTTTAATTTGGAACCGGAACGGGAAAGCGGGACCATGTTCGATGGCGATGGCGACGATAATGCGGAGGACGAACTGTACGACCAAGCTAAAGACATCATCATACAGGTCGGCAAGGCATCGGCATCCTATCTCCAACGGCGTCTGCGGATCGGCTATGCGCGCGCGGCCCGTCTCTTGGATATTCTTGAGGCAAGAGGCGTGATCGGTCCCGGAGACGGCGCCAAACCCCGTGAAGTTCTCTTAAAAGCGGACGAACCGGCTCCCGCGATCCCGAAGGAAACGGCAAAAAAAGAGGACAAAAACTTTTTCGAATCGTTTTGAAGGAATTGGCTCAAATTTATTTATTCGCTAACGCTCATATAAATTTGGCATGAACCGAAAAGCGTTCACGCTTTTTCTTTGTCTTTTATTCATCGTTTTCGGGGCGTATTTCAGTTTCCGATTCCGCAGTTTTGTTGTGGGACCGCGACTGACGATCACGGAACCCGAAGAAGGCGCATTTTTGGCGTCCCCCCGCGTTACGGTCCGCGGGACGGGGCAGGATGCCGCGCGGTTGGAGCTTGACGGCCGTCCTATTTATGTGAACGAAAAAGGCGAATTTGAAGAAACGTTGCTTTTGGCGCCGGGCCTCAATATCATTGAGCTGAAGGCGGACGGCCGTTTCGGACGGGTTTTGCGGGAACAGAGAATGGTGATGGTCCGGTTTTAACCGTTTAGTTTCATTGCAATGAAAAAGATCAAAGAGGAGCGGGATGAGAAGCGAGAGCATGTGGAGGCGGCGATCAAGGATATTCAGGCGAAATACGGCGAGGGCGCCATCATGAAATTGGGGGAGGCGCGCCGCGTGAATGTGGATGTGATACCGACGGGTTCCTTGTCGCTCGATATGGCGCTCGGCGTCGGCGGCATGCCAAGAGGGCGCATCATCGAGATCTACGGACCGGAATCGTCCGGCAAAACGACGCTTGCGCTGCATATCGTCGCCGAATCGCAAAAACAAGGGGGGCTTTGCGCATTCGTGGATGCGGAGCACGCACTCGATCCGGAATACGCCAAAAAGATCGGCGTAAAAATTGACGACCTTTTGATCTCCCAGCCGGATACGGGCGAGCAGGCGCTTGAGATCGTGGAGTCGCTCGTCCGCTCGGGGAGCATCGACGCGGTGGTCATCGATTCGGTGGCGGCGTTGACGCCGCGGGCCGAGATCGAGGGCGACATGGGGCAGCAGCATATGGGTCTGCAAGCGCGATTGATGTCGCACGCGTTGCGAAAACTCACCGCACTCGTGGCGCGGACGAATACCGCCGTTATTTTCATCAACCAGATCCGGATGCAGATCGGCGTATTTTTTGGCAATCCCGAAACGACGCCGGGCGGCAAAGCGCTCAAATTTTATTCATCCGTCCGCACCGAGGTGCGCCGCGCGGCACAGATCAAAAAAGGCGAGGAGATCATCGGCAACCGTGTAAAAGCGAAGGTCGTCAAAAACAAAGTAGCAGCGCCTTTCCGTACCGCCGAATTTGATATCATGTATAACGAAGGCATTTCCCGCGAGGGTGATATTTTGAATCTGGCGATAAAGCATGAACTCGTCAAAAAATCCGGCGCCTCGCTTGCATATGAATCGTTCAAATTGGGGCAGGGATTCGAGAATGCAAAGAATTATTTGCGCGAAAACCCCAAGGTTTGCGAGGAGATCGTGAAGAAGATAAAAGAGATATAAAAACCCGACCGATTAAAGCCGGGCATTCGCATGCAAATGCCACATGCGGCTCAACAGAACAAGGAGAAGAGCGATAGAACTGGCAACAAACAAAAACACACTCCCTTTCCCTGTGTTCGTTGCTATTAGCCAAGGGACGATTACGGCAAGACAAATGAGAAGCCGCAGCAACTCGGGGGCGCGATCATATCGCGACCATATCTTTTCAAGCGGATTTTTCATGGCAAGCCTCCTCTTAGTTTTTTTCTTCTACCCACCTGATTCTAGATGGATTTTATAACATATAGTTTAAAATTGCAAGTCAGAAGCTGACGTAGGGGAGGATGGCGGCTTGGCGCGCGCGTTTGATGGCGTTCGCCAGTTTGCGCTGGTGGCGGGCGCAGACCGCGGTTTTGCGCCGCGG
Organism: Candidatus Niyogiibacteriota bacterium; assembly: GCA_016181935.1. Taxonomy (GTDB): domain Bacteria; phylum Patescibacteriota; class Minisyncoccia; order HO2-45-28; family HO2-45-28; genus JACOYI01. Next base: position 47,059 of record JACOYI010000002.1, on the reverse strand, counting down.
CATGATCTTTGCGCGGACGGATAAAAACCGCTTCAAGGTTTCCGCATCCTTAAAGTCGATATTTTTTATGTTCGAGGTGCAAAAATAGCACTGTTTGGATTCGGTGGGTATCATAATGGATCAAAAAGGGATCTCGTCGGGATTGATCGCGTCATCGTCATAGTTAATGGTGTCGAGCGTTTCTTTTGCCGGCTGCGCCGCGTGTGCCGGCGCGGAGTCCGCAGAGCGTTCCGTGCCGCCTGTTCCGCCGAGTCCGGGCATGCGAGGTCCGAATTGCATGGTCTCCGCTATGATTTCGGTGCGGTAATTCTTCTTTCCGTCTTTTTCCCACGACCGCGTCTGAATGCGCCCCTCGATAAAAATTCCATGACCTTTTTTTATGTATTGGTGGATTATTTCAGCCGTGCGCCCGAATGCGACGACATTATGAAATTCGACATCTTTCTTTTGTTCTCCGCTTTTATCTTTCCATGTCCGGTTGGTTGCTACCGAGAAGTTGCAGACCGTGGATCCGCTTGGGAGCGTTTTAAGTTCGGGGTCGCGCGTGAGATTGCCAATAATGAACGCTTTATTGAGGTTCATGGGTTATATTAAAATTAAGCCCCTAAAATTTCCTCCAATTTTTTGTCGATCTCCTCGATCTTCGCCTGCGTTTCGGGCTCGGAAGCGGCGGGGACGATCCGTTTGCGTCGCCGCGATTCGAGCGGCGCCTCCTCTTTTTTCGCGCGCGTCAGCATGAACCGGAGGAGCGGGGATTCGGCGCCCAGATCCCGCTCAAGTTTCGGCGCGGCATCCGGCTTCAGCATGAATCGGACCCAGCCGGCGTACGCATCGCGTTCTTTGCGGATCGGATAGGAAAGCATTTTTACGTCCGGTTGCGATTGGGACGCGATGATGCCGTGCCCTTTTTCGATGAGACCCGTGACGACGCCGACGCTCTTGGCGGCTTCCTCGGGGCTTCCCGCTTTGAGCGCGTAGTAGAGCTCGTACAGAAGGGGGTCTCTTTCGTTCATAAGTGAAATTACCCTATCATACGCTCATGGGGAATTCAACTTCGATTTTCAAGGACTACGATATCCGCGGCCGGGTTCCGGAGGACTTGGATGAGGCGGTCGCGGAACGCATTGGTTCCGCATTTGCGAGGTATCTTGCCGAAAAAGGGGGTCGGGGCAAGGTCATTGCCGGATGCGATGCGCGATTATCGTCCGAAGCATTGCTTCGCGCATTCGAGCGGGGCGTTTTAGCCGAGGGATTTGACATACGCGACATCGGTCTTGTGACATCGCCGCTTTTTTATTTTTCCGTGGCGGAATCGGATGCGGCGGGAGGCGCCATGATCACGGCTTCGCATAATCCCGCCGAATGGAACGGCGTAAAACTCGTGGGGCCCGAAGGGGAGCCGATTTACAAAGAAAATAGTTTGCCGAAAATCGAGGCGTTAAGCCGTTTTCCGATGGCGCGCGCCGCGAGCGAGGGGGCGATATTGGCCGCGGATTTTTCGGATGATTACATTGATTTTTTGATTTCGTTGTCCGCGCTACGGCGCCCGCTTCGCGTGGTTGCGGATGCGTCGAATGGTTCGGGCGGATTTTTACTCGAGCGGTTGTTCGGGCGGCTTGGCATTGAAGCTGAAACATTGTTTTTCAAGCCTGACGGCAGGTTTCCAAATCATTCGCCCAATCCTTTGCGTCCGGACGCGCAAAGCGCCGCACGGGAGGCGGTTCGACGAACGCGCGCCGACTTCGGGTTCATCATGGATGCCGATGGCGACCGCATCCTGTTTTTGGATGAGCAGGGACGCATGATCCTCGGAACGACGCTTTACGCATTTTTATTGGACCATTGTGCGGTGCGGGGGGAGAGCGCTGTTTCGACGGTTTTTGGTTCGCGTATTCTTCGGGATATCGCGAAAGAAAAGGGTATCGTGCTCAAGACCGTTTCCGTCGGTCATCCGCACATCAAAGCCGCGATGCGTAAGACCGGCGCGCGCATCGGCGGGGAGCTGTCCGGCCATTATTATTGGCGCGAATTTCACGGATTCGATTCGGCGCTCTTAACGCTCATGCATGTATTGAACATCGTTTCAGGCTCCGAAAAGCCATTTTCCGAATTACTTCGGCCGTATGAAAAGTATTTTCATTCGGGTGAGTTGAGTTTTGAGGCGGATGCCGGCGCCATCGGGCGGCTCCGCGAAAAATATGCCGACGGCCGCCAGTCGTTTCTTGACGGCTTAATGGTTGAATATGACGACCCCTCGGGGGTACTCGGGACGGGCTGGTGGTTTGCGGCGCGGCCCTCGAAAACCGAGCCGCTCCTGCGGCTTGTAGTCGAAGCAGATACCCGCGAGCGATTGGAGGAGAAGATCAAAGAGATCGGCGCGGTTATCCACGGGCATTGACAGGTTTGAATCATTACGATAATCTTATGCTCAGTATTTTGAAGAAACGGGCGCAGTAAATCGCAGTAAACCTCGATAGGGAGGCGGAAGTGTGAAATACGCATTCGGAATATTCGCGGTCCTTTTCGCGACCCTGGCTGCTCCGGCGTTCGCCGAGGAAGAACTTGACTTCCAGAAATTCATCGGCACGCCGACAACGGGCGGGGTGGCGTGCGTGTCGAAAGAAGACGCGCAGGAATTCGCCAAAGCGATATTGGTAACGAGGCGAGACGAAAAGACAGAAAAGGAGATGGAAGCGGCGGTTGACATTATAGCCTCAAAATTCACGTTCCACAAGTGTCGGGGCGGCAAGCAGTATGTTCCGAAGTGGGTCGTTGAACGTCTGGATTACAATCTCATGATTCTCGAAGCCATGGGCGGCGAGGATTTCATCGTGACCGTGTGGGTGATTGCAACGCCCGCCGCGCTCAAGCCGCTCATCAAAGAGGAGGAAGCGCATGAGGTTGAACCGCCCGGCGCGATCGTGCCGCCGGATCCGGCAAAACCGCCCAACGAAATCCCGCAAGGCGCGTGGCAGTGAAGCGAAATTGTGAAGCCGTCCTGCACCTTACTAAAGGCGCAGGACGGTTCTTTACTTTAACTTCAGTTCTTGATAAATTTGCTTTGGACCAGTAGTGCATCTTTAAACCCAGAGGAGACGAGTATGACCCGATTTTTCGCAATCGCGCTCGCGCTTGTCGCGTTCGCATTCCCCGCATTCGCGGTCGGAGCAGAAGAATCCAAGGAATCCGTTCCGGCAGGAACGGAATCTATCAAACTTGCGTGCAAGTCGCTGGATGCCGCACGCTTGGCTTCCGAAGGTTTTCATCGGCTGCTGACGCTGAAAGACATTTCTTCCCAGCGGCCTTTGTCCGAAGAGGAACAAGCGGAACAGCAGGGCATTGCCGGTGCGTTTCCGTTGATGATGCTGTCGCAAACATGCAGATTCGTTCGCGAAGAAGGGGACTATGTTTCGGAAGGGATCCTTGAGGAACAGAACGCGGGAGGCGGACGCGTGACGGTGGAGAAGGCGCGAATGACGACATACGTTGTGACTATGGTGGCTCCCCGCGCATCCGATAAGCCGGCGGATAATGCAGACGCCGCCCCGCTTCTGGAGGGTGGAGCTCGTTAACGAATCATGTTCCGCCTCGGCGGGGCATTTTTATTTGAGATTCAAAAGTCCGATCTTCTCTTTGATATCCCCGAGATTTTTTTGGGCGACGGTGCGCGCTTTTGCGGTTCCCTCGGCGAGAACGCCTTTCACATCCGCGGGTTTGTAGGAGCGGAAGCGCTCTTGGATCGGAGAAAGTAAGCCCGAAATCGATTCGGCGACCGCTTTTTTGAAATTGGCGTACCCCGCGCTCTTGTATTCTTTTTCTATTGCCTCGACGGCCTGTCCGCTCGCGAGATGCAGGAGTTCTATCAAATGTGCGAGCGCGGGCTTCGATTCCGGATCATAGACGATCTCGTTGCCGGAATCCGTGACCGCGCCCATGATTTTTTCGCGAACCGTATCGGCATCATCTAATAACCCGATATAGGAATCCGGAGAATGCGACTTCGACATTTTTTTGGTCGGGTCTTTCAGCGAGTAGATTTTGGGGATTTTTTCAAAGAGCGCATGCGGCTCCGCAAAAAATTCACCGAAACGGTTGTTGAATCGTCGCGCGATCTCGCGCGTTATTTCAATGTGCGGTTCTTGGTCGCGGCCCACCGGCACGCGGGTCGCCTTATATAATAGAATGTCGGCGGCTTGGAGAACCGGATAGTTTAAAAGGCCGAATGAGCCGGATCTGGGATGCGCCTCCGTCATCTCTTTGTATGTCGGATTGAGTTCGAGCATCGAAACCGGAAGAAGTGTGGCAAAAATCGAAGCAAGCTCGCCATGCTCGGGAATGGCGGACTGGAGGAAAACGGAGGATTTCTTAGGATCAAGGCCTGCCGCGAGCCAGAGCGCTGTCATTTCGATCGTCTTTTTTTCGATGTCGGCTGTAGATTCGAGCGTGGTGAGCGAGTGTAGGTCTGCGACCATCCAGTAGCATTCATGGTCCGATTGGATCCCTGCCCAGCGTTTGAGCGCGCCAAAGTAATTCCCGAGGTGGAGTTCGCCTGTGGGGCGCATGCCGGAGAGCACGATCTCTTTTTTCATGTCTGTATTCTCGCATTTTATTGACACATCGACAATTCTTGACTATTCTGAGCGGATGTCATACCATAGAGTTCGTAGACACAACCTCTGTGGTAGCCCTACGTTTATCAATCGTCGAACCATTTTAAGTTAATTCAAGTGTTTTTATGGCAGAAAAATTCGAGCGTACAAAACCGCACGTGAACGTCGGAACCATCGGCCACGTGGACCATGGCAAGACCACGCTGACCGCGGCCATTCTTCATGCATTGGGGCTTGCAGGCAATCGCGTGAAAATGGAGAAAGTCGAGGATATCGATAACGCGCCGGAAGAGCGGGCACGCGGCATCACGATCGCGCTGCATCATTCCGAATACGAAACAGCGAAGCGCCATTACGCGCACATCGATGCGCCGGGACACGCGGATTACATCAAAAACATGATCACGGGCGCCGCCCAGATGGATGGCGCGGTTTTGGTCGTGTCCGCGGTGGACGGCCCGATGCCGCAGACCAGAGAGCACATTCTTTTGGCGCGCCAAGTCGGCGTTCCCGCGATCGTCGTGTTTCTCAATAAAGTGGATGCGGTGGACGACAAGGATCTGATCGATCTGGTGGAAGCCGAGGTCCGCGAACTGTTGAAAAAATACGAATATCCGGGCGACACAACGCCCATCATCCGCGGTTCCGCGCTTAAAGCGCTTCAGGCAAAAGATGCGAATGACGAGTGGGTGCAGAAAATTCTGGAGCTCACGAAAGCTCTGGATGAATACATTCCGGAGCCGGTCCGCGATATCGAAAAACCGTTTCTGATGCCGGTCGAGGATATTTTTTCGATCGAAGGCCGCGGAACGGTCGTGACGGGCCGTATTGAGAGAGGCAAAGTAAAAGTCGGCGAGGAAGTCGCGATCGTCGGCATCCGCGACACGCAAAAAAGCACGGTAACGGGAATCGAGATGTTCAACAAATCGCTCGACGAAGGCATGGCGGGCGATAACGCGGGCATTTTGCTTCGCGGTTTGAAAAAAGAGGATGTGGAGCGCGGGCAAGTGCTTGCAAAAGCCGGTTCCATTACGCCGCACACGGAATTCGATGCTGAAGTGTATATTTTGACCAAAGAGGAGGGAGGCCGCCACACGCCGTTCTTTGCCGGATATAAACCGCAATTTTATATCCGCACGACGGATGTGACGGGCGAGACGGTACTCCCCGCGGGAACCGAAATGGTGATGCCGGGCGATACGGTGAATCTGGCGATCAAACTGATCGCGCCCGTGGCGCTCGAGGAACGCCAGCGATTCGCGATCCGCGAGGGCGGCAAGACCGTGGGCGCCGGCGTTGTCACGAAGATCACCAAATAATTTCGTCTGCCCAAATCCGTGGCTGTCAAAGCGAAAGCTCAAGAATCCCGAGCGAAAAAAGTAAAGGAACTGAAGGAGGAGCGGCAACACTTGCGCATCCGCGTGCGCGGATATGATCATAAGATCTTGGACGCATCGGTCCGCCAGATCGTGGATACGTCATTGCGCTACGGAGCGGAGATAACCGGCCCCGTACCATTGCCGACCGAGATCCGCAAATATACCGTCAACCGTTCCACCTTCGTTCACAAGAATGCGCGGGAGCAATTCGAAATGCGCGTGCATAAACGGCTGATTGATATCTTAAATCCGACGGCAAAGATCATTGATGCGCTCACCAACCTTAATTTGCCGGCGGGAGTGGACATTGAAGTTAAAATGATGTAAGTAATAAGGGACGGGTTTTTTGCAGAAGATCCCGCGAGGCCGGGGTTTTTTGTTGAAACACTATGGCATTCATTCTCGGCAAAAAAGTGAATATGACGCAGTTTTTCACGAAGGCGGGCATTGTCCGGCCGGTTACTCTTGTGGAATCGGGACCGATGATCGTGACGCAGGTGAAGACGGCCGAGAAAGACGGTTATGATGCGGTTCAGGTGGGGTTCGGCCGGAAGAATCCGAAGCGCATTCCGAAGCCGGTCCGCGGCCAATGGAAAGCGATTCCCGATGCGTCGTTCCGCTGGGTGCGCGAATTTCGGGTTTCGAATCCCTCGGATTTCAATGTCGGAGACGCCATCACCGCCTCCGTTTTTAATACCGGCGATAAAGTGAAGGTCAGCGCGATTTCAAAAGGCAAGGGATTTCAAGGCGTCGTAAAGCGTCATGGATTTCATGGCGGTTCGCGAACCCATGGACAAAAACATTCGGAACGCGAGGCGGGTTCGATCGGAGGGGGCGGCAGAGCCGGCGGGCGGGTCGCGAAAGGAATGCGCATGGCCGGCCGGATGGGGGGCGAGCGCGTGACGGTGCGCAATCTCGAGATCGTTTTTGCGGACGCCGAAAAAAATCTGGTCGCGGTTTCGGGCGCTATTCCGGGCCGCCGCGATACGCTGGTTGAAATTCGGAAAATAATATGAATGACAAAATCAATTTTAGAGGCTCCGCAGGCGTTTTGCATGGCGCTTTTTGGTTATACTTTCGCGAAGCGAACCAAAAAGCAAAACGCCGAGGACGGAATTCAAATACCGCTGGATATTTGAATGTACTCTGAAATTGATTTTGTCATTCATGAACATATGAAAACCGATATCTACAATTGGAAAGCGGAAAAAACCGGAACCATCGAGCTTCCGGAATCCGTATTCGGGGTTCGGTGGAACGTTGACCTTATGCATCAGATCGTGGAAGCGATGCGCATGAACGCGCGCGCTCCGGTCGCGCATGCGAAAGGCCGCGGCGAGGTCCGCGGCGGCGGCAAAAAACCGTGGCGGCAAAAGGGCACGGGCCGGGCGCGCCACGGTTCGATCCGCTCGCCGATCTGGAAAGGCGGCGGAGTCACGCATGGACCGACAAAAGAAAAATTGTTCGGGAAAGCGCTTCCCCGCAAAATGAAAACAAAAGCATTATGGATGGCGCTTGCCCGAAAGAAAGCGGACAATGAAATGCTGGTGTTGGATGCCGCCATCATTCCGGAAGGCAAAACGAAAACGGCGGCCGTCGCGCTTCGGTCCCTTTCTCATATCCCGGGGTTTGAAGCGATTCGCGAAAAGAATACGGGTATCATCATCGGCGCCCAAGATCCTCGAACGGCGCGCGCATTCCGCAATATTCCGGGCGTTCGAACCGTCGAGACGCGGAATTTAACGGCGCTCGACGTATTGGGCGCGCGATTTATCATTCTTGGGAAAGACGCTGCGGGCGCATTCGGCGCAAAAAAATAACATCAATTTATGGCCCTTCTCGATTTTTTCAAAAAGAAACAGACACGCGAAAAATTGACCCGTCCGACGGCCGAGGTTGGCTCCAATTCGGTGAAGCACTCGGAGCATGGTCCCGCCGAAGAGCATCCGGATGAACCATCGGTAGCCGTTTTGCCGGCGGGGTCATCGAAAATGGCCGGCATTCTTTTGGAGCGCCCCCACATCACGGAAAAGACCGCGCGGTTAGCGGAAACCGGAACGTACGTGTTTCGTGTGGCGTCGGACGCGGCGAGCCCCGCGATCCGAAAAGCGGTCGAAGAGCTGTATCGCGTTCGCGTGCGGCGGGTGAATGTTGTTTCCGTACCGTCGCGCAAGGTCACGTACGGACGCCATCCCGGCCGGCGTCCGGGTTTTCGCAAGGCGCTCGTTACTCTTGAGAAAGGCCAGACGATCGAATTTGTTTAATATGAAAAATTACCGCCCCACCACGCCCTCGCGGCGTCACATGCAGGTCGTCGACTACCGGTCGGCGCTTTCGAGCTCTCAACCGAAGAAAAGTTTGACCCGCGGCCGCCATCGGTTCGTCGGGCGCAATCATCACGGCCGCATCACGACGCGGCACAAAGGAGGCGGGGAGAAGCGGCTGTGGCGGGATATTGATTTCCACTATAAAATCGGGATTCCGGCAAAAATCGTGAGCATCGAATATGATCCCAACCGGACCGGATTTATCGGTTTGGCACTGTATCAGGACGGCGAATACCGTTATCACCTGATGCCGTCCGGCATGAAGGTTGGAGATGAAGTTCTTGCGTCGGAAACGGCGGCGCTAACGCCCGGAAACCGCCGGCCGCTTCACTTGATTCCGTCCGGAACTCTTGTCTATAATGTCGAGATTCAGCCGGGAGCGGGCGCGAAGCTGATCCGCGGCGCCGGTTCACGCGCCGAAGTATTGGCGCAGGAGGGCGCCCGGACGCAGATACGAATGGCGTCCGGTGAAATTCGCGCCGTCAATTCAAAGGCATGGGCGTCCATCGGTCATGTATCGAATGAAGAGCACGGGTTCGTGGCGGTCGGTAAGGCCGGCCGTTCGCGCCACAAAGGCATTCGTCCGACCGTGCGCGGATCGGCCATGAATCCGGTGGATCATCCTTACGGCGGAGGCGAAGGCCGAGCGATGCGCGGAACGCGGCGTCCCAAGAATCTTTGGGGCAAGGGAACCCGCGGCGTCAAGACCCGCCGTCCCAAGAAATATTCGAGCGCCTTTATTCTTTCGCGCCGCACAAAAAATTAACCTATGTCACGCTCAGCAAAAAAAGGTCCCTATGTAGACCCTAAATTACTGAAGAAAATCGGGCGTCTTTCGGCAGGATCGAAGGCGGTTGTTAAAACATGGTCTCGCGACAGCCAGATCGCGCCCGAAATGGTGGGGTACACGTTCGGCGTTCACAACGGGAAAGATTTTATTTCCGTAACCGTTGCCGAAGATATGGTGGGGCATCGCCTCGGCGAATTTTCGCCGACGCGCCGCTTCACGCGACACGGCGGCAAAATGCAGAAAGAACTGGAAACGAAAGCGGCCGAAGCGACCAAAGCCGCCTCCGCGGCCGCCCCACCGGCCGGCGGACCCGTCCCTGTTAAAAAATGACCATGAAAGCGACCATTCAGCATTTGCATATCGCTCCGAGAAAAGTCCGCCGCGTCGCGGATCTTATCCGGAATAAATCCGTAAACGAAGCCGCGGCGCTTTTGCGGTTCACAAAAGAAAAGCCGGCGAAAGATCTCGCGAAATTGCTGAAATCTGCGGTTGCGAACGCAAAAAACACCATCGGCAAAGAAGCGGACGCGCTGATTATTTCAAAGGTCACCGTTGATCAAGGCGCGGTATTCAAACGCTTCCGGACGAAATGGCACGGAATGGCCTCTCCCATCCGCAAGAAAACAAGCCACGTAAGGATCGAGCTTGCGGAGCGTGCCACAAAAGAAAAGGTTTCCCCCTCCGAGTAATATGACACACCACGTCCATCCATACTCATTTCGATTAGGCCAGATCCGCGATTGGAAGTCGCGGTGGTTCAACCGTCGGCACTACCGGACGCTGCTCGAAGCGGATGTTAAACTTCGCGAGTGGCTGGGGGCGCGTCTCGCGAAAATGTATGTTGCGAGGATCGAGATCGAGCGCTCGCCGGCCGTTTTGCATATCGCGATCCACACATCGCGGCCCGGCCTGATCATTGGCCGTTCCGGCGCCGGAGCTACGGCATTGAAAGACGACATCGTTCGCCGTCTTGCGGCGTGGGGATTTGCAAAAACGCCGGAATTGAAATTGACGATCGAAGAGGTCAAGAATCCGGAGACCGATGCCGCGATCATCGGGCAAATGGTCGCCGAGGGACTCGAAAAACGTCTGCCGTTCCGCCGCGTCTTAAAGCAAACACTTTCCAAGGTGTCGGCGCATAAAGAGGCGAAAGGCGTGAAAATCGCGCTTTCCGGGCGGCTGGGCGGCGCGGAAATGTCGAGGCGAGAGTGGCAGATGAATGGCCGGATCCCGCTTCAGACGATCCGCGCGGACATTGATTTTTCACGGACCCGCGCCCATCTGCCGTACGGCGACATCGGCATCAAAGTGTGGATCTATAAAGGCGAGATTTTTGATGAGCGAAAGAAAAAAGCATGACGTTATTTCCTAAAAAAGTGAAACATCGCAAGTGGCAGAGATTGCGCCACTCGGAAGACGGGGTCGCAACGCGCGGCGTTGAATTGGCGTTCGGTTCTTACGGCGTAAAAGCGGAAGAAGGGGGCCTGATCTCTTCGGAGCAGATCGAAGCGGCGCGGAAAGCCATATCGCGCTATATCCAAAAGTCCGGCAAAATGTGGATCCGGATCTTTCCGGATCGTCCCCGCACGGCAAAACCGCCGGAGGTCGGCATGGGAAAAGGCAAAGGCGATCCCGTCGGATATTACGCGGTCGTGAAAATGGGCAGTATGATCTTGGAGATCGACGGGCTCTCGCCCGATGCCGCCCGGGAGGCGCTTCGTAAAGCGTCGAGTAAGCTCCCCGTTCGGACGAAAGTCGTAAGCCGCATCGAACGATCATGAAAAAAGAAATTCGAAAAGAGATCGCGGGATCGTCCCGGCAGGCGTTGCAGGAGATGCTTGATCGTGAGCGGGAAGGGGCGCGCGTGTTCCGGTTTCGTATCGCGCAGGGCAAAGTGAAGAACGTCAAAGAAGGTCGCGAACGAAAAAAAGCCATCGCGCGGATCCTGACCCGCATGCATCAAAAAAACGTATGACCATCATCAAACAACAACTGAAAGGAACGATCATTTCGAAGCCGTCCCCAACGACGGCGGTGGTGGAATGCGCGCGATTCATCGAGCACCCGAAATATTTCAAATTTTTTAAACGGTCGAAAAGATACCATGCCGAGGATGCGATGCACGTCCATCAAAAAGGCGACATCGTGACCATTGAATCGACGCGGCCCCGCTCAAGAACCAAGCGGTGGCGCATTACCGAGAAGGCACAATGATATGATCCAGCCACGATCCATTTTGAATGTAGCGGATAATTCGGGAGCAAAGCTGGTCCAGTGTTTTAAGGTGTTGGGCGGATCGCGCCGTCGAGTCGCCCAGTTGGGGGATATTGTGGTGGTATCCGTCCGCCGAGCCGAACCGCGCAAAGCCGTTAAGAAAAAGGACGTGGTCAAGGCCGTGGTGGTGCGTCAGCGCGAACCATTCCGTCGTTCCGATGGGTCGTATATCCGGTTCGACGATAACGCGGTCGTGATTTTGGACGGTCAGGAACCGAAGGGTGGGCGCATTTTCGGGCCGATTCCTAGAGAGATCCGAGAACGCGGATTTACGAAGATCGCATCATTGGCGGTCGAGGTCGTGTAATTGTATGGCAGTTTTCATCAAAAAAAACGACACGGTGAAGATCATTTCGGGAAAAGATCGGGGCAAAACCGTGAAAGTCCTTCGCGTTCTGCCGCAAGAAGCCCGCATCGTCGCGGATGGCGTGAACATTCGCAAGCGTCACCAGCGCGCGCGAAAGGCGAATGAAAAAGGGCAGATCCTTTCGATCCCCTCGCCTTTTTCGATTTCGAATGTGATGCTGGTGTGTCCGTCGTGTTCGCGGCCCATGCGGCCCCGGTGGTCTCATGAGGGAACCGCGAAAACGCGCGTATGCCGGAAGTGCGGCGCAGTGATCGCCTAAACATTTATGACCCCTTCTTTATTGAATCATTATCGGACGGTCGTCGTCCCGCAACTCAAGCGGGAATTGAGTAAAACATCCGTTCTCGCGGTTCCTCGGCTCACGAAGATCGTGGTGAATACGGGTGTCGGCCGCCGCGACGAAAAAGAGCGCGAAGCCATCGCGAGAGCGCTTGGATTGATCGTCGGCCAAAAAGTTGCGCCGAAAAAAGCCCGCAAATCCATTGCGGCGTTCAAAACCCGCATTGGCCTCGTCATCGGTTTCGGGACGGTTCTGCGCCGAGCGCGCATGTATGATTTTCTGGAGCGCTTGATCCGTGTCGCGATCCCGCGGTTGCGCGATTTTCGGGGCATTGATCCCCGGTCGATCGATGAAAGCGGCAACTTGACGCTCGGCTTCAAGGAGCATAGTGTATTTCCAGAAATGATCGGGGAAGACGCAAAACCCGCCTTCGGATTCGAGATAACGCTCGTAACGAATGCACGAACGCGTCACGACGCCGAAGCATTGTTCCGCGCGCTGGGGATCCCGTTCAAGAAATGATCATGGCCAAAACATCCGTTATTGCTCGCGCCAAAAAGCCCCCCAAATATAAATCCCGCGTCGTGCGGCGGTGTTTTCGGTGCGGGCGCAAGCACGGCTTCATGCGCGATTTTGGTTTATGCCGGATCTGTTTCCGGGAGCTCGCGAATGAAGGGGTTATTCCGGGTATCCGGAAGAGCAGTTGGTAATGGAATGTTTTTAAATTTTATATTTTCAATTTTCAACTGAAATGACCGACCCGATTGCAGATATGTTCGTCCGTATCAAGAACGCGCAGCGAGCGCGGCTCGCTTCGGTCGTGATCCCGCATTCGCGCATCAAACACGACATCGCGAAAATTTTGGAGGCGCACCGGTTCGTGGCGGATGTCGTGCGTCGCGGGAAGAAAAATAAACGCGGTCTTGAATTGCGGCTTGTCTATGAACCTTCGGGCATCGGGCGGGTCCGCGAGCTGAAGCGGATCTCGAAGCCGTCCCGTCGCGTGTATAAGGGATACAAGGAATTGCATCCGTCGGCGCGCGGCGGAGGAATGTATATCGTCTCAACGCCTGAGGGCATCATGGACGACAGAAAAGCGCGGGGCACAAAACTAGGAGGTGAAGTGATCGGGGAGATCTATTGATTGTATGAGCCGACTTGCAAAAAAACCCATTCCTATCCCAGCCGGAGTGACCGCCGAATTTCGCGACGGAATTTTTTACGTGAAAGGACCGAAGGGGGAATTGAAGCGGGCGACCCCTTCGGATCTGACGCTCGAAATTTCCGCGTCCGAAGTCGCGATCCGTCCGGTTGCGGAGGGGCGCCGAGGCCGCATTTTTTCGGGAACATATGCGAGCCATGTCAGGAACATGCTTGAGGGCGTTTCCCGCGGGTTCGAGAAGAAATTGGAGATCGAGGGCGTGGGGTTCCGCGCCGAAATGCGCGGGGCGGCCGTATCGCTCAACGTCGGCCTTTCGCATCCGGTCGTCGTGGAGCCGAGAGCGGGAGTTCTGTTTAAAGTCGAAAAAAATATCATCACGGTATCGGGTTCGGATAAAGAAGCCGTGGGGGACGAAGCGGCGCGGATCCGGCGAGTGCGTAAACCCGAACCCTACAAAGGAACCGGTATCCGATACGCGGGCGAGGTGATCCGCCGCAAGGCAGGTAAAAAAGTGGTCGCATCCGCCGCATAACGATGACAACAAGTACGACAAAAATGCGCCGCATCCGGCGCCACATCCGTGTCCGAAGCCGCGTGGAGGGGACGAGCAAGCGCCCGCGTCTGTCCGTTTTTCGTTCGAGTAAATATATCTACGCTCAACTGGTGGACGATAATGCGGCGCGGACTCTGATCGGGATGTCGGACCGGTCGCTCGCCAAGAACCAGCCCAAGGCTGGTCGGCTTCGGGCCGAAAAAATGACGAAAACGGAAAGAGCGCGCGCATTCGGCGAAGCGTTCGCGAAAAAAGCGCGCGAAGCGAATATCATCGAGGTCGTATTCGATCGCGGTGGTTTTTCTTATCACGGCCGCACGCAGGCCTTTGCCGAAGGGGCGCGTAAGGGCGGTCTTAAATTTTAATTTCATGGTACGCCAATCATCACGGCCATCACGAAGAAACGCGAATCAGGAACCGCCGGAGTTTATGCAGAAAATGATCGACCTGCGCCGCGTTGCGCGCGTCGTAGCGGGCGGGCGGCGTTTCAATTTCCGTGCGACCGTCGTGGCGGGAAACCGTAAAGGAGAAGTGGGTATCGGTATCGGTAAAGGCGCGGATACGGCGGCCGCCATGCAAAAGGCGTTTCGCAATGCGCGGCGCCTGTCCATTCGCGTTCCCATCACGGAAGCGAGTTCGATCCCTCATATGGTCGACGGAAAATTCGCGTCAGCCCGGGTTTTGATCCGTCCGGCGGCCGCGGGACACGGGCTTGTCGCGGGAAGTTCTGTGCGCGCCGTGTTGGATCTGGCGGGGGTGCGCAATGCTTCCGCAAAGATCCTTTCGCATACGAAAAACAAAGTGACGAACGCCGAAGCCGCTATCGCCGCATTAATGATGTTAAAATCGAGTCATGCAGCTAAACGAGCTTAAACCAAAAACCGCGCGTAAAACGAAGAAGCGGGTTGGTAGGGGTGGCAAGCGCGGCACGTTTTCCGGGCGCGGCACAAAGGGGCAGAAAGCCCGTGCGGGCCACCGGATCCGTCCGGAGATGCGCGATATCATCAAAAAAATTCCTAAACTCCGCGGATATCGCTCGAAGATCCGGTCCCATCGCATTGCGGTGGTGAATATTGGGGCGCTCAACAAGCATTTTCAAGACGGCGAAACCGTAACGCCCGAAGCATTGGCGAAAAAGGGACTCCTGCACCGCCGGGGCGGCAAGATACCGGAGGTGAAGCTTTTGGGTTCCGGGGAGGTCGGACGAAAACTTCTTGTCAAAAATTGCCAATTGAGCGCGACCGCCAAGACGCAAATCGAAAAAGCCGGCGGTTCGGTCGCCGTAAAAATGCCGTGAATTCATTACGCCTCATCGTAAAAGATTCGTCTCTGCGCAAGAAGATCCTTTTCGTGCTTTTTGTATTGGCGCTTTTCCGCGTGGGAGCGGCGATCCCGATCCCAGGCGTGGATGCAGGGCGGCTCGCCGCATTTTTTAGTGGGAATCAATTCTTCGGGCTTTTGAATATTTTTACGGGCGGCGCCCTGGACAACCTTTCGATCCTCATGCTCGGCGTGGGTCCCTACATCACGGCATCCATCATCATGCAGCTGATGACCATGCTCATTCCGCGGCTCAAAGAAATGTATCACGAAGAAGGGGAGGCGGGCCGTCAGAAATTCAACCAGTATTCACGGTATCTCACGGTGCCGCTGGCGATGCTACAGGGGTTCGCGCTTCTGGCGCTGTTGGGACAGCAGGGTGTTTTAGGCGAGCTTACGGCGTTCGAACGGTTTTCGAATATCGTCATTGTGACCGTGGGGTCGCTCTTGCTGATGTGGCTCGGCGAATTGATCACGGAATACGGCATTGGCAACGGAATATCCATTCTCATTTTTGCGGGTATCGTTGCGGCTCTGCCGCAAGCCGTTCGCCAGACCCTTTTTACGTTCGATGCGACCCAGCTCCCGATTTTGATCGCGTTCGTTATTGCGGCCGTGGCGGTCATTGCGGCGGTCATTGTCGTTACGGAAGGCCAGCGGCCCGTGCCGGTCTCCTATGCGCGCCGCATCCGCGGGAACCGCGTTTACGGCGGCACATCCACGTATTTGCCGCTTCGCGTGAATCAGGCGGGCGTGATCCCCATCATTTTTGCGCTTTCCATCCTTTTATTTCCGCAGATGATCATGAAATTTTTGGGAGGCGTCCAAAACGCCGTCATTCAGAATCTATCGCAGGCGGTCCTTGCGTTTCTTGCGAACCCGTGGACGGACGCTGTTTTGTATTTCACGCTGGTTTTCGCGTTCACGTATTTTTATACGTCGGTGACGTTCGATCCGAATGCGATCGCGGAGAATTTGCAAAAATCGGGCGCTTTTATCCCCGGCATCCGGCCGGGACACTCGACCGCGGAGTTTTTGTATAAGATCTTGAGCCGTATCACGCTGGTGGGGGCGCTCTTTTTGGGCGTGATCGCGGTCTTGCCGCTCACCATGCGGGCTCTCACGGGGCTGGTGACGCTCACCATCGGCGGCACCGCGCTTTTGATCGTGGTTTCGGTGGTGCTTGAAACGTTGAAGCAGATCCAAGCGCAGATCGTGATGCGGAGTTATGAGTAGGACGAGGTAAAACACCCGCCAGCGGGCGGGTGTTTTACTTTTCGGGAGCTTCGGGTAGGATGGGGAAAGATAATCCATACAAAGGAACAGTCATGACTCAACCCAAGATGGTTTGCTGGATCTCGCTTTCCGGGGGCGGTAAGGATACCCAAGCGAATCTTTTGAGGGCGGCGCTCGAGGCGCGCTACGGCGAGGGTTCGGTTCTTTGGATTTCGCTCGGCGATCTATTTCGCGCAATGGCAGAGAAGAAAAAAAAGACCTATGCGGAGCGATTGATCAAAGAAAAAGTGCTTGACGTGGGCGATTTTGCGCCGTCATTCGTCGCGATCTGGAAATGGGCCAACGAAATCATGCAGAACCTGAAAGCGGGACAGCATGTGATCTTTCCGAGCTCGCCGCGCACGCTTTCGGAAGCGCGCGATCTGGATGACCTCGCAAATTTTTTCAACCTTCAGGCATGCCCCATCTATCTGGAGGTGGATCGGGAGCGTGCATTTCAGCGTCTTATGGACCGCGGCCGCGCGGATGATATGCCCGAGACCATCCGGAATCGCTTTGCGGCGTTCGATAAAAATGTTCTTCCGGCGCTCGAGTATTATCGGACGCAATCGAAAAGCCGGCTTATCACGATCGACGCCAATCCGACGGACCAGCAAAAGATTCACCGCGATATTCTCAAAGCGCTTGATCTTGTATGATCGCAACAACACAAAAAGAAATAGAAATCTTACGCGAAGGCGGGCGAATACTCGCCCGTATTTTATCTGTGGTTGCCGAAGCCGCAAAGCCCGGCGTCGAGACCCGCGAATTGGATGCGCTCGCGGCGCGCGAGATAAAAAAAGCGGGCGCAAAATCGTCGTTCAAGGGGTATCACGTTGCCGGCCGTAAATTTCCGGCGGTTTTGTGTGTGTCGGTGAACGATGAAGCGGTGCATGGATTGCCCTCGAAGCGTGTTTTGAAAAATGGCGATTTGGTTGGGTTGGATTTCGGCATTTGGTATAAGGGGCTTTGCACGGATGCGGCTCTGACCGTGGGCGTCGGTTTGCTCGATGAAAAGGCGAAACAGCTGAATAATGTGACGAGAGAATCGCTCGAGCGTGCCATTACCGTATGCAAACCGGGGGCGCATATCGGCGATATCGGCCATGCGGTGCAGTCGTTCGCCGAAGCGCGGGGGTTCGGCGTCATCCGTGAACTCGTGGGTCATGGCGTGGGGCTTGCAGTACATGAAGACCCGCAAATCCCGAATTGGGGTAATATCGGAACCGGCGAAAAGCTGGTCGAGGGAATGGTCATCGCGATCGAGCCGATGCTGACCGAAGGCAGTCCGAAAGTATATGTGGCGCCGGACGGCTGGGCATGGAAAACCAAGGACGGCTCCCGCGCGAGCCATTTTGAACATACGCTTATCATCACGAAAACCGGCGCGGAGGTATTGACACGCCCATAATGTATGCGGATTCTCGGGATCGATTACGGCACCAAAAAGCTCGGGTTCGCGCTCTCGGATGAGGGGCTCGCGATCGCGTTTCCTAAGATCGTTTTGCCGAACGATTGGCCGGAATTGAAAAAATTCATCGGCCGTTTCGTTGCCGATGAGGGCGTATCCGAGATCGTCATCGGCCTTCCCGTCGGACTCGACGGCAAGGAAACCGAGTTATCCGCCGAGGTTCGCGCGTTCGCTCAAAACCTCGAGAAAGAATTCGGTTTGCCCGTCCATTTTGAGAACGAGGCGTACAGTTCCGCGGCGGTCCGGACCGCGACCGGTGAGATGCAGCCAAAAAACATCGATGCCGCCTCCGCGGCCGTTATTTTGCAATCCTTTCTCGACCGCCGCAAGGATCCCGAGGGTAACCCTTAAGAATCAGAAAAGGGTTACCCTCGGGGTTTGGCGTGATAGAATAGGCGATATGGATAAGCCGTATTTGTCCGTGATCATCCCCGCGTATAACGAAGAGAGCCGCATCGGAAAAACACTGGATGCGGTTTCCGGATATCTGAAAAAGCAGGATTTTTCGTCCGAAGTCATCGTGGTTTCCGGCGGTTCGACCGACCGGACGGTCGAGGTGGCGCGCTCGAAAGCGAGTGAAATACCGGATCTTTCGGTCGTCGCGCAGACAAAACAGGAAAATCGCGGCAAAGGGGAGGCGGTGAAAGCGGGGATGCTCCGCGCGTCGGGCACGATACGCCTTTTTACCGATGCGGACAATTCGACGGATATCGCGCATTTCGACAAAATGCGGCCGCTTTTTGACGAAGGATATGATGTGGTCATCGGTTCGCGTCACCCATGGGATGCCGCGGGCGCGCGCCAAGCCGTTTCGCAGGCATGGTACAAGCGCCTGATGGGACAGGCGGGCAATCTTTTCATCCAATTGGTCGCTGTTTGGGGCATTTGGGATACGCAATGCGGTTTCAAGGCGTTTCGTGACGAAGCGGCCCAAAAAATTTTTTCGCGCCAGCGCATTTCCGGATGGGGATTCGATGTCGAGGCATTGGCGCTTGCGCGGAAATTCGGGTATCGCATTGGCATCATTCCGGTCTATTGGATCAACGACCCCGTGAGCCATGTGCGGTTCTCGACGTATTTTCATGTATTGTGGGAAACGGTAATGGTGCGTCTGAACTTATTGGCTAAACGGTATGCGCTATGACTAGAACTCATTTCAAAATTTCTCTTCTCTCGCGCATACTGCGAGTAGGCACGCCGTATTTTTCTGCTGAAAAATCGGCTTACTCTCGCGCCGTCGCGCTCCGAGAATCCTACTCGCAGCATGCGCTCGTTTCGATCAACGGTTTTGAAATGAGTTCTAAACTTTTATGACAAAAAAAGGTCCGGTTCCGGGGTCTGAATTCCGCCGCGATCCCGTGTCGGGGGATTGGATCTTGGTGGCGTCGGGGCGCCAAAAACGCCCTCGCGCCAAAGTCGCTCATCGCGATCGATTGTCGAGCGCGGTGAAGGAATGTCCATTCGATGACCCACAGGCCTCCGGCAACGGCGTTCCATTGCTGTGGCTTCCGCATCCGAAGCGCACGGGAAGCGGCGAGCCGGATGCAAAGGATTGGTGGGTCTGGATCGCTCCGAATAAATTTCCGGCGTTGCGTCCGCATCGCGACTGTCCGCAAATAGAAGGCGATGGTTCCTATCAACGGATGTCGGGCGTCGGTTTCCATGAGATCATCATTACGCGCGATCATGACCGCCGTGTTTCGGAGATGACGCCCGAAGAAGCGGAAACCGTGCTCTATGCCTATCAGGAGCGCTACCGCGCCCTTCAGCGCGAGCCCTGCATCGAATACATTCTGATATTTCATAACCAAGGGCCGGCCGCCGGCGCCACGGTCTATCATCCGCATTCCCAGCTCATTGCGCTTCCCATCATTCCGCCGGACGTGTCGAGATCGCTCGAAGGTTCGCGAACCTATTACGCGGCGCACGGCCGGTGCGTGCATTGCTCGATGTTGGATTGGGAGCGCGAAAAAAAGGAGCGCGTGGTCTATGAAAACGACCGGTTTCTTGTCCTCTCGCCGTTTGCGCCGCGTGTTTCCTATGAGATGCGCATTTACCCCAAGAAACACGAATCCCGTTTTGAAAATGCAGATGCATCCGACCGTCTTGCGCTCTCAGACGCTTTGAGCGTGATCCTCCGCAAGATCAAAAAAACCATGGACGATCCGGATTATAATTTTTTCATTCATACGGCGCCCGCCAAAGCGACCGGTCCCGATTATTACCATTGGCACATTGAAGTTCTTCCGCATACGTCCACGTGGGCGGGATTGGAGTTGGGGACCGGCATCGAGGTCGTCGCGATCCCTCCGGAAGAAGCGGCCGGCGCTTTGCGCGCCGCGAAATGATCATGGTGTCGCGGCTTTACACATGGACGATCCGCTGGGCGCATACCAAATGCGCCGCGTGGGCGCTCGCGGCGATCTCATTTGCGGAGAGCTCATTTTTTCCTATTCCGCCGGATCCCGTTTTGATGATCATGACGCTTTTGCGTCCTGCGTATTGGTGGCGGTACGCGCTCCTTACGACAGCCACATCCGCTGCGGGAGGCGTTGCGGGGTATTTTATCGGGCTCGGGTTTTATGAATTTATCGGTAAAGCAATTATTGAAACCTATCATTTGACGGATGCGATGGTGGCAGTGGGCGCGAGGTATCAGGAAAATGCATTTCTGGCAATCGTTGCGGCGGCGCTTACGCCGATTCCGTATAAGGTATTTACGATTGGCGGCGGTCTTTTTGAAATTTCGCTCTGGACGCTGATCGTGGCGTCGCTGGTCGGGCGGGGGATTCGTTTTTTTGGTGTCGCGCTTCTGATGTTTATATTTGGCTCTCGCGCGGAAGAATTCATCAAGCAGCATTTCAATGACCTGACTGTCGCATTTTTTATTCTGATCGCGCTGGGATTTGTAGCGATTAAATTCTTTTTCTAGCATGCGCCGCCTTTTTATCGCCAATTGGAAAATGAATCCGATGACCGTGGCCGCGGCCCGGAAATTATTTGCCGGCATCGTTCTCGGCACGGCGGGCGCGAAAAATGCCCAGATCGTTGTGGCGCCGCCCGTTCCGTTTTTGGTGGCGCTTCCCAAAAACCGCCGTATCGCGCTCGGCGCGCAGAACCTATTTTGGGAAAGATCTGGTGCGTATACCGGTGAGATATCCGCCGAGATGATCTCGGCACTCGGCGCAGAGTTCGCGATCATCGGTCATTCGGAGCGGCGGGCATTGGGGGAGACCGACGCGATGATCAATCGGAAAATAAAAGCCGCACTCTCCTCCGATCTCTACTCGGTGCTCTGCGTGGGAGAGCGCGATAGGTCAGACGAAAATTTCCAGCATATCGTTCGCAAACAAGTGCTTGCGGACCTTCTGAACGTTCCTAAGAAACACGCATTCCGTCTGGTGGTCGCCTATGAACCCGTGTGGGCGATCGGAACAGGGAAAACGGTGGAGCCGCGGGACCTTTTCGAAATGGCGACCTACATCCGGCGGACCCTTCTCGAGCTTTTCGGAAAATCCTTGGCGCTTCGCATTCCGATCCTCTACGGCGGCTCGGTGAATGCGGTGAACGCCCCTGATTTTTTGAATGTCGCGGGCGTTGGAGGGCTTCTGGTCGGCGGCGCGTCGCTGGATGCGGATGAATTTTCTGCGATCGTGAAAAATATATAATGAGAAAATCAAAATCCATTTTAGAAGCCCCGCAGGCGCTTTGCGCGGTGTTTTTTGGTTATACTTTTTGCGGAATCAAAAAACAAAGCGCCGAGGACGGAGCTTGAATTTCGCTGGAAATTCAAGCGTATTCTAAAATGGATTTTGAGATTCGAAATTTATGAAACTTCCTTTGATCCCATCCGATATCCAAAATCAGCGCGCGCTCGTGCGCGTTGATTTCAATGTTCCGATGGACGGCGTCAGGATCGTGGACGATTTCCGGATCCTCCGTACCCTGCCCTCGATCGAGGGACTGCAGGCGCAGGGCGCCGCGGTGGTTCTCATGGCGCATCTGGATACCGATGGCGAACGGCCGAGCTTAAAACCCATTGCGGACCACTGTACGGCGCATATCAAAAATTTCCGTTTCATTGCGGATGTTGCGGGCAGCGAAGCCAAAGAAGCGGTGCGCGCTTTATCCGCAGGGGAGGTGCTGATGCTCGAAAATTTGCGCCTCGACGACGGAGAGACGGCGAACACTTCGGAATTCGCGCGCCGCCTCGCATCCTTCGGCGATTTTTACGTGAATGAGGCCTTTAGCGCATCGCATCGGAAGCACGCCTCGATCGTCGGCGTGCCGCAATATATTTCCGCGTATGCGGGACCGCTGTTTCAAACCGAGGTCGAGAATTTATCGCGCGCGCTCAATCCGCCGCGCCCTTTTCTTTTTGTTCTGGGCGGTAAGAAAATTTCGACCAAAGTTCCGCTGGTCGAAAAATTTCTGAAAAAAGCCGACACCATCGTGATCGGGGGCGCCGCCGCGGGGGCGCTTCTCAAAAGCCGCGGTTTCGACGCGATCACAACCCCAACGGAAGAGCTCGCGGTTATGGAGAAATTCGCGAATGCCCCGACGATCATAACGCCGTTGGATGTCGCGGTGGAGAGAGGCGGGAAACGACTGGTCGTGGAATCCGCGGCGATCCAAGCAGGGGATATGATCTATGATCTGGGTCCTGAAACCACGGCGCTGATCGCGCAGTACGCCAAAGGCAGTAAATTCATTCTCTGGAACGGTCCCGTGGGATATTGCGAAAAGGGATTTGTGGACGGAACAAAGGCATTGGCCGAGGCGTTCGCAAATTCGGGCGCCCAAGTCGTCGTGGGCGGCGGGGAAACGGTGAGTTTTCTTCGCGAATGGGGGTATCTCGATCGCTTTTCCTTTGTTTCCACGGGCGGCGGCGCCATGCTTGCTTTTTTGGTCTCGGAGACCTTGCCGGGGATCGAAGCGCTCGCCCGCAGAAATCCAAAAAGTTAATTTTTATTTTTTAATTTCTAAATAATTTCTAATGCTTAAATTTTTAAGAATTAAAAATTACGATTTATTTAAAAATTGGAAATTGGAAATTGAGAATTCCGATGGCCAGCCCAATGCGTATTTATTATGAAAAAGACCTGGATGTTGAAAGAGCGGTATCCGGACGATATCGCGCGGGAATTCGGATCGTATGACGACTGCACGCGTCAACTCTTATGGAATCGCGGAATTTCCAAAAAAGAAGACGCAGAGCGGTTTTTGAATCCGGATTATTTGCGCGATACGCACGATCCATTCCGGATGAAAGGAATGGAGCGCGCCGTAGACCGGATTTTATGCGCGATCGAGAAGAAAGAAAAAATCATCGTGTTCGGCGATTATGACGCGGATGGCGTTTGCGGGGCCGCCGTATTCGCCGATTTTTTCCGCGCCGCGGGATATGCGCATTTCGAGGTCTACAACCCCGACCGTTTCAAGGAGGGATACGGGCTCACCCGAAAGGCGCTGGACGCGCTCTTTGAAAAAAACGCGAACCTCATCATCACCGTGGATACGGGGGTCACGAGTTTTGACGAGATCGCGGATGCAGAGGGGCGCGGCATCAACGTCATCGTCATTGATCATCATTTGGTGCCGCCGAAATGGCCGCCCGCCTACGCTATCCTTGATCCTCGTCAAGAGGATGAGACCTATCCATTCACGGGATTGTGCGGGACCGGACTCGCATTCAAAACCGTGCAGGCCATTCTCAAGAAAAATTCGTTCGGACTTGTCCCCGGATGGGAAAAGTGGCTCTTGGACCTCGTCGCGATCGCGTCGGTCGCCGATATGGTACCGCTCACGGGCGAGAACCACGCGCTCGTTTACTGGGGGCTTGAAGTGATGAAAAGAGGGCGCCGGGCCGGACTTGCCGCACTCGCGCGTGCCGCATCGCTCGACCTCGCGCATGTTTCGGCGACCGACATCGGGTTTACCGTCGCCCCGCGCATCAATGTCGCCGGCCGGATGGAGCACGCAACGATCGCGGGTTCGCTTCTTGCGGCTCGGATGGCGCTTGAAGCGGAAACCTTTGCCTGTAGGCTCGAGAATCTGATCGCGGAGCGGAAAGCATTGGTCGGCGAGGTCCTTGAATCCGCCAAGCAAAAATTCGGCCCGAACGTTCCGCCGCTCATTATTTTAGGCGATGAGCGCTGGCAACCGGGCGTTCTATCCATTGCCGCGAACCGGTTCCTCGAAACGTTCGCCTGTCCGGTGGTGCTGTGGGGACGCAAAGGAAGCGAGGTGGTGCGCGGGTCCATTCGGTCCGACGGCACGGTCAGCACCGTAGATTGGATGCGGGAAGCCGGCGAAGATCTGTTCATTGATTTCGGGGGCCATCCCATTGCGGGCGGTTTTTCCGTGCGGGATGAACATGTGGGGGAATTGGATGCGCGCATGCGCGCGGCTTACGAACGCATGCCGAAAGGAGAGAATGCGCACACGGAACTCGCGCTCGAGAAAGAAATGCTACTCGATGACGTGAATTCGCGCACGCTCGCGATGGTTTCGCGGTTCGAACCATGCGGTATGGAAAACCCGAAGCCGGTCTTTTGGTTCCGCGCGCTTTCGGTCGCGGGAGCCAAAACATTCGGCAATGGCGGGATCCATCTCGAATTTTCATTCAGGAATTCGGGCGGCAACACGGTGCGCGCGGTCGGGTTTTTTACGTCGGATCACGGGGACCCGGTGAAGATGGGGGATCGCATCGACCTTGCCGCGACCCTCGAATATTCCACATTTCGCGGGTATGATGAATTACGATTGCGCATCGTGGATTTCAAAAAGATATGAAATTTAAATTGTACGAGGCCGAGCCTCATACACTCATTATTTATACGGATGGCGGAGCCCGCGGAAATCCCGGTCCGGCGGCGGTTGGCGCGGTGATCCAGGATGCGTCCGGAAAAATGCTCAAGGAATACTCGCACTATTTGGGAGAGCGGACCAACAACGAGGCCGAATATGAAGCCGTGATTTTGGCGCTCAAGAAGGCAAAACAGCTTTTCGGAAAAGGAAAGACCAAAGAAATGGCCGTGCATTTCCGCGTGGATTCGGAACTGATCGCGCGCCAGCTCATGGGGCGATATAAAGTGGAGGAGGAGCGCCTCGCCCAACTTTTTATGAAAGTGTGGAATCTAAAAATGGATTTCGGGAGTGTGGATTTTGAATCCATTCCCCGAGAAAAAAACCGCGCGGCTGACCGTTTGGTCAACCGCGAACTCGATCGGCAAGAAACGAAATTATTCTGATCGAATACTGATTTAACTTAGCTATTGCAGGAAACGTCAAGAAAATCGCAGAGAATCCGAACAAGCCCCCAGACCGTAAACATGATGGTAAGCCCTACCAATCCCCAGATGATATGCTGTTTTCCTTTTGCCCGCGCGGTTTCATTGTCCGCTTTGGCGATGAATTCCACGACCCCCCAGAGAAAAACCAGCCCCGCCACCGCGACCATAAGTCCTACCAAGGGGTCGATGATTCCGGTCGTGATTTTTGTGATGAGCGCTTCAAATGTCATGGTTAGTTTCTTGGGGGGGTCGGCAGGTCGGGAATGGTTCCTTGGCCCCCGATAAATTCGACCAAAATACTCACGAGCGCCCAAAATACGAACATAACGGTAAGTCCGATAAGCCCCCAGATAATGAATTGCCGGCCGATTTCGCGCGCTTTTTCATCTCCGGCCGCGGATACGAATTTAAAAACGCCCCAAAGGAACACAAGTCCCGCAAGGGCGATGATGATCCCGATGATACCGGTAAAAACTGCGTTTAACCGAGTGGAAAAATTCGTAACTTCGGACGGCAGCTGGGCGGACACCAACAACGGCACAGCATTTGCGGCGCCCAGAAAGAATATGTATGCTTTTTTCTTTTGCGTTGCTCCCATGTTCTATCGAGTTACTTTTGGAACCGTAAGTCCGCCGCCCGGCTGGGCCGGCCCGCCGATGAGAAAGGTAATCAAGACATTTACGAGTCCCCAGAATGCAAACATGACGGTAAGCCCGATAAGCCCCCAGATGATAAATTGCCGGCCGGTTGTCCGCGCTTTTTCATCTCCGGCCGCGGATACGAATTTAAAAACGCCCCAAAGGAATACTAAGCCGGCGATTGCAATGAGAACGCCGACAGCACGATTGATGAGATCCTCGACATTGCCGATGATGGTCGAGATATCAGCCGAAAATACGAAAAGCGGCGCCGCTAACCCGACAAAAGCCGTAAGAATGCGCCGCAATTTCATGGATTTTTACTGTCGCCGTTAGAGAGTGGGGGGCGTTAGGCCGCTCGGTCCGGTTTGCAATCCGAATGTGGTGATAAGGATCCGCACCAGTCCCCAGAATGCGAACATAATAACCAACCCCACAAGACCCCAGATGATGTATTGGCGGCCTGCATCGCGCGCTTTTTCATCGCCGGCCGCTGTTATGAATTTAAACACACCCCAAAGGAAGACCAGTCCTGCAAGCGCGATGATGACTGGAATGACCGCGTTGATGAGCGAGGTGAAAGTTGCTAAAAGCCCTGGAATGGTTCCGGCTTGTGCGCCGGCAAGGACGGGGACGACGAAGGCGCCCGCCGCAAGGATTTTGTAGATATTTTTCATACCGCGATTAAATAAATTAAATAATTTAACTGATAATTTTTTATCTCAAGGAGCGCTTAAACTTTGGGCGAACTTCTCGATCGCGGTCGCGATGGCATAGGCGCCCACGATGATGGCGGCGCCGACAACGGTCCAGAGGAGCGTGTCATGCGCTTTTTTCACTTTGGTTTCGTTGCCGCGCGCGGTCACATACAAAAAGCCCGCATAGACGATAAAAAGAGCGATAACAGGGAGCCCCACCATGGTCACGATCTTGGCGATCTCTTGGATGATCGCTGAGAAGGTGTTGAACTTCAGTGGGTTATCAAGTGTTACGCTTTGAGCCAATGCCAATGGCACTCCCAATCCTAGATTCACTATAGGGAAGGCGAGGGTTTTAAGCAAAAGCCGGCTTTTGAGGGTGTGGATAAGTTGGCTCATGGGCATCCCGGAAACTTTTGGGTAAGGAAATTATAACCCGTATCGACCAAATTGCCGAGGAGCGTGTTGATCAGGACCCATGCGGTTGCCGCGATCAAGAAGCCGATGCCCAGATTCCAGAGCGCCTTTTTTCCCTTCTCGACTTGTCCCGCAGAACCGCCGGCGGTCAAAATCGTGATGCCGGAAGCAAGGATGCCTACAGCCATGAGCGGTAAGACAATATAAGTGAAAAGGAAATTGGTGATGGTGTTTGCCATTTGAATGAGATGGCACGGGGTGCAAGCGGGTTGACCCGGATTTCCGCAAATGACGAGCGGTCCCATTGCCGCATTCGTTGCCAAAGGAAAAAGTATAGTAAGGAGCGCCAACCCCAGTATAATGGCAGAACTCATTTCAAAACCTTTCTTCTCTCGCGCATGCTGCGAGTAGGCACGTCGTATTCTTCTGCTGAAGAATCGGCTTACTCTCGCGCCGTCGCGCTCCGAGAATCCTACTCGCAGCATGCGCTCGTTCCGATTAACGGTTTTGAAATGAGTTCTATTGAGTTTGAAGGAAGAGCGCATTGATTTGATTTTGGGCGTTGCGGACCGCCGCGTCGAGGCGCGCCGCACCGGATAAAACCGAGCCCGCCATTTCTTGGAAAATCGAGCGGGTGCGTTCCGGATCGGGATCGAGCCACGTCCGCGCGCGAATCGCGGATGCGTAGAATGTTTCCTCCACCGGATTTTCCGGCGGATTGGAAAGGAGCGTTCGCAGCACCGGCGGCGTTACGCCCGTATCCGCAAGAAGTTTTTGCTGATTAAAACTCGTGAGGTCGTAGATCACGGTGAGCGCCACGGCCGCGAGCCGGCTTTGTTTGGAGACCGCAAGGCCGTAGCTTTTGGCATAGGTCGCTTTGACGCGGCCGCCTGCGATCTGCGGGACTTCGGCGATATCAAAATTCAGGTGAGGATTACGTGCTAAGATCGCGTCGAGGTCGGAGGCGAATCCCACATACATCGCGAGTTGCCCCGCGCCGAACATGTCGCGCGCCGAGGGAAGCGTTCGGTTCCATGTGTAGGTGGTCTTGCGGGGATCGGAAAAATTATTGAAAAAAAGCACCGCGTCTTCGCCCGCCGTCAAACCGTCCTCGCGCTCCGCAAAAACGGCCTTGCGGGTCGCGCGGTCCACGATCGGATTTCCGGTCTGAAGCATCAGGAGCGCCAGAATATCTTTGGCATTGGAAATATTCTGGAATTCGCCGAGCGCCGCGCCTGCTTGCGTGATCGCAACACCGTTTGAAATTTTGAGTTTCGCGGCTAATGCCGAAAATGCGTCCCACGACGCGGGCGGCTGGGCAATGCCCGCGCTCTGAAAAAGATCGCGGTTCCAGTAGAGAACCAAGGGATCGGTATAAAAAGGAAGCGCTGCAATCCCTTCCGGAGAGGTGAAAATATCGCCCGAATCCAGGAATCCGTCGCGGAATGCCCGAAGCGGATAAATATCGGACGTCAGGACAAAAACGCGCTCCTTTTGTTTTTCGATCTGGTCATGCGGCAGAAGAAAAACATCCGGACCGCGTGAAGATGCGAACGCATCCACGAGTTCCTCGATATAAGTGTCTGGGCGCATTTCGCGGTAGGTGATGCGGATGTTCTTGAACCGGTTATGAAAATCAGAGAGCGCCGGCGCAAAATACGCTTGCGGGAGCGGCCCCCAGAGCGTGATCTCGCCTGATTGACCGCCAGAACCCGAACGAAATCCGGGAATGACGCCCGTAAACAAAAGGAGCGCAACGACGGCAAGCACGAGAGAAACCGCGATGACGACGTATTGGATTTTCATTTAAGGTTTTTGATAGAGAAGCCCATAATGGGCGTCCCCCGCGGAAAATTCATTCAAGCGCCGGAAACCGGTTTCTTCAAGCAATGTCTCTGCAGCATCTTTTTTCAGAACGCGCTCTGTCGGCGGTCCTCCGCGCGCGGAAAGGGCCCAGTCAATGAGCGCGATCTTGCCTCGCGGCTCCAAAACGCGGAACGCCTCCGCAAGCATTTCTTTTTTGTTGTCGGTTTGGAACAGGATATTGGAAATAAGGACGACATGGACGCTCCCGTCGGCCAAATGCGAGCCGCCCCGCGAATCGAGGTCCGCCCAGATAGGATTGATATTCAATAGGCGCTCCTGCTTTGCCTTGGACCGGACGACCTCGAGTACCGATTTTTGAACATCGAGCGCGTATACTTTGCCGGTTGGCCCCACGGCGCGCGCCAAGGGGATCGTGTAAAAACCGGCGCCTGCGCCGAAATCGGCGACGACCATGCCGGTGTCGACCCCGATCGCTTTAATGACGTTTTCTGGGTTTAAAAAAGGCATCGCATTGATGAAAGCGCTTCGTAAGATCTTTGCGCCGCGAAGGTGCTTCGAAGCTCGAAAATGATAGTCGTTTTGTGCGCGAAATCTTAACGCGGTTCCCGTTCCTCCCTCCCTGCGCTTTGCTCCGGTCGGGATTTTCCGACCGCTAATTTCGCTTCAAAACTCTTTCATTTTCAGAACTTCTCCGCAATTCGCTCTCAAAGATCTTACTTCGCGCTTTTAAATTTACAAACATGCAAGCGATGCGATCGCATCGCCGGATTCGAGGCGCATGATGCGCACACCCTGCGTCGCGCGCGAAAGTTCGGGGATGGACGCAAGCGAGGTGCGGATGACGTGACCCTTTCGGGATATCGCAATGAGTTCCTCCATATCGGGCGTTATGATCTTTGCCGATACCATGGGTCCGGTTTTGGGAGTGACATTGATGGTTTTCACTCCGGTTCCGCCCCTTCGCTGTACGCGATAGTGTTTGACGTTCGTTTTTTTGCCGTAGCCGTTTTCGCCCAACACCAGAAGCACTGCGTCTTTTTCCTTGGCCTCAATGACGTCCGCGCCCACGAGCTCGTCCGATTTCGCGATGCGCATGGCGTGTACGCCCGCGGCCGTGCGCCCCATCGGGCGCATGTCGGATTCGCGGAACCGGATCGCTTTGCCGCGTTTTGTTGTAAGGATCAAGTGATCGCTTTGGCTCGCGAGGCGCACCCACAGAAGCAGGTCGCCTTTTTTGAGGCGAAGCGCGATGATGCCGGAACGGCGGACGTCTTTAAAGTGCGCGGGTTCCACCTTCTTTATGATACCGCGCGCCGTCACCATCACCAAAAACATTTTCTCCCCCTTCCTTTTTTTGGGGACCGCAAGCACCGATGTAATGGTTTCGCTCGTATTGATCGGCAGAAGATTCACGATGGGTTTGCCTTTTGCCGTACGCCGGCCTTCCGGAACGTCGTACATTTTGGTTTGGTACACCTTGCCGGTGGACGAGAAGAACAAAAGGTCGTCGTGGGTGTTCGCGGATAGAAGCGTGGTCACAATGTCCTCTTCTTTCATTTCCGTTCCGATGAGGCCCTTGCCGCCGCGTTTTTGCGCGCGGTATTCTTCGGGGTTCACGCGCTTCACGTAGCCGCCTCGGGTGAGCACCATGACGGTTTCCGCTTCGGGGATCAGGTCTTCGGTGCTGATGATTTTGGCGGCGTATGCCACGACGCGGGTCCTTCGTTCGCCGCCGTATTTGTCGCGGATCGCGCGAAGCTCGGTTTTGATGACGCCGCGGATCTTTTGGGGGTCCTTCAAGAGCGCTTTCAGGTCGCGGATCAACGCTTCTTTTTCCTTGAGTTCATCCGCGATCTTCTGGCGCTCGAGATTGGCAAGGGTTGCAAGGCGCATATCGAGGATCGCCGATGCCTGACGGTCGGACAGGTCGAATTTTTTCATTAGGTTTTTGTGCGCCGTTTCGCGATCCTGCGAGGCGCGGATGGTTTTGATGACGGCTTCGATGTGGTCGAGCGCTTTTTTCAATCCCGCAAGGATATGGGCGCGTTCCTCCGCGCGCCGAAGGTCGAATGCGGCTCTCCGTTCCACGACGATCTGCCGGTGTTCAATGAATTTCTCGAGGATACCCTTGAGCGATAAAATCTGCGGCTGAATCCCGTCCACGAGCGCCAGCATATTGAAATGATACACGCGCTCGAGGTCCGTATATTTGTAGAGCGTATTCAAGATTTTCTGCGGCGTCGCATCCGTCTTGAGGTCAATGGCGATACGGAGCCCGTCCTTGTCCGATTCGTCGCGGACATCGCGCACGCCCTCGATCTTTTTTTCATGGACCAGGTCCGCGATCTTGATGATGAGTTCGGCTTTGTTCACCTGATAGGGGATCGAATGGATGAGAATTTGAAACTGGTCCTGTTTCTTTTCCACGATCTCGACTTCGCCGCGCGTCACGATGCCGCCGCGGCCCGTCGCATACGCTTGTTGGATGTCGGCTTTGTTGAAAATAAGGCCGCCGGTCGGAAAATCCGGACCTTTGACAAATTCAAGCAGATCCTCGGTGGATGATTTGGGGTGGTCGATCAAACGAATGGTCGCGTCCGCGATCTCGGTCAGGTTATGCGGCGGGATGTTGGTCGCCATGCCGACGGCGATCCCCAAAGAGCCGTTGAGCAACAGTTGGGGTAGGGCGGACGGCAGGACTTTGGGTTCTTGCTGGGTGCCGTCGTAATTGGGGAGGAAATCAACAGTTTCTTTTTCGATATCGCGGAGCACCTCCGCCGCGATCGGCGCCATCCGGGCTTCGGTATATCGCATGGCCGCCGCGCTATCGCCGTCGATCGAACCGAAATTTCCTTGGCCGTCTACAAGCGGGTAACGCAATGCCCACGGCTGCGCCATGCGCACCAAGGCGTCGTAAACCGAAATATCGCCGTGCGGATGGTATTTGCCGAGCACCTCGCCGACGATCGCCGCCGATTTGCGGTGTTTAGCGCCGGACGCGAGCCCCATTTCGTGCATCGCATACAAGATCCGGCGGTGCACCGGTTTTAATCCATCCCTCACATCCGGAAGGGCGCGCGCAACAATGACCGACATCGCATAATCGAGATAGGATTCGCGCATCTCCTGCACGATATCGCGCAGGGGGGTGGCGTCGGGTTTTTGGGGCGTGTTGTCGGGCATGTTAAGAAAAGATCAGAATGAAAGATTTTTTAATTGGTCGCGGGCGTTCCCGAAACTGTTTGCTATCAGATCGCGAAGCATCGTAAACGGGCGGATGGAATCATCGAGCGCTTGCTCGTCGGCATGAAGCGTTGACGAAAGATTCGCGGCCCAGACGAAAATGACCGCTGCCATGATCGCGGCGACCGAAACCGCAAGAATCCGCAGGCGCACGGCTCGCGGTTTTTGCTGTAAGCGTTCGATGGAATCGAGGAGTGTCATATCAAATGCTCGGTCTTAACACGCGGACCGCGGTTTTATCTTCCGGCAATTCCTTTTTTTTGATCGTCAATTTGTCATCTGCGGCTCCTTCGGCGCCGATCTCTTTTAAAAACGCATCGAGCGCGCTTTTATCGTAATGCATGGGGAGGATGATACGGGGTTCGAGGCGGGCGGCGATCGCGGCGGCGGTTTGGGCATCCATCACGGTACCGCCTCCGACGGGAATGAACAGAATATCCACGGCGCCGATGGCCTCCTGCGTTTCCGTGCGAAGTTCCCGCTCTCCAAAATCGCCCAAATGGCAGAGACGGATAGTTTCGAGTTCCGCGGTATAGACCGTATTCGAGCCATGCTCCTTGCCGCCGTCGGCATCGTGCCACGAAAGAATTCCCTGGATCGGAATGCCGCGGGTTTCGTATTCGCCGGGCCCGTCGATCTTTAGCGGCGCTTTTCCGTCTTTTTCCGAAATGACATCGTAGCCCGAATGGTTATCGTGGTTATGGGAAATGAAAACAACGTCCGCTTGGAAACGGGGGGATTTGAGAGCCGATTTTCTCGAAGGAGGGTCGAACGCCAAGGTGAAATCCCCGGAGCTCACCTTGAAGCACGACAAGCCGTAATAGGTGATGACCATAATAAAGGGTAGTCCTTTTCTGACCCGCAGGACTACCCTTAGCTTAGCTGATTTTGGGTCGAAAATCAACCCCCGAAAATCCCGAAAAAAGCATCAGGAGATTGACAAATATATGAATCGGTCTATGCTCAAGAGCAGATTTTCAAGAAACAGGAGGGGGTATGAAAACGACATCGTTCAATCCAAGCCGGAAGCGCGAAAAGAACGGGAAGCCGGGGCCGAAGAAGGTGTCCGTGACCCACGACGAAGTAAGCAAGGCCATTCGGGTTTACAAAGCGCGCGGCGGCCTTATCCAGCAACTTCCGGATCAGTTCGTTCGGCGACGACAGAAGGTTCGGGTCTCGAGTCCGTATGAAGAGCTCGACGTACTGGAAGAACCGTTTCAATGATCGCCGCCCTTCGTTTGGGCGGCCTTTTGTTGAAAATCGTTAAGGGCGACCCCGAGGGTAGTCCTTAGGAACCGGAAAAGGACTACCCTCGGGGTCCTTTGATTAAAAATTGCCGCGGTCCCTTGCGGGAGCGCGGCGGTGTTCGACTAGAAGTCGTACATGGGATTCTTGGGGCAACAAGGAACCTCAATAGGCATGGGTCCGGGCGCGTAGCGCATGGGAGGCGCAACCTCGGTGGGCGGGCCGACAGGAGCGGCGGGGGTTTTCCCCCAGTCCGGGTAGACGAGATTTTCCAAAACCTCGCCTTCGATGGGCTGACACTGCTGGGCGCTAGCATCGGCTCCACATTTCGTGACGGTGCACGGATCGATCGGGGTGATGGGCCCTTGCGGAGGTGCGACCTCGACAGGCTGGCCGGCCAGCTTGATGTCGCAAGAGATGCAGAACGGATTCGCGCCCGCCAGCGAACTCCAGAGGAATCCGATGAGCGCCACGAACACTAGGATGGTTTTCATCGCTTCTCCTTATGCTTTGGCTGGAAAAGAACTTCCTCGCTGACCATTCAGCGTTAAAATCAAGCATACAACGATAAATGTATGTCGTCAATGTTTTGGACGCGAAGCGTCCAAAATCTTGCCATTCGTTGTTTTGCGGGTATAATCCTCCCTATGGAACAAACCACGGAAAATGGAGCTTCAAATGCCGTTCTCGATCCGCCAGCCGGCGGACCGCCGCCTTCGGCGATGGAGCAGTTATTCAAACTGGCGCCTGCCGGGTTTCCGAAGACCGGCGATTTTGTGGATGGCGTGGTGCTCGGCCGCAAAGGGGCGGCGCTCTACATCGATCTGGGTTGGAGTACGGGGATCGTGTATGGCCGCGAATTGATACAGGCCAAAGACATGGCGCGCAATCTCCGCGCCGGAGACCGCATCACCGCAAAAATCATCGAGCTTGAAAACGAGGATGGCTATGCGGAACTTTCGCTTAAGGAAGCGGGACAGGAGATCGTTTGGCGCGAAGCGCAGGAGCTCGCGGAAAAACGCACGCCGCTTTTGATCAAGGTAAAAGAAGCGAACAAGGGCGGGTTGGTGCTCGAATGGGAAGGCATTCAGGGATTTCTTCCGGCATCGCAACTGCGCTCGGTCCACTACCCGCGCGTGGAAGGCGGCGACAAAGAAAAGATTTTGGAGGAATTGAAAAAACTGGTGGGCGAGACCTTGGCGGTCACCATCATCACGGCCAATCAAGCGGAGGAAAAACTTATTTTCTCGGAAAAAGAGATCCAGACCGATGAGGTCAAAGAAGTGCTCGCAAAATATGCGGTTGGCGACACCATCGAAGGCGACATCACGGGTGTCGTGGATTTTGGCGTGTTCATCAAATTGGAGGAAGGGCTCGAAGGATTGGCGCATATTTCGGAATTGTCGTGGTCGCTGGTGGAGGATCCGCGCACGATGTTTAAGGTAGGCGACCGCGCGAAAGCAAAGATCATCGCCATCGAGAACGGCAAAATTTCGCTCTCCATCAAAGCGCTCGAACCCGATCCGTGGGACAAAATCAAGGATAAATATAAGAAAGGGGATATTGTGGAGGGCGTGGTCATCCGCATCAATCGGTACGGGGTGCTCGTGAGCGCGGAGGAAGGCGTGGCCGGACTCGTGCATATTTCGGAATTCGGCTCGGAAAAAGACATGCGCGAAAAAGTGGAACTCGGCAAAACGTATCCGTTCCAGATCACCTTGTTCAATCCGAAAGAGAAGAAGATGACATTGGCGTATCTGGGGGAGGAGAAAAAGGGGTAATAAGTTAAGGGTGTAATGTTATAAAATGTCTGGCAAAAAACCAACGACGGAAGAGCGGGCGTATTTGTTGATTTTTCTAATTTATTTTGGCAGGTCAAAATGACAGACGCCGAAACAGAAAGGCGGATTAATTATGATATTGATTTTGTAAAATTGCGCGACCTTCTTAAGTCCGAGCATTCGCCAGTTTTTTATAATTTTTATGCGTGTCAAGATATTCAAGCGAAACGTGAGCCGTATATTACCAGAGCAGTAAGACATAGAAAGTTTCTCGATTTTGTGGGCGGTATTGGCTATAATGTCGTTAAAAAAGATTTGAAATATATCGGCACAACTATAATAAGTATATTCATATTTATTCGTTTAGAAGCGGTCTTGCGTGGGAATTAAAAATGTTCGCTATGCAAAATCCTCGATGCAATTATACGTTTTTAGATGATTTGAGGGATAAACTAGAAAGGCTAAAATAGCTATTCACACCCCCTATTGACTTCTATGGTGATAGGGTATATCTTGGCACTAATAGATATTACCGGCCCCCTGCAAAGGGGGTCGGGTCTTTTTTGGAATTTAAACATCCAACAGCCCCTCCATTTCCCCGATCGCCTCGTTCACAAACTGAAAATACAGGTTCCAGCCGATGCGGCCCGCGACGCCGGATTGGTCGCGCCCTAAAATATTCCCTGCGCCGCGGAGTTCCAAGTCGCGTTTTGCGATCTCAAGCCCCGCGCCGAGCTCCGAAAATTCCATCAAGTATTCAAGCCGTTTTTCCGCATCCTCCGTGAGGCGTCCCGTGGGATAGAGAAAATAGGCGAACGCCTGATGTTCGCCTCTGCCCACGCGGCCGCGGAGTTGATGCGCTTGGGCGAGTCCCAAGCGCGTTGCGTCTTCCGCAATGAGCGTATTGGCGGAGGAAATATCGAGGCCATTCTCGATGATAGTGGTCGAGACGAGAACATCGATGTCCTTCCGACGGAAGCGGCGCATAGCCGCAAGGATGTCTTTTTCTGGCATCCGGCCGTGAATGGCGGCGCATGTTGCGCGCGGGGCGAGCTTTGCCAGAAGTTCGAGCGTTTTCGGAATGGTGTGGATGCGGCTTGCGAGATAATACGCCTGCCCGCCACGCGTGTGTTCATATGCGAGCGCTTCCTTGACCAGCTTTTTTGAAAAGGGTAGAACGTGCGTGAGAGGCGCCTTGCGACCGCGGGGCGCCTCTTCTATTTGGGAGAAGGGACGCACGCCCGCGAGCGAAAACGCGAGCGTTCGCGGGATGGGGGTCGCGCTAAGCGTCAAAATGTCGATGGCGGGATATTTTTCCTTGAAATGTTCCTTGTGGCGCACGCCGAATCGCTGTTCCTCGTCGATGATGAGGAGCCCCAGATTTTTGAATGCGACATCGCCGGAGAACATCCGGTGCGTGCCGATGATGATGTCGACCTGTCCGCTCGCAACGCCCGCAAATGTCCGGCGGTTCGCGCTGTCAGATTGCAGGCGCGTGGCGACCGCGACCGAGAGCGGCGTTCGTTTCAGGCGTTCGCCGAATGTCTGGAAATGCTGGTCCGCGAGCACGGTAGTGGGCACGAGGAGCGCCACTTGCTTGCCATTCATCGCCACACGGAGCGCGGCGCGGAGCGCTAATTCGGTCTTGCCGAATCCGACATCGCCCGCGAGCAAGCGTTCCATGGGCCGGGGTTTTGCGAGATCTGCAAAAATTTCATCGAGCGCCCGCGATTGGCTCGCGGTCAATTCGTGCTCGAACGCGTCCCAAATTTCTTTTTCGAGCGGGTCGGCGTCATAAGGCGGGCTTTCGCCTCGCCGAAGCGGGCTACAGCCACGCGAAGGCGGGCGCGTGATCGCCGTGCGCGTCCGGTACAGGCGGATGAGCGATTTTGCGAATGCGATGATATCTTCTTTTGCTTTTCGTTTCGTGTTCGCCCAGAGTTGCGTTCCGAGGCGATGGATGCGCGGACGCTCAAGGCCGACATACGGGTCGAGCCGGCCGCCTGACGTCGAGCCAAGTTTCTTTTCCGAAACCGGCACCAAAAGCGTATCCGGTTCGCCCCCATCATGAGCGCCAGCATATTCGATTTTGAAATACGGCTCGCCCCGCGATTCAACAATGCCGCGGAAAATGCCAATACCATGGTCGATGTGGACGACATAATCGCCATCGCGGAATTCCCGAAGGGCTCCCCCTTGGGTTCCCGAAGGGGAGCCCTTCGGACCAAGGGCGCCCCGCTCGACATCCACACGTTCTTCAATGGATTCGATGACCGAACCCAGAAAATCAACGGAATACGGATGCGCATGATTGATGGGGTAGACAAGAATGGTCGAGCCCAGATGCTTGAAGGTGCCGGGGAAGAGCGCCCCTGAAACTTTTTCATATCCCAAGTCGGCGAGCGTGCGCAAAAATTCGCTTTGCTTGAGCAAAGCGCTGGTTTCAATGACGACCGTGTTATCGCGCCAAAGCGGGGTCAGCGCGCGTTTTGCGAGAATTTCCTTTTCAGTACCCGCCCACCACAAAACGGGCTTTTCCAGAAAATGGGGGGTAAGCCCGGCAATGAGAAGCGTATGGAATTGTTTGGTTGGGGCGCTCAAACCAGCCCTTGCATTTTAGGGAAAATAGCGTAAAGTGCAAGGTGGAGTTGAATCTTTACAACCAACCAGCGGGAGAGAATAGATGTCAAAAATCGTACGGATATCGTTCGTTGCGTTCCTTTTCTTTCTTTTTTCTACGGTCGCAAAAGCGGAAATCTCGCGATACGTTTCCGTGGGGCCTTATCTTGACGGAGGGGTCGGCCTTTCCGCCGGCATTTCGATTCTTCCTCCGTTCGTGATCATTCCCGCGATTGATGTCGGTGTCGATATTGATGCTGTTGATGATATGCGAGGAGCATTTTTGACAGCGCAGATCGGGTATGGAATCCCATCTATTTATGGGTATGCGGAATGGGGGATCGGGACAATGCGGGGGAATTTCAAAAATTCCGAAGGCGTAGTGGAGCGTCAGTCGGACAACGCCCAGAAAATTACTTTTGGCGCGGCGCTCGGAGTCTACGTGTTGGAGATTTTTTATGAACACGTCCGGTGGTATTCGTTCGTTGATTCGAGCGCCCATGCGCTTGGTCTTCGGGCTCGCTTCTAAGCGAACAACCCGCGCTTTGCGCGGGTTTTTTGATGCGAATGAATAAAAATGCCGGCTTCTTTTTGAATGAGCCAGCTCTTGCATTTTAGGGAAAATAGCGTAAAGTGCGGTTGGAGTTCAACAGCGTCCTATTGGGAGGCGCAATGAATGCTGAAGAATTACAAAAAACAAAAGTATTTCTTTTTTCGTGTTTAGCAATGGCGAGCGCCACCTTCGCATCCACGTTCTTTTATATTCACATTCCGTTGCCTGAGTATTTAGGGTGGAGCTTGGCGCTTGTCGTTGTCGTCTCCTTTACAGCGATGCTGAAAATCGGCTGGTCAGACAAAAAGACTCTTAAGAAATTGTGTATCGCTTCAGCTAAATTTTTAGTGGGGTTCGGCGTCGGATTACGGGTACTTTACTGGATGGGTCATCGCTGGATGACCGATTACGATTTTCTTCTTTTGTCAGGCGCTATAATGGGCGTGTTTTTGTTTTCTGCTGTAGAAGCGGTTGTACGAAACCATTCTCCCAAGAGATAGCTCTTGGGATTTTTTAATTGAACCGGTTCATGGCGCGCGGAATGCCGTCCGAGGCGATGCATTCGAGAGCTTCCGAAACTTTTTTAAAAACCGGCGATAATTTTTTGAGTTCGTCCGCGCGGAAGGGGGAGGTGAGAAAGTCCGGCATTTTTTTGTGGTCGGGTTTTACTTTGGGCGCGATGCCGATGCGGATGCGGGCGAAATCGCGCGATTTCAATGCGCGGATAATGGATTCCACGCCTTTGTGTCCGCCCGAGCCGCGCCCGAACGAGATTTTTATGACGCCGAGCGCCAGATCCATGTCATCGTGAACGACCGTGAGATTTTTGGGGTTTATGCCGCGCGCCGTTTTTCCGGAATTGTTCATAAAGGTTTGCGGGAACAGAAACAGGAATTTTTCGCCCGCGATTTTTCCCTCCGCGGCGAGCGATTCGTATTTTTTGGCGCCCGCCCAATCCGAAAATTCAAACTTGCGCGCGGCGTATTGCAGAGCCAGCGCACCCGCGTTATGGCGCGTTTTTTCGTATTCCGCCCCCGGATTCCCGAGTCCCAGAACGATTTTCATAAGCGTATTCTACGCGAAAGGCGCGCGCGAGCCAACGGACCCGCACGCCCTTGATTTTCCGCCTATTTTTGGTATAATGGAGAACAATGATTTCGAAATTATTCGGCGGCGCATGGGAGATCATCAAGTTCGCCCTCGTCGTATTGGTCGTCGTTTTGCCGATCCGTATCTATGTCGCCCAACCCTTTATCGTGTCGGGCGCGTCCATGGTGCCGACGTTCGAATCGGGCGACTATTTGATTATTGACGAGTTTACTTATACCTTTATCCGTGAACCCCGGAAGGGGGAGGTGATCGTGTTCCGGTATCCGAATGACCCATCCAAGTTTTTCATCAAGCGCATTGTGGGGCTTCCGAGCGAGGAGGTGATCGTGGACGGCCGTGAATGGAAGCTGGCCGCGGATGAATACTTCGTGATGGGCGATAACCGCCTCCAAAGTCTGGATTCGCGTTCATTCGGCGCGCTTCCGCGCGACAATATCACGGGACGCGCGTTGTTGCGCCTTTGGCCGCCCAGAGCATTTGCATACGAGCCGGGATTTGCGGAAGCGGCGGAATTTTTACGATAGATCGTTAACGGGATGAAAATAAAAAATAAAAAGGAATTATTGCAGACACCGAAAGGCATGCGGGATATTCTTCCGCACGATCTTTTATATTGGAAAGCGGTGGAAACAAAAGCCGAGGATATCGCGCGTTCCTACGGGTTCAAACCGATCCGCACGCCGCACGTTGAAAAAGCGGAGCTTTTCGGCCTGACGCTCGGCGAAACGTCGGATATCGTGGAAAAACAAATGTATGCGTTCAAAACGCGGGGTGGCGACGCGCTCGTGCTGCGCCCGGAAGGCACGGTTCCCATGATGCGCGCGTATTTTGAGCATGGCATGCACACATGGCCCCAGCCGGTAATGCTCTACTATTCGGGTTCATTTTTCCGGCATGAAAATCCCCAGCGCGGACGCTGGCGCGAATTCGGCCAGTTCGGCGTGGAGATCATGGGCGAAGAATCCGGCCTGTCCGATGCGTACATCATCCACGTGTTCGCGCTTATTTTGCAGGAATTGGGCTTTAAAAAATTCACAGTTCACGTGAATACGCTGGGCGACAAGGAATGTCGCGGCGAATTCCGGAAAGAGCTTGTGGCATATTATCGCCGTAAGGTGAATTCTATATGTCGCGATTGCAAACGGCGGCTGAAAGAAAACCCGTTGCGCCTCTTGGATTGCAAAAATCCGATGTGCGTCGAGGTTCGGGCCGATGCGCCGCAAATGATGAGCTATGCGTGCTTGAGTTGCCGCGCGCATTTTAAACTGGTCCTCGAATTTCTTGACGATTTTGAAATCCCCTACAAAATCGCTCCGCATCTGGTGCGCGGGCTTGATTACTATTCGCGCACCGTGTTTGAGATTTTTGCGGACGCGGATGCGGACACGAAAAAAGAAAAAGCAGACGATGCATCGACGGAAACGGGCGGGGAAAAAACGGAGCCGCAAAAAGAGAAAGAGAAAGAAAAAGAAAACGCGGCGCCGATCGCGCTCGCCGCCGGCGGCCGGTATGACTATCTGGCCGAAGTCATGGGCGATCGTAAAGTTCCGGGAGTCGGAGGGGCGCTGGGGCTTGACCGCATCGTTGATGAGTTAAAAGAACGAAAGATCGTTCCGTTCAAAGAAAAAGCGCCGGCCGTGTTTTTGGTGCAGATCGGCGCGCAGGCAAAACGCAAAAGTTTGGTCCTTTTTGAGCAGTTGCGCAAATCGCGGTTCGGCGTGGCGCAGTCGTTTTCCAGGGATAATCTTCGCACGCAATTGGACCTTGCGAATAAGCTGGGTGCGGCGTATGCCCTGATCATCGGGCAGAAAGAGGCGCTTGACGGTACGGTCATCGTGCGCGATATGGGATCGGGAACGCAGGAATCGGTGTATCAGAAGAAGGTGCTTGACCATTTGAAGAAAAAAATGAAGAATAGCTAAGCGTATGGAAGGGTGCCTTTTTTGCGAGATCGCCGAAAAGAAGCGTCCGGCTGAGGTCGTTTTTGAAACGGACGAGGTGGTGATCTTTAAGGACGCGAATCCCAAGGCGCGCGTGCATTTGCTGGTCGTTCCCAA
The DNA here is from genome assembly GCA_016181935.1 of Candidatus Niyogiibacteriota bacterium. GTDB lineage: Bacteria > Patescibacteriota > Minisyncoccia > HO2-45-28 > HO2-45-28 > JACOYI01. The sequence continues at coordinate 5,768 of JACOYI010000002.1, read as the reverse complement.
GAAACACATTGCGTCGGTGAAAGACGCGACGGACGGCGACCGCGCGCTCTTTGGAGGGTTGATCCTTGCGGCGCGGGATGCCGCAGCGCGGGAAAACCTAGCGGGATACAAGCTTCTTTTTAATGTCGGCAGGGACGGGGGACAGGTGATCGATCACGTGCATTTACATTTAATAGCGAGTTAATGACGCATCCCGAATTCCGCGATCAATTTTAGAATACGCTTGAATTTCCAGCGAAATTCAATCTCCGTCCTCAGCGCTTTGTTTTTTGGTTCCGAAGAAAGCATAACCAAAAAACACCGTGCAAAGCGCTTGCGGGGCTTCTAAAATCGATTGCGGAATCCGTTCGCATAAATTTGGCATGGTGGAAATCAAACGACACGATAATGAATCAGCGCTTGCGGCGTTGCGCCGCTTCACAAAACGGCTCCAACAAGCCGGCATTTTGGTGGAGGCGCGCAAGAACCAATTCCGCGCGCGTTTGCCGTCGGCCTACAAACGGCGCAAATCCGCGATGTTCCGCCTGAAGCGCCACAAGGAATATGAGCGCTTGAAAAAGCTCGGAAAACTGCCGGAACGCAAAGGACGCCCGAAGTAAAAACCACCAGCCCAAGGCTGGTGGTTTTTGGTTTCGAGCAAAAAAAGCGCTTGATTTTTCATTTTGAGCTACTACAATGCGAGGTGGATGGCCAAGGATTTTTTCCAAGGCCCCGCGCCACGCGGCCCGTGGCAAAAGTACCGTGCCAGACCGTGACGGTCAAAGATGGGAGATCAGGCATGTTCTCAACAAGCGCTTCGTGGCGAAAGCATCGGTCGTTTTGGAGAGAGTTTCCATATCTGTGGGGTGTGTTCCAGGATTGGACCGGAACGCGAACCGGCGGAACACAAGTCATTAAAGTGAAGCGGCTTGACCGTGAAGCACTCCTCCAAATCGTGAATCCTGAAGAACATAAAGTTTTTCAGCATAACGTAGAGAAGCTGGATCATTGTTGGAAAGATTGGCTTTATGCCGTGCAGCTCGAAGGAACGCAGGCGCTCGTAGATGCGCTCTATTGTTATCCCGACGGAGTTGCATATTCAGGGAGTCGAGCTCTTCCGAGCACTGAAGCGGGTACCGATGCGCTCATCATTATTCAACATGCGCCTGGCCATCGGAATGGGGATGGACTTCAGACAACTCCCGATGAGGATAGAATCACGATTTACAAGCCGCCCTTCGGAAATTCGATCAACGAACTCGTCATGCAAGAATGGAAAAAACTGTGCAGAGTACGCGCGCTTCCTGTTGTCTCCGGTATATAAACATTCCTAATTTTACCGCTTCGGCTCTTTTGCCGAAGCGGTTTTTCGTTTTACCCGCCCACATTTCGACGAAATTCAGGCGGGGTTAATCACAGGTTCTGCACAGGGGGCGGGCGGACGGCCTGTGATACGATGGATTCATACTGATAGAAAAATCGCGCGGATGATCAAGGAAAAGCTGGAAAATGATCTGAAAAACGCATTGAAAGCGGGTGAATCTCGGCGTGTTTCCGTATTGCGGATGGTCGTCTCCGCGATCCGCAACAAGGAGATCGAAAAGCAGAAAAAAGATACCGGCCTTTCGGATGACGAGAGTATCGCGGTTTTACAGACCGAGGTCCGCAAACGCCGCGATTCGGTTGCCGAATTTGAAAAAGGCGGGCGCCCAGAACTTGCGGCGCAAGAAAAAACGGAGATCGAAATGATCCAACCCTATCTTCCGGCAGAAGCAACGGATGAAGACATTGAAAATGCGGTGCGGGATGCGATCGGGGAAACCGGCGCGGCAAGCCCCGCGGATTTCGGGAAGGCAATGAAAGCGGCGATGGCGAAGCTGAAAGGGCGCGCGGACGGGTTCAGGGTGAGCGCGGCGATTAAAAAAGCGCTCGGCGCGTGATTTGTATGCCAGTTGCTATTCGGTCGCTTGCGCGCCAAAAGCCGCCGCGCATTGCATGGGAGACGGCTAAAAATAAAATACTGGGAACGCGGTACGAATTAAGTCTGGTATTTACGGATTCGAAATACATGAAAACGCTCAACCGCACCTATCGCAAAAAATCGGCGACCACAAATGTGCTGGCGTTCCCGTTGGGGAAGAATGAGGGCGAGATTTTCATGGATCTAACGGTTGCGCGTCGCGAAGCCCCCGAACGTCAACTGTCCTATCAACAGTATGTCCGGTATCTCTATATCCACGCCCTTCTGCATTTAAAAGGATTCGATCACGATACGAAGCGCGCCGGCGCTCGTATGGATAACGAAGAGAAAAAATGGTTAAACGCATTGCGGTAGGCATCGATATCGGTTCGCAAACAACGCAATGCGTTGCGAGCGCCGTTGATCGTTCGTCCGGCACCCTTTCTATTTTAGGAATGGGAATCGCGGAATCGTTCGGTGTTCGCAAAGGAAAGATCGTGGATGCGGATGCGGCATCGAAAAGCATGATCGCGGCTTTGCGCCGAGCCGAAAAGCAGGCGGGATTCAGGATCAAATCAGCGACGCTCTCGGCGGGTGGCGTGGATCTTGCGGCGATGCGCTCGAAAGGGCTTGCGGCGGTATCGAGAGCGTCGGGCGAGATCTCGGAACACGATGCGCGCCGCTCCATTGAGGCCGCGCAAGCGAATCTCGAACCGTTGTCGAATCGCGAAATTCTCCACTCGATCCCGCTCGTTTATACGATCGACGGCGGCATTAAAACCGCGAGTCCGGTCGGCATGACCGGTTCCAAGATCGAATGCGAGGCGCTTTTTGTCACGGCGCTTCAAAAAGACGTGCGGAATCTTATGCGTTCGGCAGAACTCGCGGGTATCGTTGTCACGGATATCATGGCGGGTCCGCTGGCGGCGGCGCGCGCCATCATTCCCCGTCGTTATAAAGAGGTCGGGACGTTGCTCATTGATATCGGCGCTTCCACGGTATCGCTCGCGGTTTTCGAGGAAGGCATTCCCATTTCGCTCGAAGTATTGCCGTACGGGTCCGCGAACATCACGCATGATCTTGCCATTGGATTTAAAATGGATCTGGAACGCGCGGAAGAATTGAAGCAGGTTTTTGATGCGCGCACGATGTCGGCCAAAAAACAATTGGCCGAGATCGTATCGGCGCGCCTGTCGGATATTTTCGACCTGACCAACAAACATTTAAAAAAGATCGAGCGCGAACGGCTGCTGCCGGCCGGTGTTGTCGTCACGGGCGGGGGATCGCAGCTCGCGGAACTTATCGATTTTACCAAGGATTGCTTGGAATTGCCGGCGCAGATCGGAGCGCTGCAGGACGCCGTACTGCCGATGGGTGTTCAAAATTCACAATGGGCGACCGCCGTGGGGCTTTGCCTCTTGGCTCAGGATGGAGTCCGAGGCAGGCCGGAATTGGGCTTTGAATTGACGCATAAAGCGGGAAACTTCGTTTGGCGGTGGATCAAATCGCTTTTGCCGTAAGGGTAGTCCTTATCGGATTCCTAAGGACTACCCTTAGGAGACCTCTTATTTAACCAGACATTGCAGAGATGGCGTTGTCCAGTTGCAACGTCAATTTTTGTTCTGTAAGGTGGATATGTTAATTCAATGACCATTCGTGTGAGCGAATCTATGCCACAAGTTAAACCGGAAATCGAAACATTTGCGCGAATCAAAGTGATCGGCGTCGGCGGATCCGGGCTCAACGCCGTGGATCACATGATCCGCAATAAAGTAAAAGGCGTTGATTTTATTGGCATCAATACCGATGCGCAGGATCTGCATCACAGTTTGATGCCGAAAAAGATCCACATCGGCCAAAGTTTGACGCGGGGATTGGGCGCGGGGATGAATCCGGAAGTCGGCAAACAGGCGGCCGACGAAAATAAAGCAGAAATTCAGGAATCACTCAAAGGCGCGGATCTTATTTTTATCACATGCGGATTCGGCGGCGGCACGGGAACGGGTGCGGCGCCCGTGGTCGCGCAACTCGCGCATGACACCGGCATTCTTACCGTGGGCGTCGTGACAAAGCCGTTTTCATTTGAAGGCGCACAGCGTACGCAGATCGCGGAAGACGGATTGATGCGTCTCAAGGATCATGTGGACGCGATGATCATCATTCCGAATGACCGTCTGCTCACGGCCGTCGACAAAAACACGCCGTTCATTTCGGCATTCGCGTTGTGCGATGAAGTGTTGCGTCAGGCCGTGCAGGGCATCTCGGACCTCATTACCTATCCGGGCATCGTGAATGTGGATTTTTCCGATGTGCGCGCCGTGTTGCAGGGTTCGGGGACGGCGCTCATGGGTGTGGGGCGTTCCACGGGGGAGAAACGCGCCGAAGAAGCCGCGCGGCTCGCCATTACGTCGCCGCTTCTGGATCTTTCGATCGACGGCGCGCGGGGCGTTCTTTTCTCGGTGTCGGGCGGCGAAGACATGACCATGTGGGAGATTCAGGAGGCGGCGCGCGTGGTCACGGAATCCATCGATAAAGACGCGAAAGTCATTTTTGGCGCGTTCCATGACGAAACGCTGAAAAAAGACGAGATCAAAATCACCGTCATCGCGTCCGGTTTTCCGGAGGAGGGACGCATCAAAAAGCTTTTTTCAAGCGAGCGGCCGCCGAAAGCGTCGCCGCATTCGGGAACTGTTTCGGCGTCCGAATCATTATCGGGCGTCGCTCCAAAAGACAACGAGGATTGGGAATCCGTTCCCGCCTTTTTGCGCCGCTCGAAGAAGTAATGAAAGGGAGGGAACCCAAAGGGTAGTCCTTTTCTGACCCGCAGGACTACCCTTTGGGTTCCCTTTGTCTTGACGAAAAGCGCGCTTCGCCACATAATGGACGCGGATTTTGTTTTCTAAATCATTCCAAAGAGGTGCTCTATGTTTCCTCCCAAACTTCTCGTTTCCGGTTTCTGTGCCGGCGCCGGTATCGTGTTTGCGGTGATGATGTTGCTGATCAAGATGGAGATCGTACATACCGATGAACCCCGACTCACAAATCCCGGTATCGTTTCCGAGCGCCCGGATTTCGGGCCGAGCCAGATTCGTTCGCTTGACCAGCTGCGGTACGGTGTGCCGGTGATGATATGCAGGCGCGATATTTGTTCGGATGTCCTTGTTCGGATGTCCGACGGGTCGTGCAGGCGCCTTATGTGGATGAAAAGGATGGGTCGCTACGGATCAAAGTTTTTTTGAAAGACGAGAGGGGATTCCGAAACGAATCCATCAGCTTGGCGGATTGGGGCGTGATCCCATACCCGGGAGGCGGATGGAATGCAACGAATTGGTTGAGAAAAGTCACAGAATAGCCGTCCTGCACCTTGGGCGCAAGGTGCAGGACGGTTTTTTTATTTATCCCCACCTTCAACGGCCCTCCGCGGGCCGTTTTCTTTTATAATAAAAGTATTGTGACGCGGCTTGTCGCTATTTTTGTGTTATTTGCCACGGGTTTTGCGTTGGGAGAACCAACGCTTGTTCGGTCGTTCTCCGAATTACCTTCAAAGATGGTTCATCAACCCGCCCTGCTTGCCCAAACCCTATGGTCCTCCCTTTATGGTGAGCTTGGTCGAACCATCGAATCCCTTCCACGCTCGTTGGGAGAACGAGCCGGAGAAAAAGCGCGTTCTACGCAGGAAAATGTTGTGCGCTCGGTTCAGAATGTTGTTGTCCCATCCGAAAAGTTCGCGCCGCCCCCGACATTGAATGTTCCGGCAGAACCATCTCAGCCAGTCGGCGGACCCGAATCCGGAATATCATCCGGTTTTATGATTTCTCCTCCAGTTTCC
>JACOYI010000013.1 GCA_016181935.1 Candidatus Niyogiibacteriota bacterium | reverse complement strand
AGCTTCTCCGATTTGCGCGCCTTTTCCTGCTCGTCCTTCACCATCGCCATGGTGGCAACGGACGCGTTTTCCCCGCCATCCGTGATGACGAAGAAAATGCCGTTCACGCCGTAATCCTGATCGCGAAGCGCCTCGGCGTACACGTTGGTCGCGCCGAGCGATGAATACACCGCATCGCAAAGCGGCGTCATGCCTCCCGCGTTGATGTCGGGATAGGCCGATGGATCGATATCCGCGAGCGGCTTGAAGCCGTGAATTTCGGAAATGCCTTTCGGATGCCGGTCCGAGAAAAACAGCGTGCGAACAAGAATGTTATCCGAGCGCGGCGATTTCTTGCATGCGTCCACCGCCGCCATCAGCATATCGCGAAGCTCGCGTTCGAAACCGGAAACCGAACCGGTCACGTCCACCGCGACGGTGACAAGCGTGTACTCGGTCGCGCCGAGTTTTTCGAGTCGGGCGCCGGTGAATGCGAATCCACCCTTTCCGATGCCGAATTTCTGCATGTCGGAATCTTGATTCAATCGGGGCATGGCGTCTCCTTTCGTTTTGAGCTGGGGTTAGCGGAGAAACTGATCGGACGGCATGAGCGTCATGCCGCGCGCCTGCATATCCACAAGAAATTGTTTCCCGATGGCCGGAAAATCCGGCCCGCCGGGCGGCTGCGGAACGGGAGACATGCAATCCGTCAGGAGAACGAATTTTTTGACGTGCGCGTCGCCGATGTTGTCGGCCACCTGCTCCACCGTCGTTTTCACGCAGTGGGACAGGGCCTCGCCGGCGACCGCCACGATATCGGCGTCCTGCAGAATGCGGATCAGTTCGGCGTTCAGCTGCGTGGACGGATCATCCGGATCCTCCACCTGCGCTTTGAGTGCGCCGAAATGCTCGGTCCAAACGCTCGACCCTTTGGTCACGTAATTGACGGCCGCGACCTGACTCTGTTCCCAGCGCCGCAGGGCGTCCGCGAGCGTGTCCTCGACCGCATGGCCCCACGTGCCGATGAGGCAGTGCGGGGGCCAGATGCAATGCGGGAATTTTCCGTCCGCTTCGAGCGCCTCCAGATAATCGAGCGTGCGGCTACGGTACGCCGGATTGCGCGCCCTCCACATCCCGCTCGCCGATCAGCGCCGCGACTCGCCGCATGTCCGACACCGCACCCTTGACGGCAAGCGATGCCATGCGCTTCTTGCCGCCGAGTTCTTCCGTGAGCGGAGCGCCATCGTCCTCTCCCATGAAGTCGTTCTGCGGGTCCACGATGAAAAGGTGGACCTTGAGGTTTTTCTTGGCCATGGCTTGTCCTTTCTTGGTTTGACTTTGTGGGGCCGCTTTCGAGTGGCGGGCCTGTGCCATTCCTTACTTCAAATCAAGGAACTATTGCTAAACCGACTACCTAGTGTAAATATTACACTAAGTAATCAGGAATGCAAGAATCAAAAAAATTATAAACTGTTTCTTATTTTCTGTCAACTGCCATTTTTGCAAAATTCATATACAATTGTTTGGGTTTGACCTCGAGAAAACCTTGACAAAAAGGAGCTCGCGATGGTTAGTAGGAATCGGCGATTCTTTGAAAGACTGTTTTCCGACCATATTTCGTGTTCGCGTGCCGCCGCCGAAGCGTTGAAAAACTTCCTCAACGATCCCAGCGCCGAAAATCCCGCATTCAGTGTGATCATGGAGCAGGAATTTCTCGGCGACGAGATCACCCGACAAACACATGAGCTGCTCGACCGGATCTACATCACGGATTTCGATAAGTCCGATATCGCCGGCCTGATCACGAAACTCGACGATATTCTGGACGGCATGAAAACGGTCGCAAAACGGATTCGGAATTATGACATTCTCGTTTTGCCGTCTCTTGCCACCGCATTCCCGCCCATCATCATCGGCATGGTCGCTGTTCTTCAGGAGCTCATCCGCGATCTGTCGTCGCTGAAATCGTCTTCCATGCAAGACGCGATCAAAGATACCCGTTCCCGCGAGGAAACTGCGGATGCTTTTCTAAGCGAATCCCTCGAAGCGCTTTTCCGCGATGAAGCCGTCCCCATCAAAAAATTCATCGCGCAGAAGGAAATTTTCGAGCGGCTCGAGAAGATCACCGATCACTGTCAGGACGTCGTGGATGTCATCTCGTCCATCGTGCGCAAAGAGGGGCGCTAGAGCATGAGCGTTTTGCTGGTCGGCGTCCTTCTCTTGGTGCTCGGCGCGGAATTCGTGAACGGCTGGACCGACGCACCCAACGCCATTGCTACGGTCGTTGCGACGCGTGTCATTTCGCCCGCGCGGGCAGTGGCCGTCGCCATCGTGCTGAATGTTGCCGGCGCACTCTCGGGAACCGCCGTCGCCCATACGATCGGCGCGGGCATTGTCGAGGCATCGGTCATTGACCTTCCGACGATCGCAGCCGCGCTTTTGGGCCTCATTATTTGGTCAAGCGTTGCGGCACATCTGGGACTTCCGACCAGCGAATCCCATGCGCTCGTTGCCGGACTTGCGGGCGCGGCGCTTGCGGCCGCAGGACCCGAAGCGTTGTTGTGGGATGGCTGGAAAAAAGTGGCCATCGGCCTCGTGTTTTCATCCGTTATTGGTTTTGCCGCCGCATGGGTCATTGGACGCCTGATCCGATTCGCGTTCGCAAACACCAATCCGGTCCGGTCGAAGCGCCTGTTCGACCGGATGCAGATTTTCTCGGCCGCGTTCATGGCCTATAATCACGGTTTGAATGACGGCCAGAAATTCATCGGCGTCTTTACGCTGGCGCTCGTCATGGGCGGCGTCCTTCCCCAATTCATCATCCCGACATGGGTCATCTTTCTTTGCGCCGGTGTTATGGGAGTGGGAACGGCGATCGGCGGATGGCGCATCATCCGGATGCTCGGCGAAAAAATGGTGCGGATCGAATCGTGGCAGGGATTCTCGGCCGAACTTGCGGCATCGAGCACCATCCTTGCCGCTTCAACCGTCGGCATCCCCCTATCCACGACGCATACCATCACGACCTCGATCATGGGCGCGGCCGCATCCTATCGCGCCTCCACGGTGCGCTGGAATTACTCTCGCTCCATTGTGATCGCATGGTTTTTGACGTTTCCGGTCTGTGGCGCCATCGCATTTTTCACGAATCTGCTTTTTCAGCTTTTCTAGAAAACCCACTGCCCCGACACCATGTTGGGGCATTTTTTTACAAAGGGTAGTCCTTTGGGTGGATAAGCTGTGGATAAACTGGAGTTATCCACACAAAGGACTACCCTCGGGGTTTTGGCTGTTGCGGAGCAATTGCAAACCCTGAAGGATGGTGCGCGCGTCCGCCAATGCGTTGTGGCCGCGGCGCTCGGGCTCTACGCCAAACGCACGGGGGATCGTACTCGACATGTATTCGTTTGTGGCGATCCCATGCGCCAAAAAAATTGCTTGCGCATCAAAAAATTGCGCGCGCTCGATGGGACAGGCGATTTTTGCGAACCGGCAATTCTCTTCAAGTTCGTCTACGTCATCACCCCAGCTACCGGCCGTGTCAGTTCCGCGCCATGCGGCAAATTGCCGGATGGCATCCGCCGCATCCACGCCTTCGTTCTCGATCATTTCCTGCGTAATGCCGGTAAGATCAACGAAATAATCCGAAAGAACCGGATTGCGCCGCGGCTTGATATACCGGTTAAAAAAATCCATTTCTTGCAGTGTATCGGCTTGAACGCGGATCGCGCCGATTTGCACCAACTCCCGATATTCGCCCGTCCCCTTCCAATCGCGCTCCTGACTCCCCTCCCACGCGGTAAATTCAGTATCAAAGAGAACGAATGTTTTGGGCAGATCGGTGATTTTCATACATTTAGTAGTTATACTTTAGTCGTATTATACCCCGTTCACGCGCAATGCGAATAAATTTGACATTCTAACTGCCTTATGCTAGGATATAATTCTTGAACATTGAAAATTCGCATGCAGCGAACCTTTCTTAAGAGGTGCAATGGGAAACCAAATCGTCCTCGAGGAATGGAAGCAAATCCCTTTCCGGCTCGGCCTCAAAAAGTTGCGGCGGCACTTGTCGGATGCCGTGAAATTCGAGGAACTCGTCCAGCGCGGACTTCGAACCGTTTCGGTCGTCGCAGATCACTGGCAAAAGCCGCGGTTCGCACGGCTCTTCGATTCTCCGTCATTTCACGGATGGGTAGCTGAAAATCAAAATAGGAGCGAGTTCTTCGCAGAGTTCACTCCTCCGGACGAACGCGAACCCGAAGTCCGCCGAGCCCTCAAGCTCCTGCGCCAAACCGTCTGCAACAAAGCACGGCTCGCTCGGCTCGCCGAAATCGGACCCTGCGCACTTCATCTCTGGGATCCAAGCGATCCGAAACCCGAATTGTTTCTTTCGATCCTCGTAACGAACTATCTTCCCGATCGCGCGCCCAATGCGGATCATTACTCCATCGGGCCCAAAGGGTTGCGGTTCCACGGCTAGTTTTCAGTAACGCGCCGTCTTTCGCCTTGCAGGCAAGGTGAAAGACGGCATTTTTTATTTTATTTTAGGCAGACACATTGCCATTTTTGTCTTGACAATTTTGAAAAATGTCTTAACATTATATCGGATTCATACATTCACAAATCCCAAAGGAGATATGGATGACCGCGAAACCGCTCATCATTTATCACCGCGGACGGCATGGAAAAGTCGGCGCACGGGAGATCAAAGAAAATACGATAGAAGCGTTTGAGGCTGCGATCGCCGAAGGCGCTCAAATGATCGAATTCGATGTCTGGACCGGACTCCGCATCGCGCATGACCCCGGCGAAAATGCGGACGCGCCCACACTCAAGCAAGCGCTCGATGTCATCGGCGGACGCGCAAGCGTGAATCTGGAGATCAAAAGCCCAAGCGCATTACGTGATGCAATTTTGGTAATACGAGCCGCATTAAGATCTAGACGATGGCTTCCCGAACAAATCGTTATCTCATCCTTTCACCATGCGAGCGCGATCAACGCGAAAGCTTTGATGCCGGAACTTTGCTGCGGAATCATCAATGACGGCGTACTCGAATTTACGTATCTAGAATGGCTCCGAAGACGCAGTATCTCCAATCTCCATATCGAGTGGATGAATGTTTATATGGACAGAGAGTATGACTGCCGGTTCCGCGATCATGCGCGCGAACTGGGATTCGCGATCTGGGTCTGGACCGTCAACGACCGGGAAACATTCGACGTCATAGCCGAATACGGCGCGGATGCCATCTTCACCGACCGGCCCGATCTTTTAAAACACTAGCGGGAGGAGACCGCCCATGACCCTTCCCATTGATCTCGTTTTTATCCGTCATGGCGAATCGGAGGGAAATATCGCAAAGCGGCAGTTTGAGGACGGCAGCCAGCGTCCACTACCCGAAGGCTTCCGTGAGCGGCATACGGCGAGCTTCCGACTTACGAACAAAGGGCGCGCTCAGGCGATCCAGGCCGGCGCGTGGCTCCGAACCGAATTCGGCGCGCATCACCCGCTCTTTGACCGCTATCTGACATCCGAATACATTCGCGCCAAAGAAACGGCGGCGCTCCTCACCATTCCCGATGCGCGATGGTACGCCGATTTCAATCTCGCGGAACGCGACGGCGGAAACCTCCGGTTTCTGGACGACGAGGAATGGCGCAAAGAATGGACGCGCGCGCTCGAGTTGCGCGACGCCGAACCTTTTTTCTGGCGCCCGCCCAATGGCGAATCGTTCGCCGCGCTTTGCCAGCGCCTGCGAAGTCCGCTCGGCACATGGCACCGCGAGTGCGCAGACAAACGCATCCTTGCCGTCTGTCACAGCGAAGTTATGTGGGGGATCCGCATTCTACTTGAACGAATGCCCCAGCGGCGATTCCGCGAATTGCACCTTTCTAGAGATCCGGCGGACCGCATTTACAATTGCCAGATCCTGCACTATACGCGGCGCGATCCCGAAAGCGGTCAGCTCGCGCGATATGCAAATTGGATGCGAATGGTCCGCCCCACCGAAAACCCTGTTTGGACCACCGGCTGGAAGCCCATCGTCCGCCCTCAATATTCAAATGCGGATCTGCTGACGGATGTTGAGCAAACCCCCGTGCTGATCGCCGAATGAATCGGAGGAGACCGATGGATCCGGAAAAAATCCAAAACCTCCGCGTTTTTTACGCGGAATTCCAATGCCCCGGTGTTGTCGCGCTCATTGATTATCTCGAAACGCCGGATGGTCAAACGATATGCGAAATCGGCTCATCCGGATTCGATCTTGATGATGTCGTGGCAGAAGCCGAAACCGAGGCGGAAAAAATGGCGGCTTATTGGTTCCGAACCTATAAACTGTACATTGGAAGCCGCGAAGGGATCGGCGATGCCGCTCGAATGGCTCGAAAAACTTTCACATGTTTTCGGCAAGTTTAAGCCGGAACTCCGCGAACGGTTCGACCAGTGCTGCTGCGTGCTTGCCGAAATGTCGACCGCCCCCAGCAAGCCCGTCGATCTCGAAGAATTGGACACGTAAAAAAGCCGATACCCCCGCAAAACGGGGGTATTTTTGCGAAACCTTATCGGACGATTTTTCGCAAAATATCGGCCGCGATCCGGCAATCCTCGAGCGCATCGTGCGTGCCGCGCGGCGGCATTTCGAACGCTTGAAACATTTCTTCGGAACGCATGCCGCCCGTATATCCGTTTTTTGCAAGATGAATGTACGCGGCTGGCCAGATATCCAAAAAATGATAATCGTATTTTGTGTAATCAAGGCCGGCGGCGTCCATCAGTTTTTTCACCATCCTGCGGTCCAGATGCTCCACCCATGACGCCAGCAAAATATCCGTTCCGAATTTTTCAAAAAACCGTTTCCCGACCTCCGCTTGCGGCGGCGCGCCCTCCAACATGTCTTGAGAGATGCCCGAAACCGGATTCGTCTCCCCGCCCAGATCCGTATAGATATAAGAAAGGAAGCTGTCTTTTTCCGCGAGCGTTCCTTTGTCGAGCAAAACCGCGCCCAATTGCGTCGGCTCCGCCGTGTACGGATCCGGCGCCGTCGCCTCAAAATCAACGATAAGAATGTCTTTGGCGAACATCATCAAAAGGTCTATACGCCGTCGCGATACGACGAAAGCCAGTCCATCAGATGCTTGCGGTGCTTATCGATGGACCACTCGTCGCCATGTTTAAAAAGCGCGGGATGGACGGATTGAAAATGCTTCAATGCCTTGGCCGACGCATGGGGAAAACCCGCCGGAATGCTGGCGTTATAGGACTCCATAAAAACCAGCATGGTTGTCCCGTTTTGGTTGAGTTTAAGCTCATTGTCCTTTGCGCTCTTCATACGTTAATCAGAGCACGTATCGCTTAAAAAAGCAACCGGAATTGCCGGTAATGAAAAAACCGCCAAAGGGTAGGTAGTCCTTAGGAACCAGAAAAGGACTACCCTTTGGGACGGTTTTTTTCGCGCCGATTATGCGCGCGATACGTTGATGGCGGCAGGGCCTTTTTCGCCCTGAGTGACTTCGAAGGTGACTTGATCGCCCTCGTTCAGTTCGTCATACGTCACACCATTCAATTCTTTGGAGTGGAAGAAAAGATCCTTTGCCTCGCCTTCGCGGGAAATGAATCCGAATCCACGCGGTGTTTTGGTTTTGATTGTTCCTTGCATGTGATTGTTTTCTTTATAATGTGCCTCTACAGCGAAACTCGACTCTATTCCCGTTTTCAGCAATGGTCCAGTATAGCATAGGCACGGATTTTTGCAAGTCGACGAGCTCCGGCGAGGAGATACTGAAGCCAGCGGGCTGAAGTATAACTCCCTACGAACGCCGCGCGCGAGAACGTTCCGCCTCGGTAAGAAGCTGTTTCCGGAGCCGCACGCTTTGCGGCGTTATCTCGAGATATTCATCATCGGTCATGACCTCGAGCCCGCGCTCGATGGTGAGCGCGAACGGCGGCGTCAGATAGATCCCCTCGTCCGAACCCGACGCGCGCATGTTGGTCAGTTGTTTTCCTTTGGTCGGATTCACATACATCTCCTCGCCCTTGGACGTATTGCCGATGACCATCCCTTCGTACACATCGGTGCCGGGGCCGACATACAACATTCCGCGGTCCTGCAAATTCCACAGCGAAAACCCGAGCGCTTTTCCCGACGCCATGGAAACCATCGAACCCACCGCGCGCCGGCGGATCTCGCCCGCATACGGCCGGAACCCGACCACGCGGGACGACAAAATCCCCTCGCCTTTCGTATCAATGATAAATTGATTGCGATAGCCGAGGATGCCTCGCGTCGGCCCCTCGAAGATCAGCCGGATGGTTTGGGCCGCGTGCGTCACACTCATCAATTGAAATCCGCGTACGCCCAGCCGTTCGATGACCGTCCCCTGATATTCGGACGGCGTATCCACGATGACCTCCTCAAATGGTTCGGTTGTTGCGCCGTTTTCCTCGCGGATGATAACGTGGGGTTGGGACACCTGCACCTCGTATCCTGCCCTCCGCATATTTTCCAAGAGGATCGCGATATGCAATTCGCCGCGGCCATAAACGCGGAAATAGTCGGAGGACGAAAAATCTATTTTTAAGCCAACGTTCACCTGCACCTCGCGTTCGAGGTATTCCCGCAATTGCCGTGTCGTCACATATTTCCCTTCGCGTCCGCCGAACGGCGAATTGTTGACGAGAAACATGAGCGCGATGGTCGGCTCATCGATGGCGATCGCGGGCAACGGCGCGGCCTCGGCATCCGTCGTCACGGTCTCGCCGATATCGATATCGGGAAGCCCCGCAATGAGCGCCACATCGCCCGCGCCCGCTTCCTCGACCTCCACCCGTTCGAGTCCGTTGAATGTAAAAATTTTAATGATCTTTCCCGCGCGCGTCTCGCCGCTCGTCCCTTCTTCGCTATCACTCATCAGGACCTTCGGCTTTTTTACAAAAACCGCGGCACCTTTTTTGATGACGCCGTCATACACGCGCCCGACGGCCATCCGTCCCAAAAAATTATCATACGCAAGATTAAAGGGCTGGAACTGCAGCGTTTCTTTATCGCGCTCTACGCCGGATGCGGGGGCGACGTGTTTCAATATCGCATCCAAAAGCGGTGTTAGGTCATTGGATTCATCCGTGAGTTTGAGTTTTGCGATGCCCGCGCGGCCATTCGCATACACCACCGGAAAATTCGCCTGCGCATCCGATGCGCCGAGTTCCAAAAACAGTTCGAGCACCTGCTCCTCGCATCTCGCGGGGTCCGCCGCCGACTTGTCGATCTTGTTGATGACCACAATGGGTGCCAAGCCGAGTTCGAGCGATTTTTTGAGCACGAAGCGCGTCTGCGGCATCGGCCCCTCCTGCGCATCCACCACCAAGAGCACCGAATCGATCGCGCGCAACACGCGCTCCACCTCGGAACCGAAATCCGCGTGCCCCGGCGTATCCACGATGTTGATCTTCGTTCCTTTGTATAAAACCGCGGCGTTTTTGGAATAAATCGTAATACCGCGCTCCTGTTCGAGCGTGTTCGTATCCATGGTGACGCCTTCCTTGAATGCGCCGGTCTGGCGCATCAGGGCGTCAGTCAGCGTGGTTTTGCCATGGTCCACGTGCGCGATAATAGCAATGTTTCTTATTTCCATATTAGCGACTTGCCTCGCCGAATCCGTCAGCCGACGGAGAAGGCGGGTATTCCGGATTTCCATAAAAAAACGGCACATTCGCGCTGCTGCGCTCAGTACCTTCTTCGTCTTCACTCAGTCGGCCCACCCTCAAAAAAGTATACAATATCCTTCGCTTTTAGTCAATCAGCGCCGTGTACATCGCGCGAGCAAGGATTCTCATAGTATGCGTATCCCGAATTTTCCCAGTATGAAGGCGTAAACGACATACCCCAAAAACATGACAACTGATGAAACGAACATCGCAAGACCAAATTTCAATCCGGATTTCAGGACCAATGGGAGCGCGACAAAAAAGAGGAGCGACGGCAACACCGCCCAGAAAATGCCGGACGATAAGTCGATGATTTTTTGAACATCCTTCGTGTCGCTATAAAGCCAGATCATCGCGAGAATCGATACGAGCGGTAAAGAGGCCGCAACGGCCGCAATAAATACGGAGCGTTTGGCGATCTCGGATACCAATACGATGATCAGCGCTGAAATGGCGACTTTGAGGGCGAATTGCACGGATTTTTTAGTTAGCGAAAAATTACGGATACGGCTCGCCGCCGACGACGGGATGCTCTGCACGAGGTCGAACCTCGTGCATTTTGTTAATGATACCAGAACAGCGCGAGAAATGCGCCGAACGGGATGAGCAGAAAAAAACCGAGCGTGTACGCGAGCAGAGCAATCGCCTCGCGTTTCTTGCCGTCGAGATACCAGAGGATCGGCCGGCCGAAAATGAGAGAACCGACGAGCGCGACGGAGAACACGAGAAGTGAAAGCATCGCAATGGGAATGATAACAATATCCTCTGCGCCCTCAAAAAGTTTGGCGGTGTTAGACATGAATAATGCGACGAGAATGATGTAGAGCGCCGTCAATGCGGCGTCAATGCCTGCGGTCTTGATGATCATGAAAGGGTGCCGGTTAAAAATTGCTTAAGCGCGTCCAAGTCCTTTTTTTCATTATCGTAGTAATAGATCGCAATAGAATTATCGACATCGGATTTCGATAATTTTAATTCTGGCGTTCCACGCCGTTCCAATGCCGCTTGTTTTTGAATGGCAATTTTTCGTTCGCGGACCTGATAACCGATTCGTAAAGCTTGATCAGTTCCTTTGCGATGATGGCGCTCGAGGACTGCTCCGCTGTTTTGGCCGCTTCCGCGGAAAGCCGCTCGCGCAAGGCGGTGTCGGCAAGCAACCCCTCCGTTTTTTCGATCGCTTCGGCTTGGGAAGAAACGATAAAGCCATTTTCACCGTTGCGGATGATCTCGGGAGCGACGCCGACCGGATAGACCACCGGAATCAGCCCTTGCGACATTCCCTCGACAAGACTCAATGAAAAACCCTCGTAGCGCGAAGGAATGAATAAAATACCCCCTCGAAGCGGCCGCAAAAAGGCGGGCAGTTTGTCTTTTTGGATGTTCACGAATACGGAATGATTGGGAATTTCCGACCGGAGCCACGATACCAGCGGCTTGTTGGCGGTTATGCAAAACGTTGATTTCCGCGCATTCGGAAACCGCTGATACAAATGAATGAGACGGTCGAGTCCTTTCAGTTTCAGCGTGAACGCATCACTTCCGAGCCGGCCCAAAAACACGATGCCGGGTTCCGACTCCGTTGGTTGAACGGATGAATTGAACCAGTAGTCCTCGATGGCATTGTGAATGCGGCGGATATTTTCCGTTGGCACGCCGGCGGCGATCAATTCCTGCCGGACATGCTCCGATGCGGCGATGACCGCGGTCGCCCGCGAAGCCACATATTCTTCGATATCGGCGATGTCCCGCAACGGCCGGCGCGTCTTGACGTTAAGTTCGCGGATCGCGCCCCGTTTTTTCAGTGCATACCATATCTTGCGCGTTGCCGCCTCGAGACGAATTGCGATCGGAGTCGCCTTGAGAAAACCGCGGCTTGTGGACCCAAAATGGCTGACGACCGGAACCGAGTAAGCCAAAAACGGCAGCACCGTGTACGTTGTTCCTTGTATCACATTGAACCGGAGGATCTCCTTGCGGCGTTCGAGCAGAGAATAGAAAAAAAGGATGCTCTTCAATCCACCTAAATGGGCCGGCGTATCGACCAGCGATGTGCGCGGATAAAAGTTCTTCACCTCAACACCGAACTCTCTTAACTTCAGCGCCATTAAATCATTGATGAAATGCGCGCCGGTTCCGATCTTCTTTTCATTATGAATGAATGCGACCTTCATTGAACTTCTCTTTCTATCTCCTCGGGCGGAAATGGCGCGATGAACCGCGGCGGTTGAACGGCGTGAACGGTTTCGATGGCTGGTTCGGGGGCGTCAAGGTTCTCGTGACGGGTGGCCGTTGCGGAGGAGCAACCCGTGCGGGAGGCATTCCGGGCAATTTTACGATCGGGAGGCGTTTCTGGATGAGCATTTCAATCGCGGCGATTTCCTTGCGCTGTTCGGGCATGACATAGGAAATGGCGCGCCCCGCCCGTCCCGCTCTCGCCGTCCGCCCGATCCGGTGCACATAATCGTCCGCCTGTTCCGGCAAATCGTAATTGATGACGAGCTCGATCCCCTGAACATCAATACCACGGGACGCAATGTCGGTCGCCACCAGCACGCGATATTTGCCGGATTTAAAACCTGCAAGGGCTTCTTGGCGCTGGCCTTGCGAGCGATTACCGTGGATCTCAGCCGCATTGTGCCCCATCATGGTTACGCTATGCGTCACTTTTTTGGCGCCATATTTCGTGCGGGTGAACACCAACGCCGAACCCTTGTATTCGGCGAGATTTTTTTTAAGCAGCCACAATTTATCCTCTTTTTTGACCACGAAAATTTCCTGCGTAACGCTCTCCACGGTCGTCCCGGAGGGCGCGACTTCGACACGGATCGGAAGACGCATGTAAGTCGAGGCGATCGCCATGATCTCGCGCGGTAATGTTGCCGAAAAAAGCATGGTTTGGCGATTCGGCGGCAATACGTGTAGGATTTTTTTGATTTGCGGCTGGAAACCCATGTCGAGCATCCGGTCGGCTTCGTCGAGAATAAGAATTTTTACAGCATCGAGCTTTACGGTTCTCTGCCCCAGATGGTCGAGCAGGCGGCCGGGGGTCGCAATAATGATGTGTGGATTTCGGGCAAGGGCCGCGATTTGGGGCTTCATCGAAAGGCCGCCGATCACGATAGCGGTTCGCAAGCCGAGCGGACGCCCGATCTTGTTCAATTGCTCATCCACCTGCACCGCAAGCTCACGCGTAGGCAAAAGCACAAGTCCCCGTCCCTTGGCTTGCGCCAAGATCTGAAGCATCGGAATGCCGAACGCGAGCGTTTTGCCCGTGCCCGTTTGCGCGATTCCGACCACGTCTTTGCCTTCGATCGCCGCGGGAATGGCTTGGCGCTGAATCGGTGTCGGCTCGCTGAATTTATGTTTTGCAAGAATATCCAACAATGCCGGCGCAATGCCGATTCCGTAAAACCCCCGATGTTCGCTTTCGTGCGTAGTGTTATCTGCCACGTTCGGAATCAGAATAGAGTACCATATATTTCCCCAAAATTCAACCTGTTTTTACTATGTTGATGAAATCAAATCTCGTGAAATTCACTAGCATCTAAAATTCCATTGTATGAACAAGGTCTTCCCCGATGTTTTCTAGGTCAATCAGGACTTTTGAACGTCTAGGCGTTCCGCCAGAATTGCGAAAATCTTCTTGAAATGAGCCTGATCGCACAAGAGTTTCATCAACAATTTTAATAAAAGAGATTTGTTGTAGACTAAAAGAAACCTTGCGCAATCGTGACCATGCTCCGCGCGCCTTACGCTCTTTTACATATTTTGACTCTTCTCCCTTTAATTTATCATGCCACTTTTGGAATGTTCTCTTTTCATCATTATATTCAACCTTGCCGAGTGCCAGAATAACTCCCACACAATCATATTCCTTTATAGCTTGAGCGATGGCTTCGCTATCGTTCACAATAATTTGATGCAAACTGGTATTCATGGCATGCGCCTTGAAATCCCACGGAATATGTAGAAAACCGTCAAAACCAACATTATTATATTGTGGACCGGGCATTTCCATTATCCCGTCGAATAGTCGTTCACAAAGAAATTGAAAATACCACCCCATCCATTCCATTTGTTTCCAGTGCGGATATTTTGCTTTTTTCATGTCCAAAATTGCTTGCCTCCCATCCCAAATTTTGGGGAGATTTTTAAGGCGACCCTCTATTTCCTTGATAGTTGGTTTAATATTCATACTTTAATTAAAAGGCAGCGGTGCGGATGAAATATTAGGAGAGGCGAGACGATACTGGTTTGTTTTTAAGCGCTCGTTAGCGAAATCATAATACTCCTTCACAATCTCAAAACCAATATATTGACGATCTAGCATTTTACTCACTATTGCGACTTGCCCAGAACCCAAAAAGGGGTCGAGTATAATATCCCCTTCTTCGCTTGAATAACGTAATATTTTTTCAATTAACTCTCGTGGAAGTTTTGTTGGCGTCTTTTGATCCCCGGTCCAGTATTCTCGATTTATCACCCAGACATCTTCTTTATCTTTATAATGCATACTTCCTCCCTCGGGGCGCTTTTCGTCTTTGCTGTGTCGCGCAAATGGAAAAAATTTTCTTTGTTTATCGTTTTTACAAACATACAAACAATGATAGTGCGAGGTAACGAATTTCCGTCTTGTTACAACACCGAATTGATATTTCCAGATGAGATGATTTACTGTAATGAATCCGATATCATCGCTTGCGATTAAAATATCTTTTAGGTTATTCCATCCAGAAAAAATATACATACTCCCGGAATCTTTCAAAACGCGAAACGCTTCCTGCATCCATTGTTGTGTAAATTTCGGATACTCCTCTTTAGGGATCTCGCTATAACCCTCTAATACGCGCGAACCAGTGCGATTATAATTGCTTCGCTGGGCCTTAAATTCTATAGCAAATGGCGGATCTGTAACGACAAGATCAACTGATCCCCCGGGGATCATTTTCATCCCCTCAATGCAATTCCCATGATAAATATTATTGAAAGAAATCTGCGTCATGCCTTTAGCATAACATAAACCCTAAAAGAACTGGGGCGCCGTAACCCGTCTCGATCATGGTATTTGGAGGATAACTTTGGAAGTGATAGATGAAGAGGAGAGTAAATTTTTAAAGTCTTCATACAGAACGTCAATTCGTGCTCTGTCTGTAGAATTGGGAAAATTCATGTGCGCAACAACATTTCGTGGCAGCCTTAAGGTTTCCACTTTTACCATCCATTCCTCGATGTCGGGAACAAGCTCGATAAAAAGATGAGAATTTACTCGGATAATCTCATTTAAATGAGAGAGGTGAGCGTAATATATAAAATGGTTTCCTGGAGTTGTGTGCCACGGTCGTTTTGAATAATCGTCTTTAAATTCTTTAGCCTTTTTTTGGATATTTGGGTTTACCGCGATATCCCACCAATTGGAGCCGATTTGGGCCGTTAGAATTGAATGTATAAGCACACGATAGATATTTTCTATTGCGTAGAGTTTCCAGTAAATTTTTCTACCGACAAAGGAACCGCTGTGATCTAATGAGGTTGTAGAAAACTGCGATTGACTTCTAAAGTCAGTGTTCTTGGGCATGCGCTTTCCTGAAAATTAGTCCGGATATTTTAACGTCTCGTCTGTCGCTTTCTGCGATTTGCTGATAATGCGTTGGCTATGACCTGCGGGGAAGTTTCGAGAAGATCTGCGATTTCAATATTCGAAAAGCCTGCCAGGTTTAACTGGGTTGCTTTTTTCGAGATTGAGGAGTCTTTGATGTTGTTTAGCAGTAGAACTGCTAACAACTTTTCGACTCGATCTACTTTCTCTTTCATTGTAGTTTAGTTATTGATCGAGCTATTTTTTCGACTTTTTAGAAAGGGAAGAAAGGGTGCGAACTGATGCTTGCGACGTGCCCAAGACATCGGCAATCGTTTTATTGTCAATACCTAGCGACTTTAAAAGATTAACTCTTTCAGTGATGCTTTTATCGGCACCAACTTGCAAGCTGAGGACTCGAAGGATTTTCTCTAGCAGCTCTATTGTTTTTTCTTCTTTGGGAATTTTTTTCACCGGTTTATTTGTAGGTTACTTGTCGTCCTTTGGAACTTTTACATATCTCGCTATGCGATTCACTGCACCTAAACTTATACCAGCAATCTTTCCAATTTCGCGTTGTGGGACTCCGGCGATAGCGAGTTCAACTATAAGCAACTTTTTGAGCAGCTCGTCCGTAGATCCGTTTGTTTTTGCTCTATCCATGTAAGTTTATTTGATTAGCTCTGGACTATATTAAACGACCTTTTTACCCGTCTCGGTCGCTCGATACCGAGCACAAGATGGCTGCCGGGCAGGGACTCGAACCCCGATTCACGGCTTCAAAGGCCGCTGTCCTACCGTTAGACGACCCGGCAATAGTCAACCGGCAATGAAAAAAGC
>JACOYI010000001.1 GCA_016181935.1 Candidatus Niyogiibacteriota bacterium | reverse complement strand
CAAAAAGGGCGGCTATGACGATCGCCAAAAAAATGCTGAGCGCACGCATATTGCACCATTATTGCATTCCGAAGCGGCCCGCGCTAGGGTTGGAACGGATAATTCGCATCTTCTGTGAGGCGCATGGAACTCCGGTATCTGGGCCGCGCCGATCCCGCGCGCGTCGCAGAATGGCTCGCGGAAGAACGCGGTCATCGGGTCGGTTCGCCGATACGCTCTACGTTTCCGGATTTCGCTTATATTTACGAACCCGAGGAATGTTTTTCCATCCACCGCGAGAGCGACACGGACTTCGTCCGTCATCCCGCCGAATTTCGGGACTATGTGGAGCGCCGCGCTATCTCGATCGTCCGCATCATGCGCGGCGGCGGCATCATCTGGCATGGCAGTGGACAGGTCGTGCTCGCCCCGCTTGTGGATCTTCTGCGCGCAAAACTTTCTTTTAAAGAGTATCACTGCATTCTGGAAAAAACCTGTATCGAGATATTGCGGCGCTGGAATATCGAGGGAATGCGGAATCGCTATCGCGACGGCGCCGAGGGTATCTGGGCATATGAAAAGAATGACCCGTTTGAATTCAATCCGGTTATCCTGAAAAAGATCGCCTTCCGCGGCACCCATCTGTCAGGCGGCATCATCACCCACGGCTTTGCCTTGAATGTTGCGTCAGACCTCTACCCATTTTCCCTGATCCATCCCTGCAATCTGCCGGACGCCGAGGCAACCTCGATGCAAAAAATTCTTGGAACGGAATCCCTTTCCGTCGACGGCGTCATGTTCGCCGCCGGGCATGTGTTCACAAAACACTATCGCGAATCGAAAAAGAAAAACGCTGCTAAGGTCTCTTAGCAGCGTTCCTAGTTAGAGCGCCAAGATCTGGACCGGATGTTCGAGCAGATCCTGAAGCGCTCCCTGAAATTGAATCGCGATCTCCCGGTTCACGATGCGGTGGTCGGCGCGAAGCGCAACCACCATCCGCCGCTCTTCGCATTCGGTATGGATCGCCGCAAAGGAAACGATTGCGGCTGTCCGCGGCGAAAGAAGCGAATACGGATGCTCGCTACCCGGATACCGCTTCCCGCACCATTCAACCGGCGAGCCGACGTTGTTAATGACAACCGTAAAGTCGGAGAGGTCTTTCGGCGTTACCGCATTTTTC
Organism: Candidatus Niyogiibacteriota bacterium; assembly: GCA_016181935.1. Classification (GTDB taxonomy): domain Bacteria; phylum Patescibacteriota; class Minisyncoccia; order HO2-45-28; family HO2-45-28; genus JACOYI01. The sequence continues at coordinate 24,184 of JACOYI010000001.1, read as the reverse complement.
TTCGCGGCACCGATCAGCCGGTCGGCTTCCCGCGCAAACGCGACAAAACCAAGCGTATCCGCGCCGCGCACGGATACCACGATCAACTCTGTTGGCTGATCCGCGGAAGACGACGGGACCGAAACCGCCATCCCGAGATTCACTCCCGGATAAACAACAATATCGTTGTTCTCATCCCGCCAATACGAATTGAGGATCGAGAAATCGCGCCGCGAAAGAAGGCCCGCGGCCGCTTTTCCGAAAAAGTGATCGAATCGTAATTCGATGCCGTGCAAACGCCGGAACATGTCGCGCATATCAAGACGTAATTCCTCAAGCGGTTCTGCATCGATGATCCGGTCATCGCCCAACACCGGAACGTGAACCATGGCCTCAAGATTCCGCGCGGTCGCACGCTGACGCGGCGATGGCTTGATGATGCGTCCATTATTTTGCGCCACGGGCGGTTCCGCGATCGGCGGTTCTTTTTTCGCGGATTGTTCCGCGATCGCCGCTTTTACTTGCTCCATCATCACGCGTCCGCCCGGCCCCTCGCCTTGGATCGCCGAGAGATCAATGCCATGCTCTTTGGCGATTTTTTTTGCGAGCGGAGACGCGAGCGCGCGCCGAACCTCGCGGGTCGCAATGGCTTCCGCGAACGAACCACGCGCCTCACGACTGGTTGGAATTTCGATTTCTTCGTCTCCGCTCTCTATGACGCGCCTTACGTAATCTGGTATTTCCGCAGGCATCGGCGTTTCCGCCGCTCGACCACCGATCTCGATCTCGGCAAGCCGCCACGGCCCGTTGCGGAAATCGGCTTGAACGGGTTCGGAGCTCGCCGGAACCAAAATTTTCGTGAGCGTGGCGCCGACCTCTTGTTCGGTCGCTTCCCGCTCAATAACGATTTTCTCGGTTTCTATCTCAACCAGAACCCCTTTCGGGATTCGCTCGCCCTCTTTAACGCGCCACGCGACGATCGTCGCGGACGTCACCAAAACTTCGGTGCCGAGGTCCGTCGGCAAAATTTCGATATATGTTTTCATCACGCCTCCGTCATCAGCAACCTGACCGCCGCCACAACATCGCTCGCATCCGGCAAACGCGCATCTTCAAGCGCCCGATGCGCGGGTATCGGCGTGTTTTTCGCCGCCAGCCGCACCGGCCGCGCGCGAAGGTGATAAAAAACATCCGCGTCTTCAACAATGGACGCCGCCACTTCTGCGCCAAATCCCATTTGCTTCGAATCCTCATGCAGCACGACAAGACGTCCGGTTTTCTGCACCGACCGGACAACCGCCGCTTTATCCCACGGATTCAACACCTGCAAGTCGATCACCTCCGTTGTAACGCCGATCCCCAGAAGCTCGTCGGCAATTTGTATCGCGCACATAAGCATCTTGGGGCCCCACGTCACGATGGTGACATCGCTTCCTTCGTGGCACAGGCGCGAGCAAAAATCCTCTTTCTCGCCGCCCGCGGAAACCGTGCCCAAGATCCCGTAGCCAAAAATATACTCAATGAACGCGACCGGATTGCGGTCGCGAAGCGCCCGCTGCATGAGTCCGCGCGCCGCTTGCGGCGTGGACGAAACCACCACCTTGATCCCCTGCGCGTTCACCAGAACCGCTTCGGGGATCTTTTCGTGATAGTGATTCGAACTCGGCACATAGCCGCAGGGAAATCGCAGAATGATCGGAACCGCGATCTTTTGCATGAACGCGCGCGTTGCGGCGAGCGTCACGATGGGGCTCAAATTCGCAAATGCGAAATCTCCGAATTGATACTCCACGATCGGATGCGCGCCGAAGAGCGCCGCGCCCACCGCGAATGCCGCAATAGCGCCCTCGTCGAGCGGCGCATTGATCACGCGGTCCGGAAACCGTTCGCTGAGCCCTTGCGTCGTATTCCAGGCACCGCCTGCGCGCGCGATATCCTCGCCGATCATGAAAACAAAAGGATCGCGTTCGAACGCTTCGATGAAGGTTTCCGCCAATGCTTGGCGAATGGTCATGGTGCGCGGTCCGCCTTGCGTTGGCGCCGCGCTTGGATCCTCCGGCTCCGACTCCATGAACACGGGCCGCTCCTCTGCGGGATCGGGTCCGGACTCCGCGAGTGCCGTTTCGTGAGCCGCGTGAACGCGCTCGCGAAGACCTGTCTCGATTTTCTGGCATTCGTCTTCCGTGACAAATCCGAGTTCCTGGGTAAGGGTTGTTGCTTGGTAAACCGGATCTTTTTCTTTTGAATTCCAGAATCTCCGCGCCGCTTCATCATGAATGCTGCCGATGTACGCTTCGAAATCTTCCAGATCGTTATGCCCGCATCGCCGGAACGTCACCGCGTGCAAGAGTGCGGGGTGCCCTGCGCGCCGCGCAAAATCCAAAAGAATCGAAGCGGCCAAGCACACCTCGTAGACATTATCGCCGTCCACGCGAAGCCCCGGCATTTCATAGCCGAATGCGCGATTCACCAGATCAATGCCGCCATGCTGTTCGGAAGGCGACGTGCGAAATGAGATCTGATTATCGAGGATTACGAAAAGAGTCGGGAGCCCCAGCGCTTTTGCAAGGTTCATCCCGCCATGCGCAAGCCCGTTCGATGCGGCGCCGTCGCCAAAGATGGCGGCGCCCGCAACACGTTCTTCCGGCAAAAGTTCACCGCCCACTTCTACCGCGATGCGCCGATTCTCCTGCCACACGGCGCCATTGATGACGCCTGCAGACATGGCCATATCCGAGACCATGAAGCCGATGTTCCTATGTTCGAGATCGGCAAAATGCGTATTCGGATCATACCCGCCCGTGGGGCCGGTCGCGCGCATCAGATGATTTCGCCAATACGATTCGAGCGTTGTTCCGCGCGCAAGCATGGCCGAAACGCTCCGGTGGTCGGGCGCTAAAATGTCGCGTTCCTGCATTGCGACAGCAACACCCGCGCCCACCGCTTCCTGACCGACTCCGCGCAAACACACGCCGCCGAATTCGTGGCGCTCTCTGAAACTCACCAACAGGTCCTCAAAAAAGATCCGCGTAAGAAGTGTCGTTTCGAGTAGCCGCTTTGCGGTTTGGGGCGAAAATGCGCGTGCCGTTAAATAGGCGCGCTCGACCGCCGCTTTCAAAATCCCGATATTGTCCGTGCCGCGCCACGAGGAGAACCGCTGTTCGGCGATCCCAATGAATTCCGTAAGCTGCGCCTCAAGGAGGTTTGAGACGATATTCGTGAGAATTTCCATGGCTCGTCTCCTTTCTCATGTCAACGAGCGTTTTAACCCCCTTTATTAAGGAGGGTTTTGCCGCTTTGGTCAACTAAAAAGCCGCTCCAGATCGAAGCGGCATTGTATTGTATATTTAATCGTAATTCGGAACCGTACGAAGCCATTCCGCAAATGCATCAAAAGAATACGGGCGGCCGAGAAAATCGGAGACGAGCAGGGCGGCATTTTTGGTGCCGGCCGGCTCAAGAACCATGGCGCGATATCGCGCCGCGACCGCCGAATCCAACGGCTTCGGACGAAATGCGGTCCACAGGTCCTTGGCGATCACGCTTGACCACAGATAGGTATAATAAAGCGCCGAATATTCATTGAGGTGGCCGAACGACCACCAAAAATGAGTGCCGTCGGGGTATGCCGTAAAAGAAAACTGCGCGCACATATCCCGCCACATCGCTTCCAGATCAAGCGTAGCCGCGTCCCGCATATGCGTCTCAAGCGAATACAGGGCGAGAGAAACCTGCCGGCGCGCATCGCTTCCTTTTCCGATCTCGCGGGCGGCGATCATTTTCCGGGCCGCATCGCGCGGAACCGGCTCGCCGGTCTCGTGATGGCGCGTCATTGTCCGGAGAACGTTTTCATCGGAAAGCAATTCCTCCAGCATCTGGGACGGCGCCTCCACAAAATCCCATTCCACATTGAATCCGGACAAACGGAACCGCCGGACTCCACCGCCGAAAATGAAATGAAGAACGTGTCCGAACTCGTGCAGGAACGTTTCGACGTCCTCGTATTGCAACAGCGCGGGACCCTGATGCTCGGCGCCCCCCTGAAAATTGCACACTAGAACGGCCTCGGGAATTTGGCGGGCGCGGATGCCGGCGAAGATCTCCACGCACATCGCGTGGGTATATTTATCCGCGCGCGGGTGCATATCAAGATAAAAACGGCCGAGCAGTTTCTTCCCCGCGTAAACGGCATAGCATTGGACATCCGGATGCCATACCGGCGCATCCTCCAGCACAAAAGAGACGCCGAAAAGCGCGCCGGTCATGGCAAGAATGACATCCCGAACGCGGCCGTACTCAAAATAAGGCTCAAAAGAAAACGCATTCGATGCGAACCGGCTTTGACGCAATCGCTCTTCGTAGTAGAGCACCTCCCACGGATGAAACTCCGTCGCGCCCGGATGGTCCTTTTGTTTCTCCCGCAAAAGCGCTTCATGATCGCGCCGCGCGGGTTCCCGCGTCACGCGGTCCATGTGATCCAGAAATGCTCTTACGGCCGCGCTCGAACCCGTCATTTTATCCTCGGTCGCATAGTCCGCATAGGTAGCATGCCCCAGCAATCGGGCGAGTTCTTGGCGCGCCTTCATGATCTGATGGAATACGGCTTCATTGCCAGGCGCACGGTTCAGATTTTCGTGATACAAGCGCCTGCGCGCTTCCGCGCTATGCGCGTATTTCATGAAGGGAATGAGATCGGAATACTGCGTCGACACATCGATCTTCCCGTCCTTTATGGGATGCGCCTCTTTCCAAGGATCCGGAAGACCATCCGCTTCATGGACAGCCATCGAAATACTCGGAACATCGGCTTGGATATTCCGGTCGAATTCCTGACCCAGGCGCGTCAATTCGTTCAACAATTCCGAGATCCGAATCCGCGTTTTCTCGTCTTTATCGGCGCCGCTCCGAAGAAAATCTTCCAGAGTTTTTTCATGGAACCGGCGGGTTTCCGGATCCTCCGCGCTCGCATCAACCGCCCGAATGAAACCGTAAAGATTCGAATCCGTGAATACCGAGGTTAGAAATACCTGGGTATCGAGTTGAAGGCGTTCGGCGGCTTGCCGGATGTCCGCGCGCGGATGAACATGACGAAGGAACGAAAGATTGGAGGCGTTCGTAAGCGCGATCAGTAGATCCTCGAACGGATCGAGGGTGTTCGCGACGGTCCGCGGGCCGGTGAACGAAAGCGCCTCGTCCCGGATGGCGTTCGCGGCGGCAAATGTTTCCGCGGCGATACGCCGGATATCGTCCGGCGTCACGGACCCGAAATCCCCATGCCGGCGCGCGATCTTTTCTGGCGATGTTTTTTTCATGGTTTTTCTCCGATTCAAACAACAAGCTAAAGCGAAATTACCACACGGATTCCATTGAATCAATGCCGGTCATCAAGTGCTCTTTATTATTTATCCACGCTCCTCCTCCCCGTAGACGAATTCAAAATCGATTTTTTTGTAGGAAAAAAGTTCATCGGGTTTGAAAAAGCGCGCGATCTCTGCGGCGGCGGATTCCGAAGAATCCGACGCGTGCACGATATTCGTCTGACCACTAAGAGAGAGATCCCCACGGATGCTCCCCGCATCGGCCTCATACCCTTTCGTGGGACCCACGATCAGACGGACCGCGCTTATCGCATTCAAACCGGATAATGCAATCACAACCACCGGCGACGATTTCATAAAATTTTTGAGTGATTCAAAAAACGGCTTGTCAACATGATGGCTGTAATGCTCGGCGAGCACGGCGTCGCCCAATTGCACCATTTTCATCCCGATGATCTTTAATCCTTTGCGCTCGAAGCGGCCGATGATCTCGCCCAGCAGATTCCGCTGGAGGGCGTCCGGCTTGATGATGATGAGTGTTCGCTCTTCTTTCATATTCGTCATGCGGTCATTCTATAAAAATTGGCATTTTTATCAATACCAATCATTTTTCCAAAACCTTACGATATATCTCGTAAGGTTTTGAATTCATGGTCGGCGGATCCATTGCTCGCCATCGCTTTCAAAAATGACCGCCCCGTCCGTATCGGTGCGAAATAATTCGGCGCCTGATGCCGCAAGACGCGCGAGCGCCTCTTTGGTCGGATGACCGTAACGGTTCTTTGCTCCCACAGAAACAATCGCGGCCTCGGGGGTTACTGCGCGTAAAAACGCGTTCGTGGATGAATATTTCGACCCGTGGTGCGGAACTTTCAAAATATCGCTGTCCAAAAAAATACCGGACCGCAACAAGCGCGCTTCGCCTTTTTCCGTCAAATCACCCGCCAGTAAAAGCGACGTATCTCCGTAGACGAGCCGCAGGACGACCATCGTTTCGTTCGGATCGCCGTCCCCGATGACCTCGCGGGGTTCGAGCACATCAAGATAAACGCCATCGGATAACCATATCCGCATGCCGCGGCGCGCAAAAATACGCTTTGCATTTTCTTTTTCAATTTCTTTTTCCCACGCCGCGTATTCCGCGATCGTATGGGAGGCACCGGATTCAATTGCATAATCAACATCAAACCGGCGCAACACATCCACCAATCCCGCCACATGGTCCGTGTGCGGATGCGTAAGCACGAGTGCGTCGATCGAGCGGTCCCAGAATGGCATGACGTCCGCCAATGCTCGCAACACGGCTTTGTCCGGCCCGCCATCAATGAGCATCTGATTCCCATTGGGCGCTTCAATGAAGATCGCATCCCCTTGTCCGACATCTAAAAAAGCGATCGTGAGTGTTTGCCGCTCCCAATGGAAAACCGCGGACCAAACGACAACGCTGGCGAGCGCGAACGCGCCGAGAAACCACCACGCGAGATTATTGCGCCAATTTTTCACGAAACCAGTGTACCATCCGCTCTCCTTAAAAAACAAAAGCCCGGAAATAAATTCCGAGCAATCTCACTGCTATTGCTTCTTCAATGCAACGAAATATACAAAACGGTCGCTGTTCAACCTTTCTCTCACGATCCTTACGATCGTATATGCCGGATAGCGTTTTCGCACTATGTCCTTAATATCGACCAAGGATTGCGTACATGTACCCCACGCCTGATCGGAAAAAATAAATCCCGTTTTTGTGCTGCCGAGAGTGTCGCATAGCCACAACACAATTTCGGTGTCCGCCTCTGCCGGAAGGATCTTGCTCGTATCCGACAGAACGATCTCTTTCTCCTCTGCCGCCTGAGCCATCACGGAGCCGAAATACGCCATCGTCGTGGCCATCAAAAACGCCAAAAAGAATTTGCGCATCCAATTCATCGCTTTCTCCTTTGGGTTGTGATGCAATCCAATATCCAGCACACATTGTAAACCATTCTTTTAAAAAAGCAAGGGCGGAATAAAAAATCCCAAAGGACTACCCTTTGGGATTACGGCGGCGGAACAGTATCCGCAGCCATTGGAAACCATCGAAGATCCAGAGCATGAGAATGCCGGCAACCGTTACAAAAAAACCGGCGCGGCTTTCGGCATTCGGAATGCGAACCGTTCCCGCTTCAATCGAAGTCAGAACAGCTTTGTGCAAGAGCGCGCGGCCGTCCCCGATCTCCCGAACCTCTTGGTACGCCCCGCCCGACGTTTCCGCCACGAAGCGGAGGATACCCTCGGAAAATTCCGGTTCGTCCAACCGCCCCTCATACCGCGCAAATCCGCGGAGCGAGCCGTCCGGATCATATTGCGGGATCGATGCTTTGCGTCCCGGAAGCGCGCCGCCCACTCCCAGCACATAAATAGGAATGGGTTTTTTTTGTTTTTTTGAAAGATCGAAAATCGCTTCCGCAAAGGATGTTCTGTCGCTCCCTCCGCCGCTATCCGAGCACAAAAACACGATATCGGGCTCATCGGCGAAAAACTCGCGCGCATCGGCAAGGATGCGCTCCAAGTCCGTTCCCGAACCCAGAATTTGCGGCTGAATGGAGCGAAAAACGCTCTCAAGGCGCGCCCTCGATGCCCCCTCCTGCCCGAGACGCATCCAGTCCATCCGAATTTGCGTCGAGGCGCTATACGGCATCACCGCAACTTCAAGCCCGCGCATGGCGCCGAAGGTTTCAATAGCGGTCTCATGACAGAGCGCAAGCCGTGTTGGATTCCGAATGCCACGAGAGCGCAATTCGTTCCACGCCTTGCGGGGAAGATCTTGTGGGTCGTTATCTTGGGCGCTCACGCGCCCACCCTGCATGCTCGGCGAGTTGTCATCCAAAAAAAGCAAGCGTCCTTCGAGATATTCATCCAAAATATCGGTCGTGATCTCGACGGGATCCGCGAGCGCCAGCATGAGTGCCGCCGTCATCAACGGCAATCCAATGGCATATTTCGCCCAGACGCGGCGGGAAAATCGGAAATCCCGATGCGCGCGCGCCTCCCGCCACGCGATCCACAAGCCCGCAACGAACGCGGTGGACAAAACGACCGAGAGAAACGCGAGAATTTCCGCATGCCGGAAAAGAATATTCTCCATCGCGCCCCTCCTCTAGTGTCGGTCGGGCGGAATACCCGGAGTGTACCCTTCCTGCGGCTCTCCCTCTGCCGGAATGGGGACCAGTTGGGGGAGCGCTTTCCCCTGCTCGCTCGCCAAATCTTTGCCGAGCGCCGCCATCAACTCCCCCTCCCCTTTTTCGTTCATATTCTGACCCCGTTCGTTCTGTTTTTCTTTCGCGTCTTTCTCCGCTTGTCTCGCGCCCATCAGGAGCTTGCGCAGCGTCTCCGCATATTCTTCCATCGTACCACGCGTAGGATCCTGGTCCGTTGTGAAAAATTTTTTGCTCTCGGGTGTTTCCATGGCATCGAGCGCTTTAGAATAGCGCTCACCCAAACCTTTGAGTTCCGCCGAAACGTCCGCGGTCGGACGCCCTTTGACGTTGCCGTCCGGACCGACCAGACGAAGCGTTGAGAGTATTTCGAATCGCTCCGCATTCCCCATGTACCAGAGCGCGAGCGAACGCACCGGCGCGCGGCCATCCTCGAGCCACGGCTCCAGAATTTTTTTTGCCTTCTCTGTTTTTTCAACGACCTTCTGAAGCACCAGGCGCGCGTGCCCTTCTTGACCAGGCCCGGAATTCAGCAAGTCAATGCCGCTCGAAAGCAAGGCGTAAGCGCTGTCCAGATTCGCTTTTGCCGCCGCGAGCGCGAGGCCCGGATCCCGTCCGCCCTCCGCCATCGCCGGTCCTTGCACGATTGCGAGCGAGAGCGCCACTGCGAAAGCCGACACCAAAATCGCGATTCGTTTCATGCTCACCTTATTGTCAAATATGTCTATTTCGAACACTACACGCTGAATACGGCTTGTCAACAACGCATCCACCAAGGGTTACCCTTAGGATCGGATAAGGGTAACCCTTTAGGATCAGAAAAGGACTACCCTTAAAGAAAAATCCACCATCCCGAGGGACGGCGGATCGGCTACCACCCGATAAAGGTGGAAAAAGAACGAAGAATGACGAGGACCGTAGCCGCCGCAAACGCCAGCGCCAGAAGCGCGCGCTGCGGCCGCGAATCCGTCAGCGGCTCATACCGCACCTTCAGCGGCGGCGCGCTTTTTGCGGCGGATGCGAGCATCCGTTCCGCCGCCTTCTCCATCGGCGCCCCCCTCACCTCAATGCGACCGCCGGTTTTCTTTACAAGCGCTCCGAGGGCTTCCGCTTCCCGCACCGATCCGGTAGCCACAATGTCCACCGGTAAACACAGGAGGGACGCCAATTCCATGACCTTTGTGAATGATGTCGGGTTTGTGACCGTCTTCAGGGAAAACTCCGTATCGGTAAGAAGCACCATCCGCTTTCCCCGCATCGCATCGCAGAGTTCGCGCTGGGTTTTCTCGTCCGTCCATGTCATGGCGATTGCTGGGGTATTCGGCAAAAGCGCCCCCGCATCGGCAAGCGCCGCGACGCGGGGTGCCAAATCCGGTCTTTCATACCGCACCAGATCGAGCATCGCATTCCACATCGACGGCCCGGGTTCGGTGCCGCCGGCAGCGCCGCGGATTTTTTTCATTTTTTCAAGACGGATTTTTGCCGACGTCCCAACCCCTACGCCGCCCATCCCTTCATTGTTGGTCGTCCAATTCGCATAGCATGTCGGTCCGTACTCGACCGCGATCCGCGTTCGGCGTTCCGAATCGGTCGGGAAAATTTCGAAGAGCTGGGAATTGGAAAAGTAATAGAGTCCCAGAAAGATCGGCGTTTTGCTTTTTTCTTTTTGGGCGAGCACCGCGTCGAAATACTCAAAGATCGGCAGATAATCCAAGCAGCCGATGGACCCCGAAAGGTCAACGACGCTCGAAATCATGATGTCGCCTTGCTCTATGTGTTTTTGGGTGCGCACTTCGACCGGCCGCGCAAAAAAGAGCGCGAGCGCGAGCGCGGCAACGAACAGTAGGGCGAGCTGCAGCCACCGCAGAAGAAACCCGAGGCACCGGCTCCACGCGCTCGCGCGGTAGAGCCAGTGCCCTTCGGGATGTTCCAATGTAAAACGGGCCTGTCGTGGCCGCAGAATGGCAAGGACCGCGAAGATTCCGAGCGCCGCGAATGCCGGCGCCTGCCACGTCCAAGCCGGCCACGCCGCGATGCTTTCGAAATACTCCGTGATCCATGCCCAGAGATTCATGATTTTTTCTCCCGAGGCAACAGTTCTTTCCGGATCGCACGGTACCAGCTTAGGAGACTCCACGCGTCCATGCGCCGCCGGAAATAATCGGCGGCCCCCAGCAATTCTTCGTTTTCAGTTCCGCTTCGCATCCATTCTTCGACGGCAAGCGCGAGAATGGCCTGCATAAGCGGCTGCTCGAAAATCTTCCGTTTTCCCGCAACCCGGACCGCCAGCTCGTCTGCTGTCAGCGGGAGTTCGACTCCGAATTGTTTCGCAATGGATTCTGCCGAGGACGCGCCCAAGGCGCGGCCGCTCGCTCGTTCCAGCACCATCTTCAATGCTTTCTCCGGATTTTGCCGCGCAATACGCGGAATCGTCCACGCCACGTCGCGCGCCCCGTGGAATGCCGGCCCGATCGAAGCGATCACCGCCTTAGCAAGCCGCCAAAATCGCCGCAGAACTGGGCGTACGCCATACCGATACAAAATCCAAACCAGCAGTGCGAGGAATGCCGCAACAGCCAGCACCCCATACCACGGGTACGCATGAAGCAATCCGCGTGGACACGCGCTCCCGCGCGATGCGCATTCTCCGATGTAGCCAACCTGCTTTGAAACCCACGCCATCGAAACATCCGCAGTTTTCTCGATGACTGTCGCAGCTTTGGCGCCGATCCCGCTCGGAGCAGGCGGCGCAGCAACCGCCACCGGTTTCGGCTTCGGCGGAATGAATATCTTTTTCGGGTCCGGCACCTTGGGGATCGTCCCGTCGTGCGGAAATTCCGCGACCTTGAATTTCACGGTGCGCTCCGTTGCCATCGGCAGGGGCGCGCCGGTTTTTGCATTCTCCAGCCGGAACGAAATCGGCCGAATGGAGTAATCGCCCGCGTCGGGAATCGTAAAGCGGCAGACGACGCGGATCCGATTCACGCGTGAAGACGCGGGAACGCGTTCCTGGATACAGCCCGGCTCACGAAGTATCACCTCAGCCGTGCCCTTTTCCGCGATCACGTTTTCTTTCAGTCCGTTCGCGAATTCGAGCGGAGTGGACAGCATCGTGAAAAACGGCTTGCTGTTCGCGCCATCCTTCAAGAGATCGAACTCGGCGACCCACATCCATCCTTTTTCGTACGGAACCCCGAGCGGCGTTTCCGCATCGGGAAACCGGTAGGATGAGCCGTCGAGCCGCATGCGTTCAAGCCGTGTTTGCGTCCTGACCGCCGATTCGAGCGGGAAAAAATGCAGGTCGACCCGCGACACCCATGCGGACATGTCCGCAAGCTTGAGGGCGAGACGCACCGGAGACGTTCCGGCGCTGATGTCCGCCTTGATCGTCAAACGAAGATCGCCCGTTGCGGGATCGATGCGGAAAGAATCGTTGTTGTTCAGTTTGTCCGCATCCAAACCCGATTCCATGAGTTTCGGGAGCAGGGACGCCCCGACATCGGGGTGAGCGCCGTTCCGAAGCCACACGGTCACGGTGTCATCGAGCCCCTCGAGTTTCCCGCCGCGCTCGAACACCAGCCGCATCCGGCCGAACGGCCGGTCGATCTCGGCTTTCGTTTCGGATTTCTGGTATTGTATCCACGCATCAATGCCGGCCAGCAGATCGCAGGAAGTGAGCGGGGGCGAGAATTTCAACACGCGATAGGTCGTTTTCTGTCCGGTCGCGGCGGACTGCCACAGGATCGTGTCGGTCGTGACCGTGGAGGCATGCCATCGTTCCGGCAATCCTTTTGGAGCACGCGGCGTATCATCGTTCGCGCCGTCGATCTCCAAAAGAACCCGCTCGGTATGAAGCGTGAGCGGCCGGAATGCCTTGCGAACCACGGGAACGCCGGACGGATCCAAAAGTTCGGACGTATCCAGCATTTCCGTATCGCAGGAAGAAAAAGACATCGCGGCGGCGCTCGGCGCCGATTCCTGCGGCGCCATTTGCTGCGGTGATGGCGCGCCCTGAAACTGACCGCTAATCGCCACTGCCGGAGGACTCTCTGCCTCCTGCGCTTGCGGAGCTTCTGCAACCGCCGGAGGCTCCTCTTCAATGAACACAGATTGGGCGAACGCCGTAACGCTCGCGCATAGAATCGCAAAAACCGCGAACATCCATCGAAGTTTCATCGTTCACTCCTTTGTCAAAGGCCGCGCGTGAAAAATCCCAGCAAAGTATTCGGACACGCCAGACTCTAGAAGCTGGGGGCTGGACACTAGATTACTGGAATCTGGAAGCTAGATACTGGATTTTCCAGCATCTAGCTATCCAGTTTCTAGCTATCCGGAGTCTTGTCCTTTCCTTTCTGGGACTTAAATCCAAGCGCCGAGTTTTATCTATCCCAAGCGTACGCGCCCCTCGAGGTTTGTCAACCTCCGAACCCGAAAGAAAAAGCGCTTCAGTTTATGCCGAAGCGCTTGAACGACTGCGGACGTACCGCATGCGGGTTTTAAGGAATCGGAGAAAGGCGCTGCGAACGCCGACCCCATCACCCTCCCACATGACTTCCAGAAACCGGATATGGGATTCGGGTGCGCGTTTCGCGTCGCCGGCCAGCGCCAGCAGGCGCTCGCGGATGACGCGATTGACCATTCGCAGGCGGTCATTGACCCCGGACGAACTCCAAAACGCGCCGTCCGCGGATTCGATTGTGACCGAACCGCGCGTTGGCATGGAGTCCTCCCATCGGTCGATCACGCGGATGCAGACGATCTCATGCCCCGCATGCGTTGCGATGCGGTAAACGCGTTCCAACGCATCCCATTCGGGGTCGTCTGGCGGAAGCAAAAAATCGGACAAAAGAAAAATGAGACACTCCGGATTATCCCCACAGATCTGCCGCAGGGCGCGGGCTGAACCGCCGGAGGCCGTGCGCTTCCTGCCACGTTCGATCGCAAACAAAGCCCCGCGAAATGCCGCCTCATCTGAAACCTCATCGGAAAATCGCACGCGCTCCCCGATGCCCACGACCCACGCCGAACCATTGTTCGGTTCGAGTACCGTGAGATTCGAAAGCGTGGATGCCAGCTTCACCATCACCTGTCGTTTGGACGGCTCTCCGAAATCCACCGCCGGCGTCAGGTCCGCAAGAATGAACACGCGAACCTGTTGCATCTTGCAGAAAAAAACGCCATGCGGCTTGCCGAATTGCGCCGAGAGTTGCGGTGAATAAAATTGTCCCGCTTCACCCGGTTCAAGCGGCCGTACGCTATCGATCTCAAGGCCGAATCCTTTGCGCGCGCTCGTTTCCACGCCGACCGGCTTTGGCTCGCGCGCGATCGGCACATGGAAAAGCTCGATTCCCTCGAACTGAAAGGGTTTTGCCATTTCCATCGCCTACTCCTTGATTTCAACGGAACGAACCAGCCAGTCCACCATATCCTCCGTAAATTGAAGGATATCGCCATCATAGCGGGAATACAGGATCTCCTGCCCGCCTTCGGCCATGCCCCACATCACGCGGGACGTGAAAATGGCTTTTGCCATGGCTTGGATCGCGGGAACCACGGTCGTCCGCGAGCCATACGTGAAAAAGCTGTCCGCCTGTGCGAGCATTTTGAAGTGCTGGCACATGCGCCCGCCCGGCTCGCGCGCGAGCGGATCTTTCAAGGTTGAGTCCGAAATTTCACGAATCAACGGGGCGTCTGACATGTTTCCACGGTCGCTTTTCCACCGCGCGGGAATCGGTTTACCGCGAAACTGTGGCGACGAAGCCCATCGCGGTTCCGTGAGCGTCAGAAACGCCTGCACCAGTTGGATGATGGAATCGAGCGCCGCCTCCGATGTCGCGGTAGCTCGCCGGAATCGTTCATACATTTCCATGACGTCCTTGGGCGCCAACAGCGGAAGGTGATACCCTTTTTCGCGCACGCGTTCCCAGTGGTCGTCCGCCGACGTCAGCATTCGCATGTACGCGCGGTCCCTCCAGTCGGTCCGGAAAATAACGGCCGCCACCACGCGGTCCACCAAAAACTGTCCGGGCGTGTGCGTACCGGTGGCACCGGGCGGATTTGCGGACAGCATCGCGATCAGGAGCTCATACGCTCGCGCGATCCGCTTCCTGAAAGAACCAATGGCGATTTCGCCGTCGGAGAGAATGGATGCGGCGCCGTTTTGCGCCGCATGCCCCAAGCGCGGAAATTCATCAATGGTCAGCAGGGGGCGGTCGGGCACGATGAATCCTTCGCGATACTCTTCGTTCCACTTCCCGTCCTCGCCCTTCACAAGCTCCCGCCACCCGAACAGTTGGCTCGGCATGATGTCGTCCAGCCCCACAATTTTGTTGTAAAGCTCGCGCCCGCCATCGGCGAACTTACGGGCAAGCGCATCCGCCAACGCCGTCTTACCGGAACCGGCGTAGCCGATGAAAAGCACAGAGGCCACATGTGCGCCTTCCAGCTCAACCTGCGTACGGGAGAACCACGTGTTCACCGCAACACGGATGCCGAATGCCTGTCGCACGCCGAAGATCATCTGTTTCATGTCCGAGATGAACTTTACGATGAGCTCCCGATCTTTTTTCAATGCCCGCTCGGTCACTTCATCGAGTTTCGGCAATAGATGCGCGGAATCGCCGCCTGCGACCACCCGCAAATCCGGCGGTTTCTTTTTCCATGCGAACATAGGAAGCTCCTTTTCAATGAACCGCCTCAAAAACAAAAATCCCATAAAGGTTTTGGCAAAATCCAAAAACTATCCGTAGGGATAGAATGGCCGAACTCTGGAAACTAGAAGCTGGAAACTGGAGGCTGGAGATTTTCCAGTATCTAGCTATCCAGTTTCTAGCTATCCGGAGTCGGGTTGCCCTTTCCTTTCTGGGACTTCGTCTAAGAAGCGTTATTTTGAAATCTATTGTAAGGATAGGCGCGGCTGAATAAATGTCAACCCCAAAAAGAAAATCCGCCCGAAGGCGGATAAGCAATGTCAATTCGCAGGAATAAGCGCCGAAAGCCGAACGGGTTGGTGCAGGGCGATCTCATCGCCGATCCGGTCCGGATCGATATTTGTTCCAAAGGTCAAAACATATTGAACGGCCTCCATCACCGTCATGCTAAGTCCGATCAAATCGTCGTTGTTCATTGTCTGGGTAAAGCCGGTTGCGGGCACCGGGCTCGTCGGGATCGCGACCGAGCTCCACCGTTTTCCTTCGCGCGTTACAAATCCGATCGCCCATCCGCCGCATCCCCACGGACCCGAAAATGCAACGACCTTCATTGCGGATTCTGCGCCAAATACTTTTTTCCGCTTGTCAAGCAACCGTTCGGCAATCGCAAGAAGCAATGAAAACCCGGGGATTTTTTTCAGTTGATGCTCCAGCCATTCCCGCACCCGATGGCCGTACGAACTTTGCACGAGGAGGCCGATCATGTAACAAAGCAGGATGTCAAAAAGAAAAACCGGCACTACCGCCTGCCAAAATGTAAGACCGAATATTTCCTGAAAAACAGCAATGAATGGAATTTGTGTGAACGACCACGAGATCAGCATCCATAAAATGTAGAGCGGCAAGAGCGCCGCCAAACCCAGAAGAATGGTTATGCGAATCGGCGCAATTTTTTTCACATCGCCTCCGTTGGCAAAGGACTGCGTTCATTTTCTTTTACCACGTTTTCGGATTTTTTCAATCCCAGGGGCCATACGAGCCACGCGCCGATCCCGATATACATCACCCAAAGCACGATGATCGAAATATCCGGAAAAGCGACCTCTGCGAACGGAACGGCGGCAAATACGCGCGCTATCCATAATTCATAATGCGTCAACAGATAGGCGATCCATGCGAAAGGCATCGCGGCCCATGCATGGACCATGGCGAAAAGCCCGATCATGGCGCCCATGGCCATGGTCGGCGGCACCGCCAAAAGGATAAGGATATTCGCGGGAAGCGCAGAGAGCGAGATCGTTCCCATCGAATATAACAGGAGAGGCGTAACGGCGATTTGCGCCGCGATCGTCGTGACGGCATATTCACGGCCCAAGAATTTCGGGAACCACCGCATGAGAAATTCGATCGTTGGCGCAAGCCACAAAAGCCCTGCGGTCGCAAGAAACGACAACTGGAATGACAGATCGAACCGCAATAATTTCGGATTGAACGCGAGCATTAAAATGCCGGCCGCAACGAGCGCGATTTTCGCCTGATACACGCGTCCGGAAATCCCGGCAACGTAGAGGATCGCCGCCATTAAGGACGCGCGCACCACCGTTGCCGACGCTCCGGCCATCAATGCAAATACCGCAATACCCGCAAGACCCACGCTCAAGCGAAACGCATACGGAATAAAGGACGGCGCAATTTTTGCGATCATACGCGCGATAAGCGTCATGTTGTATCCGGAAAGCACCACGATATGCAGCACTCCCGCAGCGCGAAAATCATCCAAAACGTCTTCCGGCATCGCTTTGCGCGCGCCCACGGTCAATCCGCCAACCAGCGATGCGTTGGGTTCCGGCATCAGCTCGCCCAGCCGGTCGAGATAGGCGCGCTTGACCGCAAACAGCGCGCGGCGGAATCGTATCCATGCGTCGTTCGCCTTGCCGATCTTTTGAATTTCAGGAAAGTAGAACTCCCACAAAATACCGTCTTTTGCGAGATAGGCGCGATAGTCAAAATCGCGGTCGAAATTTTCCGGCGTTTTTACGATACCGCGAAGCTCCACGATATCGCCGTAGGAAAATTCCGGAAACCGGCCGACGGTCGCCAATACGAGTCCCGATCCGATCGCACGGCCGTCGAGTTCCCGCGCTAGAATGACAAGGCGTGTTGCGCGTTCACGCTCATCTGGTTCTTGCGCGATGACCCCGCGGAGCGCGATAGTACGGCCAACCGCCGCATCCAAATCGGCGGAACGGCTTGCCGCGTCTTTCCAGTCATATCGGAGAATACCGAGCGCAGACGCAATAAGAACAAGTGCGGCAAGCGCGAATACCGGAGCTTTCCGCGCCGCATATATGATAAGTAGAAAAAATCCAAGAGCGACAAGCGCGGCGACAAGCCAAAAAGAGAATGCGGCGAACGACCGCAACCCGATGCCCGCCGTAAATCCAAGAACGATGGCGAGTGCGACGGCGGGCGAACGCATGTTGCCGCCTATGATTTATAGTGAATATCGCACCGGTGGAACTGATTGTTCTGCATTTTGTCGAGCGATAAATGCACGAGCCACGGGATGTTCGAGAGCGTGTGCGCGGGAAGCGGATGAACCGGATGCCATTCCACGTGTTCGTCGGTTTTGGTCGCGGCATCGCCGAGTTCGCCGCCGTAGCGCAATCCGTACACATCCACGACCCAATCCGCGCCCTGCATCGCGCCGACCGCCACCCAATCCTCTTTTTTCGTTTGGAGCCCCGTTTCTTCAAACACCTCCCGCATCATACAATCGGCGCTTTCCTCGTCCGGCTCGATATGCCCGCCGACCCCGTTCAATTTCCCCTTTTGCCATTCGGGACGATTTTTGTGGATGAGCAACACCCTATCGAGCGCCTGATTGAAAATGAATCCGACCGTGTATTTTTTCATACAGAAAGTATACAGCGGCCCCGACGGGATTTGAACCCGTGTACCGAGCTTGAAAAGCTCGTGTCCTAAGCCGGGCTAGACGACAGGGCCAAAAGTTCCTTTATCCTATCAAATTCAACCCTTGACACAACCCCTGTTGACATTCTCAGCACACTTGCTATACTACCCGTTAGCTGGCTTTGGAATGGCATTTTGCCTCTCCGATGCTGGCATTTCCAAACAGTACCTTCACACCTCTCCAGAGGAGAACACCATGAAGCACTCCCGCTACGGGCCCTCGGCCTTCGCGCGCAATTACGAAACCATGAGCACCGGGCTGATCCTGAACGACGGCGTGATCGCCACGTCCGCCGGCGCCTTCCGCCACCGTCTGCACCGGGCCTAATCGGCCCAGGCTCGGCGAGCACCGGCAGCAAGATATCCTGCGCAAGCGGATTCGACTTGCTACCGGCTACTGGCGACGCCCGTTCTGCCAGGACGGACCAAGCCATAACCCTGTCCGCGCGTTCTCGGCATAGCGCCGGGTCACCACGCGCGCCCCGTTGCTCCTGGGGGGGGGAAGTTAGGAGCGCCACGCGATTTCACGGAGTACGAGGCATCCGGCCTGAAAAGAGCTCTCAGGGGCTCCAGGCCACACGCCCGATAAACTCTGCGATTTTGCGCCACCCTTCAGCCATACGGCTGACGGGATTCCAACGGATGGCGCTCGGTCTTTGCCGGCTAAAAACAGGCGCCGAAAAGGTCGCAAAACTCGCTCGCGAACTCTCCGCCGCCCCGCCGACATTGCAGAGCACGGTTTCTCGGGAAGATACCCGGTGCTGGGCGGAGCGCGTACTGCAGACGCACCGCCGACCGCGCTCGTTACCGATGCGCCATCCCGAGGGTTTTCCTCAACGTTCGTGCGCTTGCCGCCGGCGACACAGGTCGCCCGCTGACAGCGCGCACTTCCACGGAGGCACATGGCCTCGCTCTCTGGATTCGTGTAGGTGTAGATGTTGTTCTTTCCGACGACGCAACACAAGCTTCGCCCCGCCCTTCGTCACCGACGATCGGCGGGGCTTCTCTTTTTCTTGCGTTTTTTCAAAAACATGCTACGCTTGCGCCAGATTAAAATCAAAAAGGAGGGCGCCATGCAAAAGGCACAAACGGTCGTCATCATCCTTGACGGCAACCGCCGTTGGAAAAAACAAAATGCACGTTTACAAATATCGGGCCACGAAAAGGGGGCTCTCAATGTCGAACCTATCGCAACGGCGGCGCTTCACTACGGCGTTCACCATCTGGTTCTCTGGGGATTATCGCTCGACAACGTCAGAAATCGCGATTCTGTGGAACTGAACGCGCTCTACAGGATCTTCGAGGAGTATTTCAGGAAACTTGCGGCCTCAACGCTTCTCACGGAATACGACGTGTGCGTACGCGCGATCGGCTTCTGGACCGAGGTCTTCCCGCCGGCGACACAGCGCGAAATCGAGAATGTCGTCCGGTTGACCGAATCCCATCGCGACCGGATGCTGACATTTTTACTGGCGCATGACGGCGTCATGCGCGGCCTGAATGCCGATCTCCTGATCCGCACGGGCGAGGAGTTCGCCAACCGCGGCATGGGACATTTGTCCGGCATGGAAGTTTCGGCGCTCGACAAAAACACCATTGTTAAATTCACAGCCACCCACTGGCCGGCATTCTCATCCGAAGAACTCCTCTCGATCTTTCAGGATTTCGAAACCATGGAAAGCCGCTCCGGCGCCTGACCGCAAAAACCCGCCCTCGCCTTGGGGGCTTTTTTTACGTTCGCGTTGCTACGCTCAGTATTTCGTACATTCGACCTGCTAGTCTCAGTATTTCAGAATCTTCATTCTTCAATCGCCGCCGCTCCTTAACTACATGTTCGCCTACGCTCGCTTGCAAAGCGGCGTGCTTCGTGCTACAAATAACAACAATGACCGTCGCCATTCCGTTCTCACCCGTCACTATCGAGGAGCGCAAAAAACTCGACATCCGCCCCGGCGATACCATGCGGGTGTGGCAACGCGTGACCGAAACAGACGCCGCTAAACCAGGCGCAGCCAAAAGCCGCCTGCAGGCATTCGAGGGGCTGGTCATTGCACGTAAACACGGGAGGGAGGCGGGTGCCACGTTCACGGTCCGCAAAGTAACGCAAGGCATCGGCGTTGAGCGCATTTTCCCGCTTTATTCCCCCACCATCGAAAAGATCGAACTTGTCTCGCGCTCACACATGCGCCGCGCAAAACTCTATTACATCCGCGACAAAGCGGCGCGCGAAATGCGCAAAAAAATGAAAAACCTCCAGCACATGGAGGAAACGATGTTCGCGACGGAAACGGAAAAAGAACCGGCTGAAAAAAGCGGGAAAGCGGAGTAAACTGAAGAAATCTGCGGCCGTGGCGAAACTGGCAGACGCGCTAGCTTGAGGGGCTAGTGGGGGCAACCCCTTGGAGGTTCAAATCCTCTCGGCCGCACTATTGTTGACTAATCCCCATTGCGTTGTATAATCAACGCGATTTTGTTTTTTTGAAAAAGGAAACAGCGATGGCAACCTACCCATTTACGCCGTACAAGAATTGGGTCATAGACCCGATCCCGAACGTCTCACTGCGCGAGGCAGAGCGACAGCTTAAGCTCGCGCATTACAATCCCTTCAACGTTCCCGCAAGGAAAGTCGTGGTCGATTTCATGACGGATTCCGGAACCGGAGCATTGAGCAAAAAACAGTTGTCGCGCATGGTGGCGGGCGACGAATCCTACGCGGGCTCGGTGAGCGGCGAACGGCTCTACGAAAGGCTCGAGGATTTTACCGGACGCCAAACGATCATCCTGACCCATCAGGGGCGGGGCGCGGAAAAGATCATTGCGGAAACGTTTCTGCAAAAAGACGACGTCGTGCTTTCGAATACGCTGTTCGATACCACGCGCGCGAATTTCGAACATCGCGGCGCTCACTGCGTCGATCTTCCGTGGCATCCGGCATCCCTGTGGAATACTAAAATTAATGATATCATTCGAGATCCGGAAGACCCGTTCAGCGGCCACCTATTCAAAGGTGATGTTGCGCTTGATCAGTTGGCGTTCGAACTTGCGCGTTACGGCGACCGCGTGAAATTGGTTGTCCTCACTCTCACCAACAATTCGGGCGGCGGACAACCGGCATCGCTCAAAAATATTGTCGCGGCCGCGCGCATCGTGAAAGAACATTCGCGCGCGCTCCTTATGATTGACGCCTGTCGCATCGTGGAAAACGCGTACTTCATCCAGCGCTACGAGCTTAAGGGCCGGGTTTCCATTGCCGGAATCGTCAGAAAAATCTGCGCCTACGCTGATCTCATTTCTATGAGCGCAAAAAAGGACGGCCTTGCCCACATGGGCGGCTGTATCGCCACCTCGAGCACGGCACCGTGGGTCGGGACAATGAACGCCTTGAGCATCCTCTACGAAGGCTTGAACATCCGAGGAAAGGGCGGCTACGGCGGCATCTCCGGCAAAGACATGGAAATCATCGCGCAGGGTCTTTGCGAGGTGGTCGATCTTCGGTATCTGCGCCATCGCGCGGGCCAAGTCCGTTATCTTCACGAGCGATTGACGGAAATCGGCATTCCGCTGATCTCACCTCTCGGAGGGCATGCGGTCTATGTGGATGCGGCCGCATTTCTGCCGCATATTCCGGCAAAGGAATTTCCGGGCCATGCGCTCGTTGTCGAGTTGTATCGCCAAGGCGGCGTCCGTTCTGTGGAAATCGGTTCGCTTATGTTCGGCAAAAACGCCCAGCGCGAGCTTGTTCGCCTCGCGATCCCGCGGCGCGTTTACGAGCAAAGCCATTTCGACTATGTCGTAGAAGCGCTCGCAAAAATCAACGAACGCAAAGAGCGCCTCCGCGGCTTCCAAATCACCGAAGGCGCCGGCGACCCGATGCCCCACTTCTTCTGCAAACTGAAACCCCTCTAGCGCAAACCCCCCAACAAATCGAGGAGATTTGTATGCCCGCATCCCAATACCAAGGACTGGAAATAACCTTCAGCGTTCCGTTGCACAAAACACAGAGCGGCGTCAGCCCCGGAGGAGCTGTTTTCTTTCACCAATTCTTAAAACGGTACGATTTGGAAGGAAATACGATCGTTTTGAGAGAGGACTTTGACGTCTTCCAAAGCCTTACCAGAGAACAATTTCTTCTCTTCAGGGGCGCCGCGCCGGATGCGGTTGAATTTTGGGTGGGGAAAGGCATTGTGCGCCAAATCAAAGATATCGGAAGCGGAAAGATCGTTTTCCCAGTATAAAAACAACAACCCCCGTCCACAAGCGGGGTTTTTTCTTGTAAAATGAGCGTATCCTCGGTATACTACCGAAGCGCATGGTGCCTATGGTGTAATGGCTAGCACGGTTCCCTGTGGAGGAATCAGCGAGGGTTCGAATCCCTCTAGGCACCCAATCATGAAAACCGTTATCACCATCCACGGCTGCCCGTCCAACAAAGAAAGGGCGATGAAGCCGGAAACACGCACCTATGACAAACACTGGATGCCGTGGATCGCGCGGAAACTCACAGAACGCGCCATTTCCGTCCGCATGCCGATGATGCCAAACCCGTGGGCGCCGGACTACGACGCATTCAGAAAAGAATTCGAAAAATATCCGGTTTCGGAGGATGATATTCTGGTCGGACATAGTTGCGGGTGCGCCTTTTTGGTGCGCTGGCTCGGGGATTCAAAACAAAGGATCGCGAAGCTCATCCTTGTCGCGCCGTGGAAGATCTCGGACACGCCCGACCCGTTCAGAAAAGCGTTCGCCGAATACCCCATTGACGAAACCATCCGCTCGCGCGTAAAAGAAATCATCCTGTTCGCGGCCGACGATGAAGAGGATGACGGCAAGCGGAGTTTGAAGATATTCCATGACGCGCTCGGCGGGAAAATCATCGAACTGAAAGGAAGGGGCCACTATACATTGGACGATATGGGAACCGAGGAGTTTCCGGAGTTGTTAAAAGAGATAATCGCATGAAAAAAGATATTCGCGTCGTTAATTTCCTCTACGAGGTCGGGATCTTGGCCCGGACCCCGCGGAGCGGCTTCTTTTTTCTGGGCTCGGGCAAGCAAAGCGTGGCCGAGCATATGAACCGCACCTCTTACATTGGCTACTGCCTCGCACATCTTGCCGGCGATGTCGATATCGGCAAAGTCGTGCAAATGTGCCTTTTTCACGACATTTCGGAATCGCGGATCTCCGACCTGAATTATGTTCACCAAAAATACACCGAGCGCTTGGAAGAAAAGGCGCACGCGGATCTTGCGAACTCCCTGCCCTTCGGCAAGGAACTCAAAAAGCTGATTGACGAATATGAGGAGCGCAAAAGCAAAGAATCGCTTCTCACGAAAGACGCGGATTCCATCGAGTTCCTGCTTTCGCTCAAAGAACAATGGGACATCGGCAACACGAAAGCCAAAACCTGGATACCGAGTTTGCTCAAGCGCCTGCAAACGCGCGAAGGAAAAATGATCGCGAAAGCGGTGATGAAAACCGATTCCGACCGCTGGTGGTTCGGCAACAAAAAGGACGGCTGGTGGGTGCACCGGAATAAAAAGAGATAACGCCGCCGAATTGACAAAAAATAGATAGCGTGTTATTCTTCTTTTAAACACGCTCGTTCTTTGACTTTTATGCGGAGGATTGAATGGATACCGCGTTCCGACCGGATCTCGTCAAAGATTACATTCGCCAGCTCGTGCCTGCATTAGGGGGCGTTCGCGCGCCCGTTGAACCAACGGAATTGCGCTGCTTGTTTGATGCAAAAGATTACGCGGGCATGCTTGCCGAGATCCAGCGAACCATGCGCCTTCATTGCAAAGTTCAACTGATCGAGGAGGAATATCCGCCTGAGTTTTCAAAAACTAAGGGGGCATGGGTTCATATTCCTCGATCACTTCCCTCCTATGATGACTCCGCATTTGCTCAAGCGTGCATACTCGTCTGTATCAACAAAAAATCTCCGTTCTTTCCCTTCCCTTTTGAATGTCTCGTAGCGCTAATGGCGCACGAACTCGCGCATATCATCCTTCGTGCGATCCAGCATCCCTTGCAATACAGCGAGGAAGCCACTGATTTAACGGCCATG